>NZ_JBXAHC010000014.1:0-149291 GCF_058794735.1 Janthinobacterium sp. GW823-FHT06H09 | reverse complement strand
AGGCTTGTTATTTGAAGCAACAGCCTTTGGCTGTGGTTTCTTGAGAAAAACCCGATCAGCAATGGTCGGGTTTTTTTCGTCTGGTGGTTTTGCGGGGTGCTGCGGGTGGTTGTCGGCTGACGCTGCGCTAAGCCGACCTACGCCGGCCTGCGCCGACGGACATCGGCCGACATCGACCAAACCAGGTAGGTCGGATTAGCGCGCAGCGCGTAATCCGACAACATTGTTGGTATCGTGGGATCAGCTACCGCGATAGGTCGAGTATGACCACGGCGATACCACCAGCGGCACATGGTAGTTCTCATCCGTATGCGCAATGCCGAAGGACAGGGTCACCAGATCGATGAAGCGGGGCGAGGGCAATTCCACGCCTTGAGCGGCGAAGTAGTCCCCTGCGTTGAACACCAGCTCATACTGGCCCGCCTTCATGCTGTCGCCTTCCAGCAAGGGTGAACTACAACGGCCGTCGCTATTGGTCATATCCATCTTCAATAACACTTTGCCTTCCGGCGCGACTGAAAACAGGGCCACCTTGACGCCGGCTCCCGGCCTGCCGTGGGCGATATCGAGTACATGCGTGCTGAGTTTTCCCATTTGCTATCCTGTATATAGGGTGAGTGAATGTGCTTATCTTGCAAATCATATACCTGCATCAGCGGCTGGCTATATGATTGGGCATATAACCAACATTGTCTCCTATAGGCGAGCCACCGCATGAGTACTTATGAAAATTATCCGCGCGATTTGATCGGCTATGGCCGCACGCCACCTCACCCTCAATGGCCGGGAAAAGCCCGCATCGCCCTGCAATTCGTCCTCAATTACGAGGAAGGGGCGGAAAACAGCGTGCTGCATGGCGATGCCGCCTCGGAAACGTTTTTGTCGGAAATGATCGGAGCGGCGGCTTTTCCTGCGCGCCACCTGAGCATGGAGTCGATTTATGAATACGGTTCGCGCGCCGGATTATGGCGCTTACTGCGCATGTTCGAGGAGCGGCGCCTGCCGTTGACCGTGTTTGGCGTCTCGATGGCCCTGAAGCGCAATCCCGAGGCGGTGGCCGCCTTCCAGGAACTGGGCCATGAAATCGCCTGTCATGGCTTGCGCTGGATTTCCTATCAAAACATGGATGAAGCGACGGAGCGCGAACACATGCGCGAGGCCGTGCAGATCATCCGTGAATTGACGGGGGCCGCCCCGCAAGGCTGGTACACGGGGCGCGATTCGCCAAATACGCGCAAACTGGTGGTCGAGCATGGCGGCTTCCGCTACGACGCCGATTATTACGGCGATGACCTGCCATTCTGGGAAAAAGTGGCGTACACGGATGTGGCCGGCATGCCGGCCATGCAGCCCCAGCTGATCGTGCCTTATACCCTGGACACGAACGACATGCGCTTTGCCGCCATGCAGGGTTTTAATTCGGGCACACAGTTTTTCGATTATCTGAAGGATGCCTTCGACGTGCTGTATGCGGAAGGCGATCCGAACGGCTTGAACCAGCCCAAGATGTTGTCCGTGGGCCTGCATTGCCGCCTGGTGGGGCGGCCGGGACGGGCCGCGTCGCTGGCGCGCTTTCTCGACTATGTGCAGCGCCATGAGCAAGTGTGGATCACGCGCCGCATCGATATCGCCGAACACTGGCATGCGACGCATCCCTACATTGCCTGAGAGTGTCTGATAAGTATTGATATTGGATGATAAGTAAAATCAGTCTTTGCATATAGTTGTCCCATATGCCGGTGTTAATCTCCTATACTGGGACTATACCGAGGCCAGCATGTCAGAACCGATCCGCTTTTACTACCGTGGTGCCGTACAGGAAGTACGCAACGCCGCCCCTACGCAGACTGTGTTGCAGCACCTGCGCGAGGATTTGCATTGCACGGGCACCAAGGAGGGCTGCGCCGAGGGCGATTGCGGCGCTTGCACCGTCGTCATCGGCAGCCTGGTGGACGGCCAGGTCGAGATGAAGGCCGTCAACGCCTGCATCCAGCTCACGCCGACGCTCGATGGCAAGGCCCTGTTTTCCGTGGAAGACTTGCAACAGCCCGACGGCGCCCTGCACCCGGTGCAGCAGGCGATGGTCGAGTGCCATGGTTCCCAGTGCGGTTTTTGCACGCCCGGTTTCGTCATGTCCTTGTGGGGCATGTATCTGCAGAAAAACGGTGAGACGCCCACGCGCTGCGAAATCGACGATACGCTGTCGGGCAATCTGTGCCGCTGCACCGGTTACCGGCCCATCATCGACGCGGCCAGGCGCATGGGTGAGTTGCCGCATGTCACGTTTGATCGGGATGCCGTGGCGCAGCAATTGCAGGCGCTGCAGCGCGGCAGCCTGAGCACGTATGAACATGGCGGCCAGCACTTCCATGCGCCGCGCAGCATCGACGAATTGGTGGCGTTGCGCGCCGAAAAGCCGCAAGCCTGCCTGTTGGCCGGCTCCACCGACGTGGGCCTGTGGGTGACCAAGCAACTGCGCGACCTGGGCGACATCATTTATGTGGGCAATGTTGCCGCGCTGAAAACCATCGGCATCGTTGACGGCAAGCTGCAGATTGGCGCAGGCGCCAGCCTCAACGATGCGTATGCGGCGCTGTGCGAGCATTATCCGGAAGAGTTGTCGGAACTGTGGCAGCGTTTTGCTTCCTTGCCGATCCGCAACGCGGGTACTTTGGGCGGCAATGTGGCCAACGGTTCGCCCATCGGCGACTCGATGCCGTGGCTGATCGCGTTGGGCAGCGACATCGTGCTGCGCGGCCCGGCCGGGCAGCGCATCATGCCGCTTGAAAAGTTCTATTTGGGCTATCAGAAGAAAGACTTGCAGCCCGGCGAATTCGTCGAAGCCGTGCGCGTGCCCTTGCCCCGCGCCGAGGTGCATTTCCGCACGTATAAACTGGCCAAGCGCTTTGACCAGGATATCTCGGCCGTGTGCGCCGCGTTCGCCTTCCAGCTCGATGGCGAGCGTATCGTCGATGCACGCATCGCCTTTGGCGGCATGGCGGCCACGCCGCAGCGTGCTGCGCAAACGGAAGCGTTTCTGCGGGGACAGGCGTGGACGGAAGACAATTTACTCATCGCCATGCGCCTGCTGGCCGACGATTACGCGCCCCTGTCCGACATGCGCGCGTCGAACACCTACCGCATGACGACGGCGCAAAACCTGTTGCGCCGCTTCTGGCTGGAAACCCGTCCCGGTGCGCCATTGCCACCGACGTCCCTCAACGCCTACGCTTGCCGCGCCTGAAAGGACCCGCATGAACCATCCTGTCACGCCCGAATTGCAAGCGGCCGCCTGGGCCGCCGTGGGCAAGCCCAGCCCCCATGAATCGGCGCAATTGCATGTACTGGGGCAAGCCACCTACACGGACGATATCGCCGAATTGCAAGGCACCTTGCACGCGGCGCTGGGCCTGTCGCAAAAGCCGCACGCGCGCATCACAGCCATGGATTTATCGGCCGTGCGCGATGCGCAGGGTGTCGTCGCCGTCTACACGGCGCAAGATATTCCCGGCACCAACGATTGCGGTCCCATCATCCATGACGATCCCATCCTGGCTGCTGACCTGGTGCAATACGTAGGCCAGCCCATCTTCATCGTGGTGGCCGATACGCATGACCATGCGCGCCGCGCCGCCCGCCTGGCGCAAGTGTCCTATGACGAGTTGCCCGCGATCATGACGCCGCAGGCGGCCAAGGCCGCGCAATCGTATGTGCTGCCGCCCATGCAGCTGACACGCGGCAACTACCAGGCCGCGTTCGAGAAGGCGCCGCATGTGGTCAAGGGCCAGCTGTATGTGGGCGGCCAGGAACAGTTTTATCTGGAAGGACAGATTTCCTACGCCATTCCGAAGGAAGCGCAGGGCATGCTGGTGCTGTGTTCGACCCAGCATCCGAGCGAGATGCAGCACGTGGTGGCGCATGCGCTGGGCGTGCATTCGCACAATATCACCGTCGAATGCCGGCGCATGGGCGGCGGTTTCGGCGGCAAGGAATCGCAGTCGGCCCTGTGGGCGGCGGCCGCATCGATTGCGGCGTCCAAACTGAAGCGTCCCGTGAAACTGCGCGCCGACCGCGACGATGACATGCTGGTGACGGGCAAGCGCCACTGTTTTTACTATGAATACGAAGTCGGTTACGACGACGATGGCCGGATCCTGGCCGCCAAGGTCGACATGACCACGCGCGCCGGCTATTCGGCGGACTTGTCCGGCCCCGTCGCCACGCGCGCCGTCTGCCACTTCGACAACACCTATTATTTGTCCGACGTGGACATCCGCGCCGCCTGCGGCAAGACGAATACGCAGTCGAACACGGCTTTCCGGGGCTTCGGCGGGCCGCAGGGCGCCATCGCCATCGAGTACGTGATCGATGAAATCGCCCGCCATTTGCAACGCGATGCGCTCGATATCCGCCTGCTCAATTTCTATGGCCGCAACGATGCGGAAGGGCGCAACGTCACGCCGTACGGGCAAAAAATCGTCGACAACGTCATCCATGAGCTCGTCGCGGAACTGGAAGAGAGCAGCGACTACCGCGCGCGCCGCCGCGCCATCGATGCGTTCAACGAGGCCAGCCCGGTCTTGAAGAAGGGGCTGGCATTCACGCCCTTGAAATTCGGTATCGCCTTCAACGTCACGCATTTGAACCAGGCCGGCGCCCTCGTGCACGTGTATGTGGATGGCTCCGTGCTGGTCAATCATGGCGGCACGGAAATGGGGCAGGGAATCAATACCAAGGTCATGCAGGTGGTGGCGCACGAGCTGGGACTGGACCTCGAATGCGTGCGCGCCACGGCCACCGACACCAGCAAGGTGGCGAACACGTCGGCCACGGCGGCATCCACCGGCGCCGACCTGAATGGCAAGGCGGCGCAGGATGCGGCGCGCCAGATCCGCGAACGTCTGGCCGATTACGCGGTCAAACTGTACGGTGGCGACGCTGGCACTGTGCGCTTCTTCGACAACCATATCCACGTCCATGGTCACGTCGTGCCGTTTGCCGAGCTGGTGCAGAAGGCGTATCTGGCGAGAGTGCAATTGTGGTCCGATGGTTTTTATGCCACGCCCGGGCTGTCGTGGGATGCGAAAACGATGACGGGCCATCCGTTTTCCTACTATGCCTATGGCGCGGCCGTGGCCGAAGTGGTGGTCGATACCCTGACGGGCGAGTGGAAACTGCTGCGCGCCGATGCCTTGTACGATGCGGGCCAGTCGCTCAATCCCGCGATTGATCTGGGGCAAGTGGAAGGCGCGTTTATCCAGGGCATGGGCTGGCTGACGACGGAGCAGTTGTGGTGGAATGCGGCGGGCAAGCTGATGACGCACGCGCCATCGACCTATAAAATTCCCGGCATTTCCGATTGCCCGGAAGATTTCCGTGTGAAACTGTTCCAGAACCGCAATGTGGAAGACAGTATCCACCGTTCCAAGGCCGTGGGCGAGCCGCCGTTATTGTTGCCGTTTTCCGTGTTCTTCGCCATCCGCGACGCCATTTCCAGCGTGGGTCACCACACCGTGCAGCCACCGCTGAATGCACCGGCCACCAGCGAGGAAATCCTCAAGGCGGTCATGGCCGTCCAAGCGGCGCATGTCGGTGCCTAGGAGAAGAAGATGAGCGACTGGCTGACAGCGATGGACAATGACACGCAGGCATCCGTGCTGGTGACGGTGGCCCTGGTCGAAGGTTCCGGGCCGCGCGAGGCGGGCGCGAAGATGCGCATCACCCTCGATGGCCAGGTCGACACCATCGGCGGCGGTCACCTGGAATTGCGCGCCGTGGAAATCGCCAAGACCATGCTGGCCACGGGCGATACCCGCGTGCGGTTCGAACGTTTTGCGCTGGGCCCCAGCCTGGGCCAATGCTGCGGCGGCGTTGTTTATCTTGCCTTTGAACCTGTCGATGCCAGCTTGAACGATGTATTATCCGCCTTGCGCGAGCGTCGCCAGCAGGACAGCTGGCGTTTGACGGCGCTCGATGGCGAACCCGCCTCTGCGCTGTTCGATGCTGACGGTCGCTTGATCGCCGGCACGCCAGGCCAGGCGCCCGATACGTTTTCACGCGAGCGCGCAACCCATGTCGCGCAGGGGAGTGAAGGGCGGCGCTGGCTGGTCGATCGCTGCCTGGCGCCGCGCGCCCA
Organism: Janthinobacterium sp. GW823-FHT06H09; assembly: GCF_058794735.1. NCBI lineage: Bacteria > Pseudomonadati > Pseudomonadota > Betaproteobacteria > Burkholderiales > Oxalobacteraceae > Janthinobacterium > Janthinobacterium sp. GW823-FHT06H09. The sequence continues at coordinate 143,155 of NZ_JBXAHC010000014.1, read as the reverse complement.
TCTGACCCTGTTCGGCGCCGGCCACGTGGGCGCGGCCATCGTGCGCGCGCTGGCCCACTTGCCCTGCAATGTCACCTGGGTCGATGAACGCGAAGACATGTTTTCCGCAGCGTTGCCTGCGGGGTTGCCCGATAATGTGCGCATCGCCGCCACCGACACGCCCGAGGAATTCGTTGCCATGGCGCCGCCTGGCGGCAGTTTTCTCGTCATGACGCATAGTCATGCGCTCGATCAACGCTTGACGCAAGCCATCATGGAGCGCGAGGATGCGGGCTGGTTCGGGCTGATCGGTTCGCACACCAAGCGCAAGCAGTTCGAGCACCGGCTGCAGGCGCACGGCGTGCCGGACGAGCGCATTGCGGCCATGGTGTGTCCGATCGGCATGCCCGGCATCCGCAACAAGGCGCCGGCCGTGATCGCCGCCTCCGTTGCCTGTCAATTACTGATGGTGTGGGAGGAAGCGGCCGCGGCCGCCTTGGCCGCACCGCTGCGGCTGGCTTCTGCCGGCGCGCCACCGCGCCGCCGGACACGCGCCGCCATTCATCCGTTATAGAAAGAAGTCATGCCGATTGTTCCTGCCACATTGCGAGCCTACCGAGCCAGCTTGCTGCACTTCCACGCCGATCCCGCTTTTAATGAGGATGCGCACGCCTGGCATGCGGATGGCTTGCTGATCGTGGCCGACGGCAAGATCGTCGCGGCCGGCGATTACGCGCAGCTGCAAGCCACTTTGCCGCCTGGCACCGAGATCGTCGATTACCGGGACAAGCTGATCGTGCCGGGTTTCATTGATACCCATCTGCATTTCCCGCAGACGGAAATGATCGCCTCGCCCGCGCCCGGTTTGCTGCCATGGCTGGAAACGTACACCTTCCCTACCGAGCGCGCGTTTGAGAATCCCGAGCATGGGCGCGATGTCGCCGAGTTCTTTCTCGATGAACTGCTGCGCTGCGGCACCACGACGGCCATGGTGTATGGCAGCGTGCATCCGCAATCGGTCGATGCCTTCTTTGGCGCCAGCGAGGCACGCGGCTTGCGCATGGTGGCGGGCAAGGTCATGATGGACCGCAACTGCCCCGAGTTCCTGCGCGACACGGCCGAGTCCGGCGCACGTGAAAGCGAGGAATTGATACGCCGCTGGCACAAGCACGGCCGCTCGCTGTATGCGATCACGCCCCGCTTCGTGCCGACATCGACAAATGAACAGATGCACCTGGCGGGCGAGCTGGCGCGCGCCTATCCGGATACCTATCTGCAAACCCACGTGTCGGAAAACGAGGATGAATGCCGCTGGGTGCGTGAACTGCATCCGCAGGCGCGCAGCTACCTCGATGTGTATGACCACTACGGCATGCTGCGCCCGCGCGCCATGTTCGGCCACTGCATCTGGCTCGATGAGCGCGACCGCGCGCGCATGGCTGAAACGTCCTCGGCGGCCGCCATTTGTCCTACATCCAACCTGTTCCTCGGTAGCGGCCTGTTCGATTTCGAGCGGGCCGACGCGGCGCGCGTGCTGCTGTCGCTGGCGACGGACGTGGGCGGCGGCACCTCGTTCTCGATGTTGCAAACCATGAACGAAGCCTATAAAGTAGCACGCTTGAAAGGCAGCTACCTGCCTGCCTTGCGCATGTTTTACCTGGCGACCCTGGGCGCCGCGCGCGCCATGCAGCTGGAAGGCACCCTGGGCAATTTCACGGCAGGCACGGAAGCGGACTTCATCGTGCTCGACAAGCAAGCGACGCCGCTGCTCGAGCGCCGCACGGCTGGCTGTCAAAGCCTGGAGGAATTGCTGTTTGCCTTCGCGCTGCTGGGCGACGACCGCGCCGTGGCCGCCACTTATTCAGGCGGGCAATGCGTGCATGTGCGGGGGCAGGGCTGACCTACCCGTTGTTCAACACGAATTATCCTGAGCGAGAACGCGAATGCACAAGAAACTCACTGGCCTGGCGCTTGGCGCCGCGCTGGCATTGACCGGAACGGCGCAAGCCGCCAAGGCCGTGGCCACTCCGTCTTCCAACGAAGCGGCCACGGCGCGCCATTTTGCCGCCCTGGTGTCCGGTGCACAGCCGAAGACAGCCGAGTTGAGCCTGTTCTTTTCCATGATGCCCAAGGGCGGTGATTTGCATCACCATTACTCGGGCGCCATTTATGCCGAGCAATTTCTCGACTGGGTCGACAAGGAAAACTATTGCGTCAACAAGACAACCTACCGTATCGAAAGCAACAAGGACGTCGTGGCGGCCGAGCGCGCCAAGCCGGCCGCACAGCGCAGCTGCCTGTCGTCCACGGAAGTGTTTGCCGATGCGGGCCTGTATGCGGAATTGCTGCAGCGCTGGTCGACCAAGGATTTCTATAACCACGGCGCCATCCAGACGCCGCCGGACCGTACCTTTTTTGACACCTTCGGCTACTTCGGTCCCGTGGCATCGACGAATACGGCCGACGGCCTGAAAACCCTGAAGCAGCGTGCCATCGCGGAAAACCTCAGCTACATCGAGACGATTTTCGAGCTGTCGCCCTTCGTGCAAAACGCGCAGTTCGACCAGCAAGTGCTGGCGCCGGGCTTGCCGCCGGCCGCGTTGCAAGCGCTGCTGGCCAAGTGGACCGCCAGCCTGGACCAGGACGCCAGCTTCCAGAAAAGCATCACCGCCTACAACGACAATGTGAACGCCAGCAGCGCCGGCATCGACGATGCGCACTTCACCATGCGCTACCAGGCGTATGTGTTGCGTTTCCTGTCGCCATCGCAAGTGTTCTCGTCCATGGTGGCCGCGTTCAAGGCGGCCAGCCTCAATCCGCTGCTGGTGGGCGTGAACATCGTGGGCCAGGAAAGCGTGAACGTGTCCATGCGCGATTACAGCTTGCACATGGAAATGTTCAAGTTCCTCAAGACAAAATATCCGAACGTCAAGATCGCCCTGCACGCGGGCGAGCTGGCGCTGGGCATGGTGCCGCCGGAAGGCATGGCTTTTCATATCGCCGAAGCCGTCGATGTGGCGGGCGCCGACCGTATCGGCCACGGCATGGATATCGCCTACGAGCACAATGCGCTGGCGACCATGCAAAAGATGCGCGAGCGGGGTATCCCCGTGGAAGTGAACCTGACCAGCAACGATTACATCCTTGGCATCAAGGGCCAGGCGCATCCGGTCACCCTGTACCGCAAGTATGGCGTGCCGTTCGTGATCTCGACGGACGACGCGGGCGTGTCGCGCAACACCTTGTCGAATGAATACGTGCTGTTTGCCAGCCAGTACAAGACCGATTATGCGGAAATCAAAAAGCTGTCGTATAACAGCCTGCGCTATTCCTTCCTGGCGGAAGCGGACAAGCAGCGTTTGCTGAAAGCGCTCGATGCCCGTTTCACCCGGTTTGAAGCGCAAATTGCCGCGGCCGACAAGGCAGGCAAGAGCGGCAAACCGTAAGTTACGCGACGTTCCCAACTGATACTCTCAGGGCGGCCGGATCTTCCGGCCGTTTTCCATTTCTCCCCTCCCTTTCTTGCAATGTGTTTTTGTTAATGTTGTGGCGGCCATGCGACACAATTAACAGCAGATACACGACTTTATCCAATTTCCTGGATGAATCAATTTCAAGTACATATTGCTCATTTATAATCTCGCGCCATAAGCCCGAACGCTGTCAGCACGATATCAATCCAGCTAGTTACCCCATGCTATTTATATTTTAAATATATAAATATGTAAAAAAAATCGTATTTGTCATCCATTTTTTGATGATGCATAGTGAGATGAAGATGATATTAAAAAGTCACAATTCATCTGGGCGATATCGTAAGAAGATGGGTATTTGCAGTAAATAAAGGTGAGATGCAGAGTGAAACAAACAGTCGCGCAGCTAAATGACGACATTCTTCTGCATTTTGCCGCCGTGTCACAGTCTTGAAATATTTAACAATTACACTCGCGGCTTGCCATGTTGGCCGGCTAAGCATGTGGGATGAATGACACAGGTGCTAGCGCCCTGGATCATACGGATCGGTAGCAGTTTTTTTCCACCGTTATTGTCTGGATATAAATAGTTGTGATGTGTGGAGCGGCGTTTTGTGATGGTCTTGTCAGGACCGCAGCCAGTCCCGCCGGCGTAACAGTTGCAGCATCGTAAAGAGGAGATCTTGTGTTTGTGTTGCTGTGCGGCGCAGCCGGACGGTGGGCAATCCAGGATGTTCAAAAATAATAGTCTTTTCTGGGGTTAAAGATGATCAATCACAAGCGACTTCGGCTAACGCAAATCGCGTTCAGCCTGTCTATTGCACTGGCGGCGGCACCATCGTTCGCACAGAACACTACGTCTTCCATCGGCGGCCGTATCTCGGCCACCGACGGCAAGCCGGCAGCTGGTGCCACCGTTACCATCGTGCATACCGAATCGGGTTCCGTCAGCAATGTGACGACCGATGCGGAAGGCCGCTACGTCGCCCGCGGCTTGCGCGCCGGCGGTCCATACACCATCACCATCACCAAGAATGGTGAAGTGGAAAAACGCGAAGGCGTGTACGTGCAGCTGGCGGAAACAGCCAATGTGGACGCGACCCTGGGCGCCCAGATGCAAACCGTGAACGTCACGGGCACGGGCGCACGCGCACAGATTTTTAACCGCAGCAACATGGGTGCGGGCACCAACATTGGCGCGAACGAATTGGCCATGCAGGCGTCGATCCAGCGCAATCTGCAAGATTACGCCCGTTCCGATCCGCGTGTTTCTCAAACGGACAAAGAGCGCGGCGAATTGTCCGTTGCCGGTCAAAACTCGCGCTACAACTCGATGACCATCGATGGCGTGGCCGTGAACGATACGTTCGGCCTGGAATCGAACGGCAGCCCGACGGCCAAGCAGCCGATCTCGATCGATGCGATCCAGTCGGTGCAAGTGAACGTCGCCAACTACGACGTGACGCAAAAAGGCTATACGGGCGCCAACATCAATGCCGTGACCAAGTCCGGTACCAATGATGTCAAGGGCAGCGTCTATTATGTGTTCCGTAATGACAGCATGGCCGGTGACCGTTACGACAACGTCAAAGACAGCTATTACGCACCTGCGCCGTTCCGCGAAACGACCAAGGGTGTTTCCGTCGGCGGCCCGCTGATCAAGGACAAGCTGTTCTTCTTTGCCAACAAGGAAAAGCTGGAAAGCACTCGCACTGCGCCAAACTTTGGTCCCATTGGCAGCGCGATGACGAACGTCGGTATTACCGAGTCCGCTATTGCCGCTTTACAGACGATTGCCAAGGATAAGTACAACTTGCCAGTCGGTACCACGGCCGTCCCCGCAGGCACGAAGTTGACGGTAGATGATGTCTTGCTGAAACTGGACTGGAACATCAACGACAACCATCGCGCGATGGTTCGCTACTCCAAAACCGATCAATCCGAGCCGATGTTTACCGGTGTATCGGATAGCGGCATCGCCTTGAACTCGGCCTGGCGCTCGCAGGAAAAGTCGATCGAAACCATCGTCGGCCAGTGGTTTGCCGACTGGACGCCAAATTTCTCGACGGAATTCAAAGTATCGTCGCGCGACTATGAAAGTCTGCCGAAGAACAATTCCACCCTGCCAACCATGTCCCTCAAGTTTACGGGGGATGTGCCGGCAGGATCGCCTGCAGGCGTGTCGACCAAAGACCGCTACCTGAACTTTGGTACCGACCAGTCGTACCAGTTCAACGTCTTGCGCACCAAGACCAAGGATGCCTACCTGGGCGCCAACTGGGCCTTGGGCGATCATGAAGTCAAGTTCGGCACCGACTTCAGCAAGAACGATGTCTACAATGCGTTCCTGCAGAACATCAACGGCAACTACACCTTCGGCTGTATCAATAATGTCGGATACTCGTTTGTCAAACCGAACCCTGACGGCAGCACTACTTTCAACTGCAACAGCTCGGCCGCTCTTCAGGAACAAGCCGTACTGGAAAATTTCCGTACCGGACGCCCGAGCTCTTACCAGGTGCAAGTACCGTTGCCAGGTGGCTCGCTGGAAAACGCCATTGCTGATTTCAGCCTGAAAAACTATGGCTTCTTCGCTCAGGACGTATGGACCGTCAACAAACAGTTGACCGTGCAGTATGGCGTGCGTGTCGACAAGGCCGGCATCAGCGACCGTCCGCTGTATAACGCTGCTGCGGCTGCACCTATGGTGGCTGCCAACGCGCAGACGGGCAAGGCACAAAGCGGTGGTTTTGGCCTGAACAATACGCAAACCATCGATGGTCAGACACTGTGGCAGCCACGTGTGGGCTTCAACTACAAGTTTGACAGCGCCCGTCCTACCCAGTTGCGCGGCGGCGTCGGCCTGTTCCAGGGCGCGGCAGCCACGGTCTGGATGTCGAACCCGTTCGCCAATCCTGGCGTGGCAACCCGTATCGTCGGTTGCGGCACCAGCGGCTTCAAGGCTTGCCCATCGGTAGGTGGCTTGTTCAATCCTGATCCGAACACCCAGCCGACGAACTTCCCTGATGCCGCCCCTGCAGCCAACGTCGACTTCCTGTCGCCTAACCTGCGCCAGCCATCGATCTGGAAGGGCAACCTGGCATTCGAACATGAGTTGCCATGGATGGGCCTGGTTTTCGGCGCGGAATACCTGCGCACGCAAAACAAGGATGCCATTTACTATGAGCATCTGAACCTGGGCGCGGCGACGCGTACCGGTACCGATGGCCGTGCGTTGTACTATTCGAACACTGCCTACAATACGAACTGCTGGACTTCCACCGGTGGCTTGTCGTCGACCAATGCGGGTTGCGCGGGTTCCTTCGCCAAGGCACTCAAGAACCCTGCGTTCAACAACGTCATGGTTGCGCAGAAAACGGACAAGGGCGCGGGTAATCTGGTGACGCTGTCGGTCAGCCAGCCGATGACCAAGGGCTTTGGCTGGTCGGTTGCCTACACCTATACGGATGCAACGGAAGTGTCGCCGCTGACCTCGTCGGTATCGACATCGAACTTCAACGCCCGTTCGATCTTCAATCCGAATGAAAACGTCGCCGCCAATTCCGGCTACCTGGTGAAAGACCGCTTCAATGCTGTGTTGAACTTCCAGAAACGCTTCTTCGACAACTACAAGACCAGCTTCGGCCTGTTCTATGAAGGCCGCAAGGGCAAACCATACAGCTGGACCTACAGCAATGACTTGAACGGTGACGGCGTCAGCGGCAATGACTTGATGTATATCCCATCGAAACCAGGTTCGGGCGAAGTGGTATTCCGTGGCGATACGGCAAACAACCATGCCAACGAAGATCGTTTCTGGGCATTTGTTAACGCAAACGGCGACCTGCGCAGTTCGAAAGGCGGCGTGGTGAAGCGTAACGACAGCTTCTCGCCTTGGACCAACAGCTTCGATATGCGTGTCAGCCAGGAAGTCCCAGGCTTCTTCAAAGGCAACAAAGGCGTGTTCACGATGGACTTCTTCAACGTGGGCAACATGATCAACCGCAAGTGGGGCCGTATCAATGAAATGGCTTTCCGCTCGGCTGGCGGTCAAACGCGTAACTTTGTTGATTTTGCCGGTCTCGATGCTCAAGGTCGCTACATCTACCAAGTGCGTGACAAGGTAGAAGACTACACCGTGCGTCAACAAAAGGGTGAGTCCCAATGGGCGATCCAGGCGACGGTCAAGTACGAGTTCTAATCTCGACGCTTGATTGACGTTCCGAACGGCTGGTGGCGACACCGGCCGTTTTTTCGTTTATGTTGTGCTTTCTGGTAATACTCTGATGGGCTTGCGGCGCACGGCGTCCCCCCGGATGAGACGGCTTTTTTGAATACTGATAACCATGTGGGGACCATGAAACATCATCCGACACCACTGGCCGCCGCGGCGGCCCTGACTGTGCTGCTGGCCGCCTGTGCCACGCCTCCCGCGCCTAGCGCGACGCCCATCGATATCAACCTGGTCGCCCTGAACGACTTCCACGGCAACCTCGACCGCAGCAAATTCACCTACACGAGCGCCGCCGATGCCGGGAGCAAGACGGTGCAGGCGGGCGGCATCGATACCCTGTCCGGCGCATTGACAGCGTGGCGCCGCGAAGATGCGCAGCTGATTTTTGTCGGCAATGGCGACCTGGTCGGCGCCAGCCCTGCCATGTCGGCGCTGTGGGCGGACGAACCGAGCATCGTCGCCATGAACATGCTGGGCATGAAAGCCAGCTCCGTCGGCAACCATGAATTTGACCAGGGCAAGGCGGAATTGCTGCGCCAGCAGCGCGGCGGTTGCGAGTCCTCGCGCGCCGACAAGGCCTGCAAGTTCACGCCCGACTTCAAGGGCGCCAGCTATACCTATATGGCGGCCAATGTCATCGACACGCAGACGGGCAAGTCCCTGCTGCCCGCCTACCGCATCGAAGAGGCGCATGGCGTCAAGGTGGGCCTGATCGGCGCCGTGCTGAAAGATACGCCGTCCGTTGTGACGGCCGCCGGCATTGCCGGCCTGCAGTTCGGCGATGAGGCCGACGCCATCAACGCCACCTTGCCGCAACTGCGCGCGCAGGGCGTGGGCGTGTTCGTCGTGCTGCTGCACCAGGGCGGCGAGACGAAGGAAGCCGTCGACCAGCCCGACTGCAGCCACCTGAAGGGCGAAGTGGTCGACGTGGTCAAGCGCCTCGACCCGGCCATTCAACTGGTCATCAGCGGCCATTCGCACCAGGGCTATCTGTGCCGCGTCGAGGGCCGGCTGGTGACGCAGGCACAGATGGGCGGGCACATGTTGACGCGCATCAAACTCAAGGTCGATCCCGTCAAGAATGCCGTTGTTGATGCCAGCGCGCAAAACGTCGTCATGTTGCCAGGCATGTATGAGCCGGACCCTGCCGTGGCAGCCTACCTGGAATCGGTCAAGCAGCGCAGCGCGGCCGAATTGTCGCGCCCCGTCGCCGCCATCGCCGTGCCGAACGTGGGCCGTAGCACCAAGGGCGGCGGCGCTTCCGCGCTGGGCGACCTGGTGGCCGACAGCACCCTGTTCGGTGCACGCGCTGCCGGCGCGCAAATCGGCCTGATGAACAATGGCGGCATCCGCAAGGACCTGGAAGCGGGTGCCGGCCTGATGACGAATGTGGGTCAGAACCAGGCAGTGGTGCCGTTTGGCAATACGCTGATCGTCGTGAGTTTGTCCGGCGCGCAAATCCGCACCTTGCTCGAGCAGCAATGGCCGGGCGCCGAAGCGGAGGAGAACAATCTGCTGCAAGTGTCCGAAGGTTTTACTTATCGCTGGGACAGCACGCGGCCGCAGGGCCAGCGTGTGCTGCCGGGCAGCATCATGCTCAATGGTATTCCTCTGGAAGACAATCAACAATACCGTGTCGCCGCCAACAGTTTCCTCGCCGGCGGCGGCGACCGCTTTACCGTGCTGGCGGCCGGCACGCGCCGTCTGGACACGGGCGTGCGCGACATCGACGCCTTCAGCGATTACCTGATCGCCCGCGCGCGGGCCGGCAAGCCCGCTGGCAGCGCCACGGCGGCGGGCCGCATTGTGCGCGTCAAATAATCTACAAGGAATAACCATGCGTCATTTATCTGTTTCCCTGCTCGTCACTACCCTGTTCACGGGCACGGCCCACGCCGATTTCACGATACCCGGCTTTGAGCTGGTGCACACCTCGCCCGTGGAAACGAGCTTGACCAATCCCGACCTGCGCGAGCCCGTCGCCGTGTGGAGCGAGCTGTTCGATTCGGCCAAGAAAGAGATCGTCATCGCCCAGTTCTATGCCGTCAGCAAACCGGGCACGGCCTTTGAAAAGGTGCTGGCCAGTTTGACGGCCGCCGGCCAGCGCGGCGTAAAGATCCGCTTCCTGCTGGACCAGAAGGGCGTGGGCCTGTCGGAAGCGGCGACCATCGCCCGCATCAAGGCGATTCCCAACCTGGACTTGCGCCTCATCGATTTCAATAAAATCACGGGCAACGGCATCGTGCACGCGAAATACCTGGCCGTCGATGGTGAAGTCGCGTACATCGGCAGCCAGAACTTCGACTGGCGCTCGTTCGAGCACATCCATGAAACGGGCTTGAAGATCACGGAACCCGCCATGGTGGGCCAGGTGCAGGCGATTTTTGAACAGGATTGGCAAGCCCAGGCGCTGACGTCGCAAGGCAGCCGCGCCACGGTGCTCAACAGCAAGGTCGTGCCGGCCAATTACGCGCAAAACGCTTTCCTTCTGGCCAGCCCGAACGCCTACAACCCGGCCGGCGTGGGCGACTCGGAAACGGGCTTGCCCGCCCTGCTGGCGGAAGCGAAAAACGAAGTGCGCATCCAGTTGCTCGACTATGCGCCGCTGTCGTATGGCCCGAACCGCACGCGGCCGTACTACGCCGTGATCGACAACGCCGTGCGTGCGGCCGCCCAGCGTGGCGTCAAAATCAAGCTGATGGTGTCCGCCTGGAATACGGAAGCGCCCGCCATCGCCTACCTGAAAAGCCTGGCCCTGGTGCCGAACGTGGAAATCCGCATCGTGACGATTCCCACGGCCTCGACGGGTTTCATCCCGTTTGCGCGCGTGATCCACAGCAAGACCATGAGCATCGATGGCAAGCTGGCCTGGGTCGGCACGAGCAACTGGGCGGGCGGCTATTTCGATTTGTCGCGCAACCTGGAAGTGGTGCTGCGTAACGATGCCATGGCGCAGCGCATTGCCGCGCTGCATGAGCAGACGTGGAGCTCGGCGTATGCGCAACCGATCGACATCAACAAGCGGTATCCGAAGCCGGCGAAAGCCACGCCGCAAGCAAAGGAATAAGCATGAAGAAACTATTCTGCGTGCTGGCGCTGGGCGCCGCATTCGCTTCCAGCAATGTGCTGGCCTGGGGCAACGATGGCCACCGCGCCGTGGGCGCCATTGCCGATCAATTGCTCAAAGGCAGCGCGGCCCAGGCTCGGCTGGAGAAATTGCTGTTGCCGGGCGAAAGCCTGGAAAAGATCGCCAACTGGCCCGATTGCGTGAAGGGCACGTATTGCGGCCCGCAATCGCCGGAGATGTTGAGCTATGTGGCGGCGAATCCCAAGCATGGCGAATATCACTACACGAACGTGCCTTTTCAACATGCGCATTACCACGACCATGGCGTGGGCACGGCCGATGACGATATCGTGCAGACGCTCAAGCGGGCGATCCTGGTGTTGCAGGGCAAGGCCGATGCGGCCAGCAATCCGCACGGCTTCAGCCAGCGCGAAGCCTTGATCCTGATCACGCACCTGGTGGGCGATATCCACCAGCCGCTACATGTAGGCAATGCATTTCTCGGCAAGGATGGCCAGTTCTTCGTGCCCGCCACGCAGGCGCAGATCGACGACGTGGCCATCTTCAATGCGCGCGGCGGCAATGACTTGCTGCTCGACGATGCGAAGATGACGGCCTTGTCGGATGCCGTGATTCCCGCGCCGCTGCCGGCGGAAGCGGGCGATGCCAAGCCTGCCAGCAGCTATCCGAAGTCGCCCACCAGGCCCCTGCATTCGTACTGGGACACGACCGTGGTCGATTACGCCATGCGCCGCCTCAGCACGCGCACGCCGCAGCAGTTCGCGCGCACCGTGATCGCCAGCGCGCCCGTGGTGAGCGCCAACAGCGGCGACCCCGCCACCTGGCCGTATCAGTGGGCCGATGCCGCGCTGGCGGCGTCAAAGCTTGCTTTCACGGATGTGGTGGCTGGTCCCGCCACGCAGCAGACCAGCCGCAAGGGCGAGGTCTACAACGTCTGGACCCTGACGGTGCCGGACAATTACCCGGTACCGAGTTCTGCGCTGGCGAAGCAGCAGCTGACCGAGGCGGGCTATCGCCTGGCCGCCGTGCTGCAGGCGATTTGGCCACAGTAAAGATGTCATGTGAAAGCGGCCTGCGGGCCGCTTTTTTCATGCCAGGGTGATGGCGATTCCCATCTCGCGGAAGGGCGCGACCAGGGCGTCTTCCACGTCGCGATGCACGATGATATCGTTGACCTGGCTCATGGGTGCGATTTGAAACGGCGAAGCCGTGTTGAACTTTTCCGACGAGGCAAGCACGACGGTGCGGTTTGACGCCTCGCTCAGTGCGCGTTTCACGCACGCTTCTTCATAGTCGCCCGTGGTGATGCCCGCTTGCGGATGCAGACTGGATACACCCATGAAATACAGGTCGGCGCGGATGCGACCGATGGCTTCCACGGTGGCCGCGCCGACGCCCACGATCGAGTGCTTGTACAGGCGCCCGCCCAGCATCAGCACCTCGATGAACGGGTGATGCACCAGCTCGACGGCAACCGAGGGGCTGTGCGTGACGACGGTGGCGCGCAAATCGCGCGGCAGCTGGCGCGCCAGCTGCACGGCGGTCGTGCCGCCATCGAGAAACACCACTTGCCCCGTTTGTATCATGGCGCCTGCCGCGCGTCCGATGGCGGGCTTGGCTTCGGGCGAAATCTGTTCGCGGGCCGCAAACGGCGCCAGCGCGGGCGAACTTGGCAGCAAGGGGAGGGCGCCGCCGTGCACGCGTTCCAATAACCCTTCTTTCGCCAATTCGCGCAGGTCGCGCCGTATCGTGTCTTCCGACAAGCCCAGACTATCGCTGACGGCCTTGGCGACGATCTGCCCTTCGCGCTGGAGCAAGTCCAGCAGGTATTGTTTGCGTTGATGTGTCAGCATGGTTTTTCTTGAGTGTTCTTGCATTTTCTTGATATTGCACGAGTTTGCATGATAAAGTCGGCTAAGGCAAGCACATGTAAACACAAGGAGACACTATGCGCGAAGAAAATAGCAAGCAGGAACGGGTCCGCATCCAGCAGGTGCAGACCCTGTCGCATGACTGGTATCTGCTGCAAAAAACCACGTTCGACTATCTGCGCCACGATGGCGAATGGCAGACGCAGACGCGGGAAACCTATGACCGCGGAGATGGCGCCACCATCCTGCTCTACAACAAGGCCAAACGCACGGTGATCCTGATCCGCCAGTTCCGCTTTCCTACCTACCGCGAAGGCCACGACGGTTTTCTCATCGAGTCGGCCGCCGGATTGCTGGAAGAGGCCAGCGCCGAGCAGCGCATCCGCGCCGAAGTGGAAGAAGAAACGGGCTATACAGTGGGCGACGTGCACAAGGTCTTCGAGGCCTTCATGAGTCCCGGCTCCGTGACGGAGCGCCTGCATTTTTTTGTTGCCGAATACGATCCGGCCAGCCGCATCGGCGACGGCGGCGGCCTGGCGCACGAGGGCGAAGACATCGAGGTGCTGGAGTTGCCGCTGGCGCAAGCGCTGCGGATGGTGGCCGATGGGCGCATCTGCGACGGCAAGACCATCATGCTGCTGCAGCATGCGCAGCTGCACTTGATGCCAGGCAAACGGGCGCTGCAGATTCTCGTTGCCGGCCCCTACCGCTCCGGCACGGGCGACGATCCTGCCCTGATGGCGGCGAATGTGGCGGCCATGGAAGCCGTCTGCCTGCCGCTGTATGTCAAGGGACACATGCCCGTGCTCGGTGAATGGCTGGCCCTGCCCATGCTGGCGCTGGCCGGTTCCACCCGGGTGGGCGATGCCGTGTATGAAGACCTGTTCCACGCGCATGCGACGCGTTTATTGAGCCACTGCGATGCCGTGCTGCGTATCGGCGGTGCGTCTGGCGGAGCGGACCAGATGGTGGCCGTGGCGCAGGATCTCGGTTTACCCGTGTATTGCTCGCTGGACGAGATTACCCAGGCGTAAAAAAAGCGAAGCCCAAAGGCTTCGCTTTTTGTCATTTTAGGGAGCGCCTGAAAAATGCCCAGGGCTAGGCGTCTTGCCGAAGGCAGTACGAATGTACGACGAGGCAAGGCAACGACGCCATGGGTATTTTCTCAGGTGCTCTTAACGGGACTTGACGAAGGGGATGCCGATGGCTTTCGGCGCGATGGATTTCGCCATCAAGCCCGCCAGCACGATCACGGTGACTACGTACGGCACCATTTGGATCAAGGAGCCGGGGATGCGGCCCACGACGGGCAAGTCCACGCCTTCAATCTGGATCTGGATGGCGGCGAAGAAGCCGAACATCAGGCAGCCGAGGAAAGTGTAGACGGGACGCCAGTTGCCGAACACCATGGCCGTCAGGGCCAGGTAGCCGGCGCCGGCCGACATGTCGCGCAGGAAGAATCCGCTTTGCACGATGGCCAGATACGCGCCCGAGAACGAGCACAGGATGCCGGCCACCAGCATGGCCAGGTAGCGCGTCGCTTCCACGCTCACGCCGGCCGAGTCGGCCGCATGCGGGTTTTCGCCGCAGGCGCGCAGGCGCAGGCCGAAGCGCGTGTGGTACAGCAGCCAGTGCACGAGCGGAATCAAGAGGAAGGCCACGTAGACGAGGATGGAATGGCCGCCGATCAGATGGGCATACACCCAGCCGATGAACGGAATGTGTTCCACGTACTGCGTGCCCGGCAAGACGACGTCGAACAGGCGCGCCGAGCCGAGGTCGGGCGTGCGGCCGCCTTGCTGGAAGAAAAATTGCGCCAGCACGAAGGTCAGTCCGCTCATGGCGATGTTGATCGCCATGCCGGCCACCAGCTGGTTGCCCTTTTGCGTGATGCTGACGTACGCCTGCAGCAGGGCCAGGGCGACGCACACGAGCATGCCGGCCGCCATGCCGTAATACGGGTTTTGCGTCGTGTAGGCCACGGCGGCGGAAGCGAAGGCGCTGGCCAGGATCTTGCCTTCCAGGCCGATGTCGATCATGCCGCTGCGTTCGGCGAACAGGCCGGCCATGGCGGCAAAGATCAGGACGGGCGCATTGCGCACGGTCGATACCAGGATGCTGGCGAATTGAAAGTCGTCGAGTGTCATGGTGTTAGCCTTTGGTGCGCTTGAGCAGGGCGGAAATGGCCGGTGCGTAGAAGTTTTCCATGGCGCCGCAGAACAGGATGATCAAGCCCTGGATGAAAATGAAAGTTTCAGTTGGGATATTCGGTTTTTCCAGCGACAGGTCGAAGCCACCCTGGATCAGCGCGCCGAACAGCACGGCGGACAAAAAGATGCCGACCGGATGCTGGCGGCCCATCAGGGCGATGGCGATGCCGATGAAACCGGCGCCGCCCACAAAATTGAGCGACAAATAGTGCGTCGAACCCATGATGGAATTGACGGAGCCGAGGCCCGCCAGCGCGCCCGAGATCAGCATGACGATGATGATCATCTTGCTGATCGACACGCCCGCATAGTGGGCCGCGTGCTTGTTGAGGCCCGTGGCGCGCAGCTTGAAGCCCCACGACGAACGCCATACCATCACGCCGTAGATCACCAGCGCGGCGATCGCCAGGATAAAGCTGATGTTCAGCGGCGTGTCGCCCAGCGACGGGAACCAGGTGGAGAGGCGCGGCATTTCGCCGCTTTCCGCAAACACGCGGCTGGCCGTGTTCTGCTCCCCCGGCGGAATCAGGTACTTTACGATAATAAAATTCATCAGGCTGGCGGCGATGAAGTTGAACATGATGGTGGTCACCACGATGTGGCTGCCGCGCTTCGCTTGCAGATAGCCGGGCAAAAAGCCCCACAAGGCGCCGAACAGGGCCGCGCCGATCATGGCGGCAGGAATCAAGAGCCAGGCGGGCAGGGTCTGGTCGAAGGCCAGCATGGCCACCGTCAAGCCCAGGCCGCCGATATACATCTGGCCTTCGGAACCGATATTGAACAGGCCGGCCTGCATGGCCACGGAAACCGACAGGCCCGTGAAAATGAAGGTGCTGGCGTAGAACAGCGTGTAGCTCAAGCCTTCCGGATTGAGGATGGCGCTGTGGACCAGGATCGACAGCGATTCGGCCGGGTCTTCGCCCAGCATATAAATCACCAGGGCGGCGACCAGCAAGGCCGACAGCAGGTTTAACATGGGCATGACAAAGGCTGTCGCCCAGCGTGGCAAGTCGTTATTCATGATTTATGCATTCCCCCCATCAACAGACCGATGCGGGTGGTATCGAATTCTTCAATTTTCAGTTCGCCGGTGATGCGTCCGCCGCACATGACGAGAATGCGGTCGGCCAGCGCCCGCACTTCTTCCAGTTCGACGGACACCAGCAGGATCGCCACGCCCGCGTCGCGCAGGGCCAGCAATTGCGTATGGATGCTTTCGATGGTGCCGATGTCGACGCCGCGCGTGGGTTGCCCCACCAGCATCAGTTTCGGCTTGGCCAGCACTTCGCGCGCGATCACCACCTTTTGTTGGTTACCGCCTGACAATAAGCCGATGCGCAGGTCCGGATTGGCCGGGCGCACGTCAAACGTTTTCAGCAGTTCCGCGCAGCGGGCGCCGATGGCCTTGAAGTTGAACAGGCCCCAGCGGTTTTTCAGGTGGTCCTGGTAACCGAGGATGGTGTTTTGCATGACGGAAAAATTCTTCACCACGCCATCGCGCAAGCGGTCTTCCGGAATGTGGGCGATGCCCAGCTCGCGGAAGGCCAGCGGCAAGCCGTCGGCATCGTGGCGCTTGGCAAACGGCAAGTCCTTGTCGAGAAAACGCAGCTTGCCCGAAGTGGGCAAGCGCATGCCCGACAGAATTTCCAGCAGCTCGCTCTGGCCATTGCCGGAAACGCCCGCGATGGCGACGATTTCGCCGGCGCGCAAGTTGAAACCTATGTCGGCCAGCAATTTGACTTGCTGCGCGTCGGCCAATTGCAGATCAGCCACTTCCAGTACCGTGGCGCCCGGATTGTACGGTGCGCGCGGCAAGTGGCTCTGGATGGGGCGGCCCACCATCATGTTGGCCAGTTCCTCTTTCGAGGTGCCGGCCGTTGCCACGGCGCCCACCACCGTGCCGCCGCGCATGACGGTGACGTTGTCGGTGATTTCCAGGATCTCTTGCAGCTTGTGCGTGATCAGGATGATGGTCTTGCCCTGTTCCTTGAACAGGCGCAGGATTTCAAACAGCGAGGCCGTTTCCTGGGCCGTCAGCACGGCCGTCGGCTCGTCGAGGATCAGAATATTGGCGCTGCGGTAAATCTGCTTGAGGATTTCCACGCGCTGCTGCGCGCCGACGGACAAGTCTTCGATCTTCGCCAGCGGGTCCACGTCGAGGCGGTAGCGCGCGCAAATCTCGCGCAGCTTCGCTTCCGCTTCCGTGCGGTGGCTGGCCAGGCGAAAACCGCCTTCCGTGCCCAGCATGATATTGTCGAGGACGGTGAAGTTCTCGACCAGCATGAAGTGCTGGTGCACCATGCCGATGCCGAGGTTGATCGCTTCCTGGCTGTTGCGGATAGGCTGTACTTTCCCGTCGAGCAGGATTTCTCCGCCGTCGGCACGGTAGTACCCGTACAGGATGCTCATCAAGGTCGATTTGCCGGCGCCGTTCTCTCCCACCAGGCCGTGGATACTGCCCTTGGCGATGGAGAAGCTGACGTCGGCGTTCGCCTTCACATGTCCAAACTGCTTGGAAATGCTGCGAAATTCTACTGCTGGCTGCATAGGTTCATAACTGGATAGTTTCATGGAAACGCGCCGCGCGGAGACAGGCCCCGGCGGCGCGCTAAAAGATACGGAGAAAAATTAAACCGGGCAGCTGCTGCCGACGCGGTAATCGATCACTTTGATCTTGCCATCGATAATGTCCTTACGCGCACCCAACACGCGTTTTTCGATTTCCGGCGTGATCAGCTTGCGGTTGTTCTCATCGAGGGCCCAATCCACGCCGCCCTCTTTCAAGCCTTTATAGCTGACGCCGCCCTTCCAGGTGCCGTTCTTGACTTGCATGAAGCTGTCGTAGACCGTGTTGTCGACGCGCTTGACCATCGAAGTCAGGATGCTGCCTGGATACAAATGGTTCTGGTTCGAATCGACGCCGATCGCCAGCTTGCCTTTTTCCTTGGCCATTTGCAGGGTGCCCATGCCGCTGCCGCCGGCGACGGCGAACACGACATCAACGCCGCGCTCGAATTGCGAGCGGGCCAGTTCGCCGCCCTTGGCCGGGTCATTCCAGGCGCCGGACGTGGTGCCGACCATGTTTTGCGTGATTTCCGTCTTCGGATTGACTGCCTTGACGCCTTGCGCGTAGCCGCAGGCGAAGTTGCGGATCAGGGGAATATCGATGCCGCCGATGAAGCCTACTTTCTTGCTTTTGCTGGCCATGGCTGCAGCCACACCGACCAGGTAGGAGCCTTCTTCTTCCTTGAAGACGACGGAGTTGACGTTGCTGCCGGCGGCCTGGCCGTCGATCAGCACGAATTTTACGTTCGGAAATTCCTTGGCGACCTTTTGCACGGCTTGCGTTTGCGCAAAGCCGATGGCGGCGATCATGTCGAGTTTCTTGCGGGCCAAGCCACGCATGACTTGCTCGGCTTGCGTATCGCTCGATGCCTGGACTTCGATGAAGGAAATGCCCGTGTCTTTTTTGAAGCGCGAGGCGCCTTCGAAAGCGGATTGGTTGAACGACTTGTCGAACTTGCCGCCCGCGTCATACACGACACCCAGTTTTGGGGTAGCCGCGGACGCTTGAGCAGTCAGAAATACGGCTGCGATCGTCAAACTAAATTGTGTAAGTTTCATGAATTGGCTCCTGGAAGATCGATATTGTATATTTTTTATAGGTGAAACATATAATTTGGGGCCGATTTAGCCTGTTTTTGATGCACGAGGTGATAATTCCTTATCAACATTGCACTGTATCGCACAAGATCATTGCTGACCTCGCGTGCTTTCATGTCGACAGTGTGATGCTCATGCAACAGTCGCGCCCCGTCTCTTTTATAGGTACAACATCGAATGGGGCTGC
The DNA here is from genome assembly GCF_058794735.1 of Janthinobacterium sp. GW823-FHT06H09. Classification (NCBI taxonomy): domain Bacteria; kingdom Pseudomonadati; phylum Pseudomonadota; class Betaproteobacteria; order Burkholderiales; family Oxalobacteraceae; genus Janthinobacterium; species Janthinobacterium sp. GW823-FHT06H09. Next base: position 124,450 of record NZ_JBXAHC010000014.1, on the reverse strand, counting down.
CGGAGCGGGCTGGGATGCGCCGTCAGTGGACGGGCAGGGCAGACACGGAACCGGCGCCGCGATGGGCGTCCGAATCACTATGCATCATGCCAGATATGTATGACAAATACGTTTTTGTTTAGCTATTTATATGATTGCCATATAAATTAGAATGCAAACCCAAAACGAAGGGCTGGGGTCGGACGGGGACGCCGAGTCCCTGAGGGTCCGACCCCGGTCTTGCTGCTTTTCGGGTTGGCGTTGCTTGCTGACGCTTGAGGCTTTGCCTCAATTAGCTGGGGGATTGATGATATTCAGGAAAGCCCGCACGACGGGAGCGTCGTCGAGCGTCGTGTAGCTGATATACAAGTTGGCCGACGGCGGATTGGTCTTGATCGGCAGAAATACCACGCCGGGCCAGCCGATGCGGCTCGTCGTTTCCGGCACCAGGGTCACGCCCAGGCCCGCGCCCACCATGGCCAGCAGGGTCTGCGGTTCGCTTGCTTCCTGGAAGATCATGGGTTCGAAACCGGCATTGATACAGCATTGCACCAGGTAGCGGGGAAACGCGGACTTGTCGAGGTTGAGGGTCAGCATCGGCTCGTGGGCGATGTCGATCAGCTCGATGGCCGTGTTTTTCGCCAGCGGATGGTGTTCATTGACGGCCACGCAGACGTTTTCGCGGAAGCACAGTTCCTGGCGCAGATTGTCGTGGCGCAAGTCGTCGTCGTTGAGCTTGGGTTCGCGCCAGAAACCCACGTCGATCTGTTTGGCGCGCAAGGCTTCGTATTGCACCGTGGGACCGAATTCATGGATGGTCCAGGTGACGCGCGGAAATTTGGTCTGGAATTCTTCCAGCAGGCTGGGGATGGGGCCCCACATGGCCGAGCCGACGATGCCCACGCGCAAGCGGCCCACTTCGCCGCGGTCGATCTGGCGGATGGTATCGATGGTCATGCGCATCTTGGCCAGCAGCTCGGCCGCCTCGTTCATCAACGCCTTGCCCGCCACGGTCAGCTCGAACGTGCGCGTGGTGCGCGCAAACAGGCGCACGCCCAGTTCGCTTTCCAGTTTCATGATCTGCTGGCTCAGGGGCGGCTGCGAGATATGCAGGCGCTCGGCGGCGCGGCTGAAGCTTTTCTCCTCGGCAACGGCAAGAAAATACTTTAACTGTTTCAGATCGATGGACATGCTTTCCTTGGCGTTGCGTGGTGCCTGGCGATGGAACGGCGCGCGGACCGGTAACGGCGCGCGCGCTTTCTTTACAGCAGTCCTATTATCGTGCCACGACCGCCTGCATGGCAATGGCCAGTGCGGTGCCGACTTGGGCATTGTGTTTGACCAGCGCGATATTCGTCGCCAGGCTGCGGCCATCCGTCAGCTGCTTGATGCGCGACAACAGGAATGGCGTGACTTGCTTGCCCTTCACGCCGCCCGCGTCCGCTTCCTGCAAGGCTTGCGTGGTGATCGCATCGATTTCTTCCTTCGGCATCGCTTGCGCGGCCGGCACGGGGTTGCTGACGATCACGCCGCCTTTCAAGCCCAGCTGCCACTTGGTGCCGATGAAGGCGGCCTGTTCCTCAGCCGTGTCGAGGCGGAAATCGGCCTTGAAGCCGCTTTCGCGCGTGAAGAAGGCGGGGAATCCTTCCTGGCCCACGCTGATGACGGGCACGCCGTGGGTTTCCAGGTATTCCAGGGTCAGGCCGATGTCGAGGATGGATTTGACGCCCGCGCAGACGACGGCCACGGACGTGTGCGCCAATTCCTGCAAGTCGGCGGAAATGTCGAAGCTCGTTTCCGCGCCGCGGTGCACGCCGCCGATGCCGCCCGTGACGAACACGGCAATGCCGGCCAGTTCCGCGCAGATCATGGTGGCGGCCACGGTGGTGGCGCCCAGTTTGCCCTGCGACAGGACGAACGGCAGGTCGCGGCGGCTGACCTTCATGGCGTCGGGCGAGGTGCCCAGCAATTCCAGCTGCTCGGGCGACAGGCCCACGCAGATCTTGCCGCCGATGATGGCGATGGTGGCCGGCACGGCGCCGCCGTCACGGATGATCTGTTCCACTTCGCGCGCCATTTCCACGTTTTGCGGATACGGCATGCCGTGCGAAATGATGGTCGATTCCAGCGCCACGATGGCCTTGCCGGCGGCGCGCGCGTCGAGCACTTCTTGCGAGAACGAGAGGAAATTATTCAGTTGCGTCATATGTCAATCCTGTTGAAAGAGGGTAGGGGGAGGCGGCGCCAGGTCGGCGTCGTCGATGTCGTCGAGGGCGCCGGCCGAAATCAGGGGCGAGACGGTGGCAGCCGATTCCAGGGTCATGGCCGCCAGCTTCAGGCCGCGCCGGCAAGCCAGTTTCAAGTCGCTGATGTCGTGGTACAGCGACCAGCAGACGGCGGCGGAAAACGCGTCGCCTGCGCCCGTCACGTCGACGGCGTCCACTTCGCGCGCGGCCAGGTGCACGATGGGTGCATCAAGATGGTCGCCATCCGTGAAATACACGCCTTCGCCGCCGCAGGTGACGATCACCTGACGCGCCCCCTGGCGCTGTACTTCGCGGCAGGCGGCGCGCACCTCGAACGCCGTCGGCAAGGCGCGCGCCACGCGCGTTTCCAGTTCGCCCCGGTTCAGGATCAGCAGGTGCAAGCCCGTCAGGTCTTGCGGCAGGTGCGCCATCTTCGGCTGCGAAACGGCGACGATGACGAGCGGCGTCGCGCGGGCCGCGTCCTGGCGCGCATCGGCCAGCAGTGCCTGCACGCTGTCGTGGCCCAGGTTCAGGTCGCAGACGGTGAGGGCGGCGGCCGCGCGCTGCGGCTGGCGGCTGTGCAAAAAGGCCGGTGTCAGCTGTTCGTACAGCTGCATGTTGGCCATCGCCAGCAGCATTTCGCCATGTTCGTCGAGCACGGCCGTGTAAGTGCCGCTGCTGGTGTTGCTTAAATGCAGGCTGCCGCGCATGTCGATGCCCGCGTCTTCCGCGTGCGTTTGCAGGGCGTGGCCGGCCGCATCGTCGCCCAGGGCCGTCAGCAGGGCGACGGGAATCGACAGCCGGGCCAGGTTTTCCGCGATGTTGCGGCCCACGCCGCCAAACACTTCTTCCGAACGCACGGGGTTCGAGGTGCCCATCTGCAGGGTCGCCAGCGTGCGCATCTTGCGGTCGAGGTTGGCGGCGCCTATGCACAGCACGGGACGGCTGTCGGGCAGCACGTAGGCGCGTCCCAGCAGGCGTCGCTCGCGGATCAGCCCGGCGATATGGCCGGCGACGGCCGAGCGCGACAAGCCCAGCTCGCTCGCCAGGTCTTGCTGCGAGATGAAGGGGTTGTTGCGGATCAGCGCATATAGCTGGTCTTTTTTATTGGTATCGGTCACAAGTTTTCGCTGAAGGTTTAAACATTTGTTTGCGACTTTAAACATTTGTCTTTCTGATGTCAAGCGCGCATAAAAAACCTTCGTATGGAGCTTGTATGCATGCATTTCCCGGCCATGGCGGGCCTGGGCTAGCCTCGACTATAATATCGGCCATTTATATTTGAATTGTATAAATGGGCAAGAAAAATGGTATTTGCCATACATATTCCGTTTGATGCATAGTGGCGGCAAATACAGCCATACGCATTTCGATATACCAGTAACACCATACATACCCGCTACCTGGGCCGCATTCCATACCGGGCACGGCCGCGCAGGCAGCAACCAATCATCATTAGTCAATCAGAGGATAACCATGTCGAACAACACCCCTTTCCACGCCGCCGAAATCATCCGTGCCCGCGCTCCTGAAAATTTCAAGCCGCGCGTGGCGATGATCCTCGGCTCCGGCCTGGGCGTGTTGGCCGAGCAAATGACGGACGCCGTCAGCATCAGCTTTGACGAATTGCCGGGTTTCCCGATCAGCACCGTGCACGGCCATGCCGGCGAACTGGTGGTCGGCACCTTGTCGGGCGTCGCCGTCGTCTGCATGAAGGGCCGTGGCCATTTCTATGAAGGCTATGGCATGGGCGTGATGACGAGCGCCATCCGCACCCTGAAACTGCTGGGCTGCGAAATGCTGTTCGTTACCAACGCCGCCGGTTCCCTGCGCCCTGAAGTGGACGCCGGCAGTCTGGTGGCCATCAGCGACCATATCAACCTGTTGCCAGGCACGCCGATGGTCGGCCCGAACGACGACCGCTTCGGCCCGCGCTTCTTCAGCATGGCCAACGCCTACGATGCGGATCTGCGCAAGCTGGTCAAGGACACGGCAGCCTCGAATGGCATCACCCTGCACGAAGGCGTGTTCGTCGCCTACCCTGGCCCGAACTTCGAGACGGCCGCCGAAATCCGCATGATGGCCCGCCTGGGCGCCGACACGGTCGGCATGTCCGTGGTGCCGGAAGTGGTCTCGGCCCGCCATTGCGACCTGAAAGTGGTGGGCGTGTCCGTCATCACCAACCTGGCCGAAGGCATGTCGCCATTCGCCCTGTCGCACGAACAAACCCTGAAATACGCGGCCATCGGCGCGAAAGACCTGGTCAAGCTGATTCTGGCTTTCCTCTCCAAAGTAGCTGAAAAGCCGCAAGCCTAAGCACTTTTTTATGCAGCAGCGGCGCGCCGGCCATCGGCGCTGCCGCGCGGCAGGCCGGGAAAATCCGGCCTACACTGACCGCATCATCTTTGCATCACTCCATAAAGCGAGCCTTATCATGTCACGCGCATTTATCCTCCTGCTTGATTCCTTCGGCCTTGGCGCGACGCCAGACGCCGCCAAGTATGGCGACGCAGGTGCCAATACCTTTGGCCACATTGCCAGCACTGTCGCCAAAAGCGGCAAGACCTTGAAACTCCCGAACATGGAACGCCTGGGACTGGGCGCCGCGGCGCACCTGGCCAGCGGCGAATGGGCCGCGGGCTTCGACCAGCGCGACGGCTTCACCGGCGCCTACGGCGCGGCGCGCGAGCGCTCCACCGGCAAGGACACGCAGAGCGGCCACTGGGAAATCGCCGGCGTGCCCGTCGAATTCGACTGGGGATATTTTCCCCGCACCACGCCGTCGTTCCCCGCCGACCTGACCGACAAACTGAAAGCCCTGTCCGGCGTGCCGGGCTTCCTCGGCGACTGCCATGCCTCGGGCACGGACATCATCAACAAGCATGGCGACGAGCACGTCGCCACCGGCAAGCTGATTATCTACACCTCGGGCGACTCGGTGATGCAGATCGCCGCGCACGAAGAATCGTTCGGCCTCGAGCGCCTGTACGAAGTGTGCGAAATGGCCTTCAAGCTGGTCGAGCCGTACAACATCGGCCGCGTCATCGCCCGTCCGTTCACGGGCAGCAACGGCAACTACACGCGCACTTCCAACCGCCACGACTATGCGGTGGCGCCGCCAAGCAAGACCCTGCTCGACCACGTCAAGGATGCGGGCGGCGAAGTCGTCGGCCTGGGCAAGATCAGCGACATTTTCGCCACCCAGGGTATTTGCAGAGTCGTGAAGGGTGTCGACAACATGGCGCTGTTTGAAGCGCTGTTGAAGACGGCCGATGAAGTGCAGGACAAGTCGCTCACTTTCGTCAACTTCGTCGATTTCGACCAGGCATTCGGCCACCGCCGCAACGTCGAAGGCTATGCCGACGCGCTGCGCGAAATGGATGCGCGCCTGCCGGAATTCATGGCCAAGCTGAAGGAAGGCGACCTGGTCGTGATCACCGCCGACCATGGCTGCGACCCCACCTGGCACGGCTCCGACCACACCCGCGAACACATTCCGATGATCTTCTTCGGTCCCGGCGTCGCCCCGCGCGCGCTGGGTATTTCCGAGACGTTCTCCGATATTGGCCAAACCCTCGCCAAGCACCTTGGCGTACCACCACTTGCTAATGGAACCAGCTTGTTATGACACTCATGCACCCCGAATTCAAGCGTAACGAGGCCGTTGGCCTCGACCTGGGCTGGATCAACCAGATCCGCGTCAACCGCGCCGCGACGGACCGCCGCGCGGCCAGCCTGGCGAACCGCCGTACCGTGAAAAAGGAATACCAGGCCGCCTGGCTGGTGAAAGCCATCCAGATGATCGACCTGACCACCCTGGGCGGCGACGATACGCCGGGCCGCGTGGAGCGCCTGTGCATGAAGGCCATGCGCCCGTTGCGCGCCGACCTGATGGACGCGCTGGGCCTGACGCAGCTGAGCACCGGCGCCGTGTGCGTGTACCACGAGATGATTCAACCGGCCGTGAAAGTCATCCAGGGCCGCTTGCCCATCGCCGCCGTGTCGACCGCCTTTCCGGCCGGCCTGACGAACATGGAAACGAAGCTGCGCGAGATCGAACTGTCGGTCGCCGCGGGCGCTTCGGAAATCGATATCGTCATCACGCGCCAGCATGTCCTGAACGGCAACTGGCAAGTGCTGTATGACGAAATGCTGGCTTACCGCAAGGCGTGCGGCGAAGCGCACGTGAAGGCGATTCTCGCCACGGGCGACTTGCTGACCATGGAAAACGTGGCCAAGGCGTCGTGGGTGTGCATGATGGCGGGCGCCGATTTTATCAAGACGTCCACCGGCAAGGAAAGCGTCAACGCCACCATTCCCGTGGCCCTGACGATGGTGCGCACGGTGCGCGAATACTATGAACAGACGGGTTTCAAGGTGGGCTTCAAGCCGGCCGGCGGCGTCAGCTCGGCCAAGAGCGCGCTGCAATACCTGACCCTGATGAAGGAAGAGCTGGGCAACGAATGGCTGCAGCCGCACCTGTTCCGCATCGGCGCTTCCAGCCTGCTGACCGACATCGAGCGCCAGCTCGAGCACTACGTCACCGGCAGCTACTCGGCCAATCATCGTCACGCACAACCTTAAAGAACAATCGTCATGCCAACAATTAACGAGATTCTCACTACTATGGACTACGGCCCTGCTCCCGAAAGTCAAAAAGAAGCGCAAGCGTGGCTCGACGGCCACCAGCGCAAGTTCGGCCTGTTTATCGACAATGCCTGGAGCGAGCCGGCCGAGCTGTTCGCCTCGACCAATCCGGCCGACGGCACGCAGCTGGCCGAGCTGACGCAAGCCACCGATGCGGACGTGGAACGCGCCGTGGAAGCGGCCCGCCGCGCGCTGCCCGTATGGCAAGGCATGGGCGGCCATGGCCGCGCCAAGGTCATGTACGCGCTGGCCCGTCTGCTGCAAAGGCATTCGCGCCTGTTCGCCGTGCTGGAAACCCTGGACAACGGCAAGACCATCCGTGAAACGCGCGATATCGACCTGCCGCTGGCCGCGCGCCATTTCTACCATCACGCCGGCTGGGCGCAGCTGCAGTCGGAAGAATTCGCCGACTACCGCGCCGTGGGCGTGGTGGGCCAGATCGTGCCGTGGAATTTCCCCCTGCTGATGCTGTCGTGGAAAATCGCCCCGGCCCTGGCGGCCGGTAACACGGTCGTCTTCAAGCCGGCCGAATTCACGTCGCTGACCGCCATGCTGTTCGCCGAATTGTGCGTGCAGGCGGGCGTGCCGGCCGGCGTGGTCAACATCGTCACCGGCGACGGCAGAGTGGGCTCGGCCATCGTCAACCACCCCGGCGTCGACAAGATCGCGTTTACGGGTTCCACCGAAGTTGGCCGCTTGATCCGCGAAGCGACGGCCGGCAGCGGCAAGAAGCTGTCCCTCGAATTGGGAGGCAAGTCGCCGTTCATCGTCTTCGAAGACGCGGACCTGGACGGCGCCGTGGAAGGCCTGGTCGATTCGATCTGGTTCAACCAGGGACAAGTGTGCTGCGCCGGCTCGCGCCTGCTGGTGCAGGAATCGGTCCAGGAGCGCTTCCTGAACAAGGTACGCGCCCGCATGGAAAACCTGCGCCTCGGCTCGCCTCTGGACAAATCGATGGACGTGGGCGCGCTGGTCGACCCCGTGCAGCGCCAGCGCATCGCCGCGCTCGTCGATTCGGCCCGCGCCGAAGGCTGCGACGTGTGGCAGCCCGCGTGCGAACTGCCGGCTGACGGCTCGTGGTTCCCGCCTACCCTGATCACGGGCGCGTCGACATCGGCCGCCGTGGCACAGGCTGAAATCTTCGGCCCCGTGCTGGTGGCCATGAGCTTCCGCACGCCGCCTGAAGCGGTGCAGCTGGCGAACAACACGGTGTACGGCCTGGCCGCCAGCGTGTGGACCGAGTCGATCAGCCTGGCCCTCGATATCGCGCCCGCCATCAAGGCCGGCGTGGTGTGGATCAACAGCGCCAACCAGTTCGATGCGGCCTGCGGCTTCGGCGGCTACCGCGAATCGGGTTTCGGCCGTGAAGGCGGCCGCGAAGGCATGCTGGAATACATGACGGCCCTGGCCGAAGATGCGCGCCCGGCCTTGCCGGTGGTGGAAGCGAAAGCCAAGGCCAACGTGAAGCCGGCGGCAGCCGACCCCTTCGCCATCGACCGCACGGCCAAGATGTACATCGGCGGCAAGCAGGCGCGCCCTGACAGCGCCTACAGCGCGCCCGTGTTCGGCGCGAATGGCGCCTTGCTGGCCGAAGTGGGCGTGGGCAGCCGCAAGGACATCCGCAACGCCGTCGAAGCGGCCCATAAAGCGTCCGGCTGGACCAGCGCCACGGCGCACAACCGCGCGCAAGTGCTGTACTACATCGCCGAAAACCTGGCGGCGCGCGCCGACGAATTCGCCGCCCGCATCGCCGCCATGACGGGCAGTAAAAATCCCGAGAAGGAAGTGCAGGCATCGATCGAACGCCTGTTCTACTACGCCGCATGGGCCGACAAGTACGACGGCCTGGCGCACCAGCCGCCCACCAAGGGCATCACCGTGGCGCTGAACGAAGCGGTCGGCGTGATCGGCATCGTCTGCCCGAATGAAGCGCCTTTGCTCGGCTTCATCTCGCTGGTGGCGCCGGCCATCGCGCTGGGCAACCGCGTGGTGGTGGTGCCGTCGGAAGCGCATCCGCTGTCCGCACTGGACCTGTACCAGGTCTTCGATACCTCCGACCTGCCGGGCGGCGTCGTCAACATCATCAGCGGCAACGCCGACGAACTGGCGCGCACCCTGGCCACGCACGCCGACATCGACGCCGTCTGGCGCCATGACGGCTCCGCCGACGGTTGCGCGGAAGTCGAGCGCCTGTCGGCCGGCACCCTGAAGCGCACCTGGGTCGGCGGCGCGAAGGGCCGCGACTGGTACAGCGCCGCGCAAAGCGGCGGCCGTGCCGTGCTGGCGCATGCGTCGCAGGTGAAAAACGTGTGGATTCCTTACGGCGTTTAACTGACTGATCGTTGGAATTGCAAAGCTGGGGTCAGACCCGTCGGGGGGATACGCCATTGGGCGTATCCCGATCCCGCAGGGACTGACCCCAAACCTATTTTTATTGGAGTTATTCCATGTTTTTGACCCAGGAAATCATCCGCAAGAAGCGCGACAAGGGCGTCCTGAGCGCCGAGGAAATCCAGTTTTTCGTACGCGGCATCACTGACGGCAGCGTCAGCGAAGGGCAGATCGCGGCGCTCGGCATGGCCGTCTATTTCAACGACATGAACATGGACGAGCGCGTGGCGTTCACCCTGGCCATGCGCGATTCCGGCCAGGTGCTGGACTGGCGCTCGCTGAACCTGCCGGGCCCCATCGTCGACAAGCATTCGACGGGCGGCGTGGGCGACGTGGTCTCCTTGCTGCTGGGTCCCATGGTCGCCGCGTGCGGCGGTTACGTGCCGATGATCTCGGGCCGCGGCCTGGGCCACACGGGCGGCACCCTCGACAAGTTCGACGCCATTCCCGGCTACTGCACGGTGCCGGACAATGCACTGTTCCGCAAGGTGGTGCAGGAGATCGGCGTGGCCATCATCGGCCAGACGGCGCAGCTGGCGCCGGCCGACAAGCGCTTCTACAGCATCCGCGACGTCACCGCCACGGTGGAATCGGTGGCGATGATCACCGGCTCCATCCTGTCGAAGAAACTGTCGGCCGGGCTGGACGCGCTGGTGATGGACGTGAAAGTGGGCACGGGCGCCTTCATGCCCACCTACGACAAGTCGGTGGAACTGGCCGAGAGCATCGTCGCCGTGGGCAATGGCGCGGGCATGCAGACGTCGGCGATCCTGACGGACATGAACGAGTCGCTGGCGCCATACGCCGGCAATGCGCTGGAAGTGCGCGGCGCCATGGATTACCTGACGGGCCGTTCGCGTCCCGCGCGCCTGCACGAAGTCACCCTGGCGCTGTGCGCCGAGATGCTGGTGCTGGGCGGCCTGGCCGCCACCGAAGAGGAAGCGCGCGTGAAATTGACCGCCTCCCTCGATTCGGGCGCGGCGGCCGAGCGCTTTGCGCGCATGGTAGCGGCCCTGGGCGGTCCGGCTGACCTGGTCGAGAACCCGGACAAACACCTGGAACAGGCACCGTTCGTCGTGCCGGCACCGGCGCTGTCGGCCGGCTTTGCCAACGTGCGCGATTGCCGCGCCATCGGCCTGGCAGTCGTGGCATTGGGCGGTGGCCGCCGCCGTCCGAGCGACAGCATCGATTTCGCCGTCGGCCTGACGGACCTCGTGGGCCTGGGCGAGCAAGTGGCCGTTGGCCAGCCGCTGGCCATGGTGCACGCGCGCACGGAAGAGGCGGCGCAGCAAGCCGTCAAGGAAATCCAGGACGCGTATGCAATCAGCGCCGTGGCGCTGGCGGGCAATCCGGTGATTTATCGTACCATTCGACCGTAGTTGAAAACTGGGGTCAGACCCCCGTTTGTGATGGCGCTGAGCTATGTGTGAGCGGTGTTGAGGGTCTGACCCCGGCCTTAATGATTTCAAAGGTATAACAGAAAAAATGAACAACCAAGAACTGATCGCCGAAGCCAACGCCGGCCGTGAACTGGCCTACGCGCCATACTCGCGTTTCAAGGTGGGCGCGGCGCTGCTGTGCAAGGATGGCCGCGTCTTCCGCGGCTGCAACGTGGAAAACGCCGCGTATGGGTTGTGCAACTGCGCCGAGCGCACGGCGTTTTTCAGCGCCATCGCGCATGGCTGCAAACCGGGCGACTTCGCCAGGCTGGCCGTTACGGGCGACACGGCTGAACCGATTTCGCCATGCGGCGCCTGCCGCCAGGTGATCTTCGAGATGGGCGGCGCCGACCTGCCCGTGATCCTGACGAACCTGAAAAACGATGTCATGGAAGTGACTGCGGGCTGGCTGCTGCCGCACGGCTTCGGCAATTCCGACCTGGACATGAAGTAACAGGATCCGCTTGAACAAGACGATCGACATCCAGGCCGCCGTGGCGATAGCCGCGGCCGAAGCCATGGCGGCGAAGACGCAGGGTACTTTTGGCGTGGGCGGCGTGCTGCTCGACGGCGCCGGCAACGTGCTGCAATCGATGCATAACAACGTCGTGCGCCAGGGGCTGGTGTTCGACCCCACGGCGCATGGCGAGCGCCAGCTGGTGGACTGGTATTTCGCCGAGCGGGCCAAGGGCGCGCTCTTGCCGCCGCCGGGCGAACTGACCATCGTCACTTCGCTCGACCCCTGCTGCATGTGCACGGGGGCGATTCTGGCGGCAGGCTTCAACGTGGTGGTGGCCGCGCCCGACGTCAAGGCGGGCATCAATTACGATGGCAGCGCCACGTTTACGGCCTTGCCGGCGCCGCTGCAGGCGCAGGCCGGCCGCAGTTTTTGCTATCCGGCCGTGCGCGGCGCCACCGAGTATGCGCGCCTGCCGTCCGGCGCCGCGCCCAAATCTTTTTTCATCGGCAAGAGCATCCACGAGGCGACGCAGGCACTGTGCTCGCTCGTGTTCGAAGCGACATCGGCGCAGGTGATGCAGCTGCTGAACGCCGGCGACGACGTGCCCCTGCGCGATCCCGCCGCCTTGCCGCCCGAGCATGTCGTGGTGCGCGCCTTGCGCCGCCGCTATCCCGACGCCCTGACTTACCGCTGCGACCCGCACGCGCCCGACGCGGGCCTGGCGCCATTCCTGCAGGCGGCCATGGAGCAGGACGCACGTGATGGCGGCCAGGGCGATGCGGCCGCCTTGCTCGATTCCTTCGGTAACCTGCTGCTATGCATGCCGGGTCAGTTGAGCCAGTCGGCCATACGCACGCCGTTCATGGAATGCACGCGCCAGTACGCGCAGCTGCGTTTTGAATTGATGGCGAATGCGGCGCCGGCGCTGCAGGAGGAAATCAAAAGCTACCTGGGCCACCCCAAGCACGGCACCTTCGTGCTGGCCATCGGCCCGGACGACAGCGCCGCCAGTTTCATGACCCTGGGTGCCTACGGCTCCACCATGGAAGGGGCGCTGCCGGAGAATAATCCCGCACAGTTCCAGTACGTGCGCCCGGCCATGGCGCAAGACGCGCTGCTGGCGCTGTGCGAGTCGATGCCGCCGCTTTACCGCAAGTTGATACGCATCCGGCCGCGCCAGGTGGCGGACCAGGCCCTGGTTCAGGCGCTAGGCTAGTCTAGGCGTCATCGTCCGGCAGGTTCTTCAGCAGGAAGTCGCGCACGTTTTCGCCTGCCACGCGGCGGATCTGCGCTTCCGACAGGCCAGCATCCAGCAGCGCCTGCGTCAAGCGCGGCAAGCCGGCCGCGTCGATGGCCGTGGTGACGGCGCCGTCGAAGTCCGAACCATAGGCCACGTGTTCGGCGCCGATCAGCTTGACCGTGTACTTGATGGCGCGCGCGATCGAGGCCACGTCCTTGCCGCAGACGGCCGTATTCCAGAAGCCGATACCCACCAGGCCGCCCTGGGCGGCGATGCGTTTCAGCTGGGCGTCGCTCAGGTTGCGCCCGTTGGCGCAGGTGCCGCGCACGCCCGTGTGCGACACCATCACGGGGCGTTTCGCCAACGTCAGTACGTCGTCGATGGTGGCCGGCGAGGCGTGCGCCAGGTCGACGATCATCTTGCGCTGCTCCATGGCGCGCAGCCATTGCTTGCCCAGCGGCGTCAGGCCGCCTTTTTTCAGGCCGTGCTGGGAGCCGGACACTTCCGTGTCGAAGAAATGCGTGGGCGCGGCCATGCGGTAGCCGGACCGGTACAGGGTGTCGAGATTGTCCAGCTTGCCTTCGAGCGCATGCGCGCCTTCCAGTGTCAGCCAGCCGGCTAGCAGGGCGGGGTCTTTTTCGCGCGCGGCGATGAAGCTGCGCAACTGGGCGCGGCTGCCGATGACGCGCACCTTGCCATGGCTTTTTACCGCTTGCTGGCGCAGCTCGTCGGCCTGCCAGGTGGCGCGCGCCAGCAGGCTGTTCCACGTGGTGGGCGGCAAGCCTTGCGCCACCACCAGGGCCGTGATGTTGTCCGTGTCGCTGCCATTGCGCTCGATATTCATCTTGCGCGGCGTCTTGGTGACGACGGAAAAGGCTTGCAGCGCCACGTTGGCCCGCTGCAGGCGGGGAAAGTCGACGTGGCCGCGCTGGCTGTCGCGGTTCAGGTCGCGTTGCCACAGCAGGCTGTCGGCGTGCAGGTCGGCGATCCACAGGCTCTGGTGCAGGGCCACAGTGGCTGCCGACGGCGCCTTGCCGGACGGGGCATGAATGCGGTTGAGATGTTCGTCGACGAGGACGGGAGCGGACAGGAAACCGCCGATCAGCGCAAGGCTGGCGGCGGTGAGGGTAGCGACAATCATTGTTCTCCGTTTTACCATGGATCGTAGGTGCCCAGGCTCCAGATGTGGCCTTCCGGGTCGCGGCAGGTAAAGCCCCGTCCGCCGTAATCTTCATCCTTGATGTCGAGCACGATCTCGGCGCCGGCTTCGCGCGCGCTGCGGTAGACGGCGTCGGCGTCGTTGACGACCAGGTAGCAGTTTTGCGTGTTGGCGCCGCCGATGTCGCTTGGCAGTTTCATCAGCCGGCCATAGTCGCTGTCGAGTGCGGGTGCCACCATGACCATGCCATTGCCAAAGCTCAGTTGCGCATGGGCGACACCACCATTGCCGTCAGGCACGATCAATTGTTTTTCGAAACCGAGTGCCTTGCACAGCCATTCGATGGCGGCGGGCGCGTCGCGGTAGCGCAGGCAGGGAATGGTCGTATTTACTGTAGCTTTTGCTGTCGTGGTCATCAGAAAACTCCTATGGCTGAGGGGGAGTAGCTTCGATCATGGATACTGCGTAGCGTTCCGTATCAAATCCCTCCATTTGGATGGTTTTGATGCCCGTCAGTGCCGCGCCCATCCATAGTGCCATAGAACCATCATTGCACTCTTGCCACGACGCAAATTTTTATTGCGGCGAATGCTGCGAAGCCGACGCTTTCTGATCTGCGCCGGCATCGTCGTTGTTGCTTGCCCATCTCAGCAGCATGACGAGGGCAAACAGCATGATGGCCAGCGGCAAGATGGTGATCAGGAACGCCAGGCCCAGGCAGCAGACCAGCAGCATGGGCCAGGACATGGTGCGCAAGGCAGCCATCCCCTGGCGCGCGTAAGCGCACAGCTCGTTCCAGAAAGCGCTGAAGGAAGTGCTGCCCGGTGCCGAATTGATGTCTTTCATGCCGTTCTCCTGTCGTGTGGGTGCCGCTGCCGTATGCATGCTGGCAATGAAACCACTATAGGCAAATCCTTGCTGCCGGGTATGGCGTATGCGACGAATGGCAGGAATGGCGGACCGAACGGCGACAGGCAACGACAAACGGTTACTCGAAGACCTTCAGTTTCAGCTGGAAACTGAGCGCGCCATACAGGCGGTCCTTGTAAGACGGCACGATGGCGATATTCACGCCCACGCGCTGGTATTCATAGCTGATGGTGGGGACCAGGGCCGGGAACCAGCCGCCATCGCGCATCTTCGGATAGCCGCTGAAGCCGCCAACGACGGCGCCGATGCGCAGCGGGCCCACCTTGATCGGCTGGTAGTACACGCCCAGGTAATTCGAGTAGGCGCGGTCGCTATTGTAGAAGCGGCCGGCCGTGGCCGACGCGACCGTGGAGAAGCGATATTCGGCGCCCAGGCCCGGATTGCTGTCGTTCAGGTTCTTGTCGCGCTGAAAGTGATACGAATAAAAGCCCGCGTTGAGCCAGGTTTCGCTGAGCGGCTGGTTGTCGATCATGTTAAACACGTCGGCTTGCGCGCCGCAGGCATATGCCAGCATCAGTGCGCCTAGGGACAATCGTTTCATGCGTGCTTCATCCTTATGATTTCATACTTCGTGGGCTCGCCTGGTCTGGCGCTGCCGCGATCGTATCACCAAGTTGGCTGCGCTTCTAAGCAATATTGAAAGTGCAGAACAGACGCCTGTTTGCCCGTCTGTTTTCAGCGTCAGCCGGATGGCTGGGGCGTTCTCCGGGCAGCGCCAGGAGAATGATTCCCGCCGAGCAACTATGTTTTCATTATTGTTACAAAAGTTGTTGGTTTGCGACATATCAAAGCGAATGGATATGATATTCTGGCGTCAAGTTAATTTTCTTTTTGGAAATAAAATGTCAATCATGCCTAAATCATCATTCGTTCTCGTTTTGTCGACCGTGTTTGCCGCCGGCGCCGCGCAAGCCGGTGTTGTCGATTTGGGCATCGGTGGCGCCAATTTGTATTCCCTCAGTAACTTCAGCGCGTCCGGCAGCGATGTCGAAGGCGGCGTGCTGGTGGCCGGCAATCTGACGGCATCGAACTATTCGGTCAATGACAAGAACAAGGATGCCTACGTCACGCATGGCAACACCGGCTATGCGCTGGTGGTTGGCGGCAACCTGAACTACAGCTCCGGCTCGATCAAGAACGGCAATTACTATGTGGGCGGCAGCACGACGACGAGCAGCGTGGGCCTGAACACGGCTAGCAAGACCACGGTGTCGCCCGTGTCGTTCGCCACGACGTCGGCGCAGCTGAAAAACACCTCGACCTCGCTGGCCAACGTGGCAGCGACGGGCAGCAGCTCGGTGGCCTATGGCGGCATGACCCTGAAGGGCGGCACGGGCAATGTGCAAGTGTTCGACCTGACTTCCGCGGCGCTGGGCTCGGTGAACAACTTCAAGTTCAGCAATCTGCACACGAACGACACCCTGATCCTCAATATCAGCGGCACGAATGTGAACCTGTCCGGCGGCTACGGCGATTTCAGCAAATACAATGTGCTGTACAACTTCTATGAAGCGCAAACCATCACCTTGAACGGCGTGGGCCTGTACGGCAGCGTCCTGGCGCCGCTGGCGACCCTGGCCGGTGGCAATGGCCAGATCAACGGCAGCGTCGTGGTGGGGAACTGGGCCTCGAACATCCAGGTCAATGCGAACCATTATTTCAACGCTACCAACGTGTCCGGTTATGTGTCGGCCGTGCCGGAACCGGAAACCTATGCGATGCTGCTGGCAGGCCTGGGCATGATCGGCTTCATGGCGCGCCGCCGCAAGAACAAGACGGCTGCGTAAGCGTTCGCGCCGTTCAGAAAACCGCCTGTCGAGGCGGTTTTTTTTCGTCCGCTGGCGGCATGGCCACCGCCGCCAGCACCATGTGCGCGATCAGGGCTTCCGCATCCTCATAGTCCTTGCGCGTGAGCTGCTTGCGTTCCAGCACCAGGGCCATCTGCGCCGAAAAATCCGCATACGATTGGGTCATGGCCCAGATGGCGAACATCAGGTGCGTGGCGTTGACGGGCGCGATCCGGCCGGCGGCGATCCACGCTTCGAAGACGGCGATATCCTTGCGCAGCAGGGGCACGACCCGGTCGCGTATCTGCGCGCCGTACAGGGGCGCGCCATTGATCACTTCCAGCGCATACACGCGCGAGGCCCATGGCTGTTCGCGCGAAAAACGCAGCTTGGCGCCGATATACGCGCGCAGCACGTCGCGCGGCTCGTCGTGTTCATTGGCCAGCATGTCCATGCGCGCCAGCCAGTCGTCTAGCACGTCGTCGAGCACGCGCTGGTACAGCAGCTGCTTGGACGGGAAGTAATACATCAGGTTTTGCTTCGACAGGCCGGCCCGCTCGGCGATGGTGGCGATCGAGGCGCCCTCATAGCCGCATTCCGCGAACGCGCGCACGGCTTGCTCCAGGATGTCCGCTTCCAGGCGATCGCGGTTTTGCAAACGCCGGCCGCCGGCATTTTTCACGGAAAGGGCAGGGGATTTGTCGCTGGCCATGGCGGTTTCTTTAGCGTGGGCGTATCGATTGCAGGAATGCCTGCAGCACGGGGGTATCGGTGTAGGCCACGTTGAAGCGGAACCACACCGTCTCGGGCGCGCGCAGCATGAAAAATTCGTTCGGCGACAGCAGGATGCCCGCCTTCAAGGCCATGTCGGCGATGACCTTGCCATTCCATTCCGGCGTTTGCACGTCGGGCCAGCCTGCGCTGACGAACATGCCGCCGCGGGGCCGCGCCACGGGCGCCATGCCCGTTTGCGCCAGGCAGTCGATGCTGCGCTCGCGGGCCGCATCGAGTTGCGCCACGAGCCGTTCGACCATGCGCTTGTAGGGCCGCGCGCAGATGGCGTGGTAGACGGCGCGCTCGTTGATTTCCGACGTCGTCAGTCCCGCCAGCATTTTGACGCGCACCAGTTCGGCCACCAGCGGCGGCGAGGCGCAAATCGATCCCACGCGCAGCACGGGCGACAGAGTCTTGGAAAAACTGCCCACGCGGATCACGCGGCGCAAGCCGTCCATCGCCGCCAGCGACGCTTCGCCGCGCGCCGCCAGTTCGCGGTAGATATCGTCTTCCACCAGCCAGAAATCGAATTGTTCGGCCAGCGCCAGCAGGCGGTGCGCCTGCGCCTGGGTGAGCGATGTACCGAGCGGATTTTGCAGCACCGTGTTGACGAACATGAGCTTCGGCTGGGTGCGCGCGGCTTCAACGGCCAGCGCATCGAGATCGAGGCCCGCTTCGCCGCGGTGGACGCCCACGGGGATGCAGCCATGGTGGCGTATCAGCGACTGCAGGTTGCTGTAGCCGGGGTCTTCCACCAGCACCGTGTCGCCCGGCTTGGTCAGGCTGCGCAGGATCAAGTCAAAAGCATGCGTGGCGCCGTGCGTCAGCAGGACCTGGTCCGGCTCGACCTGGAACAGCTCTTCCGACAGGCTGCTTGCCAGGTGCTGGCGCAGCGAGGGAAAGCCGAGAGGGTGGCCATAGCCGCGCAGGCGGCTGGCGGGAATGCGCATGGCCTGGCGCACGGCGTCGAGCACGGTCGCTTCGCCATACATCTCGGGCGGCAGCCAGCCCGCCCCCACGGGGAGGGCGTCGGACACGCCCGAATACAGGTCCGGCGTGAGGGCGTCGATGGCCGTGGGGCTGGCGTGCACAGCCAATTGCGGCGAGGCGGCGATATCGTGGCGCGCGACGAAATAGCCGGAACCGCGCCGCGACGACAGCAAACCGAGGTTGACCAGGCGGTCATACGATTCGACGACGGTAAACGTCGACACGCCATTGCAGCGGGCGAACTGGCGCACGGACGGCATGCGCGTGCCGATGCGCAGGGCGCGGCTGCCCACCATGACGCTGATGGCGATGACGATCTGCTCGACCAGGCCGCCCTTTTTCTGGCGGTCGATGTCGAGCACGGGCCAGCCGCTGGCTTGCTCGGGAGCATCGTCTGTGCTGTCGCTGTGCTTCACGGTGGCTCCTTATGCTGCCTTGCACAAAAAAACTGTAGTGGTTTTTCGACCTGTACGGTTGGGATACTTTGCCGTTTGTGTATCTGTGCCATTGGGGATGGCCTGTCTATTATTACATCAGCTTTTTGCCAACTGGTAAATTATTTTACGCTTCGTCAAAAACGATCCTGGCCCCCGCGCCAGCCCATTCCAAGGAGAAGGTCATGAACGAAACAAGGCCGGAATCGATGTCGGCATTCTGGATGCCGTTTACGAACAACCGCGATTTCAAGGCCAACCCGCGCCTGCTGGTATCGGCCGAAGGCATGTATTACAAGGATGTCGATGGCAACGCCATCCTCGATGGCACGGCGGGCCTGTGGTGCGTGCCGTGCGGCCATGCGCAGCCGAAAATCGTCGGCGCCATCCGCGACATGGTGGGCCAGCTCGACTTCGCCCCCACTTTCCAGATGGGCCATCCGGCCGCCTTCGACCTGGCGGAAAAACTGATGGACTACACGGGCCACAAGTTCGGCCATGTGTTTTATACGAATTCCGGCTCCGAAGCCGTCGATACGGCGTTGAAGATCGCGCTGGCCTACCACCGGGCGCGCGGCGAGGGCGCGCGCACGCGCCTGATCGGCCGCGAACGCGGTTACCACGGCGTCGGTTTCGGCGGCATTTCCGTGGGCGGCATCGGCGGCAACCGCAAGACCTTCGGCCCCCTGCTACCGGGTGTTGACCACCTGCCGCACACGCACAACCTGGATAAGAACGCCTACACGGT
Source organism: Janthinobacterium sp. GW823-FHT06H09 (assembly GCF_058794735.1). Lineage (NCBI taxonomy): Bacteria > Pseudomonadati > Pseudomonadota > Betaproteobacteria > Burkholderiales > Oxalobacteraceae > Janthinobacterium > Janthinobacterium sp. GW823-FHT06H09. Next base: position 105,226 of record NZ_JBXAHC010000014.1, on the reverse strand, counting down.
GGGCGAACCCGAATACGGCACCCACCTGGCCGACGAGCTGGAACGCATTATCGCCCTGCACGACGCCTCGACGATCGCCGCCGTCATCGTCGAACCGGTGGCCGGTTCCACGGGCGTGCTGATCCCGCCGAAAGGCTATCTGAAACGCTTGCGCGAACTGTGCACCAAGCACGGCATCCTGTTGATTTTCGATGAAGTGATCACGGGTTTCGGCCGCATGACGACGCCTTTCGCCGCCGACTATTTCGACGTCGAGCCGGACCTGATGACGACGGCCAAGGGCCTGACCAACGGCATGGTGCCGATGGGCGCCGTGTTCAGCAAAAAGTATATCCACGATGCCTTCATGGATGCGCCACCGGGCATCGAACTGTTCCACGGCTATACGTATTCCGGCCACCCGCTGGCCTGCGCCGCCTCGCTGGCCACCTTGCAGGTGTTCGAGGAGCAGGACATCCTGGGCCACGCGAAAGCGATGCAGGCGTACTGGAGCGACGCCGTGCATTCCTTGAAAGGTTTGCCGCACGTGATCGACCTGCGCAGCATCGGCCTGATCGCCGGCATCGAGCTCGATCCCATCGCCGGCAAGCCCGGTACGCGCGCCTTCAGCGCCTTCAAGCAGGCCTTCGCCGACGGTGTGCTGATACGCACGACGGGCGACATCATCGCGCTGTCGCCGCCGCTGGTGCTGGAGAAGCAGCATGTCGACGAGCTGTTCGGCAAGCTGGCCACGGTGCTGAAGAACCTTGATTAAGCCCCGGGGTCAGACCCGCCGGGTCTGACCCCAGAATTTGCCCTTGGGGTAAAGAGAGGAAATAACGTGAACCAAATTAACACACAGCTCGACACCATCACCCACTACATCAACGGCGCCAAAGTCGACACCCAAAGCGGCCGCTACGGCGACGTCTACAACCCGGCCCTGGGCGAGCCTGTGGCGCGCGTGGCGCTGGGCACCGTGGAAGACGTGGACGCGGCCGTGCAGGCGGCGGCGGCCGCCTTTCCCTCGTGGTCGGCCACGCCGCCGCTGACGCGCGCCAGGGTCCTGTTCCGCTACCTGCAGCTGTGCCAGCAGCACACGGATGAATTTGCCGCCATGCTCACGCGCGAGCATGGCAAGACCTTTGCCGATGCGCAGGGCGAAGTGGCGCGCGGCATCGAGATGGTGGAATTTGCCGTCGGCATACCGCAACTGCTGAAGGGCGAATTCACGGACCAGATTTCGCGCGGCATCGACGCCTGGTCCATGCGCCAGGCACTCGGCGTGGTGGCCGGCATCACGCCATTCAATTTTCCCGTGATGGTGCCGATGTGGATGTTCCCGGTGGCGATTGCCTGTGGTAATACCTTTGTCTTGAAACCGTCCGAGCGCGATCCGTCCGCGTCCCTGCTGCACGCGAAACTGCTGAAAGAAGCGGGCTTGCCCGACGGCGTCTTCAACGTGGTACAGGGCGACAAGGTGACGGTCGACGCCTTGCTCGACCACCCCGTGGTGCAGGCGATCAGCTTTGTCGGCTCGACGCCGATCGCGGAGTATATCTATGCGCGCGGCAGCGCCAGCGGCAAGCGTGTGCAAGCCCTGGGCGGCGCGAAGAACCACATGGTGGTGATGCCGGACGCGGACATGGAGATGACGGTCGACGCGCTGATCGGCGCGGCTTACGGATCTGCGGGCGAGCGCTGCATGGCCATCTCCGTCGTCGTGGCCGTGGGCGACGCGGGCGACAAGTTGATCGATGCACTGGCAACGCGCACGGCCGCACTGAAAGTGCGCGACGGTATGGAAGATGGTGCGGAAATGGGCCCGGTCGTGTCGCTGGCGGCCAAGCAGCGTATCGAAAAACTGATCGCCTCGGGCGTGGAGCAGGGCGCGACTTTGGTGGTCGATGGACGCAACCATGTGGTGCCTGGCCGCGAGAACGGTTTCTTTGTCGGCGGCACCTTGTTCGATCACGTCACGCGTGACATGAATATCTACAAGGAAGAGATTTTCGGCCCCGTGCTGTGCGTGCTGCGCTGTCCAGACGTGGTGCACGCGGTGGAGCTGATCAACGCCAACGAGTATGGCAACGGCGTGGCCATTTACACGCGCGATGGCGGCGTGGCGCGCGAATTCGTGCGCCAGATCCAGGTCGGCATGGTGGGCGTCAACATCCCCTTGCCCGTGCCGATGGCCTTCAACAGTTTTGGCGGCTGGAAGCGCAGCATGTTCGGCGACCACCACGCGTATGGCCCCGAAGGCGTGCGTTTCTACACGCGCCACAAGGCCGTGATGCAGCGCTGGCCGAACACGGCAAGCGCTGGTGTGGAATTTGCTTTTCCCCAGATGAAGTAAGGGTTTTAAATCAAACATCGGCCGCACAAAAAAAGGAAACCGCGATGATCGAGTCCTTGAGTTATTTACCGCATCCCGCCCTGCCCAACGAGGAATTGGCGGGCCACTTCACGGACCTGGCACCGCCCCTGACGGCGCGCCAGGCCGTCATCGAAAGCGCCCGCTGCCTGTATTGCTACGACGCGCCGTGCAGCCGTATCTGTCCGTCGGAAATCGACGTGGCCAGCTTCATCCGCAACATCCACGACAAGAACATCAACGGCGCCGCCGCCGGCATCCTGAAGCAGAACATCCTGGGCGGCAGCTGCGCGCGCGTCTGCCCGACGGAGATTCTGTGCGAAGACGTCTGCGTGCGCAACCACGACGCCGAAGGCCAGCCCGTCAAGATTGGCCTCTTGCAGCGCTATGCCGTCGACCACATGCATTTTACGGCGCACCCTTTCAAACGGGCGGCCGCCACGGGCAAGACGATCGCCATCGTCGGCGCGGGACCGGCGGGACTGTCGTGCGCGCACCGCCTGGCCATGCTGGGCCACGACGTGGTGATCTTTGAAAAAGAGGGCAAGGCGGGCGGCCTGAATGAATACGGCATCGCCAAGTACAAGCTGACGGACGATTTCGCGCAAAAGGAAATCGACTTCCTGCTCGATATCGGCGGCATCGCCATCCGATGTCGCCAGGCGCTGGGTGAAAACGTGCAGCTGCGCGACTTGCATGCGCAGTACGACGCCGTCTTCCTGGGCCTGGGCCTGGGCGCCAGCCGCAAGCTGGGCTTGACGGGCGAGGAGGCGCCGGGCTTGCTGGCCGCCGTCGACTACATCGCCGCGCTGCGCCAGGCGGACGACCTGACCGCGCTGCCCGTGCCGAAACGCGCCATCGTCATCGGTGCCGGCAATACGGCCATCGATATGGCCGTGCAGATTCAAAGGCTCGGCGCCGAGGAAGTCACGCTGGTGTACCGGCGCGGCTTCGACGCCATGACGGCCACCCACCATGAACAGGAGATCGCCAAGGCGAACCAGGTGCGCATGCTGACGTGGGCCCAGCCGCAGCAGGTGCTGCTCGATGGCGAGGGCAAGGTGGCCGGCATGCGTTTCGAAAAAACCGCCATGCAGGGCACGCGCCTGGCTGGCACGGGTGAGACCTTCGACGTGGCGGCCGACGCCATCTTCAAGGCCATCGGCCAGAGCCTCGACACCGAGGTGCTGATTGACCCGATGGCGTCGTTGCTGCAGCGCGAAGGCGACAAGATCGCCGTCGACGCGGGTTTCCGCACGGTGCTGCCGGGGATCTACGCGGGCGGCGACTGCGTGGCGCCGGGGCAGGACTTGACGGTGCAAGCCGTCCAGCATGGCAAGCTGGCCGCACTGGCCATCCATTCCGATTTGTTGAATAAAGTGGAGGCTGCATAATGGCTGATCTCAGCATCGAATTTTGCGGCATCAAGGCGCCGAATCCCTTCTGGCTGGCGTCCGCACCGCCGACCGACAAGGCGTATAACGTGGTGCGCGCCTTCGAGGCGGGGTGGGGTGGCGTCGTGTGGAAAACGCTGGGTGAAGACCCTGCCGCCGTCAACGTCTCGTCGCGCTATTCCGCCCTGTACGGCAAGAACCGCGAAGTGGTGGGCTTCAACAACATCGAGCTGATTACCGACCGCTCTCTGGAGATCAACCTGCGCGAAATCACGCAGGTGAAAAAGGATTGGCCCGACCGCGCCATGATCGTCTCCCTGATGCTGCCTTGCGAAGAGCACTACTGGGCCGACATCCTGCCCAAGGTCGAGGCGACGGGGGCAGACGGCATCGAGCTCAATTTCGGCTGCCCGCACGGCATGCCGGAGCGCGGCATGGGCGCGGCCGTGGGCCAGGTGCCCGAGTACGTGCAGATGGTGACCGCCTGGTGCAAGAAACACAGCCGACTGCCCGTCATCGTCAAGCTCACGCCCAACATCACGGACGTGCGCATGCCGGCGCGCGCGGCCAAGGCGGGCGGCGCGGACGCCGTCTCGCTGATCAACACCATCAACTCGATCACCTCGCTGGACCTGGACCGCATGGTGGCCTTGCCGATTGTCGGTGGCGCCAGCACGCACGGCGGCTATTGCGGCGCGGCCGTGAAACCCATCGCCCTGAACATGGTGGCGGAGATCGCGCGCGATCCGCAGACGCGCGGCTTGCCCATTTCCGGCATCGGCGGCATCGGCAACTGGCGCGACGCGGCCGAATTCCTCGCCCTGGGCGCCGGCTGCGTGCAGGTGTGCACGGCCGCCATGCTGCATGGCTTCCGCATCGTCGAAGAAATGAAGGATGGCCTGTCGCGCTGGATGGACGAGAAGGGCTATGCACGCATCAGCGATTTTTCCGGCAAGGCCGTGGCCAACACGACGGACTGGAAATACCTGGACATGAATTACCAGGTGATCGCGCAGATCAACCAGGACGACTGCATCAAATGCGGCAAGTGCTACGTGGCTTGCGAAGATACGTCGCACCAGTCGATTGCGCAACTGATCGACGCGGCCGGTACGCGCACGTATGAGGTGATCAAGGAGGAATGCGTGGGCTGCAACCTGTGCGAAATCACCTGCCCGGTGCAGGGCTGCATCACGATGGTGCCGCAGGCGACGGGCAAGCCGTACATGAACTGGACGCAGGATCCGCGCAACCCCAGGGCATTGGCGGAATCGGTATAGGGCACGTTTTTTGCGTACGCATATTTTATAAACAGTTGCCCAACTTTGCAGTAAGCTAGGCCGCAGCCGTTTTTAAAACGCCCAACCTCCCAACCGATGGAGCAACCCTGTGAACCACGACTATTCAGGCAACACGCAACTCTGGAATGAAGACCTGGCGCCCACCACGGCGGCGCAGCGCACCTGGCGCTGGTATCACTTTGCCGCGCTGTGGGTGGGCATGGTGATGTGCATTCCCGCCTACACCCTGTCGGCCAGCCTGATCGACAGCGGCATGTCCGGTTACCAGGCCGTGCTCACGGTCTTTCTCGCCAATGCCATCGTGCTCTTGCCCATGCTGCTGATCGGCCATGCGGGCACCAAGTACGGCATCCCGTATGCCGTGCTGGCGCGCGCCTCGTTCGGCACCATGGGCGCGCGCCTGCCGGCATTGATGCGCGCCATCGTCGCCTGCGGCTGGTACGGCATCCAGACCTGGTTCGGCGGGCAGATGATCTACACGCTGATGGGCGTGCTGATGGGCCATGAACTGGGCGGCGAGAAGATCGCGGGCCTGGGCATCAACGGTAGCCAGTTGCTGTGCTTCCTGGCCTTCTGGGCCATCCAGTTCTATTACATCCTGCATGGCATGGAATCGATCCGCAAGCTCGAAACCTATACGGCACCCCTGAAAATCCTGATCTGCTTCGTGCTGCTGTACTGGGTGCACAGCAAGGCCGGCGGCGTGGCCAGCCTGCTGGACCAGCCATCGCAATTCATCCCCGGCGGTAAGAAGGCGGGCCAGTTCTGGAGCGTCTTCTGGCCGTCGCTCACCGCCATGGTGGGTTTCTGGGCCACCTTGGCATTGAACATTCCCGACTTCACGCGCTTTGCCAAGACGCAGCGCGACCAGATCGTGGGCCAGTCGGTCGGCTTGCCCGTGCCCATGGGTTTGCTGGCCATGCTGGCCGTGATCGTCACTGCCGGTTCGGTCGTCATGTACGGCAAGGCCATCTGGGACCCCGTCGACCTGGCCAGCCGCATGACGGGGGCCGCCGTGCTGATCGCCCTGATCATCCTCCTGATCGACACGGTCAGCGTCAATCTGGCGGCCAACCTGGTGGGGCCGGCCTACGACTTTTCCTCGCTGGCGCCGAAGCAGATTTCGTACAAGATGGGCGGCTACATCACGGCCTTCATCGCCATCGTCATGATGCCGTGGAAGGTGCTCGAGTCGACGCAGGGCTATATCTTCACTTGGCTGATCGGCTACTCGGCCCTGCTGGGCCCCATCGCCGGCATCCTTATCGTCGACTATTACTTTGTGCGCAAGACGCAGCTCGACGTCAAACAGCTGTACCGCGACGACGGCGTCTACTCGTATGGCAATGGCTGGAACATGGCGGCGCTGATCGCCTTTGTCATCGCCGTGCTGCCGAATATCCCGGGCTTTTTGAACGCGGCCTTTCCCACGGCGTTTCCCGGCGTGGGCGAAGGCTTTAAAACCATCTACACCTACGCCTGGTTCGTGGGCGTGGCCATCGCCGCCGTCGTCTACGGCGTCATGATGAAGGGCAAGGTAGCTGCGCGCGTGCAGCAGGCGACGCAGTCCTGATCTTTTCGAGAAGGAGACAAGATGACTACACTGATACGTGGCGGTACCGTCGTCAACGCCGACCGCGCGTTTCGCGCCGATGTGCTGATCGAGGGCGACACGATTGCCGCCGTCGGCGAGAACCTGGCGCTGCCGGCCGGCGCCACCGTGATCGACGCGGGCGGCCTGTACGTGATGCCGGGCGGGATAGACACGCACACGCACATGAACCTCCCTTTCATGGGCACCGTGACGGCCGACGATTTTTTCACGGGCACGGCGGCGGGACTGGCGGGCGGCACCACCACCATCATGGACTTCGTCATCCCCGCGCCGAAGCAGTCGCTGATCGAGGCCTATCACCAGTGGCGCGAGTGGTCGGCCAAGGCGGCTGGCGACTACACCTTCCACGTGGCGATCACCTGGTGGAGCGAACAGGTACATGAAGAGATGGGAGTGCTGGTGCGCGAGCATGGCGTGAACAGCTTCAAGCATTTCATGGCCTATAAAAACGCCATCATGGCCGACGATGAAACCCTTGTGAAAAGCTTTACCCGCTCGCTGGAACTGGGGGCGCTGCCCACCGTCCATGCGGAAAACGGCGAACTGGTTTTCCAGTTGCAGCAAGCCCTGCTCAAAAAAGGCATCACCGGGCCGCAGGCGCACCCGCTGTCGCGCCCTCCCGCCGTGGAAGCGGAGGCGGCCAACCGCGCCATCGCGATCGCCAACGTTTTGAATACCCCCGTGTACATCGTGCACGTCTCGTGCGCGGAGTCGCTCGACGCCATCACGCGGGCGCGCGCCAATGGCCAGCGCGTGTATGGCGAGGCACTGGCGGGCCACCTGGTGATCGACGACAGCGTCTACCAGGGCGATGATTTCGACTACGTGGCAGGCCACGTCATGAGCCCGCCGTTTCGCGGCAAGCACCATCAATCGGCACTGTGGCACGGCCTGCAAAGCGGCAACCTGCACACGACGGCCACCGACCACTGCACCTTCTGCGCCGAGCAGAAGGCGGCTGGCAAGAATGACTTTACGCGCATCCCGAACGGCTGCGGCGGCGTCGAGGAACGCATGGCCGTGGTGTGGGATGCTGGCGTCAATTCGGGCATGCTCACCCCCTCAGAATTCGTCAAGGTGTCGTCCACCAATGCGGCGCAGATCTTCAATATGTATCCGCGCAAGGGCGTCATCGCCGCAGGCAGCGATGCAGATATCGTGCTGTGGGACCCGCAAGGCACGCGCACCATTTCCGCCGCCACCCAGTTCGCCAAGGGAGGCTTCAATGTCTTCGAAGGGCGCACCGTGCGCGGCATCCCCAGCACCACGATTGCCGCCGGCAAGGTGGTGTTCCACCAGGGCGAACTGACGGCCGTCGAAGGGGCGGGGCGCTATATCGAGCGTCCCGCGTTTGCCGCCACGACCGCATAAGGAGTTGACGATGGATGCATTGCGTATCAATGGTGAGCGCCTGTGGGCAGCCCTGATGGAACTGGCGCGTATCGGCGCGACAGCGAAGGGCGGCGTCAAGCGCCTGGCCCTGACGGATCTCGACAAGGAAGGCCGCGACCTGGTGGTGCGCTGGGGCCGCGAGGCGGGCATGAGCATCACGATCGACCAGATCGGCAATGTGTTCATGCGCCGCGACGGCATGGACAATACCTTGCCGCCCGTGATGACGGGCAGCCACATCGACACGCAACCCACGGGCGGCAAGTTCGATGGCAATTACGGCGTGCTGGCGGGCCTGGAAGTGGTGCGTACCCTGAACGATCTGAAGATCAAGACGCAGGCACCGATCGAAGTGGCCTTCTGGACCAACGAGGAAGGCTCGCGCTTCGTGCCCGTGATGATGGGCTCGGGCGTGTTTTGCGGCGCCTTTTCGCTGGAGACCGCGTATGCGGCCAGGGACACGGAAGGCAAGACCGTGGGCGAGGAGCTGGCGCGCATCGGATACAAGGGCGAGCAGGTGCCGGGCGACCATCCCATCGGCGCCTATTTTGAAACGCATATCGAACAGGGCCCCGTGCTGGAAGACGCGGACACGGTTATCGGCGTGGTGCCGGCCGTGATGGGGCTGTCCTGGTACGACTGCGTGGTGACGGGCATGGAAGCACATGCGGGCCCCACGCCCATGGGCTTGCGCAAGGATGCGCTGCAGGTGGCCACCACCATCATGCAGGAAGTGGTGGCGATTGCCAACCGCTACCCGCCGTACGGGCGGGGCACGGTGGGCATGGTGCAGGTCTTCCCGAACAGCCGCAACGTGATCCCCGGCGAAGTCAAATTCAGCATCGACCTGCGCAACGTGAACGACGAGCTGCTCAACACCATGCACGGCGAGATCACGGCTTTCATCGATGCCACGCGCGAAAAAACAGGCTTGGGCATTTCACTGGAAAGAGTCTCCTACTACCCGCCATGTCCGTTCCACCCCGACTGCGTGGGCGCCGTGCGCAACGCCACGGCCAAACTCGGCTACTCCGTGATGGATGTGGTGTCCGGTGCCGGCCACGACGCCATCTACGCAGCCCGGCTGGCCCCGGCCGGCATGATCTTCGTGCCGTGCAAGGACGGCATCAGCCACAATGAAATCGAGGACGCCAGGCCCGAGCACCTGGAAGCGGGCTGCAACGTGCTGCTGCACGCGATGCTGGAGCGGGCCGTGGCCGTGTAGCCACGACCGCTATCCCTGCGGCTTGGGCTGGAAGTTGCGCAAAAACGCCAGCAGCGCGCGCGCCGCGATGTCGGCGTCGTCGGCCGTCATGGTTTCCAGCGGGTTGTGGCTGATGCCGCCATTGCCGCAGCGGGTAAACAGCATGGCCACGTCGGTGATGGCGGCCATGGCCATGGCGTCGTGGCCGGCGCCCGACAGCAGCGCATACGGTGCGATGCCGACGGATTCCACGGCTTGCGCCAGCTGCGCCATCAGCCACGGCGCGCATGGCGCCGCGCGCGCCGACAGCAGCAGTTCCAGCTGGTAGTCGATCTGGCGCCGCGCGCAGATGGCGGCGATGCCATCCAGAATATCGTCGACGGCTGCCTGGCGCACGGCGTCAACGGCCGCGCGTATATCGAGCGACAGGGTGCAGGCGCCGGCGATCACGTTGACGGAGCCGTTGGGCACCTGCAGCTGGCCCACGGTGCCCACCAGCGCTTCGCCGTGGCTGCAGCGCTGTTCCACCAGCAGGATGATTTCGGCGGCCGCGCTGGCCGCGTCCTTGCGCATGGTCATGGGCGTGGTGCCCGCGTGGCTGGCCACGCCGCCCAGGCTGACCAGGTAGCGCGAGCTGCCGGCGATCGCCGTGACGATCCCCAGCGGCAGGTCGCGCTCAAGCAGCACGGGGCCCTGTTCGATATGCACCTCCACATAGCCGAGCAGGCTGGCCGGATCGCGCGCGATGGCGCCGATGGCGCTCGCCTCGTGGCCGGCGGCGGCCAGCGCGTCGCGCATGCTCACGCCATCCGCATCCAGCTGCTCCAGCAGCGACACGTCGAACTTGCCTGTCACGGCCGTGCTGCCCAAAAACGTGCTCTTGAAGCGCACGCCTTCCTCTTCGGCGAAACCGACGACCTCGAAATGAAATGGCAGTTTTTCGCCCCGTTCGTGCAGGTGGCGCACGACGGCGATCGGCAGCACGATGCCCAGCCGGCCATCGTACTTGCCGCCGTTGCGCACCGTGTCGTAGTGCGATCCCGTCATCAGGGTCTTCGCGCCCGGTGCGTCGGACAGATAGCGCCCGACGACATTGCCGACGGCGTCGATGTGCACCTGCATGCCCGCGTCCCGCATCCAGTCGGCCAGCTGCGCGGCCGTTTTGCGGTGCGCCGGCGTCAGGTAGGCGCAGGTCAGGTTGTAATCGCTGTCGCTCCAGCCGGCCAGCGTTTCCGCCTGCTGCATGATGGCGGGGCCGAAGTCCAGGCGCACGTCGAGCAGGTCGTTCAGGCGCAGTTCGGCGATGCGCTTGATCTGCCGCAGCGATTCGGCCAGTTCATCGGCGCGCCGGTTTTTCAGGCGCCGCGCAAACGTGGCGATGATGTCCTGGCGCGTCAGGCCCTCGCCCGTCGGACCCTTGACGGCCAGGATGAAGGGAAAGCCGAACTTGGCGTTGTATTCGCTGTTGAGGCGCTGCAGGGTGGCGAATTCATCAGGGCTGCACAGGTTCAGGCCCGACTTGGCCTGTTCGCGCGTCGATTCCGCCGTCAGCTGCCCGGCGATGGCGGCCTTGCCGGCCAGCTCGGGGTGGGCGCGTATCAGTCCCAGCTGCTCTTCGGGCGAGGCTTGCGCCAGCACGCGCTGCAGCTCCGTCTTGAGGGCCGTCTGGCTGGCAAACGGCCGGGCGGCGGCCGCGCGCTGGGCGATCCAGGGCGAGTGTTCGTAGATGCCATGCAGGTGCGCGATAAAATCGGCCTGGCTGCCGGCGTTCAGGTCTGAAAGGGTGGTCATGGTTTTCCGATCATGCAAGCGGTGATGATAGCGCCCCGTTCCTGCCTCCATTATATGCGCGCGTTGATAGCGGCTATCGCTGCACCAGCGCCTTGGCCGCTGCGCTGACCTGGTCGCGCAGCCATTTGTGTTCGGGCGCCTGGTGCACGCGCTGGTGCCACAGCTGGTAAAAGCGCATCGGCGGGAATTTCAAGGGCACGGTATACGTTTTCAGCGGCAGGGTCTTTTCATAGAAGCGCATGAATTGCCGGCCCGTGGTGAGCACCAGATCCGTCTGCGTCAGCATGTAGGGGATCAGGCCGAAATACGCCGACTCCACCACCACGTTGCGCTGCAGGTTTTGCCGTTCGAGGAAGGAATCGATCACGCCGTGGTAGCCGGGCATCATCTGCGACGGTGCCACGTGGGGCAGGCTCAGGTAGTCGTCGAGCGTCATGGCGTCGCTGGCCGTACGGCGCGCATAGGCGTTTTCCGCATGCATGGCGCAGATGATGGGGTCTTCGAACAGCTTCGAGATGTGCAGGTGCGCGGGCGGCTCGTCCCAGTTGGCGATCACCAGGTCCAGGCCACCATCGGAGAGCTGGCGGATATGGTCGATGCCCGGCCCCAGGCTGTGCAGCACGACGCGGCTTTTCGGCGAGCCGCGGCGCAGCAGGGCCACCACGTTGGGCAGGAACTGGCTGTCCAGGTAGTCGGGCGCGGCGATATGGAAGGTGCGCGCCTCTTCCTGCGCCACGAACGGCGTCTTCTTGACGAACAGGCTTTCCGTCTGGTCGAGGATGCGCTTGGCCGGATTGAGCAGGCTTTCGCCATGCTGGGTCGGCACCATGCCGCGCGCGCCGCGCACGAGCAGCGGGTCGCCCGTCAATTCGCGCAGCTTGCGCAGGGAGGCGGAAATCGAGGGCTGCGGCTGATTGAGCTTGAGCGCCACGCGCGAGACATTCTTTTCCACCAGCAGCAGGTAGAGGATGCGGATCAGGTGCAGGTCGAGGTGTTGCGGCAGGCTGGACATGTGGCGGCGGCTCTGTTGTATATCGATTTGAATATGTCAAATATACGATATTTTTCATGTGATGGGCGGTAAATCCGTTTATCTTGTGTAGATTGGCACGAATATGGGTTCGGTCTGACTAGAGGAAATTTATGGAAGTATTTGCCTACCTGATTCCGTACGGCCTGGAGTGGCTGAACCTGATCGTCCGCTGGCTGCACGTCATCACGGGCATCGCCTGGATCGGTGCTTCCTTTTATTTCGTCTGGCTCGACAATTCCATACGTCCACCCGCGCCCGGCTCCGAGCTGGCGAAGAAGGGCGTGTCGGGAGAATTGTGGGCCGTGCATGGCGGCGGCTTCTATAACCCGCAAAAATACCTGGTGGCGCCCGCGGAACTGCCGAAAGAGCTGCACTGGTTCAAGTGGGAAGCGTATTCCACCTGGCTGTCCGGCTTTGCGCTGCTCACCATCGCGTATTACTTCAATGCGCAGGCCATGATGATCGACAAGGCCGTGGCCGATATCTCCAGCGGCCAGGCCGTCGGCATCGGCATCGCCACCCTCGTCATCGGCTGGACCGTGTACGACCTGCTGTGCCGCTCGAAGCTGGCGCAATATGAACTGTGGTTCGGCGTGACGGTGTTCGCGCTGATCGTCGGCGCCGCGTACGTGCTCACGCATTTGCTCAGCGGGCGCGCCGCCTACATCCACGTGGGCGCCATGATCGGCACCATCATGGTGGCCAATGTGCTGATGCTGATCATTCCAGGCCAGCGCAAGATGGTCGAGGCCATGGCCGCCGGCAAGCTGCCCGATCCCAAACATGGCCTGAAAGCCAAGCAGCGCAGCGTGCATAACAATTATTTTACGTTACCCGTGCTGTTCATCATGATCAGCAACCACTACGCGATGACTTACCGCAACGACCACGCGTGGCTGGTGCTGGCACTGATCATGGCGGCCGGCGTCTTCATCCGCCACTTCTTCAACCTGCGCCACAAGGGCCGCGTCGAGTGGCGTTATCCTGCCCTTGGCGTGGCCCTGCTGGTGGCCGTGGCCGTGGCCATCGCGCCGAAAGCGCCCGTGGCCCTGGCGGCCGCGCCGGCGGTGGACCCGGCGGCGCAGTTCACGAGCGTGCACGCCATCATCGCCCAGCGCTGCGCCACCTGCCATTCGGCCCAGCCCACGCAGCCGGGCTTCGCCACGGCGCCGGCCGGCATGATGCTGGATAATGAGACGCAAATCCGCCAGCACGCGGCGCAAATCTACAAGCAGGCCATCGAGCTGAAGGCCATGCCAATCGGGAACCTGACCAATATGACGGAGGCCGAGCGCAGCGAACTGGGCGCCTGGCTGCAACAGACCATGCAAGGAGCAAAATGACTACGCACGCAGAAAAAATCACGGCCTGGATCGACGAGCACTTCGACGAGGAGATCGCCTTTTTACAGAAGGTGGTGCAGCAGCCGACGGATACGCCGCCCGGCAATAACGCGCCCCATGCGGATCTGGTGGCGCAGCTGCTGCAGGCGTATGGCTGGAACGCGGAAAAACACGCCGTGCCGGCGGACCAGGTCGAGGCGTACGGCATGCAGAGCATCACCAACCTGATCGTGCGCCGCCCGTATGCGGCAGGCGGGCCGACCGTGGCCCTGAATGCGCATGGCGACGTGGTGCCGCCCGGCGACAACTGGACGTATCCGCCGTACGGCGGCCAGATCGACGGCGGCTATATCTACGGCCGCGCGACGGCCGTGTCGAAAGGCGATTTCGCCACCTATGTGTTTGCCGCGCGCGCGCTCGAAGCGCTGGGCATTCCCCTGAAGGGGCAGCTGGAACTGCATTTTACCTACGACGAGGAATTCGGCGGCTTGCTGGGGCCGGGCTGGCTGCTGGAACAGCAGCTGACGAAGCCCGATTTCGTCATCGCCGCCGGTTTCAGCTACGGCATCGTCACGGCGCACAACGCCTGCCTGCAGCTGGAAATCACCGTGCACGGCAAGTCGGGCCACGGCTCGATGCCGGAAACGGGCCACGATGCGCTGCAGGCGGCCAACAAGATCCTCAACGCCATTTACGGCCAACTGCCGGAACTGAAAAAGATCAAATCGAAAGTGGCCGGCATCGACTCGCCCACCATGCTGGTGGGCCGCATTGACGGCGGCACGAATACCAATGTGGTGCCGGGCAAGGTCGTCATGAAGATGGACCGCCGCATGATTCCCGAAGAAGACCCGGTGGCGGTGGAAGCGCAGGTGCGCGCGCTGATCGAAGACGCGGTGCGCGGCGAGCCTGGCATCCGCATCGAGATCCGCCGCCTGCTGCTGTCGCATGCGCTGCGGCCCTTGCCCGGCTCCGAGCAGCTGGTCGGCAGCCTGCAGAAAAATGCGCAAGCGATTCTGGGCGAGACGATACCCGCCGTCGGCACGCCCCTGTATGCGGATGCGCGGCTGTATGGCGAACATGGCATTCCCGCCGTGCTGTATGGCGCCGGCCCGCGCACGGTGCCCGAGTCGAATGCGAAGAAGGCCGACGAGCGCCTGGTGCTCGACGACTTGCGCAAGGCCAGCAAGATCGTCGCCCTGACCTTGCTCGATTTCCTGGCGCAGAAATAGGGCGGGGCGCTTTGGCTTACAATGGGGCGACCACACTCTAGGTGAAGAAGAGCTCCATTGAATACCCGTTTTCTCGAAGCGTTTGTCTGGGCTGCGCGGCTGGGCAGCTTCCGCACGGCGGCCGACAAGCTGCACATCACGCAGGCGGCCATTTCCAACCGCATCGCCTCGCTGGAGCAGGATTTCGGCACGCGATTGTTCGACCGCGATGCGCGTGACATCCGCCTGACCTTCGCCGGGCGCAACCTGCTCGTGTACGCCGAGCGCATGCTGGAACTGTGCCGCGACATGTATGCGGCCAATTCCTCGCCCGCGCAGATCACGGGCGAAGTGCGCATCGGGGTCATCGAAACCATCGTGCATACCTGGCTGATCCCGTTCCTGCAGCGCGTGCAGGAGCGCTATCCGGGCATCGAAATTCAATTGACGTCGGAATCGACGCGCCGCCTGCACGAACAGCTGCAGCAGGGCGAACTCGATATCGCGCTGCAGACGGACATGCTGACGGGCGACCATATCCGCAGCACGGGCAGCGGCGCCATCGCCATGGGCTGGGCCGGCAGGGCCGCCGACTGGCCCGACACGGGCGTGCCGTTCACGGTGGCGCAACTGGCGCAGCATCCGATCATCACCATGAACCGCGGTTCGCAGCCGCATTCCGCCTTGAAGGCGCTGTGCCAGGACGAGGGCGTGCAGCTGGGAAGGGTCCATTGCGTCAGCTCGATTTCCGCCATCGTGCGCCTGGTCAAAGCGGGCTTCGGCATCGCCGTGCTGCCGCTGGCGCCCCTGCGCGAGGAAATCGAGCAAGGCAATATCGCGCTGATTCCCTGCGCCAGCAGCCTGGCGCCGCAGCGCATCGTCATCAGCTACAGCGAAGACATCACGACGGAAGCGATTCAACTGGTCGCCATGCTGGCATGCGAAGAGGCGGCCAGGTTCACGCTGGCGCTGGGCGAGGAATATGGTGCCGGGTGATATCACGGCGTAGGTCGGATTAGCGCCCCGGCGCGTAATCCGACAACATTGTTGGCCCGTCCCCAACGCGACCCACAAGAAAAACTTATCAGTCGCGTTCAGAATAACCCGTTTGCCAAGTGATGGCGTGCCACCTATTCTGGGTTGGCACTCCACTTACAACGCAAACGGAACCCTCATGACGACGTCCACCACCACCTTGCCCGGCATCCTGTTCGTCTGGACCAGCGCCGACCCGGAACACGAGCTTGATTTCAACCGCTGGTATGACCGCGAGCACGTGGAAGAGCGCGTGCGCATTCCCGGCTTCGTCAGCGGCACGCGCTACCAGAGCGTGCGCGGTCCGCGCAAATACCTGGGCCTGTACCGCACCGTGTCGCTCGCCGCCTTCCAGACGCCCGACTACTTCAAGGCCTTCGGCCAGCAGACGCCATGGTCGCTGACGAACTTGCAGCGCATGGTCGACCCGATGCGCCGTGTATGTGCCATCGAGGCGGAAACGGGCATGGGCACGGGCGCCTGGCTGGCCGTGCTGCGTCTGGGCGCGCCAGCCATCGGCCAGGACGCGCAAGCCGTGGCCGGCTTGGCCACGCTGGGAGCGACGCTGCTGCAGATCGACGGCGTCATTGCCACGCGCTTGCTCACGCCCGACGCCAATCTGTCCGGCCCCCTGCCGGAGGAACGGACGGAGGGCCGCGTGCTCGATCCGATCTTCCTGATCGACGCATCGTCCGAAAGTGCCGCCGTGGCGGCCGCCGATGCCGCCAGCGCGGCGCTGGGGCTCGACGGGGAACAGGCAGCCATCCTGCAACTGTCCTGGCAGCTGCGCGAGGCGGACCTGCACGCTGCCTGACGCGCCGCAAGCGCATCTTGCCGGCACTGATAACACGAGACACGGGCCACGGCGCAGGGCAAAGCATCCTGCGCCGGGCCTGCAATAAAACTGACGAGAGAGGTAGGCTATGACCACATATACGAACGCCGCGCATCCGGCAGCCCAGGCACCGGGCGAGAAGGCCACGACGGCCAAGACGGGCCGCCTGGCCACGGCCAGCATGGTCGGCACGACCCTGGAATGGTATGACTTCACCGTCTACAACACCATGGCCGCGCTGATCTTCAATCACCTGTTCTTCCCTTCCTTCGATCCGCTGACGGGCACCATCCTGGCCTTTTCCACGTATGCCGTCGGCTATATCTCGCGTCCGATCGGCGGCGTGATCTTCGGCCACCTGGGCGACAAGCTGGGACGCCGCTGGGTGCTCGTGGTGACCCTGATGCTGATGGGCGTGACGACGGGCCTGATGGGCCTCTTGCCCACGTACGCGACGGCCGGCATCTGGAGCCCCGTCCTGCTGGTGGCGCTGCGTTTCGTGCAGGGCATCGCTTTGGGCGGCGAATGGGCCGGTGCCGTGCTGATCTCCGTCGAACACGGTGCGCCGGACAAGCGTGGCCGCAACGCCTCGTGGACGCAGGTGGGGCCGTCGTTCGGCACCTTGCTGGCAACGGGCTGCATCGGCCTGATCACCTATCTGCTGCCGCATGAAGCGTTCATGGACTGGGGCTGGCGCATGCCGTTCATCGCCAGCCTGCTGCTGGTGGCGTTTGGCATGTGGATACGCAGCGGCATCGAGGAAACACCGCTGTTCAAGGAACTCGACCAGCAGGATGCCAAGGCGGAAGCGCCGATCGGCGACGTGCTGCGCCTCTACTGGCGCCGTCTGCTGATCGCCGGCGGCGTGCGCATCGGCTCGGACGTGCTGTATGCGCTGGTGGTGGTGTTCACCCTGACGTATGTGACGACGGTGCTGCATCTGTCATCGACCCTGGCGCTCACCGCCATCATGATCGGCACGGCTTGCAATGCGCTGTCGGTGCCGCTGTTTGGCGCGCTGTCGGACAAGATCGGCCGCCGCCCCGTGTATGCGCTGGGCGCAGCGCTGGGTCTCGTGTGGGCGTTTGCCTTCTTCACCTTGTTAGACACGGCCAGCCCGGCCGCCATCGTCACGGCCGTCGTCGTGGGCCTGGTCATCCACGCCATCATGTACGGCCCGCAAGCGGCCTTCGTCATCGAGCAATTCCCGACCAAGGTGCGCTATGCGGGTTCCTCGCTGGCCTATACCCTGGCCGGCGTCATCGGCGGCGGCTTCGCGCCGCTCGTCATCGCCAGCCTGTATCGCTCGTACAACAGCACCATGGCCGTCTCGCTGTACGTGGCGGCGGCCTTGCTGATCACCGGCGCGGCAGTGTTTGCCGCACGCGAAACGGGCCGCGGCCCCCTGGAGGAATAAAATCATGACGACATTGCATTTTCAACTGGCCGGCCACGGCCCCGTCACCTTCGACATCGATAACTTGATCATCGCCGGCTGGACGGGCCGCGACATGGCGATGGTGGAACACCACATCGCCGAGCTTGAAGCGATCGGCGTGGCGCGCCCGAAAAGCGTGCCCACGTTTTACCGCGTGGCGGCGGCGCTGCTGTCGAGCGACGCGGCCATCGAAGTGCCGGGCGGCGACTCGTCGGGCGAAGCGGAATTCGTGCTGTTTTCCACGGAATACGGCCTGCTGGTGGGCATCGGTTCCGACCACACGGACCGCAAGGTGGAGAGCTACGGCGTGACGGTATCGAAGCAGATGTGCGGCAAGCCCGTGGGCGACACCCTGTGGCGTTATGCCGACGTGGCCGGCCACTGGGACCAGCTGCAGATGCGCTCCTGGCGCGAACGCGCCGGTGTGCCGGCCCTGTACCAGGACGGCCCCGTGACGCGCATGCTGTCGCCGGAAGACCTGATTTTGCGCTACACGGGGCAAGCGACGCTGCCGGTGGGCAGCGCCATGTTCTGCGGCACGCAGCCGATCATCGGCGAGATGGGCCATGGCGACGCGTTTGAGCTGGAGCTGTATGATCCAGCCTTGCAGCGCCGCCTGCAGCACCGCTATGCCGTGCAAACCCTGCCCGTGGAAGGATAAGAGAATGACCGAACTGACCAAGACCATCCGCGAACTGGCGGCCGACCTGGCCGCTGGCCGCATCACCAGCGTGGCACTGACGGAGCGGATGCTGGCGCGCGCCGAGGCGCACCGGGCGCAGGGCGGCCATGCCTATGTCAGCCTTGATGGCGAACAGGCCCTGGCCGAGGCCCGTGCCAGCGATGCGGCGCGCGCCGCCGGCATCATTGCCTCGCCGCTGGCCGGCATCCCCATTTCGATCAAGGACCTGTTCGACGTCAAGGGGCAAACCAGCAGTGCCGCCTCGCTGGCGCTGGCCGACGCGCCGCCCGCCGTGGCCGATGCGCTTGCCGTGGCGCGCCTGCGCGCAGCCGGCGCCGTTCTGCTGGGCCGCACCAACATGAGCGAATTCGCGTTTTCCGGCCTGGGCTTGAATCCCCATTACGGCACGCCGCGCAATCCGCACGACGGCGCGCGAGTGGCCGGCGGCTCCACCTCGGGCGGCGCCGTCACCGTGGCCTTGGACATGGCGGCCGGCGCGCTGGGCACGGATACGGGCGGCTCGATCCGCATTCCATCGGCTTTTTGCGGCCTGACGGGCTTCAAACCGACGGCGGCGACTGTGCCGCTGGCAGGCACGGTGCCCTTGTCGCGCTCCCTCGATTCGGCCGGCCCCATCGCCCGCAGCGTCGATTGCTGCGCCATTTTGTATGCAGCGCTGTCGGGCCATGATATCGGCGCGCAGGCGCCGGCACTGAAAGGCTTGCGCTTCGGCTTTACCCTGGACTACGTCGGTACGCACGTGGCGCCGCAGGTGCAGCAGGCTTTCGACGCCGCGCTGGACAAGCTGCGGCAAGCCGGCGCCCTGGTGGAACAGTTCGATTTTCCCGAATTGCTGGCGCTGCCGACGATTAATGGCGGTGGCGGCCTGGTGGCGGCGGAAGCGTGGCACTGGCACAGGGCGTTACTGGAAGAGAAGGGCGCGCAGTATGACCAGCGCGTGGCGGCGCGCATCCGCCGCGGCCAGCAGCAGGGCGCGTTTGACTACATCGACCTGCTCGATGCGCGCGCGCGCCTGATCGCCATCGCCCGGCGGCGCCTGGCGCCGTTCGATGCCTGGCTGATGCCCAGCGTGGCCATTCTGGCGCCGCAGGTCGCGCCGCTGGAAGCAGATGACGCCACCTTCTTTGCCACGAACGGCCTGGTGCTGCGCAACGCCAGCGTGATCAACTTCCTCGACGGCTGCGCGCTGTCGCTGCCTTGCCATGCCGACGGCGAGCTGCCCGTGGGGCTGGGCATCTGCGGCCTGGCCGGCGCCGACGATACGGTGTTGCAGATCGGCCGCGCCGTGGAGGCGTTGTTGCGGGGGAGTGGAAAAGAATAGTGCCGTAGTGCAGGAAAATGCCAATTCTGTCATGATGGCTGGCATTGACATGGGATAGTCGCGCTGCGGGCGCCGGCAAACTTCACACTGTGCACCGATACGACCTGATTAGCTGTCATGACTGCGGCGTGCTGTACCGCAAACGTCCGCTGCGTCCCCGCGAAAAGGCGCGCTGCATCCGTTGCCGCTCGGTGCTGTACCGCGGCGCCCACGCGCGCGGCGCATCGGCCGAATTGAGCAAGGTGGTGGCGCTCACCCTGGGCGCCGCCTTTGTCTTCCTGATTGCCCAGTTTTTCCCTATCGTCGAACTCGACGTCAATGGCCTCACTTCCAGTGCCACCTTGCTCGGCTCCATCCGCGTGCTGTGGTACGAGCAGATGCACATCGTGGCGACGATGGTCTTCCTGTTTACCATCCTCTTTCCCGCCATCGAACTCGGTTCGCTGCTGTATGTGGCGCTGGGCTTGCGCGGCGGCGTCAAGGTGCCCGGATTTAACCGCGTGCTGCGCGCCGTGCAGACGGCGCGCGAATGGGGCATGACGGAGGTGCTGATGATCGGCATCCTGATCACCGTTGTCAAGATGACCAGCCTGGCCACGGTGCTGCCGCAACCGGGCTTGTTCGCGTTTGGCGCGCTCACCGTGCTGCTGGCCATCGTCGTCTCGTTCGACCCCAAGGCCCTGTGGAACCTGGGCGACGACCTGACCCGGCAAGCGCTGCCCGGCATCCGCTACAAGGCTTTCGCGCCCGGTGAAAAGGTGGTGCCCTGCCATGCCTGCGGCCTGGTGGCGCCGCCCGTGGGCACGGGCAGGCACCTGGCGTGCGTGCGCTGCGGCACGGCCCTGCACGTGCGCAAGCCGGACAGCATCAACCGCACCTGGGCCTTGCTGATCGCCGCCATGATCCTCTACATTCCCGCCAACCTGCTGCCCGTGATGGTGACGCAATCGCTGTTCGGCGCGCAGGACGACACCATCATGAGCGGCGTCGTGCTGTTCTGGACCAGCGGCTCGAAGGGCCTGGCCATCATCATTTTCATCGCCAGCGTGGTCGTGCCCATGCTCAAGCTGGGCGTGCTGGCGCTGCTGGCGTTTACGGCGCAGCGGCGTTCGCGCTGGCGGCCGCGCCAGCGCACCATCTTGTACCGCATGGTCGAATTCATCGGCCGCTGGTCCATGCTCGACATCTTTGTCGTCACCCTGACGGTGGCGCTGGTGCGCTTCAAGTCGCTGGCCGTGATCACGGCGGGACCCGGCGCGCTGGCCTTCGGCGCCGTGGTGGTGCTGACCATGCTGGCGGCGATGCAGTTCGACCCGCGCCTGATCTGGGACCCCGTCGACGGGCAGGTGCCTGGCGAGGAAGAACCCGTGGTGGTGGCAAATACCGGAAACAATACAGTGATTGGAGAACAGCATGTCTGACAAAGAAGCGGGCGGCCTTGCCGAAACGGGTGGCCAGGGCGTCCCCCCGTTGCCGGAACCCGATGTGGAACAGGGCAGCCGCTGGCTGCCGTCGCTGGTATGGCTCATTCCGCTGCTGGCAGCGCTGATCGGCGCCGGCCTGGCCGCCAAGTCCATCCTCGACCAGGGACCCACGGTGACGGTCAGCTTCAAGAGCGCCGAAGGCCTGGAGCCGGGCAAGACCAAGGTCAAGTACAAGGATGTCGACATCGGCCAGGTGCGCGCCATCACCCTGGGCGACGACTTGAGCAAGGTACTCGTGACGATCGACATGAGCAAGGAAGCGCGCCGTTTCGCCACCGCCGATTCGCGCTTCTGGGTGGTGCGCCCGCAGATCGGCGCCAGCGGCGTGACGGGCCTGGGCACCTTGCTGTCGGGCGCCTACATCGGCGTCGACACGGGCAAGTCGGAGCAGAAGAAGGAGAGCTTCATCGGCATGGAGAGTCCGCCCGCCGTGGCAGGGGACCAGAAGGGCAAGCTGTACACCCTGCATGCGGACAGCCTCGGCTCCGTCGACGTGGGCTCGCCCCTGTTCTTCCACCGCCTGAGGGTGGGCAAGGTGGTCAGCTTCGCGCTGGACAAGGATGGCAACGGCATCACCATGTCGGTCTTCGTGAATGCGCCGTACGACCAGTTCGTCGGCAAGGATGCGCGCTGGTGGCATGCCAGCGGCGTTGACGTGCGCCTCGATTCCAACGGCTTCAAATTGAATACGCAATCGCTGGCTGCCATGCTGGTGGGCGGCATCGCCTTCGAGGCGGAAAACGGCCGCAAGCCCGTCGAACCGGCGCCGGCCGGCACCAATTACCGCCTGGCGGCCGACGAGGCGAGCGCCATGCGCGAGCCCGATGGCGAGGCGATCACCACCGTGTTCTATTTCGACCAATCGCTGCGCGGCTTGCAGCCTGGCGCCACGGTCGATTTCCGCGGCATCGTGCTGGGCGAGGTGCGTTCGGTCGGCATCGAGTTCGATCCCGTGAAGAAGAACTTCCGCATGCCCGTCACCGTCAACCTGTACCCGGCCCGCCTGGGCATGCGCTTCAAGGCCGCCGTCGACGATGAGGAAGGCTCGGCCGGCCACCAGCTGCTCGAACGCATGGTCAGCCGCGGCTTGCGCGCGCAGCTACGCACGGGCAACCTGCTGACCAGCCAGTTGTATATCGCGCTGGACTTCTTCCCGAAAGCGCCGAAGGTGGCGCTCGATCCGAACAGGTATCCGCTGGAAGTGCCGACCGTGCCGAACACCCTCGATGAATTGCAGACGCAGATCGCCAGCATCGCCCGCAAGCTCGATCAGGTACCGTATGCGGAGATCGGCAACAACCTGAACGCCACGATCAAGCAGGCCAATACCCTGTTCAAGCAGCTCGATGGCCAGGTGGTGCCGGAAATGCGCGATACCCTGACGGCGGCGAAACAGACGTTCGGCACGGCCGAACAGGTGCTGCAAAAGGATTCGCCGCTGCAGTCGGACGTGCGCCAGGCCCTGCAGCAGCTGACGCAGACCCTGCAATCGCTCAATGCCCTGTCGGATTACCTGGAACGCCATCCCGAGTCCCTGATCCGCGGTAAAAAAGGAGATGAAAAAAAATGATGAAGCCGATGTTTTCCGCGCTGCTGGCGGCCAGCCTGCTGGGCGCCTGCTCCACGCCCCAGCCCGAGCATTTCTATACGCTGAGCGGCGGCGCCGACGCGCAGCCGGCCAAGCCCGTGAAATACTATGTCGAGGTGCTGGCCGTCAGCGTGCCGCAGCAGGTGAGCCGCAACCAGTTTGTCGTGACGGCGCCGTCGGGCCGCATCGAATTGCTGGAGCAGCAGCGCTGGGCGGGGCCGCTGGCCGGCGAGATCGGACAGGCCCTGTCGACGGCCGTGACGAACGACCTGGGCGCCATCGACGTGTTCCGCACGCCGCATCCGGACAATCTGCCCGTGTACCGCATCAGCACCAATGTGCAGCGTTTCGAGTCCGTGATGGGCCAGTATGCGCTGATCGATGCCGTGTGGAGCGTGCGCCAGCTGGCCAGCGGCAAGGTGGTCACTTGCCGTACGATCGCCAATGAAAAGGTGGGCGCCGGCTATGATGAACTGGTGCTCGGTCACCGCCGCGCCGTGAACCGCATCGCCGCCGATGCGGCCAGCGTCGTGCGTGCTTTTGACAACGGCAGCGCCGCCTGCCCGGCCGCCTGAGCCCCTTTCCGCTACCCAGTCCCGGCGGCCGCTGGTAAAATGCGGCCATGGGAATGACCTTGTTCACGCGCCGCTTTGCCGCCTGGATCGCCTGTTTCGCGATCCTGCTGGCGGCGCTCGCGCCATCGATTTCCCGGGCCGTCGCCAACGCCAAGCAGGAATCCGGCTCCGGCTGGGCGGAAATCTGCTCGGTGGCCGGCATCCGTTTTGTGCAGCTTGATCAGGCCGATGACGGCGCCGCCGATGGCAAGTCCGGCGGCAAGGCCATGCAGATGGAGCATTGCGCCTTCTGTTCCACGCATGCGGGTTCCGTCGGCTTGCCGCCGGCCAGTCCAGTGCTGCCGCTGCTTGTGGCCAGCGGCACGGCCATCTTCCCGGCCCTGTACTACCAGTCCCCATCCCCGCTGTTCATCTGGTCCACCGCGCAGTCGCGCGCGCCGCCCGGTCTCATTTAAGTTTTTGCATTTTCAATGCTGGCGCTGTCCACCTTGCGGTGTGACGCCCCGCATCCGCACACTTAAACGAGAATCACATGAACAAGAAATTATTGATGCTGGCGGCAGCCATTGCCCTGGCCTATCCCTGCGCGCAGGCGCAGCAACTTGACCACGCCATCGACACGGTCGTCGTTTCCGGCTCGCGCGCGCAATCGTGGCTGTCCGAGACGCCGCAGGCGATCGGCGTCGTCAATGCCAAAACGCTGGAGCGCGACAAGCCCAGGACCATGGGCGATATCCTCAACCGCATCGCCGGCGTGTACTGGAATGACCTGGGCAACGAGCAGCACAGCATGAGCATCCGCCAGCCCATCGGCACGAATGCCGTCTACCAGTACCTGGAAGACGGCATACCCATCCGCCCGCTGGGCGTCTTCAACCACAACTCGCTCAACGAGATGAACATGGCGGGCGCCAGCGGCGTGGAAGTGGTGAAGGGCGCCGCCTCGTCGCTGTACGGCAGCAATGCCGTGGGCGGTGCCGTGAATTTCCTCACGGCCGGCGCCAGCGCCACGCCGACGGCAAGCGCGGGCGTGCGGCGCGACAACGTGGGCGGTTTCACCCGCTACGACACGGCCGCCAGCGATACCTGGGGGCCGCTGGGACTGCGCTTTTCCCATTACAGTTCGCGCCGTTCGCGCGACAACTGGCAAGAGTACAGCTATGGCGACAAGGATTCGTTCTCACTGCGCGCCGACTATGCGCTCGGCCCTGCCTCGCAGCTGCGCGCCACCCTCGTGCATACGGATCTCGATGCGGCCATGACGGGCAGCCTGTTCGAGAACGATTACCGCAGCAATCCCGGCAAGAGTCTCAATACATTCACCTACCGCAAGGACAAGACCACGCGCATGAACCTGGCGTGGGAGGGCGCGACGACAGCCAATGGCACGAGCACCGTCACGGTGTTTACGCGCAAGAACGACCATGGGCAGCTTCCCGCGTATTCCATCGGCAGCTGCGCGGGCATGCTGTGCAAGGGCGTCATCAACAACAACCATGTCGATTCGCTGGGGCTGGACGTGAAACACCAGCAGGAATTCGCGTGGCTGCGTTCGCGCCTGGTCGCCGGCGTGTACGTGGACAAGAGCGACAATCCCTTTGTCAGCGACAATCTCTCCATCGTGCGCGATGCGGCCACGGGCCGCTATCTGCGCTACACCCTGGCCAATGCCAGCAACCCGCAGGGCGTGCGCGACTACCAGACGGACATCTTGAACACGGCCGTCTTCGCGCAGTGGGAATTTTCTCCGCTGGCGGGCACGCGCGTGGTGCTGGGTGGACGCTCGGACGCCATCCGCTACGACTATCATAACAATCTGGCGCCCGGCGGCAGCGTCAACTACGGCGCGCCCGACGAGTCGCGCAGTTTTTCCCATGTGAGCCCGAAGCTGGGCGCCACCTACGCCATCGGCCATGCGGGCAGCGCATATGCCAACGTCAGCCAGGGCTTTACCCCGCCCGAAGTGAGCCAGCTGTATGGCAAGACGGGCATCGCCGACCTGCAGCCGTCCGTCTACAACAACTATGAACTGGGCTTGCGCTGGGCCTTTTTGCAGGGCCGATTGAAACTCGACACGGCACTGTACCGGCTCGACGGGCGCGACACCATCGTCAGCTACACGCTCTCGCCGGGCAACAGCGAAAACCGCAATGCGGGCCGCACGCGCAGCGAAGGGCTGGAGCTGGGTTTGAACTACGACAGCGGGTCGTTCGACGCGCGCTTCGCCACGGCCATCGCGCGCCACCGCTACCTGCGCTACCAGGTCTCCAGTACCCTCGATTACAGCGGCCGCATCATGCCGCAGGCGCCGCGCGACATCACCTCGTTCGAGATCGGCTACAAGCCCGTGACGGGCGCGCGTATCGCGCTCGAAGCCGTGCATCAGGGCCGCTACTGGATGAACAACGCCAACACGCTGGAGTATGGCGGCCACGCGCTGCTGAACCTGCGTGCCAGCTACCGGCTCGCGCGCGGTCTGGAAGCGTGGGCGCAGGTGCGCAATGTGGCCGATAAGCGCTATGCCGATTCGGCCAGCAGCAGCTATGCGGGCACGGGCAGCTATGCGCCGAACAGCCAGAACCAGTACACGCCCGGTGCGCCGCGCAGCGTGATGCTGGGCCTGGCCTATACCTATGACGGACTGTGAGGATGGCCATGGACGACGCAACTTTTCTTGTGGCACGGCGCAAAAGCCTGTACTGGCGCATCCACTTCTGGGCCGCGCTGATCGCCTCGCCGTTTGCGCTGGTGGCCACCCTGACGGGCATTTTGTATGTGTTCACGCCGCAGATCGAGGCGCGGCTGTACCAGCACCTCGACCATGTGGCGCCGCAAGCGTCCATGCTGCCGCTGGACGCCGCCGTGGCGGCAGCGGAGCGGGCGGCCCCGCATGGCTGGACGGTGCAGCACGTGGTGCCGCCATTCCAGCAGGACGACGCGGTGCAGGTGGCGTTCGCGCCGCCCGGCGGCGCGCCCGATGAACATGCGGGCCATGGAGGACATGCCGCACCGGTCAAGCCGAAGTTCGGCCTGCCCGCGCAAGCCGTGATCGTCTACGTGAATCCGTATGACGCGCGCGTGCTGGGCAGCCTGGCCAGCAGCGAACGTTTCGGCAACTGGGCGAAAAAGCTGCATTCGCGCCTGCTGCAAAACGATGGCTGGCGCTGGATGATCGAGCTGGCCGCCAGCTGGCTGACGGTGATGCTGGTGACGGGCGTGGTGCTGTGGTGGCCGCGCGGCGCGCAATCGGGCTTGCCGAAGCGGGGCGCGCAGGGCCGCAACGGCTGGCGCCAGTGGCATGCTTTTCTCGGCGTGGCGCTCGGCATCGTCAGTGTCGTGATCCTGACGACAGGATTGACGTGGAGCCAGCAGGCGGGCGGGCGCATCCGCACGCTGCGCGACGTCAGCGGCCAGGCGCCGCCGCCCGTGCCGCGCGGCCTGCACTCAAGCGAAGAGGGCGCTCCGCTCGACTGGCAGGATGCGTGGCAAGTGGCGCGCAGTCACGCGCCCGCCATCGCCGTGCAGCTGACGGCGCCGGCCAGTCAGGACGATGTGTGGCGCGCCACCATGGCCGACCGCAGCCAGCCCACCTTGCGCTTCGACCTGCAATTCGACGCCTACAGCGGCAAGCCTTTGTACTATGCGGGCTGGGACGCGCAGACGGCGTTCGGCAAGGCCACCGCCATCGGCATCCCGTTCCACCGCGGTGAATTCGGCTGGTGGAACCAGGCCTTGCTGCTGCTGTTCGGCGCCAGCGTGCTGTTTTCGCTGGTGTCGGGCTGGGTGATGTTCTTCAAGCGGCGCCTGCCGGGCTCGCTGGGCTTGCCCAAGCTGCTGCCGGGCGCCTGGACCTCGCCGTCCGCGCTGGCCTGGCTGGTGGCGGCCGGCATGTGCGCGCTGATGCCGCTGCTGCTCGTGTCGGGCGGCATGCTGGTGCTGCTGGAATTGGGGCTGGCAAAATGTGGGCCGCGTGTCGGCCGCATGTGGCTGCGCTAGAATAAGGGATGCGGCCAGGCTCGTTGCCAAGGGCCGCGCCTTTGTAATGGCTGAACCATGGTATTCATCGATTTTCCCGCCTTGTCCGCACTGGCCGCCGCGTCGGCCGGTGTCACGCAAAAATGCAGCTGCTGCACCGTTCCGCTCGATGCCTGGCAGCGGCTGCCCACGTCGCTGGAACTTGACCGTTTCGAGGAGGTCGGCACCCTGCGCGCAGATCCGTACGAGGAACCGACGTTTGACGAGTACCACCCGCACGGCACGCGCTACGACAGCGTCGACGCGCCCATCGCGCCGCGCTTTTATCCCGCGAACCTGAGCCAGGTGGCCCGCTGCCTGAACTGCGGCCGCCACTACCTGCGCTACAACGAGGCGGGCGGCTATTTCACGGAGCTGCGCATCCGCGCGCTGCGCCCGGCATTGCTGGCCGATGCACCGCTGTCAAAGTGAGCGCTACAGGCTTTCCTTGACGTGCGCGATGCCGTGTTCATCGTAGATCGAGTACACGGCAGCGAGAAGGTTTTCCAGTTCCGGCGAGCGGTCCATATGCCGCATGCTGAATAAAATGGGCGAGAACGCATGCTTGTCGTCCAGCTTGCGGTACACGACGTTTCGGTGATGCATGGCCTGCACGCTTTCCGGCACGATGGAAATGCCCTGGCCGGCCGCCACCAGTCCCATGGAAATCTGCAGCTCGCGCACTTCCGTGACGGGACCGGGTGTGACATTGCCTTCGCTGAACATGGCCAGCACCTGGTCGGCAAAGCTGGGGCGCGGCGCTTTCGGATACACGAGCAGGGTCTCGTGGATCAGGTCTGTCAGGCGCAAGCCGCCTTCCCCCTTGGCCAGCCGGTGGCCGGGCGGCAGGGCCACCACGAGCCGCTCTTCGCGCAGCAGGATGCGGCGGATGCTGGGGTCTTCGCTTTTCAAGCGTCCGAAACCCACGTCGATGCGGCCTTCCTTCAGGGCCTTCAACTGCTGCACCGTCGTCATTTCATGCAGGGTCACGTCGACCTCGGGATGGCGTTCGCAAAAGCGGTGCACGATGTCGGGCAATTCCCCATACAGCGTCGAGGCGACGAAGCCGATCGACAGGGTGCGTTCCAGCTTGCCCACGCGCTGCGTCATCGCCTGCAGGTCGCGCACCTGGTCGAGCAGGGGGCGCGCATGGGCGAGGAAAAACTCGCCCGCTTCCGTCAGCCGCAAGGGCCGCGACCCTTTTTCGATCAGCGCCACGCCCAAGGTTTCTTCCAGCTGCTGCATCTGCCGGCTCAGCGGCGGCTGCGCGATATGCAGGCGCGCGGCGGCCCGAGTGAAGTTCCTTTCCTCTGCGACCGCAACGAAGTAGCGCAAGTGCCGTAATTCCATCTTCATACCTTTCAGGTATAGGTTTGATACCAACTCGGTGTTGGACGCGGGGGCATTCGGGGAATATCGTGTCACCACTCCACAGAATTATACGGAATAAATATGATTCAAAATATCGAGACCTACCTGGTCGATGTGCCAACCATTCGCCCGCACCGGATGTCCGTCGCCACCATGAATACGCAAACCCTGGTGCTGGTGAGGCTGCGCTGCGCCGACGGCATCACGGGCTGGGGCGAGGCCACCACCATCGGCGGCTTGAGCTACGGCGGCGAAAGCCCGGAAAGCATCAAGACGAATATCGATACCTATATCGCCCCGCTGCTGGTCGGCATGGAAGCGAGCGAAGTGGCCAAGGCCATGGCCCTGGTGCGCAAGGTCATCCAGGGCAACCGCTTCGCCAAGTGCGCGATCGAGACGGCGCTGCTCGATGCGCAGGCGCGCCGCCTGAACGTGCCGCTGTCGGAATTGCTGGGCGGCCGCGTGCGCGATGCGCTGCCCGTGGCCTGGGTGCTGGCCAGCGGCGACACGGCGCGCGATATCGCCGAAGGGGAAAAGATGCTGGACCTGCGCCGCCACCGCATCTTCAAGCTGAAGATCGGCCTGCGCGACGTGATGGACGACGTGGCCCACGTGCTGGAGATCAAGCGGACGCTGGGCGAACGGGCCAGCGTGCGGGTCGACGTCAACCAGGCCTGGAGCGAGACGGACGCCGTGCGCGGCATCGCCGCGCTGGAAGCGGGCGGCATCGACCTGATCGAACAACCGGTGAAGGCGGGCAACCGTGCCGCGCTGGCGCGCCTGAAGCGGCGCTTCGATGTGGCCATTATGGCCGACGAAGCCTTGCACGGCCCCGCCGATGCGCTGGCGCTGGCGCAGGCCGATGCGGCCGACGTGTTTGCCGTCAAAATCACCCAGTCGGGCGGCTTGCTGCCCGCGCTGGAAGTGGCCACCGTGGCGCGCCTGGCCGGCGTCGGCCTGTACGGCGGCACCATGCTCGAAGGCGGCGTCGGCACGGCCGCCACGGCCCACGTGTGCTCGACGTTTGCCGAACTGGCCTGGGGCACGGAATTGTTCGGGCCTTTGCTGCTGACGCAGGAAGTCTTGCGCGAACCGCTCGTGTACCGCGACTTCATGCTGCAGGTGCCGACGGGCCCGGGTTTGGGCGTCGAGATCGACCTGGACAAGCTGCGTTCCATGCAACGCCAATAAGGAGAAACCATGTTATTCCATGTACGCATGAACGTGAACCTGCCGTTGAACATGCCCGCCGAGCAGGCGGCGCAGCTCAAGCAAACGGAAAAGGAACTGGCGCAGCGCCTGCAGCACGAGGGCAAATGGCGCCACCTGTGGCGCATCGCCGGCCAGTACGCCAACGTCAGCGTCTTCGACGTGGACAGCGTGGACGAGCTGCATAATTTGCTCACTTCGCTGCCGCTGTTCCCCTACATGCAGATCGACGTGATGCCGTTGTGCCGCCATCCTTCGTCGGTGCGCGGCGACGATTCCTGAGGAGACATGCAATGACGCAGATAGGCAACGACACTGCCGGGAAAACGTGCGAGGTCGACGGTATCGGCCTGCATTACCGCACGGATGGCGAGCGCGGCAAGCCCTGCCTCGTCCTGTCGAATTCCCTCGGCACGGATCTGTCCATGTGGGATGCGCAGGCGGCCGCGCTGGCGGGCGACTTTTTTGTCGTGCGTTACGATACGCGCGGCCATGGCCAGTCCGCCAGCGCCGGCGCGCCGTTCGGCATCGAGCGCCTGGGCCTGGACGTGGTGGCGCTGCTCGACCACCTCGATATCGCGCGCGCCGCCTTCTGCGGCATTTCCATGGGCGGCTTGATTGGCCAGTGGCTGGGCATACACCAGCCGCGGCGCTTGACGCAGCTGGTGCTGGCAAATACGGCGGCGCGCATCGGCGGCGCCGCGCCGTGGCAGCTGCGGGCGGAACAGGTGCGCCGCGACGGCATGGCCGCGGTGGCCGATGGCGCCGCCGCGCGCTGGTTCACGCCCCAGTTTATCGCGCGTGAAGCGGACACGGTGGCGCGCCTGGTGGCCACCTTGCGCAGCCAGGATGCCGGTGGCTACGCGGCCTGCTGCGACGTGCTGGCCCAGACGGACTTGCACGCCGGCGTCGGCACGATCAGCGTGCCCACCCTGATCATCGCGGGCGAGCACGATCCCGTGACCACACTCGACGACGGGCGCTGGCTGCAGCGGCAGATCGCGGGTGCCCGCCTGGCAAGCGTGCCCGCCTCGCATATCTCGAACGTCGAAGCGGCGGACTTGTTCACGGCGCAGTTGCGGACCTTTTTGTTGTGAGGCTTGCTGTACCGTATAGGTATGGCAGGAATTTGACTTTCCCCTGAGCACCGCCACCGGCTCGTCCGGCATGCGGCAGGGGAAGCTTTCTTGAAAAATAATAATAAGAAAAGCAGACTTGGAGTAGACGGATGGAAAACAGATTGATCATCATCGCTGCGATCACGGTGGGCTATTTCGCCCTCATGTCGTACATTACCTACAGCGTGCGCAAGCATGCCAACAGCGCCGAGGGCATGACGGCGGGCGGGCGCAATTATCCCGCTTACCTGATCGGCGCGCTGTTATTGTCGGAATTCATCGGCAGTTCGGTCAGCATCGGCACGGCCCAGAAGGGCTATGAACTGGGCATTTCCGCCGCCTGGAATCTGGTGGCGCTGTCGCTGGGCTTCTTGCTGCTGGCCATCGTGCTGGTCAAGAAATACAAGGAAAGCGGGCAGTCGACGATTTCCGGCATCCTGGCGCAAACGTACGGCGAACCCGTGCGCTATGCGGCGTCCATCCTCACCATCGTCGCGCTGAGCATCGTCGCCGTGGCCCTGTATGCGAGCGGCGGCGCCGTGCTGGCGGCCGTGCTGCACATCAACAAAACGGTGGCCATCTTGCTGGTCGGCGCCATCACCGTGATCTATGTCAGCCTGGGCGGCATGCGCTCGGTCGTGTACACGAACTTTGCCCACTCCATCGTCAAGTACCTGGGCGTGATCCTGGCGCTCGCGTATGCGCTGGAAGCCTCCGGCGGCATCGGTGCGCTGCAGGCGCAGCTGCCCGCCAAGATGTTCAACTGGGTCGAGATCGGCTGGGGCCAGATCATCGCCTGGATGATCGGCGGCATCGGTTCCATCTTCGCCACGCAATACGTGATCCAGGCCCTGGTCAGCACGGACAACCCTGCCGTGGCCAAGCGCGCCTGTTATTACGTGTCCTCGCTGATGATCCCGTTCGGCCTGATGGCGGCCCTGATCGGCATGTGCAGCGCCGTGCTGTATCCGGGCATGAAGTCGATCGACGCGTTTCCGACATTGATCGCCCACATGCCCGCGTTTTCCGCCAGCATCATGATCGTCGGCCTGGCCGGCGCCCTGTTCGGCGGCATTTCCGCCACCACCCTGGCATCGGCTACCCTGGCCATGAAGGATTTTTATGATCCCTGGTACAACAAGGCGAAGAATGACGCGAAATCGCTGATGTTCCTGCGCATCGCCATCGTCGTGGCCGGCCTGCTGCCGCTGGTGCTGGCGCTGTATGCGGAAAAACTGCTGATGATCGCCTTCCTCGGCAAGGCCCTGCGCGCCACCCTGGCCGTGCTGGTGCTGATGGCCTTCTATGCGCCGAAATTCGGCACGCCGCGCGGCGCCTTCGTCGGCGTGATCGTTTCCGTGATCGCCACCATCGGCTGGTTCCTGGCGGGCAATCCGTATGGCGTCGACAGTTCCTACCTGGCGCTGGCCGGCCCGCTGCTGACCATGGGCATCAGCCACCTGTTCAAGCCGGCGCACGCTGTGGCGAAGCCGGCATCGTCGTCGCGCCTCTAGGTCAGACCAGTCCTGTCATGTAATAGATGGCAATGACGAGGAACACGGCCACCGTTTTGATGACGGTGATGCCGAAAATATCGCGGTAGGACTGGCGGTGCGTGAGGCCCGTGACGGCCAGCAGGGTGATCACGGCGCCATTGTGCGGCAGGGTATCCATGCCGCCGCTGGCCATGGCCACCACGCGGTGCATGACTTCGAGCGGGATATGCGCCTGTTGCGCGGCCTGGATAAAACTGTCCGACATGGCGGCCAGCGCAATGCTCATGCCGCCCGATGCCGAGCCCGTGATGCCGGCCAGGGTCGTGACGGAGACGGCCGCGTTGACGAGGGGATCGGGTACGCTGCGCAAGGTGTTGCTGACGGCAAGAAAGCCGGGCAGGGCGGCGATGACGCCGCCAAAGCCGTATTCGGACGCCGTATTCATGGCCGCCAGCAGGGCGCCGCCCACGGCCGCCTTGGTGCCTTCGGCAAAAGCGGCGCGGATACGCCCGAAGGCCGTCACGCACACGAGCAAAATCCCCAGCAACAAGGCGCCTTCCACGGCCCAGATACCGGTCACGGAAGCGATCGACGTGGACACGGGCGCATGCAGGCCCGGCAGGGCCTCGGCGGTGAGCACGTAGCTGGCGCCATACCAGTGGGGAATCAGCTTGGTCAGCGCAAAGTTGGCCACGCCCACCAGTACCAGAGGTGCCACCGACAGCAGCGGATGGGGCAAGTCGCCCGCGTCGGCCGTGGCCTTTTCGGCCTCGGCCCCATACCCTTCGCCCGTCGCCATGACGGAACGGCGGCGCCATTCCAGGAAGGCCAGCCCCATGATCACCGTCAGCACGGCGCCGATGGTGCCCAGCCATGGCGCGGCCCAGCCGGTCGTGTTGAAAAAAGTGGTGGGGATGATGTTCTGGATTTGCGGCGTGCCCGGTAAGGTGTCCATGGTGAACGAAAACGCGCCCAAGGCGATGGCGCCCGGCATCAGCCGCTTGGGGATATTGCTCTGGCGGTACAGTTCCGCCGCAAACGGATACACGGCAAACACCACCACGAACAGCGACACGCCGCCATAAGTGAGTGCGGCGCACACGGCGACGATCACGGCATTCGCTCGCGCGCTGCCGATGTAGCGGATGGCGGCCATGACGATGGACTGGGAAAAACCGGACAGCTCGATGAGTTTACCGAACACGGCACCGAGCAAAAAGACGGGGAAATACAGCTTGATGAAGCCCACCATCTTGTCCATGAAGATGCCGCTGAAGACGGCCGGCACGGCGGACGGATCGGTGAGCAATACGGCACCGAGCGCGGCGACGGGCGCAAACAGGATCACGCTGTAGCCGCGGTAGGCGGCCAGCATCAGGAAGGCCAGTGCGGCCAGAACTATCAGGAAAGACATCGGTCAGGCCCTTGCGCGAGAAGTGAACAGGACATTAATGATGTAATTAATATCATATTTCTCGGCAACACACCAACGCGCAGGTCAAGGTACGGGCAGCTTAAGCCGGCACAGCAAGGGGAAACGGCTGGTCGGGGTGAGAGGATTCGAACCTCCGGCCTCTGCGTCCCGAACGCAGCGCTCTACCAGGCTGAGCCACACCCCGCTTTCCTTCATTACAGCAGATGGCGGGGCGGGTTTCAAGCGGCTGCGTCAAGGGCTATTTCTTTTCCTGCTGTGCCTTGTTGATGTCCGCTTCGCTGACTTTTTTCGCCGGCGCATTCGTTGCCGGCGAAGCAGGGGCCTTGCGCGTGGCATTGGCTTGCGCCATGACGGCGGCGCAATCCGTGTCGGGGGCTTTGTCGACGTTGACCAGCGGCAGCAGGGCGGCCAGCGGGGTGACGACGGTGGCCAGGGCCACGGCGGCGCCGGCCTTTAATGCCAGCGGGCCTTTTTGCGGGCCCACGTCCGGGTTCTTGAACGTGCCTTTCGCATACAGCGGCGTGCGCAGGGTGATGATGCGCGCGCCCTTGGTGCGGGGGCGCACGTCGAGGTCCAGGGTTTCTGTTGCCAGGTTGACGTTGCCCGTGATATTCACCACGGCCGTGTCCGTATCGAGCACGAAGCGGCGCACGTCGGCCTGGCCATTCGTGACGGCGAAATCGCTGGCCAGGCAGTTCAGATGGACTTGCTTGTCGCCGAAGATCTTCACGAAGACGGCGTTGGCCAGGTTCAGGCCGGCCAGTTCCAGCATGAACTGGCTGACGGAGCCTTCGCTGACGGTGGCCGCCAGTTCGCCATTCGCGCTGGCCAGCATGGCGGAAACGGAGTTGCCGTGGCCCGTCAGCGCCGCATCGCCATACACTTCACCGAAGCTCGCCTGCATCGATTGCAGCTTGGGAAACAGTTCGCGAATCTTGAGGTGGCGCGCCGCCACCTTGGCTTGCGCGGCGATGGTTTTTTGACGGCCGTCGAGCGTGATGTTCGAGGTGATGTCGCCGCCGGCCATGCCGAAATTGAGCGGTGTCAAACTCAGCACCTTGTCTTTCATCTGGATGGTGGCGACGATATCGTTGAGCGGGATATCGTGCGTGCGCACCAGTTTCTTGCCCGTGAATTTCACGTCGGCGTCGAGCGCATCCCATTTCGCCGTATTGAACTGTTCCACCGGCAAGGCTTTATTGTCGGGCTGCACGGGCGTCTTGCCGCGCGCCTGTTTCTTGGCATTGCTGTCGGCGCCGATGGCGGGGCCCAGGTCTTCCAGGCGCAGCTGCTGCGACGTCACTTCACCGCGCAGCAAAGGGCGGGGCCGGCGCGGCAGGTATTGCAAGGTGCCGGCCAGGTCGCTCTGTCCCACCGTGCCCTTGAAGTTCTGGTAGGTCCAGTTCCAGCTGGCACCGTCCTTCTTGCCCAGCAGGCGGCCTTTGGTGGCGTAGTCCGGCGTTTCCGGCAGCAGCACGCCCGTCAGCGGATACAGATCGGCCATGCTGGCGCCTGCCAGGCTCAGCTGCAAATCGATGCCGGACAGCGAGCGCGGGTCCGTCAGGGTGCCATCGATGCTGGCCTTGTTCTTGCCCAGTACGGCATGCGCCTGCACGGGATACACGGTGTTATTGTCGGTCAATGACAGCACGGCGCCCGCCTTGCCGCCGCCCGTCACGGGCGCCTTGCGGTAGCTGCCACCCAGGGTAAAGGCGATGCCGTATTTCTGCACGGGGACGTTGCCCTGCGCGTCGCCCGGCGTGGCGTCGGGCGCCGTCGAGCTGACCTTGGCTTGCACGTCGAGCGCGATGCCTTCGTCCAGGTAGCGGATGGCGCCGTCGGCGAAGGCCATGCGCTGGATTTCCACGTCCCATGCCGAAGGACCGTTATCCTTCAAGGTCCAGCTGTTGCTGCCGTCGGCGCGCCGCTGCAAGGCGATATTGGGTGCGTCGAGCGCCAGGTCTGTCAGCACCACGCGGTGCTGCAACAGGGGCAAGGGATGGATGGCCAGGTCGATGCGTTTCGCGCTGGCCAGTTGCGGGCCGGCTGTCGCCCAGTCCGGGTTGCTCATGCGCACATCGTGGGCGCTGATGACAGGCCGCGGCACGTAGCGGCGCCAGCCCGGTTCCGTTTTCAGGCCTTGCTTCCATGTCACCTGCAGGTCGCCGCCGATGACGAAGCTGCGGCCCGTGCTTTCCGACACTTTTTCGTTGATGTAGGGACGGGCGCGGTTCCAGTCGAAGGTCAGCATGAAGATGACCACGATGGCGATGAGGGCAAGCAGGGCGGCCAGACTCCAGCCGAGGATGTTGAGCGGGGTTGAGCGTGTCATGGGAATGCCGATCGCAATGATTTTTCATCAAGGTAGACCGATAGGCCAGGACAGTCGGTGCGCTGGGTTACGTAAGACGCCGCGCTTGAAATGATTCAATAATTCGACTATTATTGAAATATGAAAAATGAAAAGTCAATAGCGAACCAGGCGACGCCGCTGACGAGCGCTTCCGCCATCGTGGCCCTGGCTGCGCTGGCGCAGGAATCGCGGCTGGCCGTATTCCGCCTGCTGGTGCAAGCGGGGCCGGAAGGCATGGCCGCGACGAAAATCGCCGACGCGCTGGCGATTGCGCCATCGTCGCTGTCATTTCACTTGAAAGAACTGGCGCACGCCAATCTGGTGACGGCGAACAAGGCAGGCCGTTCCATCATCTACGCGGCCAATTATGCGGGCATGAACGGCTTGCTCGCCTTCCTGACCGAGAACTGCTGCGCCGGCGCACCTTGCTGCGTCAGCGAACCCAATGTAAAGGACATCACACCATGACGATCACGATTTATCACAACACGGCATGCGGCACGTCGCGCAACACCCTGGCCCTGATCCGCAACACGGGCGTCGAGCCCGTCATCATCGATTACGTCAAGCATCCGCCTTCGCGCGAGGAACTGGTCGACCTGATCGAGCGTGCGGGCTTGTCCGTGCGCGCCGTCATGCGCGACAAGGGCGCCCTGTACGACAAGCTGGGCCTGGCCAATCCTGCGCTGAGCGATGCGGCCCTGCTGGACGCCATGCAAGCCCATCCTATTTTGATCAACCGCCCCATCGTCGTCACGGCACTGGGCGTGCGCCTGTGCCGGCCGTCGGAAAAGGTGCTGGAGATCCTGCCGCTGCCGCAGCAAGGGGCATTTGCCAAGGAAGATGGCCAGGCCGTCGTCGGCGCCGACGGCAAGCCGGTGAAATGAGCGGAGTATAAAAAACGGCGCCAGTGGCGCCGTTTTGTATTGCATATAAGTACAACGCGATCAGTGATTGCGGTCCACGGCAAACGAGCACAGTTGCAGCATCGATTGCTTGTAGATGCTGTCGGGCCAGCCGGCGATGGCATCGGCGGCGCGCTGGCCGGCGATTTCCGCCTGCTTGCGCGTGTAGTCGAGGGCGCCGCTGCTGGTGATGGCCGTCAGGACCGTATCGAAATGCTGTTCGTCGCCTTGCTCGATGCAGCTGCGCACCAGTTCGCGCTGTTCCGGCGTGCCGTTTTCCATCAGCCAGATCAGCGGCATGGTCGGTTTGCCTTCGCGCAAGTCGTCGCCCACGTTCTTGCCGATTTCGGCGGCGTCGCCTGCATAGTCGAGCACGTCGTCGATCAGCTGGAAAGCCGTGCCCAGCGAGCGGCCGTATTCGGCGGCCGCTTCGATATCGTCTTCGCTGGCGCCGGCGATCAGGGCGCCCAGTTGCGCCGACGCTTCGAACAGCTTGGCTGTCTTCGAGCGGATGACGTTCAGGTAGCTTTCCTGTGTCACGTCCGGATCGTGCATGTTCAGCAATTGCAGCACTTCACCTTCGGCGATCACGTTGGTGGCGTCGGAGAGGATTTGCATGACGCGCATATTATTGAGCGACACCATCAGCTGGAACGAGCGCGAGTGTAGGAAGTCGCCCACCAGCACCGAAGCGGCATTGCCGAACAGGGCATTGGCCGTCTGGCGTCCGCGGCGCATCGACGATTCGTCGACGACGTCGTCGTGCAGCAGGGTGGCCGTGTGGATGAATTCAACCACGGCGGCCAGTTCATGGTGCGCCGTGCCGCGATAGGCGTGGGCATTGGCCACCAGCAAAATCAGCACGGGACGGATGCGTTTGCCCCCTGCGCTGATGATGTACTCAGCGATCTGGTTGATCAGAATGACATCGGAGTGCAGCTTTTGGCGGATCACCGTATTGACTGCATCCATATCGGCGGCAATCGTTTGCACGATGGTGTTTTGGTTAACGTGTTTGTTAGCGTCAGACAAGGCGAACCTGCATTAGATTGTGGGTGCCGCGATTATACGACAAGGCTTGCGCACGCGTGATGTTTGCCTATGGCTGTAAGGCAATTGTTTGATCTTGTTGGCACTGCCGCGCGTTTTCCTGTCTGCCTGGCGCGAGCCTGACATGATGGTCAGGTTGTCGACATACCACGATCGTCAAGCTTTGTGAATACTTTTTGACGCAATTTCTCAGTCCGTGTATAATCGCTGGTTCCCCCTGTTGTGTACGGCTTGCTTTGCGTGACAGTGGGACAAATTCTTTCAACATTTGATGAGGTTTCAAATCATGTACGCGGTCATAAAAACCGGTGGCAAACAATACAAAGTTGTCGCTGGCGAAAAACTTAAAGTAGAACAGATACCGGCAGACATTGGTTCCGAAATCACCATCGATCAAGTTCTCGCAGTAGGCGCGGGCGACAGCATCAAGTTTGGTGCTCCATTGGTCGAAGGTGCAACGGTACTGGTTACGGTTGTGGCGCATGGTCGCCATGATAAGGTCAAAATTTTCAAGATGCGTCGTCGTAAGCACTACCAAAAGCATCAAGGCCATCGCCAGAATTTTACCGAAATCCAAATCGTTTCGATCAACGGCTAATCGCCGCTGTTTGAATTAATCAGCTATCAAGGAGTCTTAAATGGCACATAAAAAAGGCGGCGGCACAACGCGAAACGGCCGTGATTCAGAATCAAAGCGTCTGGGCGTTAAAGTCTACGGCGGCCAAGCTATCAATGCTGGCGGCATCATCATTCGTCAACGCGGCACCCCAGTGCGCGCCGGCGAAGGCGTAGGCATGGGCAAGGACCATACGTTGTTCGCGCTGATCGCGGGCAAAGTGAAGTTCGTTGTCAAAGGTGCCGGCTCGAAGCAATTCGTGACCGTTGTACCAAACGAAGCAGTACCAGCGTAATTCATTGGCGGAGCGCCAGTTCGCTCCG
This sequence comes from Janthinobacterium sp. GW823-FHT06H09, assembly GCF_058794735.1. Classification (NCBI taxonomy): domain Bacteria; kingdom Pseudomonadati; phylum Pseudomonadota; class Betaproteobacteria; order Burkholderiales; family Oxalobacteraceae; genus Janthinobacterium; species Janthinobacterium sp. GW823-FHT06H09. Next base: position 65,720 of record NZ_JBXAHC010000014.1, on the reverse strand, counting down.
CAATGATCGCATGATGTAAGGCGCAAGCCTTCAATCGAAAGGCTCTGCCCAAGGTAGAGCCTTTTTAGTTTTATGGCGGCAAAATTATGAAGTTTATCGACGAAGCAAAAATCGAAGTCATCGCGGGCGATGGCGGCAACGGCTGCGCCTCTTTCTGCCGTGAAAAATTCCGGCCTTTCGGCGGTCCCGATGGCGGCGATGGCGGCAAGGGCGGCACCATTTGGGCAGTCGCCGACCGCAATATCAACACGCTCGTCGATTTCCGCTTCTCCAAAATGCACAAGGCTCGCAATGGCGAGCCTGGCCGTGGCGCAGATTGCTATGGCAAGGGCGCCGATGACATCCACCTGCGCATGCCGGTTGGCACCTTGATCATCGACAACGCGAGCGGCGAAATCCTGGCCGATCTGACCGAACACGGCCAGACCGAAATGCTGGCCAAGGGCGGCGAAGGCGGCTGGGGCAATATTCACTTCAAGTCCTCGACCAACCGCGCACCGCGCCAAAAAGGCGAGGGCAAGGAAGGCGAACGCCGCGAATTGCGCCTGGAACTGAAAGTGCTGGCCGACGTGGGCCTGCTGGGCATGCCGAACGCCGGCAAATCGACGTTCATTTCGGCCGTCTCGAACGCGCGTCCGAAAATTGCCGATTATCCATTTACCACCCTGCACCCGAACCTGGGTGTGGTGCGCGTGTCGCACGAGAAGAGCTTTGTGATCGCCGATATTCCCGGCTTGATCGAAGGCGCTTCCGAGGGCGCGGGCCTGGGCCATCAATTCCTGCGCCACTTGCAGCGCACGGGTCTGCTGTTGCACATCGTCGACCTGGCGCCGTTTGAAACCAACGTCGACCCTGTCAAGGAAGCCAAGGCGCTGGTCAAGGAATTGAAGAAGTACGACGAGTCGCTGGTCGACAAGCCGCGCTGGCTGGTGCTGAACAAGCTCGACATGGTGCCGGAAGAAGAGCGCAAGAAGATCGTCAAGGACTTCCTCAAGCGTTTCGCCTGGAAAGGTCCCGTCTTCGAGATTTCCGCGCTGAACCACCAGGGTTGCCCGGAACTGGTCAATGCCATCTACCAGCATCTGGAAGAGAAGAAACACAGCGAAAGCCGTGCCGAAGAAACGCAGATGACCGAAGAAGCACGCGGTATCTCGTCGATCGACCCGGATGATCCGCGTTTCAAGATCCTCGACTAAGCGCCTTACCCTGATGTCGGTACAGACGGTCGCTGCCGCGTTCGCACGCAAGCAAGCGTGGCAGCGCCGTGTATTGCATCTGATCGCGTATGCTTACGGGCTGAGCGCGGTCGCCTGTCTGCTGTTCGCCGATGAAATGGCGGCCGGCATGGGCATCTTCCTCAACGGCGTCGATGGCTACAGCCAGTTCTACGCTTCCCATGTCGGTGTCTGGGGCGCTACCGCGCTCCTGGCGCTGTTCGCGGCACGGCAGGGCGAACCGCCTGTCCTCGGCGATATCACTGCAATGTTGGTCCTGGCGCAGCCCGCCGGCCGTCTGTTCGCGGCCATCAGCTTCGGCTTGCCCCAGGGTTTTGTGTTGTTCATGTGCGCAATGGAGTTGACGGCGGGGCTGGCCTTGCTGCTGCTGCGTCCTGCGCGCTGACGTCTATTAAGTGAAGAGCGCCGCCCCATGGATTCCGTGATTCAAAAAGCTACCCGCATCATCATCAAAGTCGGCTCCTCGCTGGTCACCAACGATGGCCGCGGACTCGACCATGCTGCCATCGCGCGCTGGGCTGCGCAGATTTCTGGCTTGCGCGCCCTCGGCAAGGAAGTGGTGCTGGTGAGCTCCGGCGCCATCGCCGAAGGCATGCTGCGCCTCGGTTTCGAGCAGCGCCCCACCGATATCCATGAATTGCAGGCGTGCGCCGCCGTCGGCCAGATGGGCCTGGCGCAAATCTATGAAAGCAGCTTCCGCGCCCACAGCCTCGGCACGGCGCAAGTGCTGCTCACGCATGCCGACCTGGCCGACCGCGAACGCTACCTGAATGCCCGCTCCACCCTGACGACCTTGCTGCGCCTGGGCGTGGTACCGATCATCAATGAAAACGATACCGTCGTCACCGATGAAATCAAGTTCGGCGACAACGACACCCTGGGCGCCCTGGTCGCCAACCTGATCGAGGCCGATGCGCTGGTCATTCTGACGGACCAGCACGGCCTGTTTTCGGCCGACCCGCGCAAGGACCCGAACGCCTGCCTGATCACGCAAGGCATCGCCGGCGATCCGGCCCTGGAAGCGATGGCCGGCGGTGCCGGCAGCAGCCTGGGCCGTGGCGGCATGCTGACGAAAATCCTCGCCGCCAAGCGCGCCGCCAAGTCTGGCGCCCATACCATCATCGCCTGGGGGCGCGACAGCGACGTGCTCAGCCGCCTCGCCCAGGGCGAAGCGATCGGCACGCAGTTGCTGGCGCAAACGGGCCAATTGACGGCGCGTAAGCAGTGGATGGCCGATCATCTGCATACGGCCGGCGCCGTCGTGCTCGATGCGGGTGCCGTGCAAAAGCTGCGCCAGGAAGGCAAGTCGCTGCTGCCGATCGGCGTGACGGGCGTGAACGGCGAATTCGGCCGTGGCGCCGTCATCACCTGCGTCGACGCGCACGGCGTGCCCGTGGCGCGCGGCCTGTCGAACTACACGAGCGGCGAAGCGCGCCGCATCATGCGCAAGCCGTCCACCGAGATCGAATCGATTCTCGGCTACATGGAAGGCCATGAGCTGATTCATCGCGACAATATGGTGTTGTTGTAGGTCGGATTAGCGGCGAACGCCGCGTAATCCGACGCCACCACCGGCCAACAAGGTCGTCGGATTACGGCGCCTTGCGCCTAATCCGACCTACGCAGCAACGACATCGGCCCTATTCGGGCCGTTGCTTTACACCACGGCCGGCACCGGCGATTTTTCCTTGTAGTCACACAGGTCGGCGATCATGCAGTTCCAGCATTGCGGCTTGCGCGCCGTGCAGGTGTAGCGGCCGTGCAGGATGAGCCAGTGGTGGGCGTCGTGCAGGAATTCCTTGGGCACGAATTTGAGCAGCTTTTGCTCGACGATATCGACATTCTTGCCCGGCGCAATGCCGGTGCGGTTCGAGACGCGGAAGATATGCGTGTCCACCGCCATCGTCGGTTCGCCAAACGCCGTGTTCATGACTACATTGGCCGTCTTGCGGCCCACGCCGGGCAAGGCTTCCAGCGAAGCGCGGTCGCGCGGCACTTCGCCGCCGTGCTGATCGAGCAGGATCTGGCAGGTGGCGATGACGTTCTTCGCCTTGGTGCGGAACAGGCCGATGGTGCGGATGTAGCTGGCCAGCTCGTCGACGCCCAGGGCCAGTATCTTGGCCGGCGTATTGGCGACCGGATACAGCAGGCGCGTGGCCTTGTTGACGGACACGTCTGTTGCCTGCGCCGACAGCAGCACGGCGATCAGCAGCTCGAACGGCGTCGTGTATTCGAGTTCCGTTTTCGGGGAAGGATTGGCGGCGCGGAAGCGCGTAAAGATTTCCAGGCGTTTGGCAGCGTTCATGCGTCTTTTTTCGGCGTGTTGGGGGCGGGCGGTTCGGTCTGGGTGCTGGCGGCGGCCTTGGCGCGCGCGCGCTCCATGGCGGCGGCGATGATGGCGCGCTTGCGCTCCTTTTCCGCCAGTTCATCTGGCGTGACCGGCACTTCCTGCGTCACTTCCTGCATCTTGGCGACGGCCTTGGCTGCCAGGCGCGCATCGTTGGCCTCGGCTTCGCGGCGCAGCCGCTGCGTGCGGAAATCGTGGCGCGCGCGCGCGTCGTCCGCATCCATCTGGCTCCAGGCATCCCAGCCCGTGGCGTCACCGCTGACCGGGTACATGACGATGCAGTCGACGGGGCAAGGCGCCACGCACAGGTCGCAGCCCGTGCACAGGCTGGTCACTACCGTATGCATCTGCTTGGCGGCGCCGACGATGGCGTCCACGGGACAGGCCTGGATGCACAGGGTACAGCCGATACACAGCGATTCGTCGATATAGGCGACAGATCGCGGACGTTCGAGGCCGTTGACGGGATTGAGAGGAATAACTTTTTTGCCCAGCAAGCCGGCCAGGCGCACGATGCCCTGCGCGCCGCCCGGTGGGCACTGATTGATGTCGGCGCTGCCTGCGGCTATCGCTTCCGCATACGGGCGGCAGCCGTTGTAGCCGCATTTGGTGCATTGTGTTTGCGGCAGCAAGTCTTCGATCTGGTCGGCAAGTGAGGCAGGGGCAGGGTGCGGCACGGTCATCTTCCACGGTAAAACGTCATTATCGGCCATCTGGGCCGCGCACAAGTAAAAACCTGTTTTGTAGGAGGGGATAGCGGGTGCCAGGGCCAGCTGTTGCAGGCGCGCCGCAATCGTATTTTATTTCCCTTGGGAATGTCAAAGTGCAAATAAACAACTTTGCAATTCCTTTTTTTTGTGGGAGCATGATTTTCATCAAGCTACTAATCAAAAAGCCGACCGCCAGTCCTGTTGTCGCCCCCTGTGAGGCGTACCAGGTCATAGGAGCAAAACATGCGTTTCCTCCGGACAGTTGGTTTGCCCTTCTGTTTATTCATGCACTCCACACTTGCCCTTGCATACGGGCAGGCTGGCTCTCCCATGGCGGCGCCGGGCGCTGCCAGCTCGCGCATCGTCCGCTTCGCGGCGGAAGACTGGCCTCCCTTTATTTCCCGCAGCCTGCCTGCCGACGGCATGTCGGGCGCCATGGTCAGCGCCGTCTTCGAACGCATGGGCTATGTCGTCAAATATGAGTATTTTCCCTGGAAGCGCGCCATGCAGTTTGGCCTGGCCAGTCCCCGCTACGCAGGTTTCCTGGCCGTCTGGCGCACGCCCGAACGGGAAAAACTCTGTCATTTTTCTGTTCCGGTTGGCAACACGCAAGGTGTGCTGGCCTACCTGAAGGAGGATGGCGTGCCCGGCGCCGCCCTGACTGATCTGGGCAAGCTGCGCATCGGCACCGTGGCCGGTTATTCGAACGGGGAGCAGTTCGATGGCATGGTGGCGCGTGGCGAGCTGAAGACGGAAGAGGGCTTGAACGATGCGACGAATCTGAAGAAGCTGTTGATCAAGCGCTACCGCGTGATCGTCATCGAGCGCCATGTGCTGCAGCACTTGCTGATGGGACGCAACTTCAGCAAGGCTGAACGGGAACGCATCGCCATCATCGATACCGTCTTCAAGGAGCGCCCCGTGCATGTGTGCTTCCAGCGCGATGCCGAGGGAGCGGCGCGGCAAAAGCGCTTCAACGAGGCGGCGCGCGACATCGACACGGCCCGTCTGGAACGCGATTACTGGAAGCGGCTCGACCAGAGCCTGGCGACGGCGACAGCCCATCCCTGACACTGCGCGCCGTTGTTGTTCGTTGCCAAAACGAAATATCTAAATACGAAACCATTCGTTCTTGTTTGTTTGTCCATCCTTTAGTCTGCAGCCACTGTGTTGACGACTTTGAAAGGATGTTTTCGTATGCCGGAATTGATTCACAAGCAAGAGCCCGTCCCCCGTTTGCTGCAATTGGCGCACGCCGTCTCGTTGGCCGTGCTCGTGCTGGGAGCGCCTGGCGCGGCTCATGCGCAAGCGCCGCTGGACACCGTCATCGTCACGGGTGCGCGCGGCACGGGCCGCACAGTGGCCAACAGCGCCGCGCCGATCGACGTGATCAGCGCGCAGCAATTGCAGGCCACGGGCAAGTTGAACCTGCTCGACGCGCTCGATACGGCCTTGCCATCGTTTAACTTGCCGGCCCGCGTGCAGCCCGATCTGGGCAGCATCGTGCGCGCGGGCCAGCTGCGCAACCTCGACCCATCGCATACCCTGGTGCTGGTCAACGGCAAGCGCCGGCATACGACGGCCATCGTCAATGAGGATGGCTTTCCCGGCTCCGTCGCCACCGACCTGGCCCTGATCCCCACGGGTGCCATTGCACGTGTGGAAATCCTGCGCGACGGCGCCTCCGCCATCTACGGTTCCGACGCCATCGCCGGCGTCATCAACATCATCCTGAAAGCGGATGACAAGGGCAGCTTCAGCACGCAGCTCGGTTCCACCTACGATGGCGACGGCACCAACGGTTCCGCGCGCATCGATGGCGGTACGCGCCTGGGCGAACACGGCTTTGCCCACTTCGGCGCCGAAGTCCAGCGCCAGGGCATTGCCGTGCGTAACTTCGGCTTGAATCCCGGCTACCTGTCGTATCCGGCCGTGCGCAACAGCGATGGCCAGCTGGTCAAACTGGGGCCGAACAACAGCTTGCCGGCCGGCGCTTCGCCGAACCCGGCCGAAGCGACGCGCAACAGCAATCCCTGGCGCAATACGGGCGTGCCGCAAAGCACGACCGCCTCGCTCAGCGCCAACCTCGGTTATGACGTGTCGAACGAGGTGCAACTGTACGGCTTCGGCACCTACGCGCACCGCAATGCCCGCTCGGCGCAGAATTTCCGTCTGCCCAATACCATTTTCAATAACAACAAGGGCTTGCTGGCCGTGTATCCCGACGGCTTCACGCCGTATGAAACGACGAACGAAAACGATTTTTCCTTGACGGGCGGCATCAAGGGCGAGACGGCCGGTTGGAGCTGGGATATCAGCAGCACCTATGGCCGCGACGATATCGACGTGGGCGTGGAACACTCGGCCAATTACTCGCTGACCTATCCGGGCGGTAAGACGGATTTTGACATCGGCAATCAGCGCTACAGCCGCTCGACGACGAATGCGGACGCACGCCGTCCCGTGCAGCTGGGCTTGAGCGAGCCGGCCGATCTCAGCATCGGTCTCGAGTACTCGCATGAAACGCAGCAGCGCAGCCCGGGCGAACCCGCTTCCTGGCAGGGCAGCGGTTCGTCGGCATTGGCTGGCTACCTGCCCGTCGATGCGTCCGACACGGCGCGCCACAGCTATGCGGCGTACGTCGGCCTGGGCGCGAAGCTGACGCCGCAATGGCTGCTCGACACGGCCTTGCGCGCCGAAAAATATTCCGATTTCGGCAGCAAGACGACGGGCCGTTTGTCCGCCCGTTATGACGTCACGCCCGCCGTGGCGTTGCGCGGCACCGTCAGCAACGGTTTCCATGCACCTAGCCTGGTGACGCAGTCATATTCGAACACGTCCGACCATGCGGGCGTGCCCTACACCCTGGCACAGCCCAATTCCGTTGCCGCGCGGGCCCTGGGCGCGCAAGCGTTAAAACCTGAAAAATCGACGAATCTGTCGGCCGGGTTGACCTTCAACCCCACGCCGACCCTGCGCCTTGCCGTTGACGCGTATCAAATCAAGGTCAGCGACCGCCTGGGCGTGTCGTCGAATATCGGCATCGACCGCAGCTCGGGCATGGCGCTCGATGGCAGTGGCCGGCCGCTGACGGCGGCGCAAGCGGGCGTCATTGAAAACCTGCTGCGCTCGGCGGGTTTGACGGTGGGCAATGGCCTCGTCGCGCATTACTTTGCCAACGTGGGCGACACGCGCACGCGCGGCATCGACTTCACGGCCGAGGATGTGCTGCGCGTGGCCGACGGCAAGCTGCGCTGGACGGCGGCCGCGAACATCAACCATACGAGCCTGGTGGGCAAGGCGGACCTTCCCGCCGTGCTGCAAGGCTTGCCGAACATCGGCACCCTGAGCAAATCGGCCGAGTACGACTTGCTGTACCGCGCGCCGCGCGACAAGGAAATCCTCACGCTGGCGTATGAAAAAGCCGGCTGGACATTCAATGTACGCGAGACGCGCTACGGCAAGCTCAAGCGCCTGAACGCCATTACGGGCGGCGACTACCAGCTGAAAGCGGCCTTCGTGACGGATGTCAGCGTCGGCTACGACATCAGCAAGCGCATCAACGTGACGGTGGGCGCCAACAATGTCTTCGACCAGAAGCCGAACCAGGTGCCGCGCGAAGCGCGCAGCGCCGCCAGCCTGGCGCAGTACGCGGGCGCGTATGACAACACGGGACCGCTGGGCGTGCTGGGCGGCTATTACTACGCCCGCGCCACCGTCTCGTTCTGATTTTCCCCATCCCTCTACCGATCATCAAGAACAGGAAATCCTATGTCTGAACACAATCAACACGCCGCCATCGATCTGGAATGGGCGAATCTCCTTTCGCCGCAGCGCCGCACGCTCTTGCGCGGCGGCGGCCTGGTGGCGGCGCTGGCCGCTTCCGGCCTGGCGGGGTCGGCCCTGGCGCAGGATGGCGCGGTAAAACGAGTCAAGCCGCCACCCGGTAAAAGCCCATGGGGCGAGCATACGGATACGGCGCCCACGCCGCGCCCGGTCAGCGTGCGCCCCGGCGAGGAAACCTTGCCGAGCAAGCCGCGCGCCTACACGGATATCGAGAGTTATCACGCGCATATCTATTTTGACGAAGACAGTTACCAGAAGGCGGCGCTGATACGCAAGTGGGCGGCCGAGCGCTTCCAGATCGAGCTGGGCGACTGGAATCTGGAGCCGCGCGGCCCGCACGTGACGCCGTCGTTTTATTTTGGCTTTACGAATGACCTGTTACCGGTGATCGTGCCGTGGCTGCAGCTCAACAGCCTGGGCCTGACGATATTGATCCACCCGAATACGGAAGATCCGCGCGCCGACCACCTGTATTACGCGTTGTGGGTGAACCGTTCGCAGCCCGTGAACGGCTATGCGATGAAGAAGCCGGGACCGGGCGAGCCAAGGGTCGAGCAAATCTTTGTCAATACGCGCCCGACGGTGAAAATCGAACGGGCATGAGCGAGGCATAAAAGAAAACGCCACGCCAGTATGAACTGGCGTGGCGTTTCGATGGGTATGCCGTGTATCAGCCGTGTTTCTGGATGAATTCGCCGATCTTCGGGCAAATGATCTCGCGCCAGCGGCGGCCCGAGAAGATACCGTAGTGGCCGCATTTCGGCGCCACGAAGTCTTGCTGCATGTCGGCAGGGATGCCCGAACACAGATCATGCGCCGCCTGCGTCTGGCCGGCACCGGAAATGTCGTCCAGCTCGCCTTCCACGGTAAACAGGGCCACGTTCGTGATGTCTTGCGGACGCACCAGCTGACCGCCCACTTTCCATGTGCCCTTCGGCAGGCTGAATTCCTGGAAAACCGTTTTAATGGTTTCCAGGTAGTACTCGGCCGGCATGTCCAGTACGGCGTTGTACTCGTTGTAGAACTGGCGGTGGCCTTCCGCCGGCTCGTCATCGCCCGTCACCAGGTGCATGTAGAACTCGCGATGGCTTTGCGCGTGGCGGCCCGGGTTCATGGCGATGAAGCCGGCGTGCTGCAGGAAGCCCGGATACACCTTGCGGCCAAAGCCCGGGTAGTTCGGCGGCACCGCGTAGATCACGGTGTTTTCAAACCACGAGAACTTCTTTTCCGTCGCCAGGTTGTTTACTTGCGTGGGCGAGCGGCGCGGGTCGATCGGGCCGCCCATCATCGTCATGGTTTTCGGCATGTGCGGATCTTTTGCCGTCGCCATCAGCGAGATGGCGGCCAGCACGGGCACGGTCGGTTGACAGACGGAAATCACGTGCAAATCAGGCGCCAGCAGGCGGATGAATTCTTGCACATAATAAATGTAGTCATCGAGGTGGAACGGGCCTTCCGTCAGCGGTACCATGCGCGCGTCCGTCCAGTCGGTGATGTAGACATCGTGCTCGGCCAGCAAGCCGCGCACGGTATCGCGCAGCAGGGTCGAGTGGTGACCGGACAGGGGGGCAACCAGCAAAACTTTGGGCTGTTGCAAGCCAGTGGCTTCTTTTTTGAAGTGAATCAGGCGGCAAAACGGTTTTGTCACGACAACGTGTTCGCGGATGTCGACGCTCTCGCCCTGGACGAGAACGGATTTGATGTCGAATTGCGGTTTTTCGTAGTCTTTGCCAAGGCGGTACATCAGCTCGTAGCCGGCTGCGATGCGTTGCGAAAACGGGGTGTGGGCCAGAGGGGAAACCGGGTTGGTAAATAACTTGGAGGACATGTCTGCCCATTGCATCACCGGAGTGAGGAAAGAGCGTTGCAGTTCGTGCAGTTGGTAAAGCATATAGAGTCCTTGTTTGATTCCAAGCGCCAATATCGGCTCAAATATCATAATCCAATTTTACGATATTTGTTGAGGACAAAATGTGCTTTACCGCGCATAGGTCCACTGTTTGCGCATAGTTGTGACAGCGCGCCACAGTTACGTGGATAGAGCTGCAACGATGCTTTAAAAGCAAAAAAAGCAGCGTTTCCGCTGCTTTTTGTCTGTTTTTTTGCCGCCACGCCCCTGCGGGGAAGAATATCCATCCCCGCCGGAATTGCCGCCGCAGCTGCCGTGCGCTTAGCGCACCAGCATGTCGAGCTTGTCCTTGACGTCCTTGTATTGCTCCGCTTCCGGCAAGGCAGCCTTCGTCTTGGTGATCGAAGGCCAGTTACGGGCCAGATCGACGTTGATCTTGATGAAGGCTTGCTGGTCGCCCGGCACGTCCTCTTCCGCGAAAATCGCGTTCACCGGGCACTCTGCCACGCAGACGGCGCAGTCAATACATTCGTCCGGATCGATTGCCAGGAAGTTCGGGCCTTCCCGGAAACAATCTACCGGGCAGACATCGACGCAGTCGGTATAGCGACAGGCGATGCAGGATTCGGTGACAACGTGGGTCATAACAGTCCTATCAATTTGGGGGAGGTGCTGTAGCGCCTGCAGGAACCTCGGCGGCGCATACTAAAGCAAAGCATTGTATTTTAAGGCAATTCGCTATTTCTCACAAATCCCGCTTATATACAATACATATAAGCAAATTCATTTTTTGGCAGTGTCATTGCCGCGCAGAGCGGGCAATTCAGCGACTATCCGGGACGTTGCCATGAAGAACGCAGCAAGAACGCGACAGTCGCCCGATGCGGCAGGGGGCAGGGCGGGGGATGTGCTGGCTTGACGTGTGGTGTTTTTGTTTTACTCAAATCAAGATCGGCACAAATAAGTGCCGGAACACTCAGGCGCTGGCGCGTATTTGCGCCAGCAATTGCTGCCATCGTGCATTTTCAGCGCTGCCATCCTCGGCAAACGTGATGGTGCGCCGCGCGGTGGGCGCGTCGACGGTGATCTGCCAGCGGGGAATATCGGCGCCCACGTGTTCATCCGTGGCCTGCGGCTGCGTGAAAAAGCCGCTGCTGGCCAGTGCCGCTTCCAGCCTGGGGCCAGCGGGATGGGCTTGCGTATCGATCTCATACTGTTCGCTCAGGCCGGCAAAGCCGCCACTGCTGCGGGCTGAAATTTTCATGCTGCTCCTTGCTGTTGTGGGTGGTGTGGGCCGCGTCATGGCCTGCCGCTGCTGCGGCTGGCCTGAAGCGGACGCGCCGGTGCGCTGCCTTGCATGGGACTGTTTACCGGGGACCGTAACTGCGGCACCAGGCGGCCAGCGCTTCGCGCTCCGCTTCGAGCAACTGGTCCGATTCGCTGTATTCCGCATGGTTCATGGTACCGCAGCAGGCGCGCCGGTCTTGCACGGCGCCGTCTTCGTCGACGATATCGGGGGCAAACGTCATTTGCCCCTCCTCCGTCATGGCATTGGCCTTGAGCACTTCGCGCACGGTAAAGCTGTTGCGGATAAAGTCCAGGTAGGCGCCATTGCCATCGGCCTGGGCGATCGTCAGCATGTGGCCGGCCACGTCGGCATAGGTGGCGGCCTGGTCGGGCGATGCCACCAGCGCGCGCAGGACCAGGCTGCGCAGGTAGTCGCCGCAGCGGTGCAGCACGGCCGCGTCGTCTTCCAGCTGGGGCTGGCGTTCGTGGGCAAAGATGTCGGCCAGGATGTCGTAGATGGCGCCCGTAAACACTTGCGAGATGGCGTGCACTTCCGTGCCCGCTTCCGACAATTTGATGTCATTGTCGGCATTGCGCAAGCCATTCGGCCGGCCCAGGGCCAGGCCGAACTGCTCCGCCAGGTCGGCCAGGAAGGTTTTATCGTGCAGGTCGGACTTCGTTTGCGCGATCACCGCTTCCACCTGGTCCAGCTGCGACAGGGCCAGGAAGATGGCCGTCAGGTCGCCAAACGATTCGTGCAAGCCGCCCGTTTGCGGCGGATTGTTGCTGAGCAGCCAATTCGGCTTGAGGCCATCGAGCACGGCGTGCCCCGTTTCATGCGAGACGATGTCGAGCGAGCGGCAGGTGTAGACGCGCTCGGTGGCGCCGCTGGGGATGAAGTCGCCGAACTTGAGTGCCTTGTCGCTGCGGCTGTAATACGCATTCATGACATTGGGCAAGCCATGCGGGAACACGCGCAGCGGGGCCGTATTGCTGGCGCTGTTCCATTGCCAGGGCAGGGGCGGCGCCGTGTCGTTGCTGGCCAGCGCGCGCTGGTACATGGTGAGTGTCATGCGCACGATGGCAAACGTGTGCACGGCGTCGAACTGGTCGGTATTGGGCGAGACGATGAAGTCGCCGAAGGCATTCGGGCTGACTTGCGCGATGCCCGGTTCGCCAAACGTGATGCGCGCGTCGCGCGGGCCTTGCAGGATCAGCCCGGGCAAAAAGGCTTTACGGGTGCCCAGGTCGCTGACGGACGGATCTTGCTTCCAGATCAGCACGCGTGAACCGACGGGCACGGCGGCCAGGTTGCGCACCGTTGCCTCCGTCAGGCGGGGCGGGCCCGGCTGCAAGGTCAGTTGCGCATTCTTGCGGTGCTGGCGGTAGGGCGCCGAGGGGGTAGGGACATAGCCGACGGGCAGGGACACGCATTTGGTCAGGACGGCTTCGACCGGCACGATGACTTTCTGGTCCATGGTAGTTCTCCAAGACACGCGCAACTGGAACTGGAATAGTCGTCCCGCTTGGGCGCATCCGGTTTGATTCCGCGCAAACGATGCGCGGGAAGGACGGGCTTTTTTGGCCGTACGGCGCCCGCTGCGGCCGTGCCCGCCGCATGGCGGCTGGTATGATGCTGGCCGTATTGCCCCCGTTTTTATAATAAAAGGATCGTTTGATGGCGGATATAAATATAGTTCAGCAACATAAGCTGACAGCAGCAAAGGCGCGCGAAGCGGCGCAGCAAGTGGCCGACAAGCTGGCCCAGGAATATGACCTGGCGTGCGCCTGGGATGGCGATGTGCTGCGCTTCGAGCGCAGCGGCGTCGATGGTTCGCTGACCCTGGAAAAAGAGCAGGCGCAACTGCAAATCAAGCTGGGTTTCATGCTCAGCGCCTTCGCCTCCACGATTGAAGGCAAGATTGCCGAGAAAATGCGCAAGGTGTTTACCGAAGCAGTTTGATGGCATTTGGCCCGCTTGTCTGGCGCCCTGTTTGGTGCTAGGGAGCATGTCGCGGCGATGGGCGAAAGACGATGAAAACATGTCGCTTTTCGCCTTTTTTACGTCCGACTGTACGCTGGCGAACATTGCTAGCACATTTCTATTTGGAAAGCCATTGGACTTTGATGGCTTTTTGCGTTATACTTGAGTCATATTTACAACAGCTACACCGCGTTTCACCTTCTGCTTCGCAGTACTCTCCGCTCGCTGAGTGGTGAATAATTCTTCGGGTTTTACACCCGCATCCAGTTTAAAAGTAGCTTGGTCGATTTTTTTTCGGTCAAATACATTTGGTGCCATGTATTTGCATGGCGCTAGCGTTGTTAAAAGTCCTGAACCACAGCCTCTTTTAGCACGCACACGGCACCCCGGCACCGGCTTTGGCCATCCGCTGGTCACACGCGTGTCACCCCCTGTTTCCTGTCGCTCCCGTGCGCATTGTGCGCCGTGGCGTAGCCGACGCAACAGGGTTTGCTGATTCCCGCCGCAAGCTAGCAGGCTTGCTGGGTTTCAATCCATTCGTCAAATCGAGGGAGAACCACATCGTGGCAAAACAAATCATTATCGACCATGTGTTCAAAGTGTTCGGCGACAAGCCAGAAGAAGCACTTGAACTCGTCCGTCAGGGCGCCAGCAAGCAGGACATCCTGGCCAAGACCGACTGCACCATCGGCGTCTTCGACGCCACCTTTACCATTGAAGCGGGCGAGATTTTCGTCATCATGGGCCTGTCCGGTTCGGGCAAGTCGACCCTGGTGCGCATGCTGAACCGCCTGATCGAGCCCACCGCCGGCCGCATCCTGATCGACGGCAACGACATCAATACCTTGCCGGACGCCCAGCTGCGCGCCCTGCGCCGCAAGGACATCAGCATGGTGTTCCAGTCGTTCGCGCTGCTGCCGCAAATTACCGTGCTCGACAACACTGCCTTCGGCATGGAACTGGCCGGCATGCCCAAGGCCGAGCGCCATGCGCTGGCCCAGCAAGCACTGGAGCAAGTGGGCCTGGACGGCTACGGCGCCAGCTATCCCGACGAATTGTCGGGCGGCATGCAGCAGCGCGTGGGCCTGGCGCGTGCGCTGGCTTGCGATCCATCGATTTTGCTGATGGATGAAGCGTTTTCCGCGCTCGATCCGATTATCCGTACGGAAATGCAATCGGAACTGCTGCGTTTGCAGCAAATCAAGCGCCGCACCATCGTCTTCATTTCGCATGACCTCGATGAAGCCATGCGCATCGGCGACCGCGTCGCCATCATGAAAGACGGTCACGTGGTGCAAGTGGGCACGCCGGAAGAAATCCTGCGCAAGCCGGCCAACGATTATGTGCGCAACTTCGTGCGCGGCGTCGATGCGGCGGCCGTCTTCAAGGCCAGCGATATTGCCCGCAAGAGCCAGATCGTCGTGTCGGAATCGCCGAGCCGCGGTTCGCGCGCCGCGCTGTCGATGCTGGAAGAGCAGGATCGCGCGTTTGCCTATGTCGTCAATCCGCAGCGCAAGTTCCTCGGCGTCGTCTCGGCCGATTCGCTGCGCAGTGCGCTCGACGGCCATGTGGGTCCGCTGGGCCTGGCGCATGCCTATCTGCCCGACGTGCAGACCATCGATGCAGACGAGCCCGTCGCCGGCCTGTTCGGCCAGGTGGCGCAACTGCCTTACGCCGTCCCTGTGGTGGCCAATGACGGCAGCTTCCGCGGCGCCATCAGCAAGACGACCTTGCTGAAGTTCCTCGACCGCGACACGCCAGCCATAGCCGAACAACAACAGAAAGGACAAGCATGAACCCAAGCACCGTTTCCACAGTAGAACCTGTTGTTGAACAGGCCGCCCAGATCAATCCCTGGGCGCTGACGCCCCCCACCGACGCCAGCACCGCGTGGCTCGACGCCGCCGCGCCCGCCGTACAGCCGGAACATGCGGCCGGCTTTCACCTGACGCAGATTTTCGACGGCTCGCTGCCGCTGGAAAGCTGGATCAACCAGGGCCTGGGCTGGGTCGTCGCCCATTTCCGTCCGTTCTTCCAGGCCGTGCGTGCGCCGATCGACAGCGTGCTGTCCGGCGTGGAAGGCGTGCTGCTGGCCGCTCCGTCGCTGACGGTGATCGCCATCATCGGCTTGCTGGCGTGGCAGTTCACGAGCCGCACCCTGGCCATCGGCACCGTGCTGGCGCTGCTGCTCGTGTCGATGCTGGGCATCTGGCCGGAAGCCATGACGACCCTGTCGCTGGTGTTGACGTCGCTGGCCTTCTGCCTGGCCATCGGCTTGCCGCTCGGTATTTTCCTTGCCAGCAGCGACCGCGCACAGAATATCCTGCGCCCCTTGCTCGATGCCATGCAGACGACGCCCGCCTTCGTCTACCTGGTGCCGGTGGTGATGCTGTTCGGTATCGGGAATGCGCCGGGCGTGATCGTGACGATCATCTTTGCCCTGCCGCCGCTGGTGCGTTTGACCAACCTCGGTATCCGCCAGGTGCGTCCCGACCTGATCGAAGCGGCCCGCGCGTATGGCGCCTCGCCGTGGCAGTTGCTGACCCGCGTGCAGTTTCCGCTGGCCATGCCGTCCATCATGGCCGGTATCAACCAGTCGCTAATGCTGTCGCTGTCGATGGTCGTGATCGCCTCGATGATCGCCGTGGGTGGCCTGGGCCAGATGGTATTGCGCGGCATCGGCCGCCTGGACATGGGCCTGGCAACGGTCGGTGGCCTCGGCATCGTGCTGCTGGCCATCACCCTGGACCGCTTGACGCAAGCGATGGGCCAGCCACGCCGCGGCGTGCGCCACTGGTACCAGACGGGTCCCGCCGGTTTCGTGCTGCGCCTGGTGCGCGGCAACACGGAGAAAAATAATGTTGAACAGCAAGCAACGCTGGCCAACGCACAATAAGAAAGGATTTACATGCATCAAATTGACAATTTTAAAGTGACGCAAAAATCGCAACGCAAGTTCCAACTGTTTTCCGCCCTGGCCATCGCCGCCATGGCCCTGACCACCAGCCTGGCCATGGCGCAGACGCCGGCCGCAGCTGCCGATGCGCTGCCCGGCAAGGGCGTCAAGGTGCAGCCGCTGCAAAGCTCGATCGCGGAAGAAACCTTCCAGACCATGCTGGTCGACAAGGCGCTGGAAAAGCTCGGCTACGAAGTGCAGCCGATCAAGGAAGTGGAATACCCGACCGCGCATATCGCCATCGCCAATGGCGACGCCACCTTCATGGCCGTGCACTGGGACCCGATGCACAAGGATTTCTATAATAATGCGGGCGGTGACGCTAAGCTGTCGCGCACGGGCCAGTATGCGGGGCCTGCCGCGCAAGGTTATCTGATCGACAAGGCAACTGCCGAGAAGTACAACATCACGAATATCGACCAGTTGCGCGATCCCACCCTGGCCAAGCTGTTCGACCACGATGGCGACGGCAAGGCCGATTTGACGGGCTGCAACCCTGGCTGGGGCTGCGAAGCGCTGATCGAGAACCACATGGATGCGTACAAACTGCGCGAAACGGTAACGCACGTGCAGGGCAGCTATGCGGCTCTGATCGCCGATACCCTGGGCCGTTACAAGCGTGGCGAACCGATCCTGTACTACACGTGGACGCCATACTGGGTCAGCGGCGTGCTGGTGCCGGGCAAGGACGTGGTCTGGCTGAAAGTGCCGTTCTCGGCCAATCCCGACAAGGTGAACACCCGCCTCGACGATGGCAGCGACTACGGTTTTGCCGTCAACACGGCGCGCATCGTATCGAACAAGGCCTGGGCGGAGAAAAATCCGGCCGCGGCCAAGCTGTTCGAAGTGATGCAATTGCCCGTGGCGGACATCAATGCGCAGAATGAGCGCATGCGCCGTGGCGAAAACACGCAAGCCGGTATCGCGCGCCATACGGCCGGCTGGATCAAGTATCACCAGCAAAAGTTTGACGGCTGGATCGCGCAAGCGCTGGCGGCGGCAAAAAAGTAAATTACGGCTGATACAGCGTAAAAAAAGTGGCTACCGGTTTGGTAGCCACTTTTGCGTTAACGGCCTGTTTTGGTGGTTTTTGGTGAGTTTTCAGCCGTTTACGGCCAGTTTCAGGTGCAAAATGGGGAAAGGCTTGCCAAAGGGGTCGCATTCCGAGCGGCTTTCCCCGATAAAACCCAGGTGGCGGTAAAAGCCGTGCGCTTGCGTGTTGTGCTCGTTGACGTCGACGGCCGTGGCGCCCAAGGCCGTGATGGCGTACTGGACCAGCGTGCGGCCGGCGCCGCTGCCGCGTTGATCGGGATGCACGAACAGCATCTCGATCTTGGCGTGCTCGACGCACAGGAAGGCGTAAGCGCTGCCATCGGCATCGCGCAGCACGTGCAGCAGGCGTTCGGCCGTCACTCTGGCCAGCTCATCGCGAACGAAGGGCATGAGGAAAGCGATATCGCTGTCGGCGAGGAAATCGTGGGTGGCGCGTACGGACAGGTGCCAGACGTCGAACAAACGGGGCAGGTCGGCGGCATGGGCCAGGGAAATCGGTGATGGTGTCATGCGGAAATAATAACATTGCCCCGGGCTGTGCCGGGGCAGGGGGATGATCAATCCTTCAAGTCTTCGATCAGGTCGATGTATTGCTGCTGCGCATCTTCCTTCGAGGTGCCGGCCAGGGCCGCCCAGGCGTCGAACTTGGCGCGGTTGACGAAGTCGGTCATGCCAGGGCGCTCGCCCGTGGCGTCGCCGCTCGACGCTTGCTTGAACAAGGCGTAGATTTTCAACAAGGTCATATTGTCCGGACGCTCGGACAGGGTCTTGGAATCGAGCTGCGCTTGGTCGAATTGCTCTTGTAAACTCATGATGGCTCCTGTGTGCTGATGGAATCGCTGGAAAAGTGCGGCAGGCCCGACGGAGTGGCCACCGTGCGTGCTGCAGTGCCTGACATCATAGTGAAAAAAGCGCGCCGTGCATTAGAGGACACACTCAAAACAAAAGCGCCGCCGCTGCGTGAACAGGGGCGGCGCCAGGTACAGTCGCTCGAGCGCTGCGGAGTCGGTACTTATACGCCCAGCAGTTCGACGTCGAAAATCAGGGTGGCGTTCGGTGGAATCACGCCGCCGGCGCCGCGGGCGCCATAGCCCAGTGCTGCCGGGATGATCAGCTGGCGCTTGCCGCCCACTTTCATGCCTTGCACGCCTTCGTCCCAGCCCTGGATGACGCGGCCTGCGCCCAGCGGGAATTCGAACGGGTCGTTGCGGTCCTTGCTCGAATCAAATTTCGAACCGGCGCTGCCGTCGTCGTTCTGCAGCCAGCCCGTGTAATGCACGACAACATTGTTGCCGGCTTGCGCTTCAGCGCCTTCGCCGACGACGGTATCGATGTATTGCAGACCGGAAGCGGTAGTGGTGGTGGTCATGATAATCCTTGTGTTGGCGATGAAAGCTTCAGATTGTAGAGCAATGAGTTGCAAAGCGCCATTCCAGGCCCGCTGCAGGGAAAATGGGGAAGTTACGACGAGGTTTGGCGACGGCTTGTATTTAAGGGGGGATTTCACACAATAAATACGGTGTTCCACGTAAAATGCATGTTTTGTATTTAACAGTGATTTCTTCCATGTTCCGCAGTCTACGCCGCCTTGTTTTTTCCTCGCTGTGCCTGGTTTCCGCAATATCGACGGCGCAAGCCGAAGTGGTGGTGGTACTCAATTCCCGTGATGCTACGGTGCAACTGCTAGACCAGAAAACCTACGCCCCCCTGTCCACCTTTGCCGTTGGCAAGGAACCGCACCACCTGATGGAGACGCCGGACGGCAAGTCGCTGATCGTCGCCAGCTCCGTCGGCAACGAACTGATCTTCCTCGACCCCGTCTCGGGCCAGATCCAGCGCCGCATCAGCAACATCCTCGATCCCTACCAGATCGGCTTTTCGCCGGACCAGAAGTGGTTCATCTCGAATTCGCTGCGCCTGGACCGCATCGACCTGTACCGCTACGACGGCAAGAACCTGACCCTGGCCAAGCGCATCGCGCTGCCGAAGCTGCCCAGCCACATGGCCTTCACGGCCGACAGCACCATGGCTTTTATCACGCAGCAGGGCAGCAACCAGGTCAGCGCCATCGACCTGGCCACGCAGACGGTGAAATGGACCATGCCCGTCGGCCCCGCGCCGGCCGGCATCACGATGACGCCCGACGGTAAATATTTGCTGGTTGGCATCATGGGCAGCGATTACGTGGAAGTGATCGACTGGCGCACGCAAAAGACCGTCAAGCGCATCAAGGCGGGCGCCGGCACGCATAATTTCCGCGCGCTCGGTGACAACCGCATGACGTTCGTGTCGAACCGCGTGTCGAACACGATCAACATCATCGACCAGCAAACCCTGGAAAACGTGGGCACCATCAACGTGCCCGGTGGCCCGGACTGCATGGAAATCACGCCCGATGGCAAGACCATGTGGGTCACCCTGCGCTGGATCAAGAAAGTGGCTGTGATCGATTTGACCACGCGCAAGGTGATCAAGACGATCCCCGTGGGCCGCTCGCCCCATGGCGTGTATTTCGCCACGCACTCGCCGCGCATGTGATGACGGGTGTGATGATGAAACGCCTGATTTCCGCGGGCCGCGTGCCCGCCGTGCTGCTGTGCGCCAGTGCCATGCTGACGTCCGCGCATGCTGCTGCACCTGCCGCCGCTGTACCAGCCGCAGCTTCAGTGCCGGCCGCCTGCAAGGGCACGATCTACATGACGTTCGACACGGGCAGCCAGTCGCAAGCGCAACTGATCGCCGACGTGTTGAACAAGCGCCGGATCAAAGCCACGTTCTTCCTGGCCAATGAAAAGACGACGCGCGGCGACTATTCGCTCGACCCGTCGTGGGCGCCGTACTGGAAAGCCCGCGTGGCCGAAGGCCATGCGTTCGGCACGCACACGTTTGACCATGTGTACTGGAAGAAGGATCTGGCCAACGGCTTGATCCAGGTCAAGCCCCAGTTCGGCAAGGATGGCGGCAAATTGGCGTCGGTGACGGATCAGCAGTTCTGCGAGGAATTGCGCCGCGTCGATACGCGCTTCCAGGAACTGACGGGTCGCAAGCTCGACCCGTTCTGGCGCGCGCCGGGCGGCTACACATCGCCGCGCACCCTGGCGGCCGGCAGCGCCTGCGGCTACCAGCATGCGGGCTGGGCGCCGGCGGGGTATTCCGGCGATGAGCTGCCCAGCGACAAGTATCCAAACGCCATGCTGCTGAAGAAAGCGCTGGCGAATTTGCGCAGCGGCGACATTTTCATTGCGCACATGGGCATCTGGTCGCGCAAGGATGCATGGGCGCCCGCCAACCTGGACGCCTTGATTTCCGGCCTGCAAGACAAGGGTTTCTGTTTTGCCACCCTGCGCGAGCATCCTGCCTACGCGCGCAAGAAGGGCCAGCCATGATGGCCGCCGACATCGTCAGTTTCGTCACCCCGATGATCGACGCCGTGATCGATGCGTTTGGCGTGGCGCAAGGCTGGCTGTTCCAGACTGTGGTGAATCCCCTCGTCTATCACCTGGGCTTTGGCGAATTTACGGAAGAAGCATTCGAGGGCACGGAATGGCTGCTGATCGGCCTGTGCGAACTGGTGCTGCTGTTCCTCGTGCTGCGCCCGCTCGAAGCCCTGATTCCCGCGCAAAAGATCACGGACCCGCGCGCCCGCTGGAACGACTTCATCTACACGGTACTGCACCGCATCGGCCTGTTTTCCGTGCTGGTCTTTTTCACGCTCGATCCGCTGATGGATGCCTTGGCAGGCGCCTTGCGTTTCGACAATATCCATCCATTGAACCTGGAATCGCTGTTGCCCGGCATCAGTCCCTTAGTCAGTTTTATCATTTATTTTGTGATACTGGACTTCGTCGACTATTGCTACCACCGTGCCTCGCACCATTTCGGCTGGTGGTGGGGCTTGCACAGCCTGCATCACAGCCAGCAAAACATGAATTTGTGGAG
Source organism: Janthinobacterium sp. GW823-FHT06H09 (assembly GCF_058794735.1). Classification (NCBI taxonomy): domain Bacteria; kingdom Pseudomonadati; phylum Pseudomonadota; class Betaproteobacteria; order Burkholderiales; family Oxalobacteraceae; genus Janthinobacterium; species Janthinobacterium sp. GW823-FHT06H09. Next base: position 44,514 of record NZ_JBXAHC010000014.1, on the reverse strand, counting down.
CGATGACCGCAATCACCTGCTCGACGACTTCCTGCGCGACGTGGTGATGGCGCTGGTGGCGCTCGGCATCGGCGTGCCGCCGGGCCAGTACGTGCTGCTGGTGTCGGTTTCGCGCATTCTGCAAAGCTTGCAGCATGCGAATGTGAGGATACACTTCGGCCGCATCGGCGAGCGGCTGCTGATCTCGCCCCGTTTCCACCGCACACACCATGCGATCGGCGTGGGGCACGAGTCGAAAGGCAAAGGCAGCATGGGGGGCTGCAACTTCGGCGTGGTGCTGCCGATTTGGGATATGCTGCTGGGCACCGCGAATTTCTCGGCCGGCTATGCGCGCACGGGCGTGCGCGACCAGCTGGCCCGTATCGACAGCCAGGGCGTGGGCCGGCCCGGGCGCAACTATGGCCGCGGCTTCTGGCAGCAGCAATGGCTGGGCCTGCGCCGCATGGTGGAATTTGCAAGAATCAAACGAAAAGGACGCCGTTGATGCGTAATGTGCTGAATTCGTATGGCCGTGCTTTCCTGTCGCAATTGCACGGCAGGATATTGCTGCTGAGCATAGCGCCGTTCATCCTGTCGCTGATCCTGTGGGGCGCCCTGCTGTATGTGGGCTTGCAGCCGCTGATCGACAGCCTGCATGCGCTGTTTACGCAATATGACTTCTTCCGCACCAGCGGCCAGGTGCTGGCCGCCTTCGGCCTGGGCATGCTGAAAGCGGTGATCGTACCCCTGATCGCCATGTTCATGCTGCTGCCGCTGATGATCTTGACGGCGCTGATCTTCATGGGCCTGTTCGCCATGCCGGCCATCGGCCGGCATATCGGCGGGCGGCATTTTCCGCAGCTGGAAAAGAAGCATGGCGGCAGCCTGCTGGGCAGCGTCGCCACTTCGCTGGCGACGTTCCTGCTGTTCATCATCGTCTGGGTGCTCATGCTGCCCCTGTACGCGTTTCCGCCGGCCGCGCTGGCGGGCCAGGCCGTGCTGTGGGGCTGGCTGACCTACCGCGTGATGGCGTATGACGCCATGGCCGACTACGCCAGCGTGGAAGAGCGGCGCGCCATCATGCGCACGCAGCGCTGGCCCCTGCTGGCCATCGGCATGGTCTCCGGCGCGGCCGGCGCCGTGCCCGGCATGCTGTGGATGGGCGGCGTGATGTCGGTGGTGTTCTTCCCCTTCCTGGCGGCGTTCGCCATCTGGCTGTATGTATTGATCTTTATCTTTACGGGTCTGTGGTTCCAGTATTACTGCCTGGAAGCACTGGCGCGTTTGCGGGGCGTACGCGGCATGACCGACGTGGCGCCGGCGGACGCTTGAGTATTTTCATCGAATTCTACGAGGGAGCTTCATGGCTATCGGATTGATCATCATCGGCGACGAAATCCTGTCGGGCAAGCGCACGGACCAGCATTTTCCGAAAGTCGTGAGCATGCTCAAGGCACGCGGCTTGCAGCTGAGTTGGGCGGAATACGTGGGCGACGAGCCGGCCCGCCTGGTCGCCTTGCTCCAGCGCAGCTTTGCAAGCGGCGACATCGTCTTCAGCTTTGGCGGCATCGGCGCCACGCCGGACGACCATACGCGCCAGGCGGCGGCCGATGCGCTGGGCTTGCCGCTGGTGCTGCATCCGCAGGGCAAGCTCAATATCCAGCAGCGGATCACGGAAATGGGCGAGGAGGCGGGCGTGCCGGCCGATTTGAACTCGCCGGAAAACCTGCACCGCCTGAAAATGGCGGAATTCGTGCAGGGCGCCGAGCTGATTCCGAATCCGTACAACAAGATTGCCGGCTTTGCCGTGCGCGAACATTATTTCGTGCCGGGCTTTCCCGTCATGTCCTGGCCCATGATCGAATGGGTGCTCGATACCCATTACGCCCACCTGTTCAACCAGGTGCCGCACGCGGAACATGCCTTGCTCGTGTATGAAACGGCCGAATCCTTGCTCACGCCGCTGATGGTGCGCCTGGAAGCGGAGTTTCCGCTGATTAAGGTGTTCAGCCTGCCCAGCGTGGGCGATGCGCAGACGCGCCGGCATATCGAACTGGGCGTCAAGGGCGAGCCCGCGCAAGCGGCGGCTGCCTTTGCCGAGATGCGCGCCGCACTCGATACCTTGCAGGCGGAGTACACCACCATTTGAGATGCCGCCAGCCCGGCGCCGGCGGCTTTTTCGCTGGCGTCCAGCCCGCCATGCATCTATGTACGCCAGCGTACGTTCCAAGACGTTGTTTTTTTGCGAAAATCTTCAATGAAGCAAGATTTTTGTGCGCGCTCGTCAGTCGTTTTCATGCCGATGTGGTGGAATGGTGAACAGGGGCCTTGCGTGTCGAACGCGCGGTCGCCTGCCTGTGCAGTAGCGTGTTTTTTTGATTCACCGGTATGGACATCATGTTAAGCAAGTTTTGTTGTGACCGGCCCTGGCTGGCCCTCGTCTTATCCTGCGCGGAGCGGCATCGTTGCCGCCTTTTCCGCGCCGTCCAAACCCAACCTTACCCCAGCATCCCATGAAAGACACAGGCGTCAATCTGGCCGCGCAAGAGCGGCCCCCCTCTGATCCAGCACCCGAGGCGCCGCCGCCGGCGAGCCCGCCGAAGAAGCGCCGTTCACGCATCTGGCCGATCTTTGCCATCATCGTGCTGGCGCTGATCGCCGGCGTGGCGTGGTTCGTCATGCGCGAAGTGCGCACGTCGGCCCTGCAGGCAGAGTTTTTCACGCGCCTGGACCGCCAGCTGGCGTTCAAGGTCGAGCCCGGCCCTGCACCGGCGGGCGCCATCCGCTATCCGCAGCACGGCCCGTATGACGAGCGGCTCGGCTATGCCAGCTTGCCCGACTTCATCACCAAACTCAATGCGCGCGACTACGCCGTCACGGCGCAGGCGCGCATGTCGCCGAAAATGGTGCAGCTGGTCGACCGTGGCATCTTTGCCACCTATCACGAGAAAAACCGCGCGGGCCTGACCATCCTCGATTGTCGCGCCGCACCGCTGTTCGCGGCCAGCTATCCCGAGCGCATGTTCGACGGCTTTGCCGAAGCGCCGCCCGCGCTCGTGCAAAGCCTGCTGTTTATCGAAAACCGCGAATTGCTCGACCCGGGCACGCCCAAGCGCAATCCCGCCGTGGAATGGGACCGTCTGAGCAAGGCGATTCTCGACAAGGCGCTGAACCTGTTCGGCGGCCACCGCGGTGGCGGCGGCAGCACGCTGGCCACGCAGATCGAAAAATACCGGCATTCGGAAGACGGGCGCACCAGTTCCATGCAGGACAAGCTGCTGCAGATGATTTCGGCCAGCCTGCGCTCGTACCAGGATGGCGAAAACACCATGGAAGCGCGGCGCAAGATCGTCGTCAATTACCTCAATACCGTGCCGCTGTCGGCAAAGAGCGGCTTTGGCGAAGTCAACGGCATCGGCGACGGCATGTGGGTCTGGTATGGCCGTCCGTTTGCCGAAGTGAAAACTTTGCTTAGTGGAAAAATGGACCAGCCAGGCAGCGCGCTGGCCTACAAGCAGGCGCTGAGCCTGCTGATCGCGCAGCGCCGTCCTTCCCATTATCTGGTGGCTGGCGGCGCCGACCTGGAAGAATTGACCAACAGCCATCTGCGTTTGCTGGCGCAGGCGGGCGTGATTTCGCCGCAGCTGCGCGATGCGGCCGTCGCCGAGAAGCTGCGTCCGTCGACGGCGTCCGGCGTGCAATCGGAAGCATCGACCTCGTTCGTTACGCGCAAGGCCTCGAATGCCGTGCGCAACCACCTGGCCACCATGCTCGGCGATCCGCGTTTGTACAACCTCGACCGCCTCGACCTGAAAGTGGTCAGCACGCTCGACGCGCAGGCGCAAAACGCCGTCACCAAGGTCTTGCGCGAGTTGCGCGACCCGGAAGTGGCGAAAGCGGCGGGCTTGACGGGCAAGGGCATGCTGGGCAATGGCGACCCCGCCAACGTGGTCTACAGTTTTACCTTGCTGCAAAAGGGCGAGCAGGCCAACTTGCTGCGCGTGCAAACGGATAACTTTGACCAGCCGCTCGACATCAACGAAGGCGCCAAGCTGGACCTCGGTTCCACGGCCAAGCTGCGCACCCTGGTCACGTACCTGGACATCATCGACCAGTTGCACCAGCGCTACAGCGGCATGGGCGCCGCCGAGCTGGGCAAGATTGCCGTCGATCCCAAGGATATGCTGTCGCAGTGGGCGATTGCCTATCTGAAACCATTGCCGCTCGGCGAAGCGCGCAACCTGCCGGCCATGCTGGCGGCCGCCATGGAACGCAAATATTCGGGCAACCCGGGCGAAGGCTTCTTCACGGGCGGCGGCTTGCACCATTTCGGCAACTTCTCCAAGCTCGACGACAGCCGCATCATGACGGTGCAGCAGGCGCTGCGCCAGTCGACCAACCTGGTGTTCGTGCGCCTGATGCGCGACGTGGCCCGCTACTACATGTTCTCGCGCCCCGATTCTTCGGCATCGCTGCTGGCGGACGCGGACGATCCGCGCCGCGCCCAGTACCTGAGCCGCTTTGCCGACAAGGAAGGGCGCGAATTCCTGCACCGTTTCTATCAGAAGTACCGCGGCAAGAGCGTCGACGAGCAGGAAAAGATTTTATTGGCCAGCATCCGCCCGACGCCCGTGCGCCTGGCGAATATCTTCCGCACCGTCAACCCGAAGGGCACGGTGGCGGAATTCGGCGATTTCCTCAACGCCAACCTGCCGTCGCAAAACGAAGTGCCGCCCGAGCGCGTCGCCAAGATGTACCAGCAGTACGCGATGGAAAACTGGTCCTTGGCCGACCGCGGTTATCTGGCCAATGTGCATCCGCTGGAACTGTGGATGGTGGCGTATCTGCGCCAGCATGAAGGTTCCACCCTGACGCAGATGGTGGCGGCCAGCGAAAAGGAACGCCAGGAAGTCTACAAATGGCTGTTCAACACGCACCGCAAGCATGCGCAGGACCGCCGCATCGCCAACTTGCTGGAAGTGGAAGGCTTCCTGGAAATCCACCGCCAGTGGAAGAAGATGGGCTACCCGTTTGATTCGCTGGTGCCGTCGTATGCGACCACCCTGGGCGCGTCGGCCGACCGTCCCGCCGCGCTGGCCGAATTGATGGGCATCATCATCAACGATGGCGTGCGCAAGCCGAGCGTGCGCATCGATTCCATGCATTTCGCCGCCAACACGCCGTACGACACCATGGTCAAGCGGGGCAGCAAGGTGGAGGCGGAGCAAGTGTTGTCGCCGGACGTGGCCAAGGCCGTCGCCAAGGCCATCCGCGAAGTCGTGTCGGACGGTACGGCGAAACGGGCGAAGACGGCATTCGTCGGCGCCGACGGCGTGCCGATCCCGATGGGCGGCAAGACGGGCACGGGCGACCAGCGCTTCGACGTGTATGGCGCCGGCGGCCGCCTGATCGAGTCGCGCTATGTGAACCGCTCGGCCACGTTCGTCTTCAATATCGGCGAGCGCTTCTATGGCAGCATGACGGCGTATGTGCGCGGACCGGAATCGAAGAACTACGATTTCACCAGCGCCTTGCCCGTGCAACTGCTGGTGTCGCTGGCGCCGAGCTTGATGCCGCTGATCGAGCCGCCTGCGCCGGCCGAGGGTGTGGCCAGGCAGTGCACGAATTAACCGGCAGTATGCGGATTGAGCAAAACGCCAGCTTCCATGCTGGCGTTTTTTCTTGCTAGCCGGCAAACATGGCCGTTTTATCTTCCAGGCGCGCGTGATAGGCGGCGATGGCCGGATAATCGGGGCGCTGCATCGGAGCCATCAGCCAGCGCTTGACGGACAGGCCCAGCACGATATCGGCCAGGGTGAACGCTTCGCCGCAGACGAATGCGCCCGTGCGCTGCAGCTGCTGTTCCAGCACGCCCATCATCTTGTTCCATCCGGCAATACCGGCCGCCAGCTGCGCCGCATCCTGGTGGGCCGGGCTGTGGCGCACCAGCGACATGAAGGCGTAGCGCCAGCTGTTGTTCAAATCGCCCATTTGCCAATCCATCCATTTTTCCACTTCCGCGCGGGCGCGTGGCGTGCTTGGAAGCAAGTCGTCGCGGCCCGCCTGGGCGCACAGGTAGCGGCAGATCGTGTTCGATTCCCACAGCACCAGGTCGCCATCGAGCAGCACGGGCACCATGGCGTTCGGGTTCAAGGCCAGGAAAGCCGGGTCGTCGGTGGTGCGAAAGCCGCTGCCCCAGTCTTCGCGTTCGTACGGCAGGTCGAGTTCCTCGCACGTCCAGAGGACTTTGCGGACATTGATCGAGGCGGCTTTTCCAAGAATTTTCAGCATGCGGGGCTCCAGAGGGCAGGTGATCGATCTGCCACTGTAGCGGAAATGGCCAGGCCGCGCATGTGAAAGTGCCTTGCATAGTTGGGCTTTTCTTGGCATCGTAGCCACCCATGAAACCTATGCGCCACCACATGTCCAAAATTCTCGCGTTCAGCCGCTTTTCCGTGCGCGATTTCCTCGCCACTGCCGGTCCCACCCTGCTGCTCGTCGGCGCATTCTGCGCGCTTGCTTACTGGCTGGTCGACCCGGCGCCGCCGCGCCAGGTGAGCCTGTCGACGGGGCAGGACAATAGCGCGTATGAAGAGTTCGGCAAGAAATACGCGGCTACCCTGGCCAGGCACGGCATCAAGGTGACCTTGCAGCCATCGCTGGGTTCGCAGGAAAACCTGCAGCGCCTGAATGCGGGCAAGACCGATATCGCCTTCGTGCAAAGCGGCTCGACGGAACACGCCGATGCCGAGCGCCATGGCCTCATCTCCCTGGGCAGCCTGTTTACGGAACCCGTCTGGCTGTTCTTGCGCGAAGACAAGGCGGTGACGGAACTGACGCAATTGAAGGGCATGAAGATCAACCTGGGGCCGGAAGGCACGGGCGTGCCCAGCCTGTTCCGGCAGTTGCTGTCCGTGAATGGCGTCGAAGCGAGCGAGCTGACCGTGAGTGCCTTGCAAAACACGCCCGCCACGGTGGAGCTGCTGGAAGGGCGCATCGACGGCCTGGTGTTCAGCTCGGCGCCGGAAGCGCCGCTGATCCAGATGCTGCTGCAAACGCCGGGCATCAAGCTGTTTGATTTTTCGCAAGCGGAGGCGTACACGCGGCGCCTGCCTTTCCTCACGCATGTCGTCTTGCCGCGCGGCATAGTCGACCTGGGAAAAAACATCCCGGCGCAGGATTATCACCTGATCGCGCCGACCGCCACGTTGGTTGCGCGCGAAGACTTGCATCCGGCCCTCGTCGACCTGTTCGTGCAGGCGGCGGCCGGCATCCATGGCGGCACGGGCTGGTTCCAGCAGCAGGGGCAGTTCCCGTCCGCGCGCTACACGGAAATTCCTGTAGCGCCCGAAGCGCTGAAATTCTACAAGGATGGCGCGCCCGTGCTGCAGCGCTATATGAGTTTTTGGCTGGCTAATTTCTTCGACCGCATGTGGGTGCTGGTGGTGGCGCTCGGTGCCTTGATATTGCCCTTGTCGCGCGTGGTGCCGCCCCTGTACGTGTGGCGCATCCGCTCGCGCGTGTACCGCTGGTATGGCCAGCTGCGCACGGTGGAGCAGGCGCTGGAAGACGTGCCGCAGGAGCAGCGCGCGCAAGTGTATGCGGAGCAATTGAAGCGGCTGGACCAGATCGAGGACATGGTCAACCAGATCTCGATTCCCCTGTCGTTTGCCGATGGCCTGTATGGCTTGCGCAGCCATATCAATTTCGTGCGCAAGCGCATATTGACCCTGATGGGCGAGCATCCCGAGGCAGGCGAGGCGGCCTGAGCGCTTAAGTCGCTTAAACGAGGGTGACCGACAGCTTGCGTCCAAGCAGCACGGCGGCCCGCTCCAAGGTGGAGAGCGTCACATCGCTGCCGGGGTCGAGCAGGCGGTCGAGCTGCGAGCGGCTCGTCTGCAACAGGGCCGCCATGCGCGTCTTCGACATCGCTTGCTCCTGCATCGCCTGCGTCAGTTGCCAGGCGATCACTTCCTTGATGGCGCGGGTTTGCGTTTGCTCAAAGATGCCTTCTTCCTTGAGGAAGTCGTCGAGGCTGCTGCCGAGATGGGGGGCGGTGGCGTTCATGTCAGTTCCTTGTAGCGTTTGCGGGCCAGCGCCAGGTCGTCTTCCGGCGTCGTCCGGGTTTTCTTGATAAAGCCGTGCAGCGCCACCAGGCAATCGCCGTGATGGCAGATCAGCACGCGCGCAATGCGGTTGCCGGGCAAGCTGCTGCGCACTTCCGACAAGCCGTGCCCGAGATGCCGGCACAGGGGCATGCCCACGGGCCAGCGCCATTGCGCATGCATCAAGTCTTGCCCGATCACATGGCGCTCTTCAAGCGGCAAGGACTTGAGCCAGTCGCGCACGGGTTCGCCGCCATTGCCGTTCGCATAGAACAGCAGGGTAATCTGCCGCAAGCCGGAAGCATCCATGACGCACCTCTACGTTGTACTATATAAGGTACATTTCTTCAAGGAGAATTTGCGCCGCAGTTGAAAAAATCGGGCGCGCATGGATGGTTGTAGTCGATGACGGGCCATCGCGTGGCCCGCCAGATCAAACACTGTTGAGATAGTCAGGCGGCCAGCGTCAGGCGCCCAGCCACGGCAGCCCGGCCTTGCACCAGCCGCCGATCTGCTTGCGGTGGCCGTCCGCATCCTTGTCGCCTTCAAACCCTTCAAGGATGTCGAAGCAGTTGATATAGCCGTGCTCGGTGGCCAGCTTGGCGGCATGGCGCGAACGCACACCCGAGCGGCACAGGAACAGCAGCACCTCGTCTTTGCCGGCCTGGGCCGCCAGCTGCGCGAGGAAATCGGGATTCGGCACGCCGCCCGGGTAGGTGGCCCACTGCACCGCACCATGCTGGGTATCGGCGATGTCGACCCGGCCGACCCAGTCGCGCTCGGCGTTCGTGCGCACGTCGATGAGCTTGGCGGCTGCGTCCAGTTGCAGCAGCTCGTACGCTTCCTGCGGCGTGACGGCGCCGGCATACGGCGTACCTTCATTGGCCCGGCTGCGGGCAGTGGTCAGGATGTCGGCGGCGGTAGTCATGGCGTCCTCGATGAAAGTGGGCAGGTATGGTCGATTATAGTGCGCCATCCGCGCCCCGCAAACGGGAATGCCGTGGTGCACACTCAATGCACCACAACGAGGCATTTTTCAGAAATCCGCACAAAATGCACGATAATGGTGCGTTATTCGTTTTTCGCACTTGCATAGTGCATTCTTGATTTGACGCAAACTCAGCAGGAAAATCGCGGGCGGGAAAACTTTCATTGGGATAGCCGGGTTTTGCCTCTGGCGGCCAGGTCTCTTCTGGAGCTGGCATGGAATCTGCTATGATCCTTATGAGTTTTGGTGGCACGCAATGTTTGCTTCGCTTCATCAGCCCAGACGCACTAAGGTCGGCTCACCCCACATTCATTTAGGAGATACGCATGGCAATGACAGCCGCAGAAGTCTTGAAGATGGTAGAAGAAAACGAAGTCAAATTCGTTGATTTCCGCTTTGCTGATACCCGTGGTAAAGAGCAGCACGTGACGGTTCCCGTGTCGCACTTCGACATGGACAAATTCGAGTCGGGCCACGCCTTTGACGGTTCTTCGATCGCTGGCTGGAAAGGTATCGAAGCGTCCGACATGATCTTGCTGCCGGATCCAAACACGGCCAATATCGACCCGTTCATGGAAGAAACGACCTTGTTCATGCAGTGCGACGTGATCGAACCGTCGGACGGCAAGGGCTACGACCGCGATCCGCGCTCGATCGCGAAACGCGCCGAAGCCTACCTGAAATCGTCGGGCATGGGCGACACCGCCTACTTCGGCCCTGAGCCGGAATTCTTCATCTTCGACAGCGTGCGCTGGAAGATCGACATGTCGGGCTGCTTCGTCAAGATCGGTTCGGACGAAGGTTCGTGGTCGACCGGCAAGGATATCGAAGGCGGCAACAGCGGCCACCGTCCTACCGTCAAGGGCGGCTACTTCCCCGTGCCACCAGTGGACAGCTTCCAGGACATGCGTTCGGAAATGTGCCTGATCCTGGAATCGCTGGGCATCCCGGTTGAAGTACATCATCACGAAGTGGCCGGCGCCGGCCAGAATGAAATCGGCACCAAGTTCTCGACCCTGGTCGAGCGCGCCGACTGGACGCAAAACCTGAAATACGTGGTGTGGAACGTGGCGCACAGCTATGGCAAGACCGCCACCTTCATGCCAAAACCTATCGTTGGCGACAACGGTTCGGGCATGCACGTGCATCAATCCGTATGGAAAGATGGCAAAAACCTGTTCGCTGGCGACGGCTATGCCGGCCTGTCCGATTTCGCCCTGTACTACATCGGCGGCATCATCAAGCACGCCAAGGCGCTGAACGCGATCACCAACCCGGGCACGAACTCGTACAAGCGTCTGGTACCAGGTTACGAAGCGCCAGTGAAACTGGCGTACTCGGCGAAAAACCGTTCTGCCTCGATCCGTATCCCGCACGTGGCCAATCCAAAAGGCCGCCGCGTCGAAGCGCGCTTCCCGGATCCGCTGGCCAACCCGTACCTGTGCTTCGCCGCACTGCTGATGGCCGGCCTGGACGGCGTTGCCAACAAGATCCATCCGGGCGAAGCCGCCTCGAAAGATCTGTACCATCTGCCGCCGGAAGAAGACGCACTGATCCCTACCGTGTGCGCTTCGCTGGAAGAAGCACTGGAAGCCCTGGACAAGGACCGCGAGTTCCTGACCCGCGGCGGTGTGTTCAGCGATTCGATGATCGACGCTTACCTGGAACTGAAAATGCAGGACGTGCAGCGCATGCGCATGACCACGCATCCTGCCGAGTTCGACATGTACTACTCGCTGTAATGGCGCCACGCCGGCAACGTGCCGGTAGTGAATAAAAAAACGCGGGTGAGGCGATGGTCTTGCCCGCGTTTTTTGTTATGGCGCCACAGTGCGTTGTTGTATAGTCGGCCCAGGAACGATGCGGCATGTGCCGACAGGAGTAGAGATTGACCAAGCATTACAGAATGGCGCTGATGGCAGGATTGCTGGGCGCGGCGGCACAGGCGCACGGGCAGTTGTATGTGTGCGCCGATGCGCAAGGACACAAGACGTACACGGACAGGCGGGCTGGCGCGCATTGCCAGCTGCTCGATTTGCCGGGCGCCCTGACAGAGCCGCCACGCAAGACGGCGCCGCTGGCAGGCGCGCCTGCCCGACCCGCCACACAGGCGGCGGTCACGGCGGCGCCTGCCGCCGGCGCGTTTCCCAAGGTCGATGGCGCCGAGCAGCGCGCGCGCGACCTGGACCGGCGCCAGATCCTGCAGGACGAATTGCGCAGCGAAGAGCAGAAACTGGCGTCGCAGCGCCTGGAATTTAACGGCGGGCAGCCCGAGCGCCAGGGCAATGAGCGCAACTATGCGAAATACCAGGAACGGGTGGCGCAGTTGAAGGACAACATCAGCCGCACGCAGCAAAATATAGACGCCCTGAAACGCGAGATCGCCAATATCCGATGACGAGACCATGACAATAGACAATTTTTCCAGCCGTCCCGCCCACCTGGCAGGCCTTGATCTGCTCGCTTCGGCCGTGATTCTGCTCGACGGCGACGGCCGCATCAGCTATGCCAACGCGGCGGCGGAAAACCTGCTGGAAAGCTCATTAAAGGCGCTGTCGCGGCAAAAACTGATGGCGCTGTTCCTCAATCCCGAGGAGCTGGCCGGCATCTGCGCGCAGGCGCTCGAACATAAATTTTCCGATTTGCGCCAGGACCTGAGCCTGGAACGCCTGGGGCGCGAGCCGCTGCGCGTGCACAGCATCGTCAGCGCCCTCGACGCACCGCGCGACGGCGTGCTGATCGAGCTGCGCGAAAACGTGCAGCAGCTGAAACTCGACCGCGAGGAGCGCATCCTCGACCAGAGCCAGGTCAACAAGGAGCTGATCCGCAACCTGGCGCATGAAATCAAGAACCCGCTGGGCGGCATCCGCGGCGCGGCCCAGCTGCTGGAGCTGGAATTGCCGGCCCTGCACCTGAGCGAATTGCGCGAATACACGCAAGTCATCATCAAGGAAGCGGACCGCCTGCAGACGCTGGTCGACCGCCTGCTGGCGCCGCACCGCCGCCCGCACATCGTGGGCGACGTGAATATCCATGAAGTGTGCGAACGGGTGCGCAGCCTGATCCTGGCCGAGTTCCCCAGCGGACTGACCATTTCGCGCGATTACGACGCCTCGATCCCCGAGTTTCGCGGCGACAAGGAGCAGCTGATACAGACCGTGCTCAACATCGCGCATAACGCGGCGCAGGCGCTGGCCGAGCGCATCGAAGCGGGTGACGCGGAGCTGATTTTCAAGACGCGCGTGGCGCGCCAGGTGACCCTGGCCAAGGTCCGCTACAACCTGGCATTAGACTTGCATATCATTGACAATGGACCGGGCATCGCACCCCAGATCCGCGACCGGATTTTCTACCCGCTGGTGTCGGGCAGGGAAGGCGGCAGCGGTCTGGGGCTCACCTTGGCGCAAACCTTCGTGCAACAGCACCTGGGCGTGATCGAGTGCGAAAGCCGGCCTGGATACACCGATTTCAGGATCGTTCTCCCCTTGCCATAAGCGAGGAAGTATCCCACCCATGAAATCCATTGCGGGACGCACACACTAATGAAGCCAATCTGGATAGTTGACGACGACGAATCAATCCGCTGGGTGCTGGAAAAAGCCCTGGCGCGGGAAAATCTCGCCACCAAGAGTTTTGCCAATGCGCGCGACGCCATCGCCGCGCTGGAATTTGACACGCCGCAAGTGCTCGTGTCCGATATCCGCATGCCGGGCGCGTCCGGCCTGGAGTTGCTGCAAACGGTCAAGTCGCGCTTTCCCGGCTTGCCGGTCATCATCATCACGGCCTTTTCCGACCTCGATTCGGCCGTCGCGGCCTTCCAGGGCGGCGCCTTCGAATACCTGGCCAAGCCGTTTGACATCGACAAGGCCGTCGAGCTGATCCGCCGCGCGCTGGAAGAAAGCCTGCGCGAGACCAGCGTCGAATCGGGCCCGTCGGAAACGCCGGAAATCCTCGGCCAGGCGCCGGCCATGCAGGAAGTCTTCCGCGCCATCGGCCGTTTGTCGCAATCGAATGTGACGGTGCTCATCACGGGCGAATCCGGTTCCGGCAAGGAACTCGTGGCGCGCGCGCTGCACAAGCACAGCCCGCGCGCGGCGCAGCCCTTCATCGCCCTGAACACGGCGGCGATCCCGAAGGATTTGCTCGAGTCCGAACTGTTCGGCCATGAACGCGGCGCGTTTACGGGCGCGCAGACGACCCGCCGGGGCCGCTTCGAGCAGGCCGAGAACGGCACCCTGTTCCTCGATGAAATCGGCGACATGCCGTTCGACCTGCAGACGCGTTTGCTGCGCGTGCTGTCCGACGGCCATTTCTATCGCGTCGGCGGCCATCAGCCCATGAAGGCGAACGTGCGCGTCATTACCGCCACGCACCAGAACCTCGAGCAGCGCGTGCGCGACGGCCTGTTCCGTGAAGACTTGTATCACCGGCTGAACGTGATCCGCCTGCGCCTGCCCAGTTTGCGGGAGCGGCGCGAGGATATCCCCATTCTGGTGCGCCACTTCCTGGTGCAAAGCGCGCGCCAGCTGGGCGTGGAAGCCAAACGCATGAGCGAACCGACGATGCAGTTCCTCAGCAGCCTCGACTTGCCCGGCAATGTGCGCCAGCTGGAAAACCTGTGCAACTGGATCACCGTCATGGCGCCGGGCCAGACGGTGGAAATCAAGGACTTGCCGCTGGAATTGACGCAGGGGCAGGGCGATGGCGCCGCCACCGCCGCGGCGGGCGAGGCTGCGTCGCCAGCTGTTGCTCACCAGCATGGCGGTCAGGTCTTCGAAGCGGCCGCGCCCGCCAACGGCGCGCCGCCGGGATGGATCGGCTTGCTGGAATTGCAGGCGGCCGGCATGCTGGGCGCGGGACAGCAGGAAGTCATGGCCGTGCTGGGGCGGCAATTCGAATCGGCCCTGATCAAGACGGCGCTCAAGCATACGCACGGGCGCAAGAACGACGCCGCCGTGCGCCTGGGCATCGGCCGCAACACCATCACCCGCAAGATATCGGAACTGGGCATCGACGGCGCCAAGGACGATTGACGTCTTGCCGGACGGGGACTCTCCCGTCCGCTTTTTCTTGCGGTGTTCCTTGCACGCCACAACACCCACAGCAGGCGATAAGGTAAGCTGACGCCTGCCGGACTGTTTCGTCCGGTCTTCATTTGATTGTGGAACTGTATGCTCATAAACTGCGTGGCCTACCAGGATGGCAAAAAACTGGCCGACTTGCCGATCGACGATATCAGCGATTACGTCGAGCGCCCCGATTGCTTCGTCTGGGTGGCCCTGCTCGATGCCACGCCGGACGAGCTGAAACAGATGCAGCACGAGTTTTGCCTGCACGAACTGGCTGTCGAGGATGCGCAGCGCGGTCACCAGCGCCCGAAGATCGAGGAATACGGCGATTCCCTGTTTGCCGTGGTGAAAACCGTGGAAATGGTCGAGAATGAACTGGTGCTGGGCGAAGTCGATATCTTTGTCGGTGCCAATTACGTGCTTTCGTCGCGCAGCAACAGCTCGCAAGGTTTCCTCGGTGTCCGCGCGCGTGCCGAGCGCGAACCGCATCTGCTGCGCCAGGGCTCGGCTTTCGTGCTGTACGCGCTGATGGACGCGGTCGTCGACCGTTACTTTCCCGTGCTCGACGCGCTCGAATCGGAGCTGGAACTGATCGAGGACCGCATCTTCGACCGTGGTACCGAGCGCGACAATATCGAACGGCTGTATCAATTGAAGCGCAAGGTCATGGTCTTGCGCCACGTGGTGGCGCCCCTGATGGAAGCGGTGGGCAAGCTGCACGGCGGGCGCGTGCCGCCGCTGTGCCACGATACCCAGGAGTATTTCCGCGACGTGCACGACCATCTGGCGCGCATCAACGGCACGCTCGACACTATCCGCGATACGATCAGCACGGCCATCCAGGTGAATCTGTCGATGGTGGCCATCGACGAGAGCGAAGTGAACAAGCAGTTGGCGGCCTGGGCGGCTATCTTTGCCGTGTTTACCGCATTTGCCGGCATCTGGGGCATGAACTTCAAGTTCATGCCGGAACTGGACTGGCATTATGGCTATCCGGCCGCAGTGGCAGTGATGAGCTGTGTCTGCGGTTATATGTATTACTTGTTCAAGCGTTCCGGCTGGCTATAAAAATTTCCTGCGTATCTGTATTATTAAACAATAGCCAGGGGTACAATCGCGGCAAGTCCGTTGACTCGGGCCTTTGCTGAGGATCGCCGCGCCGGCAGCTTTGCCTGCGCTTCCCGTGCTGCGCAGGAGCATTCATGAGTATTCCGTTGTTCGATGTGAATTCGCAAGAACCCCTGTTCGATCCCGAGCAGCGGCGCACCCTGGCGGAAGCGGCCCTGCGCTCGATCACCGCCTCGACGGCGCACGCCCGTGGCGACGACTTCCTGCGCATCCTCGTCAAGGACCTGGCCGAAGCGCTCGACGTGCACTATGTGATCGCCGGGCGGCTGGTGCGCATGGACGATGGCAGCGAAGGCATCCGCACCCTGGCCCTGTGGGGCGGCGATGGCTACCAGCCGAATATCGAATACAGCCTGCAGCACACGCCTTGTCAGGACGTGACTTGCCAGAGCATGTGTTTTCACGGCAGCGATATCCAGCGTCGCTTTCCACTCGATACCCTCCTGGTCGACATGCATGCGGAAAGCTATGTCGGCATGCCGCTGATCGATACCGATGGCAAGACCCTGGGCATCCTGTCGGCCATCGACACGCGTCCCATCGATGAAAACAAGCGCTTGCTGGCGCTGCTGCTGTTGTCGATCTTCTCGGCGCGCGGCGCGGCCGAGCTGCAGCACCAGGAGCGCACCCAACAGCTGGAAGAAATCGTGCGCGTGCGCACCGAGTCGCTGCTGGCGGCGCAGGCCAATCTGATCGAGCAGGAACAGATGGCGGCCCTCGGCTCGCTGGTGGCGGGCGTGTCGCATGAAGTCAACACGCCCATCGGCGTGGCGCTCACAGCCGCGTCGAGCATGGGCAGCTATGCCGACCAGCTGGTGCAGCTGCTGGGCGGCGCCAAGGTCAGCCGCACCGAACTGATCGACATTGCCGAATCCCTGAAAGGCGCGGCGGCCTTGATCGAGCGCAACCTGGCGCGTGCCGCCGACCTGATCGGCAATTTCAAGCAGCTGGCCGTGGACCAGGTCAGCGAATACGTGGCGGACCTGGCGCTGCACGATTATGTGCATGGCCTGGTGTCGGCGCACAGCCCGGAACTGCGCAAGGCGGCGCTCGGTGTGGAACTCGATATCGCGCCCGATTGCCAGGTACGCCTGGCGGCCGGCAAGCTGTCGCAGATCCTCTCGAACCTGCTGATGAACAGCGCCCGCCATGGCTATCCGCAAGGCGGCCCGGGGCGCATCACGATCCGCGCGCGCATCGAGGAGGAGGGGGACGCCGCCGCCGGGCGCTGGCTGCTGCTGGACTTCTCCGATGACGGTATCGGCCTGGCGCCGGCTGTGCGCGAACACATGTTTGAACCGTTCTTCACCACCAAGCGGGGCCAGGGCGGCTCCGGCCTGGGCATGCACATCGTCTACACCATCGTGCAGCAACTGGGCGGCCAGGTGTGCGCGATCGACTGCACTCCCGGCTGTCATATACAAATCAGGCTGCCGCTGGCCAGCTGATGCCGCATGGCCTCGCGGCTAGCCGCGAGCGCGCCTTATCCCTTGTCGCCCCTGCTTTTCATATGTTGTATGTACGCCATACGCATGTTGAGTTCTGTTGACACTCATATTCTTGCCGTGATTCTATGTAGTTGTCTAGTTGACTTTTAGTTGCCTAGTTCCATTTCTGTACACGTGTCCCAGCGAACTTCACGGCGCCTGATCCGGTGCCGTGCGAGGCGTTTCCTTTAGATGAACGAGTGTAATCCGGGTAACAAATCCGGAGTCATATATAACCGTACAAATGAAAAAGGGTTCACCATGCTTAAAGAAACCGTCATCTCTCGTGCAGTTCGCATCGTCTGCGCCGGTGGTATGGCAGCGGCCTTGTCCGTTGCCTCGCAGTCTGCGGTAGCACAAGATGCGCAGGGCGCCGATGCGCAAATCCAGCGCGTTGAAGTCACCGGTTCGTCGATCAAGCGTATCGCTGCCGAAGGCGCCTTGCCGGTCACCGTGCTGACCGCCGAAGCCATCCGCACATCGGGCGCCACTTCGGTCACCGATCTGGTCAAGAAGCTCTCTTCCGCCCAGGGTGCCACGAGTGAAAGTTCCTCGGTTGGGGGAAGCACCTTCGGTTTCTCCGGTATTTCCGTGCATAACGTGGGGGAAACGCGTACGCTCGTCTTGCTGAACGGCAAGCGCCTGGCCCAGTTCGGCGGCCAGACGCTGA
Source organism: Janthinobacterium sp. GW823-FHT06H09 (assembly GCF_058794735.1). Classification (NCBI taxonomy): domain Bacteria; kingdom Pseudomonadati; phylum Pseudomonadota; class Betaproteobacteria; order Burkholderiales; family Oxalobacteraceae; genus Janthinobacterium; species Janthinobacterium sp. GW823-FHT06H09. Next base: position 27,088 of record NZ_JBXAHC010000014.1, on the reverse strand, counting down.
CGGGTTTCGCCGCTGGCTTCGACTTGAATTCGATCCCTATCTCGGCCATCGAGCGTGTGGAACTGCTGACCGATGGCGCCTCCGCCCTGTACGGTGCCGATGCGATCGCCGGCGTGGTCAACTTCATTACCAAGCACGATACGACGATCGGTGATGTGTCCATCGGCTACTCCGCACCAAAAAACGGTGCGCGTGAGAAACGCCTCAGCGCCACGAAGGGCTTTGGCAACCTGGACGAAGATGGCTACAACGTGGTGCTGACCTTTGGCCACGACGAGCGCGACAAGCTCGCTTCCGTCGACCGCAAGTTCGCCAGCACGGGCAAGGTGCAATTCTCGGCCAATGGCAAGCGCTATCAGAAGCAACAGTTTTCGGCCAGCCCGATTCCGGCCAATGCCACCGATGACAATGGCCAGCTGATCAGCCCTTACCAGAAGGCCAACGGCTCCTGCCCGGACAAGACGTTCCGCGTGATCGAACCGTATAACGACGGCAGCGGCCTGGTCGATGACTACTGCGGCTACGACTTCACCAAGGACCTGGAAATCTATCCGGAGCGCAAGCGTGACAACTTCATGGCATCGGGCACCTTCAAGATCGCCGGCCAGGAAGTGTATGCGGACGTATTGCTGTCACGCACGAAACAAACTTCGCGTATCGCCCCCGTGCCTGGGGCGATCGCCGTCGATGCAGGCACGCCGCTGCATGACAAGTATTTAGTGCCAGCTGGTATTACCGGCGACAGCACGGCTTTTTACCGGCTGTTCGACATGGGGCAGCGTACCTCGAAAGATACGGCCGATTTTGCCAGTGTGGTGGTCGGCACGCGCGGCATTCTGGCCGGTTGGGACTATAACGCTGCTTATAATTTTTCGGAAAGCCGCGTAAAAGGCAGTATTTCCGGCTATCCTGGCGCCATTGCTGTCAATAATCTCACATCGAGCGGCTTGCTCGATCCCTTCGTTGGCCCTGGCAAGCAGTCCACTGCGGCACAGGAAGCCATCAAGGCTGCCGCGTACACCGGTTACTGGGATGGCGGTACTTCGCGCCTGCAAACGATTAACCTGAATGGCTCGACGGAACTGCGCCGACTGCCTGGCGGCGCGATGATGCTGGGCATGGGAGTCAACATCAATCGCGAAGAATTCTCCGCGAAGCCAAGTCCGTTTGCGCAAGGCATCCTGGCCGACCCCGTGAAGGGCACCTTGTGCGGCGGCACGACAGGACTGGAGTGCGACCAGCGCTTCGGCGATGCGGCCAGCAGCCAGCCGTACAGCGCCAGCCGTACGTCGAAGGGCATTTTTGGCGAAGTCATCGCGCCTGTGCTGAAAGAGCTGGAATTGGGCGCGGCCTTGCGTTTCGATGAATTCTCGGACTTCGGTGGCGCCACCACGGCCAAGGCCAGTTTTAAATGGACGCCGGCACCCACCTTGCTGATCCGCGGCTCTGTCGGCAACGGTTTCCACGCACCGACAGTGCCGCAAGTCAACGCCCTGCAGCGCGGCTATGGTGTCACCAGCGAGAAGTACACGTGCACGCCGGCACTGCAGGCGATCGCCACGCGTCTGAACGCACAATGCCAGCCAGGCAATCGCCAGTACGACCAGCTGGCCGGCGGCAACCGCGAGTTGCAGCCTGAGAAATCGAAACAGGCGACCATCGGCTTCCGTTACGAGCCGATCAGCGCCATTACCCTGGGCGCCGACCTGTGGCATGTGCAGATCCGCGATTCCTTCGGTCAATTGACCGAACAGCTGGTATTCGGCAATCCGTCCAACTTCCCGAAATCCTGGGGCGTCAACAAGGACGTGGGCACGGGTACCACCTACCTGGCCTTCCTGGCGGACAACCAGAATCTGGGCAAGTCGTTTGCCACCGGTGTCGATATCGATATCAGCGCCCGTTACCGTTCCGGCATTGGCCTGTTCACGTCGCAGCTGAACGCGACGCAAATGCTGCGCGAGGATGTGCAGCTGGAACGCGGCGGCAAGTATTATTCGGCGCTGGGCAACTTCGCCGATCTGGGGACGGTGACTTTCCGCACGCGCGGCCAGTGGACGAATACCCTGAAAACGGGCAACTGGGCCAACTCGCTGACGGTCAACTTCCTCTCCGGCTACAAGGACCAGGAAACGTCGGTCGACGTGCTTGACGCTTCGGGCGCCGTGACGGGCCAGGAAAAGATCCGCATGCAGGTGGGTTTCTATTCGACGCTCGACTGGCAAACGGTGTGGACGCCAAGCAAGAGCTGGGTCCTCACCGCCGGCGTGCTGAACCTGACCGACAAGAGTCCGCCATTCGTGCCATCGACGTCCGGCGCGAACCGCGGCCAGCAATTCGGCTATGACGACCGCTATTACGATCCGCGCGGCCGTACCGGCTACCTGAATGCCTCGTACAAGTTTTAAAGAGCGGGAGCAGGCATAAAAAAACCGGCACTGTGAACTCAGTGCCGGTTTTTTTTCGTCCCGCCGCAGTATGGGGAGGGCGCGGCCTAGCGGCGCGCCGCCATCGACAGGGCCACCGCCTCGGCCACCTTGATGCCATCGACGGCCGCCGACAGGATGCCGCCCGCATAGCCGGCGCCTTCGCCTGCGGGGAAGAGGCCCCGCGTATTCAGGCTTTGGAAGTCGTCGTCGCGGCGCTTGATGCGGATCGGCGACGAGGTGCGCGTTTCAACACCCGTCAGCACGGCGTCGGCCTTGTAATAGCCCTTGATCTGCTTGTTGAACGCCGGGAAGGCTTCGCGCAGGGCCGTGATCGCGTATTCGGGCAAGGAGGGCGCCAAGTCCGTCAGATGCACTGCCGGCTTGTACGACGGTACCACGCTGCCGAATTCCGTCGAGGCGCGGCCAGCCACGAAGTCGCCGACCAATTGTCCAGGGGCATCGTAGTTGCCGCCGCCCAAGGCAAATGCGCGCTCCTCCAGCTCGCGCTGCAGGGCAATGCCGGCCAGCGGGTCGCCCGGGTAGTCGGCCGGCGTGATGCCGACGACGATGGCGCTGTTGGCGTTGCGCTCGTTGCGCGAGTACTGGCTCATGCCGTTTGTCACCAGGCGGCCCGGTTCGGAGGCGGCGGCCACCACCGTGCCGCCCGGGCACATGCAGAAGCTGTAGACGGAGCGGCCATTGCTGGCGTGATGCACGAGCTTGTAGTCGGCCGCGCCCAGGATAGGGTGGCCGGCGCTGGGGCCGAAGCGGCAGCTGTCGATCAGGGATTGCGGGTGTTCCACGCGAAAGCCGATCGAGAACGGTTTCGCTTCGATGTACACGCCGCGGCGGTGCAGCATCTCGAAGGTGTCGCGCGCGCTGTGGCCGATGGCCAGCACGACGTGGTTGCTGGCGATGGTTTCGCCATTGTCCAGCACCACGCCGCGCACCTGGCCGCCATCGCTGCCCGGCTCGATGTCGAGATCGACCACTTTGCTGCTGAAGCGGTATTCGCCGCCCAGCCGTTCGATATTCGCGCGCATTTCTTCCACCATCTTGACCAGGCGGAAGGTGCCGATGTGCGGCTTGCTCACGTACATGATTTCTTCGGGCGCGCCGGCCTTGACGAATTCCGTCAGCACCTTGCGGCCGTAGTGCTTGGGATCCTTGATCTGGCTGTACAGTTTGCCGTCCGAGAAGGTGCCGGCGCCGCCTTCGCCGAACTGCACGTTCGATTCCGGGTTCAGTTCGCGCTTGCGCCAGAAACCGAAGGTGTCGACCGTGCGCTCGCGCACCTGCTTGCCCCGTTCCAGGATGAGGGGGCGCAAGCCCATCTGTGCCAGGATCAGCGCCACGAACAGGCCGCAGGGGCCCGTGCCGATGACGATGGGGCGCGGTTCATTGGTATGGCCGGCCAGCTGTTCGCCGCCGGCGACGAATTTATAGTCGGTATCGGGCGCAGGCATCAGGTGGATATCGTGGCCCAGGCGCGCCAGCACGGCCGCTTCATTCTTGACGTCCACGTGCAGCGAGTAAATCAACACCACGGCGCTGCGCTTGCGCGCGTCATAGCTGCGCTTGAAGACGGTAAAGCCGAGCAGCTCATCCGCGGCAATGCCGAGGCGCGCCAGAATGGCGGCGGGCAGGGCCGCTTCGTCGTGTTCGAGGGGGAGTTTTACTTCGTTGAGTCGCAACATGGTGTGTATTTTTAAAAATTGCCGGGCTCCGTATCTAGCGGAGAGTGTGCGGTGCCGCGTGACGGCATCCGGGCGCTATTTTACCTCCACATCGTTCACTGCTTCGTTTACCCGGACTTTTTTCGGGGGGGGACAGGCGGCAGTGCCGTCTGTTCGCATGGTCGCCACCGTGCCGTGGCGCAATATGGCGGCGTTTCCTGGCTGCTACAAACTGGTGCAAAATCGGCGCGTTGCTGGTGCATCCGCCGCCCCTTGTTGGGGCGTGCAAATCGGGGCCAAATTTTCCCCGTAATTTGTGTTGCTTTTTTGTTGTGGCTGCTTGATTTTGTTGACGCCTTGCCATTGCGTGTGATTTGATAGTGTTTTGTTTCTTGCAGGTGCAATTCTGTATCTTTGCTTCGCACGCATTGAAGGAAATGAGCAGCGCTGACTCTTGCCGCTGTCGCGTCATCAATGGAATGCAGGATTTATTTTTGAGATGATGACGAGATATTTTTTTATATGGAACTGTCCTGAAAAAATCTGATTGATTTATTGCGGGATGGATGTGCAATATATTTTACCTCGTCCCGTAAAATAATTTCGTCTTGCGCGTCATTTATTTTTCGGGCTTTTTATATTCATCTTTTTTTAGAAACAACTCTTCCTGCAGCATTCTGATGCCATTGGTGCAAAGCCACTGTTTGCAGGCATTCCAAGTAAATTTGATTATCGTCCGCGAGTGTTTTCATTCAGCCTGGATGCGCTTCTGCTCGTCTATTTTTTGTATAAATTGAAGTGTTGCGCCAACAGAACAGTTTTTCTAATTTTATTGACCAGTCCGTTTCAATATGTTTCGATGTGTCATTCTGTTTATTTTGCGTATGCAAAGTGGATCGAGAGGATGCCTTGTATGAAGGGATTACAAGGTGATGAGAGTAAAAAGCGTTCAAAAACGCATAAGTGTGAGTGATAAACTCCTTTACCAAAGCAGTAATACTGCGCTCATAAATAAATAGGGAATGACATGTTGAGAAAAACTGTAATAGCACGTGCATTAACGATCGCTTTCAGCGCATCGGTATTGAGCGCTGCGATTGTTCCAACGGTAATGGCACAGTCGAATGCCACGGGCAATATCATCGGCAAGATCGCGCCGGATGCCAGCGCATCGGTGCAGATCGTCGGTGCTGACAATGGCTTCAAACGGACCATTTCGCCCGATGCAAGCGGTACTTTCCGCATCACCTCCCTGCCAGTTGGCAACTACAAGGTGACCCTGCTGAAAGGCTCTTCCGTCGTCAGCTCGCAGGATGTGGAAGTGCGCATCGGCCAGGAAAGCGAAGTGGCGCTGCAGCAGGTGCAAACCGTGAACGTGACGAGCCGCCGCCGCGCGATCGATGTCACCAGTTCCAACTCCGGTTCTTCCTTCAATTCGCGCGAACTGGCTACCCTGCCATTGGCGCCTACGGTTGCCAACATCGTGCAATTGGCTGGCGGCACCACGCGCGCCGACTCGCGCTACGGCAACAACGCCGCCAGCTTCGGCGGCTCCAGCGCGTCGGAAAATGCGGCGTACATCAACGGTTTCCCCGTCACCAACAGCCTGTATCAGGTTGGTTACTCTTCCCTGCCTTTCGGCTCGATTGCTGAAGCGCAAATCATCACCGGCGGCTATGGCGCCGAATTCGGACGTTCGACGGGTGGCGTGGTCAACATCACCACCAAGAGCGGTACGAATAACTGGGAATTCGGCGCCGGCTTTACCTACGCGCCTGATTCGCTGCGCGGCAAGGCCAAGAACATCATGTTCCCGAATACGGGCGCCAATCCCAAGACGGATGGCAAGATCTACAACTACCGCGAAGGCGACAAGCTGACCGAGAAGGTCTATAACGCCTATGTCAGCGGCCCGCTGATCAAGGACAAGCTGTTCATCTATCTGGGTGGCGAATTTACCAAGATGGACCGCGAAACGGCGCGTCTGGCATCGACCAGCCAGGTGAACAACCAGACCGGCTGGCTGGTGCAGAAATCCGATGTGCCGCGTTATATCGCCAAGATCGACTGGAATATCACCGACAACAACCGCCTCGAATACACGCACATTTCGGACGAGTCGAATGTCAACGATCAATACTACGGCTTCAACTACGACACCAAGCAGCGCGGCTATGTGCAGAACGGCGGCGCCAGATTCAAGAACTATTCGGCAGGCGTGCTGTTCCTCAACGCCACCGGTGCCGCGCTGGCGGCAGCCCAGGGCTCGAACATCGACATCCTCAAGCTGACCAGCTATGTGACCGACGATCTGACCGTGCAAGCCCTGGTTGGCCAGGCGAAGACGCAACGCGAGCAAAATCCGTTCGGCTACATTCCAGGCTTGCGTCCAATCGTCGTTAGTTCTCCAGAGTTTAAGGTACCAGGCCTGAATTATTCGCCTAGCCAAGTGCAGGGTTTCAGCTCGGCCCTGCTGCGCGACGGCGCGCAAGACACCAACCGCGGTTATCGCCTGGATCTGGAATACAAACTGGCCAAGCAGCATACGATACGCGGCGGTCTTGACCACAACAAGATCAATGCCCTGAACGGTACGGAAGCGGCTGGCGGCGGTACCTGGACGTATCTGAAAACCGATCCGAACACCGTATTGTCTGGCCACAATATCTCGCCGGCAGCTGGCGGCGGTTATGGCACCCAAGGTTACTACGTGCGTGAAAACCTGCAGCGCGGCGGCTCCACCCCGACCGTCGAGCAGTCGGCGCAATACATCGAGGACCGCTATCAGGCCACCGAAAACCTGGTCGTGACCCTGGGCTTGCGCAATGAGTCGTTCAAGAACATGAACGGTATCGGCGAAACCTTCGTGGAACAGAAAAACATGCTGGCACCGCGTTTGAATGCGGCCTGGAATGTGTATGGCGACGGTTCCCTGAAAGTCTTCGGTACGGCTGGCCGCTACTTCATGCAATTGCCGGCCAACATGGCCGTACGTTTTGCCGGCGCTTCGCTGAACACCGACCGCTTCTACACCTACACGGGCGTCAACCCGACCACGGGCGCACCGCTGGGCTTGAACCCGATCAGCAATGTCGTGTCGGCTAACAATGAATTTGGCCAGGAAAAACGCGCCAATGAGCTGGCTTCGACCAACTTGAAGGCCCACTTCCAGGACGAGATCAACCTGGGCTTCGAGAAGGCGCTGACGCCTGACTTCAACGGCGGTATCAAGTTCACCTATCGCAAGCTGAAAAACACGATCGATGACTACTCGGATCCACGCGCCATTTCGGCCAAGCTGACAGGCGCTGAAAAAGAGTACTTCGACGATCATGGCTGGAACGGCGCCCTGTTCAATCCAGGCAAGGACAACACCTTCATGATCCCGGTGGGACCAAACGGTGCACAGCGCGCGGTGACGATTACGGCTGCCGATGCCGGCTTCCCGGAAAAAGCCAAGCGTACCTATACGGCGCTGGAATTCATGCTCGAACATCCGATGCGCAATGGCTGGTACGGCAAGATGAACTACACCTGGTCGCGCAGCGAAGGCAATCAGGAAGGTCAGACCAAGTCGGATAACGGCCAGGCCGACGTGGGCTTCAGCTCGGGATGGGACTTCCCTGAGACGATGATCAACGGCAGCGGCTTGTTGCCGAACAACCGTACGCACCAGTTGAAAACCTATGGCTACTATGAGTTCACGAGCCAGTTCGGCGTCGGTGGCAACTTGCTGGTGGCAACGGGCCGTCCTATGTCGCGTACTTGCAATATCCCAGCGTCCATGGATCAACAGGGCTTGGGCTTGTCGCAATACGGTTCGATCTTCTTCCTGTGCCCAACCGGCCCGAACGGCCGTGGCGCTTACGGCACGCTGCCAACGGAAATGCGCCTGGACTTGAACTTCATCTACAAGCCAGAGCAGATCAAGGGCATCGTGTTTAAAGTCGACGTGCTGAACGCAACCAACCGTCAAGTGGCGCAATCGATCGACGAGGCTTACAACACCAGCGCCGCTGGTACTGCCGTCAGCACGACCGCCGGCATGGTCAACTCCTACTCGAGCCCGCGCACCGTGCGCTTGTCGGCCCAGTACAGCCACAAGTTCTGATGTGATTCCCTCCTTGCCGGTTGACAGTCGTCAGCCGGCGGAGACGGGGATGCACGGACGGACGGATACAGCAAAGGCATCATCAGTCATGCCAGTAAAATGCCCCGCAAGCTGCAAAGCTTGCGGGGCATTTGTTTTGGCGGCACGCTCGGTGCCTGATCGTCGTACGCTGGCTTACATCCCGCCCCACAAGGCGCCCAAGGTGGCCAGCGCCGTCAGGCCCGCCGTTTCCGTGCGCAGGATGCGCGGCCCCATAGCCAGGCCGATGGCGCCGGCGGCCAGGGCCGCCTTTTCTTCCGCTTCCGAAAATCCCCCTTCCGGCCCCACCATCACGGTGATCGCCTGCGGCGGCTGGTGACGCGCCCAGTCGGCCAGCGACTGCTCCGCACGCGGCGTCAGGATGATGCGTTTATGTAAATCCTGCTGGCTGCTCCAGCTATTAAAATCCTGCAATGGCGCCAGCTGCGCCAGGCGGTTGCGCCCGCATTGTTCCGATGCGGACACGATGATCGCTTGCCAATGGGCCAGTTTTTTCTCCGCCCGCTCGGCGGACAGGCGCACGACGCAGCGTTGCGCCGCCAGCGGCACGATGCCGGCCGCGCCCAGTTCGATGGCTTTTTCGATGATCCAGTCCATTTTGGACGCTTCCGGCAGCGCTTGTGCCAGGGTCACGGCGTAGGGCAGTTCCGCTTCGCGCGCCGTGTGGGACTTCAGTTCGGCGCTGGCGCGTTTTTTCTCGACGTTGCACAAGACAGCCGTGTACTCGCCGCCCTCGCCGTTGAAGACGGTGATGGCCTCGCCCGGCATAAGGCGCACCACATGGACGTGGTGGGCGACGGCGTCGGGCAGAGCGATGGTGGCGCCTATGGCGAGTGGCTGGGGACAGAAAAAACGCGGCATGCAACATCCTGGCGGAAGGAAACAATGGGAGGTGCCGCGCCGCGCGCGGGTGGGGCGCGCGCGGCTGCGACTCGAGAGTGCAATTTTAGTACCGCTGCGCGCGGCCGGGGGAAATTCTTGCCGCTGGGCCTGCGCGGCGCATCCGGGACGGGAAATTGCGTGGAGATAACAAGCTGACTAAAACGAAATGTTGTTTTTTGATTTCATAAATCATTGCATTATTGACAGTGATACTTTTGGCGTGGTTTGATGACTATACAAGTTGTGTTGAACGACATCAATTGTTTCCAGCAATGTCGTCCGTGATGTGATTCGGTATGGCATGGGGAGACGCCGCACGTTTCAATGCCCGGGCCTATGACCCCGGGCGCGTTGCGGCCAGCTTAAATTGGTTGGACAAGCATGCCACTGTAGCGGGAGGGGCCTTGCAGTTTTTCGCAAGACCATGAGAGATTTAAGTGATTATAAAAATACAAACTAATCGCTTATCAAGTGATATCAGGGATCATGAAAAGGAATAAGTTATGATGTTTCGCGAAAAAAAGAGTGTGCAGGTGGTGAGATTGGCGTTGGCCGCGTTCGCCGGCGTCGCAACGATGAGCGTGCATGCGCAGGAAGCGATCGATGCGCCGGTGCCTAAGGTGCAGCGCGTCGAAATCACCGGTTCGAGTATCAAACGCATCGAAGCCGAAGGTATTTCCCCGATCACCGTGATGACGCGCGAATCGATTGCCCGTTCGGGCGCGACGTCGGTGCTGGATCTGATGCGCAACCTGACTTCTGCTGGCGGTAACGGCGGTGAGCTGGCGACATCGAGTTCCTTCCGAAACGGCGCCACCAGCGTCTCGCTGCGCGGTCTGCCGACCCTGATTCTGTTGAACGGCTATCGCCTGCCGGCGTCCGGTTCGGACGATTATAGCGGCCAGACCTCCGTCGATCTGAACGCCATTCCGCTGTCGGCCATCGAGCGCATCGATGTGCTCAAGGACGGCGCCTCGGCCATCTACGGCACCGATGCCGTCGGCGGCGTCATCAACTTCATCCTGCGCAAGGATTACCAGGGCTTGACCCTCGACGCCAGCACCGGTTCGACCACCTATGGCGACGGGCAAAACCATAAGGTGTCCGTGTCCGGCGGTTTCGGCGACCGTGACGCACAGAAATTCAACGTGACGTATTCGGCCTCTTACGAAAAAACCAAGGCTATCCACGGCGTCGACCGCGATTGGGCGAACAGTACCGATTTCACCGGCCACAATGGCGGCCTGTATCAGGGTGGCGTGTACGGCGCCAAGGGCCGCGATCCCGGCACCATATCGCTGGGCGGTTCGCAGCGCATGCCCGATCCGGAGTGCGACGCGGCCCACAGCAAGCCCTATCCGGATGCGCCGGAATGGGTGGCTGCGCCGAATCGCAGCTCCTGCATGTATTCCGCCGCTGAGTCGATAGACCTGGTGCGCCCGTCCACACGCTACGGCGGGGCGGTCACGGCGAACTGGGATTTGACGCCGGATGTGTCGCTGTTCGCCAATCTGTTTTACAACCACTTCGATACGCGCGTCCAAGGTTCGCCGGCCTGGATCCAAAATGCCGACCGCTCCGGCGTGCTGCGTGTGGCGGCGAACAACCCCTTCAATACTTACGGCGTGCCGGTCAATATCCGCCGCCTCTTCCCTGCCGCCGAGGGTGGTACGGGCACCAATGTTGACACCACCTGGCTGGTTGGCGGCGCCACCGGCCGCGCAGCCAACTGGGATTGGACCGTGTCTGTGGGCCACAGCCAGGAGAAGGGCGAAACGCGCGTGTACGGCTCCTTCATGCACGATAAATTGCAGAGTTACCTGGCGCAGGGCAAGTTCAACCCCTTCGGTGGCAACCATAATTCGGAGCAGATCATCAACGAACTGACGGCCGACCAGTACACCAAGACCAAGTCCTCGACGGACTTTGCCAAGGTGACCGCTTCCAGCGAATTTGGCCAGCTGCCCGGCGGCAAGATCGGTGTGGCCGTCGGTGCCGAGTACAAGCGCGAGAAGCTCAGCTACGATCCGTCGCAGGCTTGGCGCGATGGCGCAATCGGCATCTATTCGACCCTGCGCGGCATCGACGGCTCTGAGTCGCTCGGCGCCGTGTTCGGCGAGTTGGCCCTGCCGCTGCTGAAAAACCTGGAAGCGCAGGCGGCCGTCCGCTATGATCGCTACCAGTTGGCTGGCGGTACCACCAACCCGAAGCTTGGCCTGCGCTGGACCGCCTTGCCGACCTTGATGTTCCGCACCAGCTACAGCACCGGTTTCCGCGCGCCGACACTGTCGCAGCGCTTTAACGAAGGCCGCGGCGGTTTCGTCGCGACCAAGGATCCGAAGCGTTGCATCGTGGGTGACGCGTATTTTGACACCGCTTGCAGCGGTTCGGCGCTGTCTCTGCTGTCCGGCACGAAGGATTTGAAGCCCGAAAAATCGAAGCAGTTCAACCTGGGCGTGGTCGCCGAACCGATCAAGAACCTGACGCTGGGTTTAACCTACTGGAATATCAAGTGGAACGATCGCGTCGAGAATCTTGACAACGAAACCGTGTTGGCGGGCGAGGATGGTCAGTACAAGGACGCCGTCACGCGCTATGCCGTCACGGCGGAAGACCAAGAGAAGTATAACGCGCTGAGCGCCGCCCAGCGCGCGACGCTGGGTCCGTTGGTAGGTCGCCTGAAGCAGCTGCAGGTTGGCCTGATCAACCGCAGCAAGGTCGTCACCGACGGTCTGGATGTCGAAGCGTCGTACACGCTGCGCACGGCCGAGATGGGGCGTTTCAAGGTGTTCGGCGAGGCGAGCTACACGCTGTCCTACAACCGCACGCTGCTGCCTGATGATCCGGCGATCAATTGCCCCAACAACACGGCTTGCGAGGCAGGTGAATACGGCTATCCTAAGCTGCTGGCCAAGCTGGGTGTCAACTGGGACCGCGGTGCTTGGGCGGCGACGACGAGCGCCAACTTCACTTCGCATTACCACGTGGACCGGACACCGTCGGCGACGATCAACCTTTACTACGACGAGTACGCGAACGGCCTGATGATCCCGAGCGCGACCCTGGTTGACGCCTCGCTGTCCTACAGCGGCTTCAAGAACCTGGTGCTGCGTGGTGGCGTCAATAACGTGTTCGACCGTGCGCCGGCATTCGATCCATCGTCGAACATCGGCTACGACACCGCCTACGGCAATCCACGTGGCCGCTACATCTACATGTCGGCGTCGTACTCGTTCAAATGACGTGAGGGTGGACTGACGGGTGGGGCGGGCCGATTTGCGGCGCGCCCCGCAGCGGCGTACGTCGCGAAAAACCGGGCCTGGCCCGGTTTTTTTTCGCCCCTGCCGGGCGCAAGCGGCACAAGCTGCGGCGGCGCGCGTTGCGCGGTTTGATTTTTCCCCTTGTTGGTCTGGTAAAATACATAGCTCTGACTGCGCCCAGCTGCGCTGCAAACGAATTTAAACTCCGCGACTGACCCACACCATCATGACAACTACGCTCCCGACTACCAAAATGGCCAATGCGATCCGCGCACTGGCAATGGACGCTGTACAAAAGGCCAATTCCGGCCATCCAGGCATGCCGATGGGCATGGCCGAGATCGCAGTTGCCCTGTGGAGTGGTCACTATCGCCACAATCCCGCGAACCCGAAATGGCAAAACCGCGACCGTTTCCTGTTGTCGAACGGCCACGGCTCGATGCTGCACTACGCGCTGCTGCACCTGACGGGCTACGACCTGTCGATGGATGACATCAAGGCCTTCCGCCAGATGCATTCGAAAACCCCGGGCCACCCGGAAGTCGATATCACGCCCGGCGTGGAAACGACCACCGGCCCGCTGGGCCAGGGCATCGCCAACGCCGTCGGCATGGCCCTGTCGGAGCAATTGCTGGCCGCTGAATTCAACAAGCCTGGCCACGACATCGTCAACCACTACACCTACGCCTTCGTCGGTGATGGTTGCCTGATGGAAGGTATTTCGCACGAAGTGTGCGCGCTGGCCGGCACCCTGGGCCTGAACAAACTGATCGCCCTGTACGATGACAACGGCATTTCCATCGACGGCAAAGTCGAAGGCTGGTTCACGGACGATACCCCGGCCCGTTTCGAAGCGTACGGCTGGAACGTCATCCGCGCCGTCGACGGTCACGATGTGGCCGCCGTGGCAGCCGCCATCGCCGCCGCCAAGACCGCATCGAAGCCAACCCTGATCTGCTGCAAGACCATCATCGGCAAGGGTTCGCCGAACCTGCAAGGCGGCGACAAGGTCCACGGCGCCGCGCTGGGCGACAAGGAAATCGCTGCCGTGCGCGAATACATCGGCTGGGATGCCGCACCGTTCGAAATGCCGGCCGACGTGTACGCCGCGTGGGACGCCAAGAAGCAGGGCGCCCTGCTGGAAGCGGACTGGAACGAGCGCTTTGCCGCCTACAGCCGCGAATTCCCGCAGCAAGCGGCTGAACTGACGCGCCGCATGCAAGGCGAACTGCCACAGGCATTCGAAGCGGCCCTGAGCGCCGCCATCGCGTCCTGCGTCGAGAAGAAAGAAAACATCGCCACCCGCAAGGCCAGCCAGAACGCCATCCAGGCACTGGCTTCGTCGCTGCCGGAATTCCTCGGCGGCTCGGCCGACCTGACCGGTTCGAACCTGACCAACTGGAAAGAGTGCGTGGCCGTGCGTTCGGGCCAGCCTGGCAACCACATCAACTACGGCGTGCGCGAATTCGGCATGAGCGCCATCATGAACGGCATCACCCTGCACGGCGGCTACATCCCGTTCGGCGCCACGTTCCTGACGTTCTCCGACTACAGCCGCAATGCCCTGCGCATGGCCGCCCTGATGAAACTGCGTTCGATCTTCGTGTTTACCCACGATTCGATCGGCCTGGGCGAAGACGGCCCGACGCACCAATCGGTCGAACACGTCTCGTCGATGCGCCTGATCCCGAACCTGGACAACTGGCGTCCATGCGACACCGTCGAGTCGGCTGCCGCCTGGGGCGCCGCCGTGCGCCGCAAGGACGGTCCGTCGACCCTGATCTTCTCGCGCCAGAACCTGCCGTACCAGGAACGTAGCGCCGAACAGATCGAGAACATCTACCGCGGCGGCTATGTGCTCAACGACGTGCTTGAGCCCAAGGCGATCCTGATCGCCACCGGTTCCGAAGTGGAACTGGCCGTCGCCGCCGCCAGCGCGCTGGCCTCGGAAGGCATCAATGTGCGCGTCGTGTCGATGCCGTCGACCGACGTCTACGACCGCCAGGACGCCGCCTACAAGGCCAGCGTGCTGACGAAAGGCGTGCCGCGCGTGGCCATCGAAGCGGGCGTGACCAGCTTCTGGTACAAATACGTGGGCCTGGAAGGCGCCGTGGTCGGTATCGACACGTTCGGCGAATCGGCGCCTGCCGGCGTGCTGTTCAAGCACTTCGGCTTCACGGTCGAGAACGTCGTCGCCAAGGTGAAAGCCGTTATCGCTGGCTAATATTGATTTTTAACGGTCCTGGCGATGTTGTCGCCGGGGGCGTGCATGTACCTTCTTTTTTAATCAGGAGCAGAGTATGACGATCAAAGTTGCAATCAATGGCTACGGCCGCATCGGCCGTAATGTGTTGCGCGCTTTCTACGAAGGCGGCAAGAAACAGGATATCCAGATCGTTGCCATCAACGACCTGGGCGATGCCAAATCGAACGCCCACCTGACCCGCTACGACACTGCGCACGGCAAGTTCCCGGGCACGGTCACCGTCGAAGGCGACAACATGATCGTCAATGGCGATCCGATCCGCGTATTCGCACAGCGCAATCCTGCTGAAATCCCATGGGGCGAGCTGGGCGTGGACGTCGTGCTGGAATGCACGGGCTTCTTCACCACCAAAGAGAAGGCTTCGGCTCACTTGAAGGGCGGCGCGAAAAAAGTCATCATCTCGGCACCCGGCGGCAAGGACGTCGATGCGACCGTCGTGTTCGGCGTGAACCACTCGGTGCTGAAATCGACCGACACCGTCATCTCGAACGCGTCGTGCACCACCAACTGCCTGGCACCGCTGGTCAAGCCATTGAACGACGCCATCGGCATCGAAACGGGCCTGATGACCACCGTGCACGCCTACACCAACGACCAGGTGCTGTCCGACGTGATGCATGAAGATCTGCGCCGCGCCCGTTCGGCCACCATGAGCATGATCCCGACCAAGACGGGCGCCGCCGCCGCCGTGGGCCTGGTGCTGCCTGAGCTGAATGGCAAGCTGGACGGCTTCGCCATCCGCGTGCCGACCATCAACGTGTCGCTGGTCGACCTGTCCTTCATCGCCAAGCGCGACACCACCGTGGAAGAAGTCAACGCGCTGATGAAAGCCGCGTCGGAAGGCGCCCTGGAAGGCATCCTGACCTACCAGACCGAACCGCTGGTCTCGATCGACTTCAACCACAACCCGGCTTCGTCGAACTTCGATTCGACCCTGACCAAGGTGTCGGGCCGTCTGGTGAAAGTATCGTCGTGGTACGACAATGAGTGGGGTTTCTCGAACCGCATGCTCGACACCACCGTCGCACTGATGTCGGCCAAGTAATTTTGTGACCGCATAAGAAAAAACGCCCTTCGGGGCGTTTTTTTATTCATGGCTGTGCGAATAAAAACGGCGCCGGTAGAAGCGCCACAAGACGCGCAAGTCGCGCAGCACGGGCACGCCCGATAGCAGGGTCAGCACGCCGGCGAGCAGGATGGTGGCGGCGGGAAAGCCGATGTGCTTGAAGGCCAGTGCGCCGCTGACGCCGCCGATGAAGAAGCAGCTGATCAGCAGGCTGTGCGTCCTGAGCTTGCCGCGGTTGACCTTGACCATGCGGTCCGGCAGGTGGCGCCGGTTGTAATACGCCATCTTGCCCAGTTCGATGCCGATGTCGGTCGACAGCCCCGTCACATGCGTGGTGCGGATGACGGCGCCCGAAATCTTGGTGATGATGGCGTTCTGCAAGCCCATGACAAAGCACAGCAGCAAGATGGTGACGGGGCCCAGCACGTCGGGCATGGCGGCCAGGTAATTGCCCGTCAGGCCGAACAGCAGCAACAGCGCCGCTTCCAGCAGCAGGCTGGCGGCAAACTGGCTGTGCAGCCGGCGCCGCTTGCCCCAGTTCACCATGATGGCCGTGACGGCCGCGCCGCTGACAAAGGCCAGCCAGGCGCCCAGCGCGGCCAGGGCTACCGTGACGTTGCCCAGCGCCAGGTCGTCCGCCATGCCCGAGACGATGCCCGTCATGTGCGAGGTATAGCCGCCGATGGCAAGAAAGCCGCCCGCGTTGACGGCGCCCGCCACCAGCGCCAGCACGCAGCCCAGCTGCAGATTGGCTTGCGTATCGCGCGCCGATCCGCTCAGACGGGACAGGTAATGGAGCGGCATGCGGGCGCGTTTTCCTCTTGCCGTGGCTTATTTATAGATGCCGGAACCGACGATCATATTGTCGACCCGTTCGATGTAGCCGGATTTTTGTTCGACCACCTTGGTCAGGGGATTGGGCCACTTGAAGTCTACCCAGCCGCGTCCGGCCGGCGTGCTGGCCGTGGCGATCAGCGACTTGATGACGGCCTTGCCTTCATTGTCCTTCAGGTCGATCAGGTTCTTGCCGACCATCTTGGGATTGTTGCCGTGCGCCAGGGTGACGCCATTCATGTCGTACACATAAATGTACAGGTCGCGGTCATGGAAGCTGGTGTTGGCGGGATCGGCAATGGCGGCAAAGGCCTTTTCCTTGCCGTCGGCCTTGATCATGGCCACGGCGCGCTTGGTCATGGCGATGGCTTCATCCGCGCTGCCTCTGGGGGCGGCCCATGCCGTTGCCGGCATGGCGCAGAGGATGAAACTGGCAACGAGGGCGTGGATGCCCGTTTTTACACTTGCCGTTTTTACACTTGTCTTCATACGCTGTCTCCTGGTATGGGCAACCCCGGCGCGGCCTGTTGTACGGCACCACTGGGAAGTGGAGTTGCCTGTACGTATCATACGCCGGCGCCGTGCTTATGCAATCGTCGCGGGAAAGATCGTGTGCCACAGGCGCATCACGTTGTCCGCATGCACGCGCACCCGTTCCGGTTCCACCCGGGCCAGGTCCTGCCCTTGCAGGCGCAGCTGGTGCTGCAGCTTGCGCAGCGCGCGGTAGGCGTCGGCAACGAGGGTCGCCAGTTGCGCGTCGATCAGTCCCAGTTCGCCGCACAGGCGCAGCAGGGCGATATTGCCCGAGTTGGCCGTCAGCTGCGGATACTGCGCCGCATGCTGCAGCACCAGGTATTGCACCATGAACTCGATGTCGATCATGCCGCCCGGATCCTGTTTCAGATCAAAGCTGCCGGGACGGGGCGGATGCGCATCGAGCATCTTCTTGCGCATGGCCACCACTTCGCCCTTGAGCGGACCGTTTTCCGGGCGTTCCTTGCGCAGGATCGTGTCGCGGATGCGCTCGAAATGCTTGCCGATGCTGACGTCGCCCGCGCAAAAGCGCGCGCGCGTGAGCGCCTGGTGTTCCCACACCCAGGCCGCGCTGCTCTGGTAGCGCTCGAACGCCTGCACGCTGGACACCAGCATGCCCGAGGCGCCATCGGGGCGCAGGGCGATGTCGATGTCGAACAGGATGCCGGCCGAAGTGTGCGAGGTCATCCAGGTGATGAAACGCTGCGCCAGTTTGGCGTACAGGCCGGGTGCTTCCTGGTCGTCGTCGTCGAACAGGAAGATGACGTCAAGGTCGGAGACATAGCCCAGTTCTTTGCCGCCCAGCTTGCCATACGCGATGACGGCGAATTTCGGCACCTCGCGGTGGCGCGCAGGTAACGTTTGCCACACGGCTTGCACGGTGGCGGCGACGATGATGTCGGCCAGCTGCGACAGGTAATCGGCCAGCTTTTCCACGCTCAGGTCGCCCGCCAGGTCTTGCGCCAGGCACTGGAACAGCTGCGCGTGGTGCATTTCGCGCAGGATATCCATCTGCCGCTCCGTGTCGCCGGGGGCGTCGTCGAGCTGGCGCTGCAGGTCCAGCGCCAGCGCGGCCGGGTCGGGCACCGTGTTGCGGATGCGTTCATCGAGCAGCTCGTCGAGCAGGATCGGGTGCTGCGTGAGGAAGGTGGCGGCCCAGCCGCTGGCGCACACCATGCGCACCACGCGCTCGAGCGTGTGCGGGTACTCTGTCAGCAATGACAGATAGGCCGAGCGGCGCGCAATGGCTTCCAGGAAATCGAGCAGCCGGCCCAGGGTGGCCAGCTGGCTGGCATTGCCGTTGGACACGGAGCAATCGGTGATCAGGGGCAGGGCGGAATTGACGAGGGCCACCAGACGCGTGCGGCTCGCTTCGGGCAGGGATTGCAGCCGGGGCGCCTGCCACGTGGCCAGCAAACGGCGCGCGCAGGCGGCCGGTTCATGGAAACCCATGGCGGCAAAGCGCGCCTCGATGGCTTCCTGCTGGTCGGACGCGGCGCAGTCGTTCGACGTCTGCGGGTCGATGCCCGTGTCGGCCGGCGGCGTGCCGCTGCTCTTGTCGCTGAACATTTCGTCGAACTGGCCGGCGACAAACACGCGGTGCGCTTCCAGCTGGGCCAGCAGGGTAGCGACGTCGGGCAGGCCCATCATCTGCGCCACCACCAGGCGGTCGGCGTCATTCGCGGGCAGGGTGTGTGTCTGTGCATCGTCAAGATACTGCAGCCGGTGTTCGAGGTTGCGCAGGAAAGTGTAGGAACCAAGCAACTGTTCCACGATGGCCGGTTCCAGCAAGCCCTTGTCCGCCACCGTACGCAGGGTGGCGCGCGTGGAGCGCTCGCGCAGCTCGGCGTCGCGCCCACCGCGTATCAATTGGAATACTTGCGCGAGGAATTCGATTTCGCGGATACCGCCACGGCCCAGCTTGACGTTGTTGCTGCGGTCCGGATGCAGCCGTTCCTGGCGGTTGACCTCGGCGCGGATCTGGCCGTGCATGGTGCGGATGGCGTCGATGACGCCGAAATCGAGGTAGCGGCGGAAGACGAAGGGGCGCACGATGGCGTCGAGCGAGGCGATGTCCTCCGGCTTGCCCGTCACGGCGCGCGCCTTGACCCAGGCATAGCGCTCCCATTCGCGTCCCTGCACAATCAGGTATTGCTCGACCATGCCCAGACTGGCGGCCAGCGGACCCGAGTTGCCGTTCGGACGCAAGGCCATGTCCACGCGGAAAGTAAATCCGTCCTGTGTGATCTCGGCCAGGGCGGCGATCAGTTTCTTGCCCATGCGAATGAAAAACTCGTGGTTGGACAGGCTGCGCTGGCCCGGCAAGGTCGCTTGCGTGTCGCCATCTTCCGGATACACAAAGATCAGGTCGATATCCGACGAGACGTTGAGCTCGCCGCCGCCCTGCTTGCCCATCGCCAGCACCATCAAAGCCTGTTCCTCGCCTGATTCCTCGCCGACAGGCATGCCGTGCAGGGCCACCATTTCGTCCATGATGGCGTCCACATGCGTGCGGATGGCGAAATCGGCAAAGCCCGTCATGGCCGTGACGACTTCATGCAAGTCGGCCTGACCGCCAAGATCGCGCGCGATCAGACCGCAGACGAGCAGATTGCGCAGGCGGCGCATGGCCCGCTCGGGCGGCAGCGGCGGCGTGGCGGCGTTCGATTGCTCGGCCAGCGCGGCGGCAAAGTCGAGCCCGTCCAATGGTGCGCGCACCAGTTGCGTTACCTGCGCGGCGCGCTCGGGGGCGGCGTCCAGCCAGCGCTGGTAGAAACGGGAGGCGGAGATCAAAGGCTGTGTGCTCATGGTATCGGTAAGGGTCTCGTGGATGCTGCGTGCATGTTCTTGTTTAACTTGGCGGCGAACGGCGGGGGATGCGGTAAAATTGTGCCGCCGGCCCAATACCGCCGGTAGTGCGTGCTCTTCCGAACGATGGTAAGGGAGGCTTTGCTCAGACGCAAGCGCAAGGATGCAGGCGCGCACCACGAATGCAGACGATTTTTGCCATTATTTGACGCCGGGCCAGTTTATTAGCTTATTGATGCAAAAACCGCCAGAAGCAAGCGTGACAGAGCATGTGCCCTTGGCCCTGCGCTGGCAGCGGCTGCGTGCCGCCTATCGCCTGGCCAACCTGGCCACCCACCATGTGCTGGGTTTTACCATCAAATTGGTGCTGCTCGCGTATTTCGCCTTCGCCGTGCTGTTTTTATTCCTGCGCTACGCGATCCTGCCGAATATCGATTATTACAAAGGCGATATCGAGCGGGCGGCCAGCCGCGCGCTGGGCAACCCTGTCAGCATCGCGCGTATTTATGCCTCCTGGCATGGCGTGCGGCCCAATCTCTTCTTCGGCGACGTGACCCTGCGCGACCAGGCGGGCCGCCAGGCGCTCAGCCTGCCGAGCATATCGGCCACCGTGTCGTGGTGGAGCGTGCTCGGTTCCGTGCGCTTCACCACCCTGGAAATCACGCGGCCCGACCTGGACGTACGGCGCAGCAAGGATGGCAAGCTGTATGTGGCCGGGGTGTTGATCGACAGCACGCAAGGCAGCGATGGCAAGGGCGCCGACTGGCTGCTGTCGCAGCATGACATCATCATTCGCGACGGCAAGGTGCGCTGGACGGACGAAGCGCGCGGCACGCCGGAGCTGGCTTTGTCGCAGGTCAATCTGCTGCTGCGCAATCGCTGGCGCAGCCACAGGCTGGGCTTGCAGGCCACGCCGCCCGCCAGCCTGGCCGCGCCCATCGATGTGCGCGCTCACTTCACGCATCCGCCTTTCAGCACGCGCATCTCCGATGTATCGATGTGGAAGGGCGAGCTGTACGCGGACCTGAAAAACGCCGACCTGGCCGCCTGGCGCCGCTACCTCGACTATCCATTCGAACTGAGCCAGGGCAAGGGCGCGCTGCGCGCCTGGTTGAGCCTGGATCACGCGCGCCTGGCCGGCTTCACGGCCGATGTGGGCTTGACGGATGTGCAGGCGCAGCTGGGCGAGCATATCGCGCCGCTCGACCTGCTGTCGGTCAGCGGACGCATTTCGGCCAAAGAAGAGCTGTCGGCGCAGGTGCCCGACGGCAAGCCCACCTTTGGCGCGAATGGCCATCAGGTGGAATTGACGAATTTCGCGGTGGAAACCCGCGATGGCCTCAGCCTGCCGCCCACGACCTTGTCCGAGCGTTTCATCGCTGCCACGAAGCGCAAGCCGGCGCGCACGGAAATCACGGCCAAGTCGCTCGATTTGCAAACCCTGGCCGCACTGGCCGACAAGCTGCCGCTGGGCGAGCAGCAGCGCCAGCGCCTCGACGCCCTGGCACCGCGCGGGCGTTTGCAGGATTTTTCAGCGCAATGGGAAGGCGAGATGGCCACCCCCGCCAGCTACCGTCTGCGCGGCAAGCTCATCGATCTGGGCCTGAATGCGCAGCCGGCGCGCCTGGCCGTGGCGAAGACGGCGACCAGCCCCGCGCAGGCCGCCGCACCGGCTATTCCCGGTTTCGAACATTTGACTGGCAGTATCGACGCCAGCGACAAGGGCGGCAAGGTCGATATCGATGCACGGGGATTGGTATTGCAATTGGCCTCCTATTTGAGTGAGCCGGCCTTGCCGTTCGAACAGTTCGAAATGGAGGCGCGCTGGGCTTTCCAAGCAGACAATATGCTACAAGTCGACCTGGACAGGCTTGATCTTAATCAACAAGGCATGCGAGTCGCCCTGCATGGTTCGCATCGGATGCCGCTCGACGGCAAGAACCTGGGCCAGGTCGACTTGGCGGGCACCATCGATAATTTCGAGATCAACACCATCGGCCGCTACCTGCCGCTGCAAACGCCCGAGCATCTGCGCCACTGGCTGACGGGCGCGCTGGAAGGCGGCATGGCGCACGATGTCAGTCTGCGCCTGCGCGGCGAACTCGAGCATTTTCCGTTCAAGGCCGATACACCCGCCCAGCGGAATGCCGCCCAGCGCAACCGTGGCGACTTCCGTATTGCCGGCAAGATCGAGAATGGCAAGCTGAACTATGCGCCCGGCGAATTTGCCGAAAGCGGCCCGCTGGCGGGCAAGGCGCCCCTGTGGCCGCAGGCGGAAAAGATCAAGGGCAGTTTTGTGTTCGAGCGGGCGCGCATGGAAATTCGCGGCGACACGGCCACCACGGGCGGCGTGGCCTTGACGAATGTCAAAGCCGTGATCCCCGACCTGACCGTCTTCGACACCTTGCTTGACATTGAAGGCAATGCGGCTGGACCGATGCAGGAATTCCTCAAGTACGTGACGGCCAGCCCCGTGCTGGGCTGGATCGAGCATTTCACGGACGAAACGACGGCGACGGGCAACGCCAGGCTGGCCCTCAAACTGCACTTGCCGATCGAGCGCATGCTCGAGTCGACCGTGCAGGGCAGCTTGCAGCTGGCGGGCAACGACGTGGTGCTGTTCCACGACATGCCGCCCGTGCTGGGCACGCAGGGCAAGATCGAGTTCAACGAAAAGGGCGTCAACCTCAATGGCTTGAATGGCAGCCTGCTGGGCGGGCCGCTGGCCATCTCGGGCGGCACGCAGGCGGACAGTTCGATTCAAGTGAAAATCGCCGGCAACATGACCATCGACGGCTTGCGCAAGACCTATCCGGCGCCCGTGCTGCAGCGCCTGGCGAAACATTTGAATGGCGGCGCGCGCTACAACGGCTTGATTACGGCGCGCGACCACCAGGTGGTGGTCAATGTCGAGTCGCCGCTGACGGGCCTGGGCCTGGATTTCCCCGCTCCCCTGAAAAAGCCGGCCGGCGACAGCCTGCCCGTGAAATTCACCCTGACGGGCAATGCGGCCAACGGCGCGGGCCTGCGCACGGATGATATCCGCATCGCGCTCGGCTCCGGCATCGCTGCCCGCTACCAGCGCCAGAAGCAGGGCAAGGACGCCTGGCGCCTGGTGCGCGGCGGCATCGGCGTGAACGTGCCGGCGCCCGAGCCCGATAGCGGCATGATGCTTAACGTCAACATGAAAACCCTGGACGTGGACAGCTGGATCGCCGTCGGCAGCGAGATCGCCGGCAGCGCCCCGGCGTCCGGCGACAGCGGCGCCGCCGACGATGCGCCCGATATTGCGCAATATGTGGTGCCGGACATGATGGCGGCCCGTGCCAGCGAACTGATGCTGGGCGAGCGCAAGCTGGAAAACGTCGTGGTCGGCGCCACGCATCAAAAGGATGTGTGGCAAGCCAATATCGACGCAAAACAAGTGTCGGGCTATGTGACGTGGCTGGAAACGCCGTCCGGTCTGGGCAAGATGACGGCGCGCCTGTCGTCGCTGATCATTCCGGAGTCGGCTGCCAACGACGTCAAGAATTTGCTGGAAGGAAAGAGTGGCGCCCAGTCGATCCCCTCGCTCGATATCGTTGCCGAGCAATTTGAACTGTTCAACAAGAAGATCGGCCGGCTGGAGTTGCAGGCCTATAACACGATGGCGGCGGGCGGGCGCGAGTGGCGCGTGGGTAAGCTGCAACTGTCGAACGCCGATGGCGCGCTGAGCGGCAGTGGAAAATGGGTCATCAAGGATGGACAAAGCACGACCAGCCTGCGATTCGGCCTCGACATCGTCGATGCGGGCAAGCTGCTCGACCGCTTCGGCTTTGCCGACACGGTGCGCCGCGGCAAGGGCCGTCTGAGCGGCGATATCGCCTGGAATGGCTTGCCGTATTCGCTAGACATTCCCACCTTGTCGGGACAGATCGAGATGAAGGTGGAATCGGGCCAGTTCCTCAAACAGGACCCGGGCGCGGCCAAGCTGCTGGGCGTACTCAGCCTGCAAGCCTTGCCCCGCCTGCTGAAACTCGATTTCCACGACGTGTTTTCCGAAGGCCTGGCCTTCGACGGCATCACGGCCAACGCCAGCATCAAGCGCGGCGTGGTGACCACCGATAACCTCAAGATGCATGGCGTGGCGGCCACCGTGCTGATGGATGGCACGGCCGATATCGCCAATGAAACGACGAATTTGCACGTGGTGGTGATCCCCGAATTTAACCTGGGAACGGGACCGCTCGTGTACGCGCTGGCCGTCAATCCCGTCATCGGCCTGGGCAGTTTCCTGGCGCAACTGTTCCTGCGCGCGCCCGTGATGAAAGCACTCACCTACCATATGCAGATCGCCGGCCCGTGGAAATCGCCCGTCGTGACCAAGCTCGATGGTGGTAAATTGGAACCTGTCGCCATGCCCGCAGCGGCGGCGAGCGATGCCGTGGCGAAATAAATGCCATTCGGCAAGGTCGAATGTACAAGAGGTGAAATGATGCATACAGTTGCAGCAGTACAAATGATTTCCTCGCCTTCCGTGGAAGACAACCTGGCTACGGCGCGGCGCCTGGTGGCGCAGGCCGCCGCCGGTGGCGCGCAACTGGTGGTGCTGCCCGAATACTGGGCCATCATGGGCAAGCAGGAAACGGACAAGCTGGCCCACGCGGAACAGCCTGGCAGCGGCCCCATCCAGGATGGTATGGCGCAGATGGCGCGCCAGCACGGCATCTGGCTGATCGGCGGCACCTTGCCCCTGATTTCCGGCGAGGAGGGCAAGGTTTTGAACACCACGCTGGTGTACGACCCGCAAGGCGAGCCGGCCGGCCGCTACGACAAGATCCACCTGTTCGGTTTTACGCGCGGCACCGAGTCGTACAATGAATCGCGCACCATCGTGCCGGGCGCGCAGGTACGCGCTATCGAGACGCCGTTCGGCCGCGTCGGCCTGTCCATCTGCTATGACCTGCGCTTTCCCGAACTGTACCGCGCCATGGGCGATTGCGCGCTGATCGTCGTGCCGGCCGCGTTTACCCATACGACGGGCAGCGCCCACTGGGAAGTGCTGCTGCGCGCGCGCGCCATCGAAAACCAGTGCTATGTACTGGCCTCGGCGCAGGGCGGCCTGCATCCGAACGGCCGCCGCACCTGGGGCCACAGCATGCTGATCGACCCGTGGGGCGAAGTGATCGCCGTGCTGCCGGAAGGCGAGGGCGTGGTCAGCGGCGAGATCGACCTGGTGTTTTTGGCCGGCGTGCGCGAGTCCCTGCCCGCGCTAACCCATCGGACGATGTAAATTGAATGTTGAGAAAAGATAGCCATGATTCCATTTGAACCCAATCTGTCCAGCCTGGCCGTGGCGCGCGATATCCTGCTCACGCCGTTCGGCCTGGACGAAGACAAGCTGCTCAAAGCCCTGGGCACGATGTTTACGCACAAGGTCGACTATGCCGACCTGTATTTCCAGTCGACCAAGAGCGAAGGCTGGAGCCTGGAAGAGGGCATCGTCAAGACGGGCAGCTTTTCCATCGACCAGGGCGTGGGCGTACGCGCCGTGTCCGGCGACAAGACGGCGTTTGCGTACTCCGATGACATTTCCGAGCGGGCCCTGCTGGAAGCGGCAGCGGCCACGCGCACGATTGCGCGCGCGGGCGCCGGCAAAATCAAGATCGCGGGCCGGATGCAGCCGCAGGGCGGACGCTCGCTGTACCTGCCTAACGATCCGCTCGCCTCGCTCGATGCCACGGCCAAGGTGCAGCTGCTCGAGCGCGTGGAAAAGATGGCGCGGGCGAAAGACCCCCGGGTGGTGCAAGTGATGGCGGGCCTGGCCGGCGAGTACGACGTGGTGCTGGTGCTGCGCAGCGACGGCGTGCTGGCGGCCGACATCCGCCCGCTGGCGCGCGTGTCGCTGACCGTGATCGCGGAACAGAACGGCCGCCGCGAAACGGGCTCGGCCGGCGGCGGCGGGCGTTTCAGCTACGACTATTTCAGCGATGCCGTGCTGGAGCAATATGCCAGCGATGCCGTCAATTCGGCGCTGGTGAACCTGGAAGCGCGCCCCGCGCCCGCCGGGCCCATGACCATCGTGCTGGGACCGGGCTGGCCCGGCATCTTGCTGCACGAAGCGATCGGCCACGGCCTGGAAGGCGATTTCAACCGCAAGGGTTCGTCCGCGTTTTCGGGCCGCATCGGCGAACGCGTGGCGGCCAAGGGCGTCACCGTGGTCGATGACGGCACCCTGGCCGGCCGGCGCGGTTCGCTCAATATCGACGACGAGGGCAATCCCACGCAGTGCACGACCCTGATCGAAGACGGCATCCTGAAGGGTTACATCCAGGACACGATGAACGCGCGCCTGATGAAGATGCCCGTGACGGGCAACGCGCGTCGCGAATCGTTCGCCCACCTGCCCATGCCGCGCATGACGAATACGTATATGCTGGGTGGCGACAAGGACCCAGGCGAGATCCTCGCTTCCGTGAAAAACGGCTTGTATGCCGTCAACTTCGGCGGTGGCCAGGTCGACATCACGAATGGCAAGTTCGTCTTTTCGGCCAGCGAAGCGTACATGATCGAAAACGGCAAGCTCAGCTATCCGGTGAAGGGCGCCACCCTGATCGGCAACGGCCCGGACGTGCTCAACCGCGTCTCCATGATCGGCAACGACATGCGCCTCGACTCGGGCGTGGGCGTGTGCGGTAAGGAAGGGCAAAGCGTGCCCGTGGGCGTGGGGCAGCCGACCTTGCGCCTGGACGGCATCACGGTCGGCGGCACGGCCTGATTTTGCTGAACACGGGGCGGCCAACACGGTTGTCGGATTACGCCCTCCGGGCTAATCCGACCTACTTTCTCTGACATGGCGCTGGCGTAGGTCGGGTTAGCGCAAGGCGCGTAACCCGACACCACTGCCGGCCGCGTCAACACGGTTGTCGGATGACGCGTGGCTGCGCCCCGCTAATCCGACCTACCTGCTGTGAGGTCAACGCGATTGTCGGATTACGCCCTCCGGGCTAATCCGACCTACTTTTCCGAGATTTCGCTCGCGTAGGTCGGGTTAGCGCAAGGCGCGTAACCCGACACCACTGCCGGCCGCGTCAACACGGTTGTTGGATGACGCGTGGCTGCGCCCCGCTAATCCGACCTTGTATTATTCCCCTCATGCCGTTCGTGGTATTGCGAACGGTATCGACCGCTGTCAAAATCTTGG
>NZ_JBXAHC010000013.1:0-179995 GCF_058794735.1 Janthinobacterium sp. GW823-FHT06H09 | reverse complement strand
AGTACAAAACGCCCGATGCGGTGCATCGGGCGTTTGTGCAGCAATAAATACTGTCAACCTATTTTAGGACTGGACAGTAATCCGACAACATTTGGCGCCGGCGTGGTGTCGGGTGACGGCCTGCGGCCTAACCCGACCTACTCCATGCGCTGCCGTCAGAACAACTCGTTCTTCACGGCTTCTTTCGCCTTTTCTTCTTCCGGCGTACCGCGCGCCGCGCCTTCCAGGCTGCCGACGCCCGTGCCCGGCGGATTTTCCGCATAGTAGTACTCATCGCCCACGCGGATCAGGCCTTCCGGCACGGCGCGCTCCTCGACGGGAATGCTTTTCAGGGCTTTCGCCATGTAGCTGATCCAGATCGGCAAGGCCAGGCCGCCGCCCGTTTCCCGGTTGCCCAGGTTGCGCGGCTGGTCGTAGCCGATCCAGGCGATGCCCACCAGCTTGGCCTGGTAGCCGGCGAACCACGCATCGATGGAATCGTTGGTCGTACCCGTCTTGCCGGCCAGGTCAGGGCGCTTCAATGCCATGGCTTTATTGGCCGTGCCGAAGCGCACGACGTCGTTGAGCATGCTATTCATCATGAAGGCATTGCGCTCGTCGATAACGCGGTTGGCTTCCTCGCCCGCCAGGTCCGGCTTGGCTTGCGACAGGACATTGCCGTCGCTGTCGGTCACCTTGGCGATCAGGTACGGGTTGATCTTGTAGCCGCCGTTGGCGAACACGGCGTAGGCGCCGGCCATCTGCAGGGGCGTCACGTTGCCGGCGCCCAGGGCCAGGGTCAGGTACGGCGGGTTCTTGTCCGCGTCAAAGCCGAAGCGCGTCGCGTATTCCTGGCCATACTTGGCGCCGATCTTGTGCAGGATGCGGATGGAAATCATGTTCTTCGATTTCATCAAGCCCTTGCGCATGGTCATCGGGCCATCGTATTTGCTGTCGTAGTTCTTCGGTTCCCACGCCTGGCCGCCCGTCTGGCCCGCGTCGAACGAGATGGGCGCATCGTTGATGATGGTGGCCGGCGACAGGCCCCGTTCCAGCGAGGCGGAATAGATGAAGGGCTTGAACGCGGAACCGGGCTGGCGCCACGCCTGCGTGACGTGGTTGAACTTGTTGCGGTTGTAATCGAAGCCGCCCACCATGGCGCGGATGGCGCCGTCCGTGGTGCTGGCCGAGATGAATGCCGATTGCACTTCCGGCATCTGCGTCAGGACCCAGGCGTTGTTTTCCTGCATGACACGGATCACGGCGCCACGCTTGATGCGGCGGTTCGGCGCCGCTTTTTCCGACAGCCAGGCCGCGCCGAAGGTCAGGCCGGGGCCGGTAATGGTGATTTCCTCGCCGGCCGAGGTGACAGCCTGCAACGATTTGGGCGAGGCTTGCAGCACCATGGCGGCGATGATGTCGTCGCTGTCCGGGTGGTCGGCCAGCTCCGTCTCGATCGCGTCATCGGCTTCGGCCTTGGTCTTCGGAATCTCGATATACGCTTCCGGGCCGCGGTAGCCGTGGCGTTTTTCGTAATCCATGACGCCCTTGCGCAAGGCGATGTAGGCGGCGTCCTGGTCGGCCTTGGTGATGGTGGTGTAGACGTTCAGGCCGCGCGTATAGGTGTCTTCCTTGAATTGCTCGTAGACCAGCTGGCGCGCCATTTCCGACACATATTCCGCGTGCACGCCGAAGGCGCTGCTGTCGGTTTTCACTTTCAGCTCTTCATTTTTCGCTTCTTCGTACTGCGCCGGCGTGATGTAGCCCAGTTGCGCCATGCGCTGCAGAATGTATTGCTGGCGCATGCGCGCGCGTTTCGGATTGACGACGGGATTGTAGGCGGACGGCGCTTTCGGCAAGCCGGCCAGCATGGCCGCTTCGGCCACGGTGAGGTCCTGGATATTCTTGCCGAAATAGATTTGCGCGGCCGAGGCGAAGCCGTAGGCGCGCTGTCCCAGATAAATCTGGTTCATATACACTTCGAGGATCTGGTCCTTGCTGAGGTTTTTCTCGATCTTCCATGCCAGCAAGACTTCATACGCCTTGCGTTTCAAGGTCTGTTCGCTGGACAGGAAGAAATTGCGCGCCACCTGCTGCGTGATGGTCGAGGCGCCTTGCTTGGCGCCGCCCGTCAGGTTGTGCAGGGCAGCGCGCGTGATGCCCAGGTAATCGACGCCGCCATGCTCATAGAAGCGGTCATCTTCGATGGCCAGCACGGCTTTCTTCATGACATCGGGAATATCCTTGATGTGCACCATGTTGCGCCGTTCCTCGCCGAACTCGCCGATCAGCACACTGTCGGACGTGAACACGCGCAGCGGCATCTTGGGCTTGTAATCGGTCAAGGTATCGAGCGCCGGCAGGTTCGGATAGGCCATGGCCAGACCGAAGACCACCAGCAACACGCCGACGATGCCCAGGCCCAGCAGCGATGCCAGGGCCATCAGCAGGAAACGTTTGGGTTTGCTGCCCTTGGTGGGCGGCTTCGAGCCAGCGGGGCCAGCGGATTTTGAAGATGTCATGCGTCGTATGTCTTTCGGTTAATTATGCCGGCCAATTATAAGCGAGCTTGCCGGGGTGGCAGCGCGCCGTGGCGCTTGCCGGGGGAGTGTTGAAACTTGCCGATACTCTATATAAGCGTGTATTGGCCCGCTGGCAACCAGGATTTGGTAACAATTATCCTGCGCCAGATCACGGCCCCGCCAGATAGGCGCCGCGCGCCGCAGACACCAGCGTGAAATCCGTTTACAAGCCAGCGCTGCCGGGACTAGGCTTGCGGATGGCAGGACTTCCTTCCACGCTGACGTTTCTCTATGAAAAACATGTCCATCAGCAGTCTTCTTGGCACCGGCTTGCTGGGCGTCGACATCGCGGACGACGCCGTGCGCGTGGTCGAGTTGATACGCCGGCGGGGAACACTGGCGTGCCGGCATTGCGGCAGCGCCGCGCTGGCGGCAGGAGTAATGCGTGAGGGCATGATCGAAGATCTGCAGGGCCTGGCTGCCGCCGTGCGCCTGGCATGCCGCGACAGTGGCAGCGGCTGCACGCGCGTGGCGCTGGCCATGCCGGCCACGGCCCTGATCACGCATGCGATCCGCCTGCCTGCCGGATTGCCGGAGGAACAACTGGAAATCCTCGTGGAACTGGAAGCGGGACAATACATGCCGTTTGCGCTGGAAGACGCCAACCTGGATTTTTTCATTCTCGGCCCTGCGCCGCCGCTTGCCGGCCAGACCGGCAGCGAGATCGACGTGTTGCTGGTGGCGGCGCGGCGCGCCAGCGTGCAGCGCCGTCTCGATGCGGCCAAGGCGGCCGGCTTGACGCCCGTCATTATGGATAGCGAGGCGCTTGCCTTGCAGGCGGCGCTCGCGCAGGGCGGCTGGCAAGCCTTGCCCGGCGGCGGCCTGAACTATCAACTGGCCTGGGGCCTGGCCATGCACCGGTACGCCCGATGAAGGCCGTGGCGGAAGTGCCATGCATCAATCTTTTGCCGTATCGCCAGGCGGCACGCCGCAGGCGTATTCAGCGGCTGCTGTGGCAACTGGCCGGCGGGGCGCTGTTGGGATTGCTGACGGCCTTGGCGGCGGGTGCCTGGCTGCAGCACCAGCTCGACGTGCAGTTGCAACGCCAGGAGGGCTGGCGCCATGCCATGCAGCAAGTCAATACGGTCCTTGTCACAGGCAAGCGCGTGCAGGGCGAGACGGCGGCCCTGCTGCTGCGCCAGCAAGCCATTGCCAGTCTGCAAGAGCAGCGCGATGCCTGGGTGCGCATGCTGGCGGCCCTGGCCCAGGCGATGCCGGCTGGCGTCGCCCTGCACAGTGTGCGCCAGGAAACGGCGATGGTGCGCCTGCAAGGGCAGGCCGTTTCGCAGGAAAAGGTCGCGGCACTATTATTGGCGCTGGCGCAGGCCGCGCCTTGGTCCCGGCCGGAAGTGATGGAAGTGCGCGGCGCGGCCGATGGCGCCGTGGAATGGACGATACGGCTGGCTTTGGCACCCGCTGGACAATCTTGGAGCCTATCCCAGTAGGGAGTGTCTTTTGCAGGCAGCACATCAGGAGCGCGGACAAGGCGCGAGGAGGACGCGTGGCGAGCCACGCGACGACTCCCCGCTTCTGAGGGGCGCTTGCAAGAGATGTATTCATCTACTGGGATAGGCTCTTAGTCGTGGAGGTTGATCATGCTGAGCTTGAAGACCGCGTCACTGTGGCCGCTGCCGGCGCGCCTTGCTTGCGCTGCGCTGGCCGGCATGCTGCTGACTGCCCTGCTGCACGCCACATGGCTCGATGGACTGATGGCTGCAGTGCGATTGGCGCACAGTGAGGAAGCCCGCTTGCGCGCCGATTATCTGGCGGCGCAGGCCAGGGCAAAGCAGTTGCCGCAGTGGCGTGCAGAGCAGCGTCAGGCCGGCGCCGAGCTGGCCCTGCTGGAACAGCAACTGCCTGACCAGCAGGCGATGGCGGCGCTGTTGACGGACATTAATGCCGCCGGCCGGTCGCGCGGGCTGCAATTTTCACTGTTCAAGCCGGGCGCGGCGCGGCCGCAAGCGCCGTATGTCGCCTTGCCGATCACGATACAGTTGCGTGGCGGCTACCACGCCATGGGCGCGCTGCTGGCAGACCTGGCGCGCCTGCCGCGCATCGTCACGGTGCATGCGCTGGCCTTGACCCTTGGCAAGGATCGCTTGTTGACCCTGGATGCCGTGTTGCAGGCGTATCGTTTGCCCGAAGCGGGGGAGCGGGCGGCGCAAGCGGCATTGCCTTCAAAGGGCAGTGCGCCGGCATGGCGCCCGCTTGCCGCTGTCGCGCCGCATCCTTACGAGGCGGCGGCCCTGGCCGATCCAT
Organism: Janthinobacterium sp. GW823-FHT06H09; assembly: GCF_058794735.1. Lineage (NCBI taxonomy): Bacteria > Pseudomonadati > Pseudomonadota > Betaproteobacteria > Burkholderiales > Oxalobacteraceae > Janthinobacterium > Janthinobacterium sp. GW823-FHT06H09. The sequence goes on along the minus strand of NZ_JBXAHC010000013.1, from coordinate 175,175 downwards.
TTAATGCCTTGCCGCCCGCGCCCGGACAGCGTGGGGGCGTGGCGGGACCCGATCCGCGCCGGGTGCGCGAGCCGCTGGAAAGCGTGGCCTTGCCTGCCATCACCATGGTCGGCAGCGTGCAACAGGACGGGCGCCTGAACGCGCTGCTGCTGGCGGGCCAGCGCATGTACCGGGTGGCCGTGGGCCAGTATCTGGGGCAAGACCACGGTGTGGTGACGGGCATCAGTGAACAGGCCGTGCAGTACCGTGAATTGCTGCGCGAGGCGGATGGCCCCTGGCGCGAGCGGCGCGGCAGCCTGGCCTTGCAGGTGGCAGGGGCGAAGGCCAGCCTGCCCGAGGCGGCGCCATGAGGCCGCTCCGCATGCTCGTGGCCGCCATGCTGTGTCTGCATGCCGGTGTCCTTGCCCAGGAGGCGGTGGTGCAGGTGACGGCGCCGCGTCTGTATGCGGGCGACAAAATTTCCGTCGATTTCCAGAACGTGGGCGTGCGCGCGGCCTTGCACATCCTGGCCGATGCGTCCGGGCAAAACATCATCGCCAGCGACAGCGTGGCGGGCAATGTAACCCTGCGCCTGCGCGACTTGCCGTGGGACCAGGCGCTCGACGTGCTGCTGCAGGCCAAGGGCCTGGACATGCGGCGCAATGGCAACGTGCTGTGGATTGCGCCGCGTGAGGAAATCCTCGCGCGCGAAAAACTGGAGCTCGAAACGCGCGCGCAGATCGCGGAACTTGAACCCTTGCAATCAAACATCTTCCAGCTCAATTACCAGAAAGCCGAAGCGTTCCGTACCGTGTTCGGCCTGGACGCGGGGGAAGGGCGCAGCCGGCTGCTGTCGCGCCGTGGCAGCGTGCTGATCGAGCCGCGCACGAATCAGCTGTTCGTCACCGACGTGCCGGCGCGCCTGGAACAGATCCGTCAGCTGATCGCCAAGACGGATATTCCAACCCGACAAGTCATGATCGAGGCGCGCATCGTCGAGGCGAACGACAGTTTCAGCCGCAACCTGGGCGCGCGCCTCGGTTTTACGGACCAGCGGCTGGCGGCGGGCCAGGTGCCCGGTTTTTCGCTGGGCGGCAGCGGACGCCGCGCGGCCATCGGCGGCACGTATCAGGGCGTGGGCGAGGCGACGGGGCAAACGGTGGCGGGCAGCGGCGCCTTCGTGCCGAACACGCAATTCGTCAACTTGCCGGCCGCCAGCATCAATGGCTTGCAGCCGGCCAGCTTCGCCCTGAGCCTGTTTTCGGCGGCCGCCAACCGCTTTCTGAACCTGGAGTTGTCCGCGCTGGAAGCGGACGGCAGGGGCAAGATCATTTCCAGCCCCCGCGTGGTGACGGCCGACAAGGTGCTGGCGCTGATCGAGCAGGGCATCGAACTGCCGTACCAGGTGGCCACCAGCAGCGGCGCCACGTCGATCACGTTTCGCAAGGCGAACCTGCGTCTGGAAGTGACGCCGCAAATTACGCCCGACGGCAACGTGGTGCTGGAAGTGGACGTCAACAAGGACAGTGTGGGCCAGGAAACACGCTCCGGTTTCGCCATCGACACCAAGCACGTGCGCACGCAAGTGATGGTGGAAGATGGCGGAACCGTGGTGCTGGGCGGTATTTATCAGCAATCGGAGCGGGGCACGGACAGCAAGGTGCCGCTGCTGGGCGACATCCCCGTGTTTGGTGTTTTTTTCCGCAGCACGGGCCGCAGTCAAGAAAAAACGGAACTGATGGTGTTTATTACGCCGAAAATAGTGGCAGATCGGCCAGCAACACGTTAATGTCACATCTTTACGTTTAAGTAACAATGCAAACGAAAGCGGACTGATGGCGACTATGCGGAATTTTTCTTTTGGCAATACTTCTTGGAGTAGGGTATCGAATTGGCTGGTCATGCTGGCGCTGGGCTCCCTGCTGGCCGCCTGCGGCGGCGGCGGCGGTGATCCGACCCTGGGTACGCCTGGCGGCGCGAACAGCGGCGTTGCCAGCATCTCGCTCGTGGCCAGCGCCACGACGATTGTTGCCTCGGGCGCCGACGGCACGGAAGTCACGCTGACGGCAATTGTGAAAAATGCAAGCAATAACGCCCTGAGTGGCCAGACGGTTGCCTTCACGGCCAGTTCGGGCACGATCAGCAACACGACGCGCGTCACGGATGCCAACGGCACCGTGGTTGAAAAGCTCAGCGTGAAAGGCGACGCGACCTTGCGCGACATCACGATCAGTGCCAGCAGCGGCGGTATCACGTCCGCTCCGGTCGTCGTCAAGGTAGTGCCGGTCACGTCCGGTATCGCGACTCTGTTGCTGACTTCTTCCAGTGGCACCCTGGCTTCGTCGGGCGGTACCGCGGTCAATGTCATCGCCTTTGTCAAGGACGCCAATAATGCGATAGTGCCCAATGCCAACGTCACCTTCAAAGCAGATTCGGGTGCGCTGGGCGCAACGGTGGTCAGTACCAATGCGCAAGGGCAGGCTATCGTCAGCCTCAACACGGGCGGCGACGCCAGCCTGCGCACGATCAAGGTCAGCGCCAGTGCCGGTGCGCAGACGGCCGATACCGAGATCAGTGTCACTGGCACGAAACTGGCCGCCAATGCCTTTTCGTCGACCAACCTGAAAACGAGTACCGACATGGTGGTCAAGCTGGTCGACTCCAGCGGCAATGCGCTGGTGGGCAAGCCGGTCACCTTCAGTGCGCAGATCAATCCGCTGACGGTCAAGGGCGGCGGCGCCAGCCCGGCATTGACGGACAATAATGGGCAGCTGGTCTTGAGTTACAACGCTCAATCCGGTACCAGCGATACGATCACCATCAAGGCCCAGGGCGACAGCCTGGCCATGCCCGTGGCGATCAATGCGGCCAATTTCACGATCAACGCAGTCACCGGTGCCAATGTTGCGCTGACAACACTGGCAACGCGAACCTGCTACGCGATCAGCGTACACAGCGATGTGGCCGGCACACCGCAAACGGGCAATGTCCGTTTCAGCACTTCCCGCGGCACAATTTACCAGGATGCCGGCTGCGCCACGCCGTTGCTGGCGCCGCTGCCGCTCGTTGGCGGCAATGCCATCGCCTACGTGCAGGCTGCCGGCGCGGGCCGCACGTCGCTGACTGCCAGGAACGAGGGCACGGGCGTGTCGGTGCAGGCCGACGTGGAATTCGTCGCTCCGCTCACGCCACAGGCAACCATCACCTTGCAGGCCGACCCTGCGGTGATCGGCGCCAATACGGCAGGCAGCACCTCCCAGCGCAGCTCCCTTCGCGCCGTCGTGCGTGATGGCACGGCGGAAAACAACCTCGTCAAGAATGCCCAGGTCGGCTTTACCATTCTGAGCGATGCCAGCGGTGGTTCCTTGAGCTCGCCGTCGGTGGTCAATACCGATAGCGACGGCATGGCCACGGTCAGCTATATTGCCGGTCAGGCCAGTACCGGCGTCGACGGCGTGATCGTCCAGGCGCAATTGCAGGGCGTATCGACGAGCAGCGCCACGGCCAAGCTGACGGTCACGAAGAAATCGCTGTTCATCAGCGCCGGCAGCGGCAACGTGCTCGATGGTACGGACAGCAGTACCTATCGCAAGACCTATACCGTGTTTGTGACGGACGCTGCGGGCAATCCGGTCCCTGACGTGATCATCACGGCTGCGGCCTGGCCCAAGTTTTATTACAAAGGCTATCTGCAGTATTCCGCGTCGGCAATCAGCTGGATCGTGGCGCAGCAAGTGGAATGCAAGAATGAGGACCAGAATCGTAACGGCATGCTCGACGCTAACGAAGATGAGAATAAAAACGGCTTCCTCGATCCTGGCATTCCGCTCAATCTGTCCACCGGAGGCAAGACCGACAGTAGCGGCACCACCACCGTGACGCTGACTTATCCGCGCGACAGGGCCAACTGGCTCAATGTCGAATTGACGATTCGTGGCAACAGTTCCGGGACGGAGGCAACTTATGTCGGTTACACTTTGCTTCCGGGACTGTTCTCGGACTTTAACCGCCAGGATGTGTCTCCGCCGGGCGTGAATAGTCCGTACGGGCAGGCGAATGTTTGTAGTGATTCAAAATAACTGTCGCAGCACATGCAAAATCTGTTTTTAGTAGGCCTCATGGGCGCAGGCAAAACCACAATCGGGCGCATCCTGGCCCGCAAGCTGGGCTTGCGCTTTGTCGATTCCGACCACGAAATCGAGGCACGCACGGGAGCGACCATCCCGTGGATCTTCGAGATCGAGGGCGAGGCCAGCTTTCGCCGGCGCGAGGCCGAGGTCATCCGCGACCTGAGCGCCCAGGAAGGGATCGTCATGGCCACGGGCGGCGGGGCGATCCTCAACGCCGACAGCCGCGCCTACCTGAAGGAGCGGGGCACGGTCGTGTACCTGCGCGCCAGCGTCAGCAACATCCTGGCGCGCACCAGCCACGACAAGAACCGCCCCCTGCTGCAGACGGCCGACCCGCGCAAGAAGCTGGAAGAATTGACGGCGCAACGCGAACCCCATTACATGGAAGTGGCCGACATTGTCATCGACACGGGCCGTCCTAACGTACAATCGATGGTTCAGACCATCCTGATGCAGCTGGCCAGCCTCGAGTGCGAGGCCTCGCCCAACTGCGTCATTCATGCAGAGCCTTCGATGAACGAGCAATCCAAAATGTTGTTGAGCGTAGACCTCGACGAACGCAGTTATCCGATCGCCATCGGTCCCGGCCTGCTGGCCGACGCCGATGCGCTGCTGCGCCATATCAGCGGCCACAAGGTGGCCATCGTCACCAATACCACCGTCGCGCCGCTGTACCTGGGCCGCCTGCAGGCGGCGCTGGCCAGCGATGGCCGCGAAGTGATCTGCATCGTCCTGCCGGACGGCGAAGAATATAAAAACTGGGCCAGCCTGATGCAGATCTTCGATGCGCTGCTGGCCAATAAATGCGACCGCAAGACCACGCTGGTGGCGCTGGGCGGCGGCGTGATCGGCGACCTGACCGGCTACGCGGCGGCCAGCTACATGCGCGGCATCGGCTTCGTGCAGGTGCCGACCACCCTGCTGGCGCAGGTCGATTCTTCCGTCGGCGGCAAGACGGGCATCAACCACCCGCTGGGCAAGAACATGATCGGCGCCTTCTACCAGCCGCGCGCCGTGATCGCCGACACCTCGACCCTGGAAACCCTGCCGGCGCGCGAGCTGTCGGCGGGCCTGGCCGAAGTGATCAAGCATGGCGCCATCATCGATGCCGCGTTTTTCGACTGGATCGAAGCGAACATGGACAAGCTGATGGCGCGCGACAAGGGTGCGCTCGCCTATGCGATCGCCCGCTCGTGCGAAATCAAGGCCGACGTCGTGCGTCAGGACGAGCGCGAAGGCGGCTTGCGCGCCATCCTGAACTTCGGACACACCTTCGGCCACGCCATCGAGGCGGGCCTGGGCTACGGTCACTGGCTGCACGGCGAAGCCGTCGGCTGCGGCATGGTGATGGCGGCCGACCTGTCCTGCCGCATGGGCTATATCGACCAGGCGGCCGTCGAGCGCGTGCGCAAGCTCGTCGCCGCCGCCGGCCTGCCGGTGAAAGCGCCGGACCTCGGTGTCGAGCGCTGGCTGGAATTGATGGAAGTGGACAAGAAGAACGAGGGCGGTGCCATCAAGTTCATCCTGTTGAAACCCTTGGGCAGCCCGTGCATCACGTCCGCGCCGCACGAACTGGTGCTGGCCACCCTGGCCGCCGGAGTGCAATAGGCATGACGCCGGAAGACGCCCTCGCCCAAGGATGGCTAGCCCCCTATGCCGCCCATTCGGCACAGGGGCAGGGACGTCGCTTTGCCGAGGCGGCGCACGCCTCGCGCAGCCAGTTCCAGCGCGACCGCGACCGCATCATCCATTCCTCGGCTTTCCGCCGCCTCGAATACAAGACCCAGGTTTTCCTCAATCACGAGGGAGACCTGTTCCGCACGCGCCTCACGCACAGCCTGGAAGTGGCACAGGTGGGCCGCTCCATCGCGCGCAACCTGCGCCTGAACGAAGACCTGGTCGAAGCCATCGCGCTCGCGCATGACCTGGGCCACACGCCGTTCGGCCACGTGGGCCAGGACGTGCTCAACGAGTGCATGCAGGCGCACGGCGGTTTCGAGCACAACCTGCAAAGCCTGCGCGTGGTCGACACGCTGGAAGAGCACTACGGCGCTTTCGATGGCTTGAACCTGATGTTCGAGACGCGCGAAGGCATATTAAAACATTGCTCGCTCGCGCATGCGCGCGAACTCGGTCCCGTGGCGCAGCGCTTTATCGACCGCACGCAACCGACGCTGGAAGCGCAGCTGACCAACCTGGCCGATGAAATCGCCTACAACAGCCACGATATCGACGATGGCCTGCGCTCGGGCCTGATCACCATCGCGCAGTTGGAAGAAGTGGAATTCTTCGGCCGCCTGTGGCACGACGTGCAGCAGGCGTTTCCCGGCCTGTCGGGCCGGCGCGCCATCTACGAAACCCTGCGCCGCCTGATCACGGCCCTGGCCGACGATCTGATCGTCACGTCGAATGCCCTGATCCTCGACGCCGCGCCGCGCGACGTCAGCGAAGTGCGCGCCAGTCCGCCGCTGATCCGTTTTTCGGACGCCATGCGCAAGGATGCGACGGAGCTGAAGCGCTTCCTGCGCGCGAACCTGTACCGCCACTACCAGGTCAACCGCATGCGCGTGAAGGCCAGCCGCATCGTGCGCGAACTGTACGACAGCTTCATGGCCGAACCGGCCCTGCTGCCGCCCGATTATCAGGTCAACGGCGATGATGTGACAAAGCAGGCGCGCAAGATCGCCGACTATATCGCCGGCATGACGGACCGCTACGCGATCCGCGAGCACCGCCGGCTTTATTCGCTCGACGAGCTGTAACGGTCACTGCGTGGACTGACATGCCCGCGACGCTTCATGTCGGGTTACGCCGTGCCGGCTAACCCGACCTACCTATGCAAGCGGTCATGGGGAATCTGACGTAGGTCGGATTAGCGCAGCGTAATCCGACATGTCTGCGCGATACCACGACACTTCATGCCAACAATGTTGTCGGATTACGCGCTGGCGCGCCTCGGCGGCCCCGCTAATCTGACCTACTCCGCATTGTCGATCCTGTCAATTGGCATGATCATCTAGGTCCCCGCACGATCACCCCAATATCCGTACGGCAACTTCTTTTCTATCATGGCAGCAAGTCAACAAGGGCTTGCCGCCCATCGTCAAGGAGAGTGTCATGATCGAATCGCGCCGCAGTTTCTTGCGCGCCTTGCCAGCCGTTACCATTGGGGCGGCCATCGCGCCGCTGCCAGGCAAGGCCGCCACCAGGGGCGAAGGCGGCCAGCGCTGGGCGATGGTGGTCGATGTGCAGAAATGCATCGGCTGCCAGGCGTGCACGGTCTCCTGCATCATGGAAAACGCCGTGCCGGAAAACAGCTTTCGCACCGTCGTCTCGACCTATGAAGTCAAGGAAGAGAACCGCTGCGGCACCTACATGCTGCCGCGCCTGTGCAATCACTGCGCCAATCCTCCCTGCATCCCCGTCTGTCCCGTGGGCGCCACCTTCCAGCGCAAGGATGGCGTCGTCGTCGTCGATGGCGACCGTTGCGTGGGCTGCGCCTACTGCGTGCAGGCCTGCCCCTACGATGCGCGCTTCATCAACCACGAGACGGGCAAGGCCGACAAATGCACGTTCTGCGCACACCGCGTCGACGAAGGCCTGCTGCCGGCCTGCGTGGAAACCTGCGTGGGCGGCGCGCGCATCTTCGGCGACCTCAATGATCCGGACAGCATGGTGCACCAGCTGCTCAGCGAGAACAAGGTGAAGGTGCTCAAGCCTGAACAGGGTACCCAGCCCCACGTGTTTTACCTGGGACTGGACACGCGCTTCGCCGGCCACGTCGAGGGCGAAGCGACACTTTGGCAACCGAGCAAACACGGGAAATAAACCATGGACAGCCACATCACCGAAATTGTCAACGTCACGCGCGAAGCGGCATGGCTGCCGTGGGCGGTGCAGTATTTTTTCCTCATCGGCCTCAGTTACGGCAGCTTCATGCTGACCCTGCCGTACTTCGTCTTCGGCCGCAAGGCGTATGAACGCCTGGGGCGCATCGCGCTGCTCGCGTCTCTCGTCTGCGGCATGACGGCGCCCGTGGCGCTGCTGGCCGACTTGCACGGGCCGGGCCGCTTCTACCATTTCTACATTTACTTCCAGCCGCAGTCGTGGATGTCGTGGGGCTCGTTCTTCATCCCCCTGTATCTGGGCTGTCTGATGCTGTACGCGTGGCTGGCGCTGCGCGGGGACTTCGCCACGCAGGGGCAGGGTCGGGACCGCCTGGCCTTTGCCTATCGGCTGCTGGGACGTGGCGGCGCCGCATCGCGCCAGGCCATCATCACCGCCGCCGCCTTCACCCTGCTCGCCGCCTTCGTGGTGGGGCTGTACACGGGCATGGAAGTTATGGTGGTGCGCGCCCGTCCACTGTGGTTCACGCCGTTCCTGCCGGCGCAATTTGCCGCCACGGCCTTTGTCGGGGCGGTAGGCCTGGCGCTGCTGTTCAACCGTTTCCTGCCGGGCCGCGACATGGAGCTGGAAGTGTCCTTGAACCGCGCGCTGGCCCTGTCGCTGGCGCTGGTGCTGGCATTGGGCGGCGGCTGGCTGTTCGTCAGCCTGTCCGGCGTAAGCGCCAGCCACAGCATGGCCTTTACCCAGGTGGCGGGCATGCCGCAATGGCAGTTCACGGCAGTCTGGGCCGTGCTGTCGTCGATCGTGCCGATGGCCCTGGCCATCTGGCGTCCCGCCACGAGTGGCCTGGTCAACGGCCTGATCGCGCTGCACAGCGCCTGGATGATGCGCTGGACGATTTTCATCGGCGGGCAGAACATCCCGAAGACGGGCGCGGGCCTGTACGACTACCACCTGCCGATGGGGAACGACGGCTTGATGGGGATTATCGGCACGGCCGGCCTGTGGATCGCGCTGCTGTTGCTGATGCTGGAATTTTTGCCATGGGCCGGACGCGTCGTCGCTGCACGCAGCCGTCCCGCCATGGCCACGCACTGAGGAGTCAACAATGAACGATCAAATACACAACGACGACCGCAACGACGTCCCTGAAGACGAAAACGACAAGCGCCGCAAGCTGCTGCGCTATGGCGCCATCGGCGGCGGGCTGGCCGCCTTTGCCGCCAGCTTTTCCACCACGGCCGGCCGCATGGTCGACCACGCGCTGGGCAAGGACAAACCCGTACAGCGCTTGCACGGCAATTCGCTGGCGCCTGAGTTTTCCGTCGACACGGCCACGGGCAAACTGACGGTCAATCCCGACCAGCAGGTCAGCTACACCATGTGCATGGGCTGCACCACGTTCTGCGGCGTGCGCGTGCGCCTGGATAAAAAAAGCGGCAAGGTGCTGCGCGTGGCCGGCAATCCGTACAGCCCCCTGTCGGCCGATCCGGCGCTGCCGTACCAGACCCCGATACGCGACAGCTTCATTTCCCTGTCGCGTTTCGAGGAAAAGGGCTTGAAGGGACGTTCCACCGCTTGCGGCCGCGGCAACGGCGTGCTGGAACAGATGGAGTCGCCGTTCCGCGTGCTGGCGCCCATGAAGCGCGTGGGACCGCGCGGCGGCGGCCAGTGGGAGCCGATCGCCTTCGACCAGTTGGTCAAGGAAGTGACGGAAGGCGGCGACCTGTTTGGCGAAGGCCACGTGCAGGGCTTGCGCGCCTTGCGCGAGCTGGAAAAACCGATCGATCCGGCGCAGCCGGAACTGGGTCCGCAAGTCAATCAGGTGGGCCTGATGTGCAGCACCGACGATGGCCGCCTGGCGTTCGGCACGCGTTTTTTCAAGCAATCGTACGGCAGTCTGAACCTGGTCAACCACGGCTCGTATTGCGGCGGCGCCTACCGCAGCGGCTCGGGCGCCATGTTCGGCGACATGAAGAAAATGCCGCATGCGAAAGTGGACTTGGAAAACACGGAGTTCTGCATCTTCGTCGGCACGGCGCCCGGCAATGCGGGCAACCCGTTCAAGCGCCAGGGCACCTTGATCGCGAAAGCCCGTTCGGGCAAGCGCGACTTCAGCTACGTCGTCGTCGACCCCGTGCTGACGAATGCGGACAGCCTGGCCGCGGGCGACCGCAGCCGCTGGGTGCCGATCAAGCCGGGCACGGATGGCGCGCTGGCCATGGCCATGATCCGCTGGATCATCGAGCACGAACGCTATGACCGCAACTTCCTCGTGCAGCCGAACCTGAAGGTGGCGGAAGCGGCAGGCGAAGCCGCCTGGTGCAACGCCACGCATCTGATCATCAGCGAGAAGGGCCATCCGCGCGACGGCCGCTATCTGCGCGCGTCGGACATCGGCGCGGTGGAACTGGCGGAAGAGGAGCGCTACAAGGATGGCGACGCGTTCTGCGTGATCGACGCGGCCACGCAAGCGATCGTGCCGCACAATGCCGCCAAGGGCGAAGCGCGCCTGTTCTTCGACGGCCCGCTGGACGTGGCCGGCGCGCCGCTGCACCTGAAGACGGCCATGACGATGCTCAACGAAGAAGCGCAGCGCCACAGCATGGAGGACTATTCCAGCGCCTGTGGCATCCCGCTTGACATCATCGAAGGCCTGGCGCAGGAACTGACCAGCCATGGCAAGCGCGCGGCCGTCAATGCGCACGGCGGCATGATGTCGGGCGCCGGTTTCTATAACGCGTATGCGCTGGTCATGCTCAATACCCTGATCGGCAACTTGAACCGCAAGGGCGGCACCCTCGTCAACGGCGGCAGCTTCAAGGATGCGAGCCCCGGCCCGCGCTACAACCTCGAAAGTTTCGACGGCGAGATCAAGGCGGCCGGCATGCCGATCGGGCGCAACGTGCCGTATGAAAAAACCTCGGAATTCAAGCTGAAGAAGGAAGCGGGCAAGGCGTATCCGGCCAAGGCGCCGTGGTATCCGAACGCGCCCGCGCTGGCCACCGAATGGCTCACCAGCGCCATGAACGGCTATCCGTACACCTTGAAGGCGCTGATCCTGTGGAGCTGCAATCCCGTCTACGGCATCACGGGCTTGCGCGCGCAGATCGGCAAGGAGCTGGCCGATCCGAAGAAGATTCCCCTGATCGTCGCCATCGACCCCTTCATCAATGAAAGCTCGGCGTTTGCCGACTATCTGCTGCCCGATACCTTGCTGTATGAAAGCTGGGGCTGGGCCGGCGCCTGGGGCGGCATGCCCGTCAAAATGAGCACGGCGCGCTGGCCCGTGGTCGAGCCGCGCGTGCAAAAGACGCCGGACGGCCAGAGCATCTGCATGGAATCGTTCTTCATCGCGCTGGCCAAAACGATGGCCTTGCCAGGCTTCGGCACGGAAGCCCTGCAGGACATGGAGGGCCAGCGCTTCCCCCTGCAGCGCGCGGAAGACTGGTATCTGCGCGGCGGCGCCAACATCGCCTGGCAAGGCAAGACGGCCGTGCCTGAGGCGAGCGACGACGATATCGCGCTGTCCGGCGTGGCGCGCATCCGCCCAGAACTGGAGCGCACCCTGAAGCCGGAAGAGTGGCGCAAGGTGGCCTTCATGCTGGCGCGGGGAGGGCGCTACCAGAGCTATGGCGAGATGTTCGGCCTGCGCCTGCCGCCGCCGGCGAATGCCAAGGCACCGGCGGCTGCCGCACCGGTCGTCGACGAGACGCCGTATCCGCAGGACTGGTCCACGCACCGCTACCTGAAACCGATGATGCTGTACAACGAGGGTCTGGGCGTGAGCAAGAACAGCTTGAGCGGCAAGCGTTTCCCCGGCACGCCCGCGTGGAGGGTGGCGGCTTTCGCCGACGGCACGCCCGTGCGCAAAACCTACCCGGCCAGCGAATGGCCGTACGAGTTGATCAGTTTTAAATCGGCGCTGCAAAACTCGTACAGCATCGGCGCGCGGCGCTTGCGCGGCATCCATCCGGACAACCCGGTCGCCGTGCATCCCGACGATGCGGCGCGCCTGAAGCTGGAAAATGGCGACCAGATTTATCTGGAGACGCCGGGTGGCAAGGCCAGGGCCACGGTGATGCTGCGCCATGGCGTGCAGCGCGGCGTGATCGCCGTCGAACACGGTTTCGGCCACAAGGAACACGGCGCGCGCGCCCACCGCATCGGCAAGCTGCGCCAGCCTGATGAACCGGCCATCGGCGCGGGCATCAACCTGAACGACCTGGGATTGACGGACCCAAGCCGCGGCGACAAGAACGTGTTCGTCGATCCCGTCTCGGGCACGTCGGTGCGGCAAGGGCTTCCTGCCCGCATCGTGCGGGCCTAGATTTGCCCACCCGCCATCAGCAGCCGGGCCACCTCGGCTGCTGAATGCAGGCCCAGTTTTTCCATCGCGTTATGGCGGTGCACCTGCACCGTCTTGTCGCTGATGCCCAGTTCGCGGGCGATGACTTTCGAGGCCTTGCCTTCGGCCATCAGCAGCGCCACTTCGCGCTCGCGCGCGGTGAGCCTCGCCAGCGCCGTTTGCGCCGTATTCGCGCTGGCGGCGCTGCGGCTTTCTTCCACGCTGCGGGCCACGGCACGCGAGACGGCGTCCAGCAATACCTGGTCCTTGCACGGCTTTTCCAGAAAATCGCAGGCGCCCGCCTTCATCGTCTGCACGGCCATGGCCAGGTCGCCGTGGCCGCTGAGGAAAATCACGGGCAGCGATATGGCGTGTCCGGTCCTGTTATTCAACTCCTGCTGCAGTTCCAGTCCGCTCATCAGCGGCATGCGCACATCGAGCAGCAGGCAGCCCGGTACATGGCCCTCGTAGCGCTGCAGGAAATCGCGCGCCGATTCGAACGTCTGCACTTGCCAGCCGGCCGAATCGAACAGATAGGCCAGCGAGCGGCGCATGGCGGCGTCGTCGTCGACGACAAAGATGATCGCATCGCTTTCGTTCATGGTGTTTCCTTATCTGCTTCCATATGCGTATCTTCGGGCAGGCGGAACCAGACCGTCAAGCCTGGCGCATCGGCGTTGGCGTGGGCCGACAGGCTGCCGCCGAACGACTCGATGATGCTTTTGCTGAGGGACATGCCCAGTCCCAGGCCTTCGGCCTTGGTGGTAAAGAAGGGCTCGAACAGGCGCGCCATCTGCGCCGCATCGAGGCCGCAGCCGGCGTCGCGCACGGCCACCGTGCAGGCGCCGTTTTCGCGGTGCAGCAGCACGCCGATCGGGTGCTGCGGATGGTCGTTTTCGACCTGCGCGTCGAGCGCATTTTTCAATAAATTGAGCAGCACCTGCTGCACCTGCTGCGGGTCGGCCAGCACCCGCGGTGCAGCGCTGGCCGCCTCGTGACGCCAGCTGATATTGGCTTGCGGATGGGCCGCGCGGAACAGCGATACCGCCTGCTCCACGGCGTCGGCCAGCGCGAAGGCCGTGCTGTGCGCGGGACGCTTTTGCGCCATCGCGCGGATGTGCCGGATGATGGCGCCCGCGCGCTCGCTTTGCGTGGCGATTTCCTGCGCGCCGTCGAGCAAGGGCGCCGCGTCGAGCCGTCCCGCCGTGATGCGGCGCGCCATGCCGCGCGCGAAATTGCCGATGGCCGCCAGCGGCTGGTTCAATTCGTGCGCGATGGCGCTGGCCATTTCGCCCAGGATGGCCAGGCGCGCCGTGTGGTCGAGCGTGGCCTGGCGCTGGCGCGCCTGTTCTTCCAGCGCGCGCTGCTGGTGCTGCGCCGCGCGCAATTGCTCCGTGCGCCGGCTGACCAGGTATTCCACGCGCACCGTATGCACGGCCCAGGCCACCAGCAAGGCCAACACCAGCAGCATCCAGCCCCAGTAGCGGCGCAGGGCCGTCTCGAACGTCAGCTTGTTCAGATAGGCGTAGGGGCCGATGCGCAGTTCGCGGAACAGTTCATCGACGATCTGGTAATCGCTGGGCACCGTCCAGCTGTAGCCTTCGCTGGTGCGCGGCATGGCCAGCAGGGCCTGCGCCACTTTTTTTGCCAGCGGGGGCGGCGTCTGGCGCAGGGCCACGAAGGGCCAGTCCGGATACAGCCGCGACGAGCTGGCGCAGCGAAAGCCGGGAATCGGACGCGTGGTGATGACGCGCAGTTCCTCGGCCCGCACTTCGCCGCGCGCCACCATCTGTTCCAGCAAACAGGTGCGCACGATGCCGGCGTCCATGCGGCCAGCACGCACGGCCTCGACGATCTGCTGCGAAGGAAAGCCGCTGTAGCGCAGGCTGGCAAAATCGTGCGTGGGATCGATGCCCGCTTCCTGCAGTTCGCGCGCGGCGATCTGGTAGCCGCCAAACGCGTCGGGCGCCACCGCCATCACGTTCTTGCCCGCCAGGTCGGCCAGGTCGTGCAGCGGCGACGCGCTGCGCACGACGATGGCCGAGCCGATGGCCTGGCGCGGCGAGTCCGTCCAAGGCGACTCCAGCGTGGCGATGCGGCTGGCGCCGTCACTGTGTTCGAGCGCCACGTAGTGGCCGCTGCTGGTGATGGCAAAGGCGATGGCCTGCGACTGCACGGCGCGCGTCAGGCCCGCCTGGTCGTAGTCGGCCAATGTAAAACGGATGCCGGGGATGCTGGCCTGCAGGTGGCGCGTCACGTACGACCAGTCCTGCTGCACGGCGTCGCCGCCCTTGTAGGCGAGCACGCCTATTCTCACCTCTGGTACCTCCGGCAGCGCGTCAGCCGCTTGCGTGCCGTGCAGACACAGCGCCGCCAGCGCCAGTGCAACAAGCCTGCGCACTAGAACATGCTGCGCTGCGCCGAACGCGCATCGCCGAACAGGTCCAGCAGCAGTTTCTTGATCGGTGCGGGCAGCGGCGCGTCGGCGATCTTCGCGCCGTCGTACCAGACGTGCGTCGCTTCCCCGGCAAGCGCCAGGCGGCGCGCCAGGGTGATGCGGCAGGGGACGATGTGCAGCTTGTAGTGGGTAAACACGTGCACGATGGGCAGCAAGCGCTCCTGCGTCTCGATGGCGCCGAACGGCGCCACGGCGCGCGCCAGCGCCCCCTGGCTTATCTCGCGCGGTGCGTCTTCATCTGCCAGCATATGGCCGTCGAGTTCGGGCAGCGACAGCAGGCCGCCCCAGATGCCCGAGCCGGGGCGCTGCTCCAGCAGCACCTGGCCGTCGTCGATGATGACGAGCATGACCGCATGTTTTTCCGGACTGGTTTTTTTGGGTTTGCGTACAGGTAAGTCTTTGACCCGATGGGTGGCGTAGGCCACGCAGCGCGGCTGCAGCGGGCAGCGGCCGCAATCGGGGCTGCTGCGCGTGCACAGGGTGGCGCCGAAGTCCATCAGGCCCTGCGTGTAGGCCTCGATACCTGTTTCAGGCAGCAGCGCTTCGGCGCGGCGCCACATGGCTTCCTCGACCCGTTTTTCGCCGGGATAGGCGTCGATGCCGAAGGTGCGCGCAAACACGCGCTTGACGTTGCCGTCCATGATGGCCGCGCGCGTGCCGCTGGAAAACGCGGAAATGGCGGCCGCCGTCGAGCGGCCGATGCCGGGCAGCTCGGCCAGTAGCAGCGGGTCGCTGGGGAACACGCCGTCATATTCGGCCACCACGCGCTGCGCGCACTTGTGCAGGTTGCGTGCCCGCGTGTAGTAACCGAGGCCGCTCCACTGCGCCATCACGTCTTCCACCGGGGCTGCGGCCAAATCGCGCAGGGTGGGGAAGCGTTCGAGGAAGCGCGCGTAGTAGCCGAGCACGGCGGTGACCTGCGTTTGCTGCAGCATGATTTCGGACAGCCAGATCAGGTAGGCGTCGCGCGTATTCTGCCACGGCAGCGCGTGGCGGCCATGCTGCTTTTGCCAGGCGATGACGGTGGCGGAAAAAGTCGGGTCGACGTAATCTTCCAAAGGTGCCGCGCCCGTGGCGGGCGAGAGCGGATGCAGCAGACGTTTCATGCAGGATTCCAGGGTTGTATTCAGTGCGTAGGGTTCATGCGGCGCTGGCCGCGCGCAAGGCGGCCAGCAATTGCGCCAGCTGCGCCTTGTCGCGTTCGAGCGCCGCCAGGCTCGCTTCGAAGCCGGCGATTTTCTGTTCCAGGCTGCCCGTGGCGTCGTGGATGCGCTGGATCGAGGCAAAGCGCAGTTTCAGCTGTTCCTTGTACTCGACGATCTGCGCTTCGAGCGGCGCCATGATGACTTTCAGCCAGGCGCTGGCGTCGTCGTTGGCGTTGGTGAAACTGCGTCGCACGCGCGAGGCGATGGTGTCGAAGAATTTTTCCATCAGCACGACGCGGCTGGTGGTGAGCAGGGTCGCCGTGCCGAACTGCTTATGGTAGACGGCTTCGATGTCGGCGATCTCCTGGCGGTAGCGGGCCAGCGAAAACGGCATCGGCAAGGCCAGCGCCAGGCCATGTTCGGAAGCGAATTTGCGGTACATCACGTTCATCATTTCGGTGATCTCGGCCGTCTTGCCTTCCGAACGGTCGAGGTTCTGGCCGATGCGCTCGAAATACTGGCGCACGGCTTCGCGCAGGCCCGTGAAAAAGCGGCTGCGCTGCATGGCGGCGCGCACGCCGTCGATATCGTCGCGCACGATGTCCATGCCCAGGCTCGTGTACAGCTCCGTCGACAGGCGGGTAAACACGGCGCGCGTCGCTTGCAGCTTGAACAGGCTGCTGTCGAATTCCTTCTTCTCGATGTCGATGCGCCGCATCATGTGGGCGATCACGCTCTGGTTCTTGCCGCGCAGGCTGTGCAGTTCGTGCAGTTGCTCGGCGATGCCGCGCGCGCGGGCCGCCGCCTGCACCTGCTGCGCCGCTTCGATGGCGTCCAGGTCGAACGCCAGCTGGCGCCGGATGATGTCCTTGCGCGCGGGAATCAGCTCCTCGAACAGGGCCGTCTCCAGCGCCTGCAGGCGGCTCTTTTCCAGCAGCGCCGCGTCGTGGTTGATCTTGCCCACCAGGGCCTTTTGCGCCGAGACGGGAAACACCTGGCCAGCGTCCAGCGTCAACAGGTGCGCCACGCTGGCCTGCTGGCGTTCGATGGCCTGCGCCACCTCGGCATCGCCGCGCAATTCATCCCACATGCTGTCGATCTTGTTGAGCACCACCAGGCGTCCCGCGCCGGCGCCGATATGGTTGCGCCACACTTCGATGTCGCTGCGCGTGACGCCCGTGTCGGCCGCCAGGATGAACAGCACCGCGTGCGCATTCGGGATCAGGTTCAGGGTCAGTTCCGGTTCCGTGCCGATGGCGTTCAAGCCCGGCGTGTCGAGGATGACCAGGCCCTGTTTCAGCAGCGGATGGGGGAAGTTGATGATGGCGTGGCGCCACATGGAAATTTCCACCTGGCCGTCCTCGTCGAGCATGGCGGGAGCGTCCGCATCGCCGGCGTCATACAGGCCGTAGCGCGCCGCTTCTTCCACGTTGACTTTTTTCGTCAGGCTGACCTGGCGGATGGCTTCCTGCATGTCGTCGCCCGCTTCGATATTCAGGGGCAGGACGGTCCAGGCGGCGGGCAGTTCGCGGTAGTCGCTGGTCGACAGGTTCTGCGCGCGCGTCTCGATGGGCAGCAGCCGGATCGATGGCGGCCAGGCCGCGTCGTACAGCAGCTCGGTGGGGCACATGGTGGTGCGGCCCGCGCCCGAGGGCAGGATGCGCTGGCCATAGCCGGCAAAGAAGATGGCGTTGATCAGCTCGGATTTGCCGCGCGAGAATTCCGCCACGAAGGCGACGGATAAACGGTCATCGAGCAGGCGGGAGCCACAGCGCGCCAGGCGCAGCGCGGAAGCGCCGTCGACCAGGCCCGCCGCGCTGGCGGCTTGCCGGTATGCCTGCAAGGCGGCCTGTACGTCCTGCCGCCATGCGCTGTATTGTTCCAGGTCTCTGACCATCTGGCTCCCTCTGTGAGTGTGCTTACTTTTGACAATTCACGCAGTAAAACGTGGAACGCTGTCCCTGCACGATTTGCCGGATCGGCGCGCCGCAGACGCGGCAGGGCTTGCCCGCGCGGTTGTACGTGAAATACGTCTGCTGGAAGTAGCCAGACTGGCCGTTTACGCCGATGAAGTCGCGCAGGGTGCTGCCGCCTTGCACGATGGCTTCGGCCAGCACGTCGCGGATCGCCTGCGCCAGTTTCTCGTAGCGGGCCAGGCCGATGCGCCGGGCCGGCGTCTTCGGGTTGATCCCCGCGCGGAACAGGCTTTCGGAACAATAGATATTGCCCACGCCGACGACGATGTCGCCCGCCATCAGCACCTGCTTGATGTTGGTGGCCTTGTTGCGCGTTTTCTCGAACAGCAGCTGGCCCGTGAAGCCGCCTTCGAGCGGCTCCGTGCCCAGCCCGCGCAGCAGCGCGTGGCCGTCCAGCGGGCCGTCGGCCTCGTCGTGCCACAGCACGGCGCCGAAGCGGCGCGGGTCCGTCATGCGCAGCACCTGGCTGCCGCCGTCCGCGTCCTCCACGACGAGGTCGAAATGGTCGTGCTTTTGCGCCTGCGTCCCCGTCGGCAGCACGCGCAAATGGCCGGACATGCCCAGGTGGATGATCAGGGTGCCGTGGCGGAAGTGGATCAGCAGGTATTTGCCGCGCCGCCCCGTCAGGCCGATGGTTTGCCCCGACAATTGTTCGCCCAGGGCAGGAGGGAAGGGCCAGCGCAGGCCGTCGCGGCGCAGCACGACGGAGCGCACGGCGCGCCCTTCGAGATGGGGCGCGACACCGCGCCGTGTGACTTCGACTTCTGGCAATTCTGGCATAGAGCTCGAATGGTTGAAAACCGGGTAAAAAACAGGCGGCTTGCCGGCCGAGGGCTGGCTCTGGCAGGCTACGCCGCCACGACGCATATATTTCGTTACATACGTGAAGTACGCGATAGCCGCGTTGGGCGTAGAATCAAACTTTGCCGTTTAGCCAGGATCAGCCTTTGAAAAACGCTTTCGCCATTGTAACCTTGTCCGCCCTGATGGCCACGCATGCCATGGCACAGACGCCTGTCGCCCCCGCCGATGCCGCGGCCAGCCCCCCTGCGTCTGCTCCCGCCGCACCGCAGGAGCCGGACGCCACCTCCAAGGAGGGGCCCGCCGGCGACGAGCTGCCGAAGGTCGAATTGAGCAGCGACTTGCTGTACAAGCTGACCAAGGCCGAGATGGAATTCAAGAGCGGCCAGTGGCAGGGACCGTACGTGACGATGATGGTGGCGGCGCAGCAGACGCGCGATCCGCGCCTGGCGCGCCGCGCTTCCGAAATGGCGCTGGCCGCCAAGCAGGGCAGCGAGGCGCTGGCGGCCATCCGCCTGTGGCGCGAACTGGCGCCAGACTCGGACGAGGCGACGCAGTTCTTCCTCGGCTTTGTCGTGTTGACGGACAAGATCGAAGAAGCGGAACCGATTTTCGCCGAACGCCTGGCCAATGCGCCGCAAGGCGCACGGGGTGTGGCCCTGTTCCAGATGCAGCAGATTTTGTCGCGCTCGAATGACAAGCTGTATGCCTATTCGATGGTGACGCGCCTGGTGCAGCCTTACCTGGACATGTTCGAAGCGCACCTGGTGCTGGCGCAGGGCGCCCTGTCGATCGGCGAGCGTGACCGTGCCATCGGCGAAGCGAACAAGGCGCTGGCGATCAAGCCAAACTCCGAGCTGGCCGTGCTGACCCTGGCGCAAGTGACGGGCGAACCCGAGGCGGCGGGCAAGGTGCTGGCCGCTTTCCTGCAAAAGAATCCGGATGCCGTCGAAGTGCGCGGCGCATACGCGCGCCTGCTGGTCGAACAGAAGCAGCTGGAACCGGCGCGCGAGCAGTTCCTGCTGCTGTTGAAAAGCGCTCCCGATAACGTGGGCGCCCTGTATGCGCTCGGCATCGTGGCGCTGCAGCTGGAAGACACCAAGGGCGCGGAGCAGTACTTCAAGCGCTTCCTGGCCGTGCTCGAAAAATCTCCCGGCGACACGCGCGATCCGTTCAAGGCCCTGATGATACTGTCGCAGATCGCCGAGACGCGCGGCGACACGGCGGGCGCCATCGCCTGGCTGGACAAGGTCGACAACAGCGCATCAAGCGGCTATGTCGAGGCGCGCTTGCGCCGCGCCCAACTGATCGCCCGCAGCGGCAATCTCGATGCGGCGCGCAAGGCGTTGACGGAAATCGAAACGGACGATCCGGCAAGCCAGGCGCAGGTGCTGCTGGTCGACGCGCAATTCCTGCGCGACGCCGGCTATGTGCAAAGCGCCTACACGGTGCTGGAAAACGCCTTGCTGCGCTTTCCCGACAATCCGGAGCTGCTGTACGACTACGCCTTGCTGGCCGAGCGCATGGACAAATTCGAGCGGATGGAGGCCAGCCTGCGCCGCGTGATGGCGCTGGCGCCGGACAACCAGCACGCGTACAACGCGCTCGGTTATTCGCTGGCCGAACGGGGCCTGCGCCTCGAGGAAGCCCATGCGCTGATCGAAAAAGCCTTGCAGATGGCGCCGGGCGACCCGTTCATCATGGACAGCATGGGCTGGGTGCAATTCCGCATGGGTAACCTGGCCGCCGCGGAAAACGCGCTGCGCCGCGCCTATGCCGTGCGCAGCGATCCGGAAATCGCCGTCCACCTGGGCGAAGTGCTGTGGCAAAAGGGCGACAAGGCCGAAGCGCAAAAACTGTGGCGCGAGGCGCAAGGCAAGGACCCGAAAAACGAGGCGCTGAAAAGCACCTTGGCGCGCCTGAATGTCAGTTTGTGATTGAATCGATTATCTCAACTATAAAAAACCAGCGCCATGGCGCTGGTTTTTCCTTGTACCCATGTTAAAAAAACTGCTTCCCCTCACACTCGTCTGCCTGTCACTCTCGGCCTGCTCGACCCTGAGTTCCCCATTCTCGTCAGGCGCCGCGCCATCCGCCAACACCGTCGCGCCCTACCGCGAACAGGTGGAGCTGACGGGCCGCCTGAACGTCGTGTACCAGAAAGATGACAAGCCCGAATCGGCCACCGTCAATTTCAACTGGCAGCAGACGGCGCAGCGCACGGACGTGACCCTGTATTCGCCCGTCGGCAGCACGCTGGCGACGATTGCCGTCACGCCGCGCGAGGCCGTGCTGACGCAAAGCGGCAAGGCGCCGCGCAGCGCGCCCGATGTCGACACCCTGAGCGCGCAGATGCTGGGCTGGTCCTTGCCCGTGTCGGGCTTGCGCGACTGGCTGCAAGGGCATGCAGTGGGCGCCGACGGCAAGCGCTTCGTCGCTTCGCCGGCCAACGACAGTGTGACGACGAAAGACGGCTGGCGCTTGCGCTATGTGTCGTGGCAAGAAGTAGGGCAAAATGCGGCCGACAAGACACCGGGCGCCTTGCCCCAACCGCGGCGTATCGATGCCGAACGCAATGCCAGCGCGCAGGCCGATGCCGTGTCGCTGCGCATCGT
Source organism: Janthinobacterium sp. GW823-FHT06H09 (assembly GCF_058794735.1). Classification (NCBI taxonomy): domain Bacteria; kingdom Pseudomonadati; phylum Pseudomonadota; class Betaproteobacteria; order Burkholderiales; family Oxalobacteraceae; genus Janthinobacterium; species Janthinobacterium sp. GW823-FHT06H09. The sequence goes on along the minus strand of NZ_JBXAHC010000013.1, from coordinate 153,877 downwards.
CCTCGATCCCGCCCCATCCGCACCAGCACCATGACATTGACAACCCTGAATAACTGCCCGGCTCCCGCCAAGCTGAACCTCTTTTTGCACGTCAACGGCCGCCGCGCCGATGGCTACCATCTGCTGCAGACAGTGTTCCAGTTGCTCGACCATGGTGACACCCTGCACTTCGCGCTGCGCGACGACACGGCGATTGTCCGCGTGACGGAGCTGGCCGGCGTGCCGCAAGAGCAGGACTTGATCATCCGAGCCGCCAGGCTCCTGCAGGCGGAAGTACTGCGCCGCACGGGCGCCTTGCCGCGCGGCGTCGATATCGCCATCGACAAGGTGCTGCCCATGGGCGGCGGCTTGGGTGGCGGCTCGTCCGACGCGGCCACGGCGCTGATGGCGCTCAATCGCCTGTGGCAGGCCGGTTTGACGCGCGAGGAATTGATGGCACTGGGTTTGCCGCTGGGCGCCGATATCCCGTTTTTCATCTTTGGCGAAAACGCCTTTGCCGAAGGCGTGGGCGAAGCCTTGCAGCCCGTCGCCACGCCCGCATGCTGGTATGTGGTGATCGAGCCGGGCGTGCAAGTGCCGACCGCCGCAATTTTTTGCGCGGAAGGCTTGACGAGAAATACCGAACCCGTCACAATAGCGGACTTTTCCAGGTACCTCGCAGAAGGAAACGATGCGGGCGGGTTTGGAAAGAATGATTTACAGCAAGTAGCATGCAGTCTTTTCAAGCCGGTAGCAGATGCGGTAGAATGGCTGGGTGCTTACGGTGAGGCCAGGATGACTGGCTCCGGTGCTTGTGTATTTAGTGCGTTTGGCAGTCAGGAAGAAGCGGATGCGGTGCTCAGCAATGTGCCACCAGTCTGGGTCGCCTGGAAGGCAAAAGCGCTGAATTGCCACCCGATGCTCACCATGTTGTAGAGAGCAAAAAAAGATTTTGCTTAGCGTCAAATAGTCGGTATAATACTGGCCAACATGACGGCAAGCAGTCAGTAGCGTAGGGGAATCGCCAAGCTGGTTAAGGCACTGGATTTTGATTCCAGCATGCGAAGGTTCGAATCCTTCTTCCCCTGCCACCATTTCACCGTAGTCTGTCGATGCGAAGTTGGCGTCCAGTACGGGAAAAAGCAGGTGTGCCGCCACGCGGCATATTCTAAACAATGACTGACCGGGCCTATGCCCGGTTAGTGCTTTTCAAGACTTCTTTATCACCTCTTGGGACTCCCATGGCTTACGAAAACCTGATGGTTTTTACCGGCAACGCGAATCCAGCGTTGGCAGAGGGGGTCGCAAAAAACCTCGGCATTCCTCTCGGTAAAGCAAACGTTTCGAAATTCTCCGACGGCGAAGTAATGGTCGAGATTAACGAAAACGTACGCGGCAAGGATGTTTTTGTTTTGCAATCCACCTGTGCTCCAACCAACGACAGCCTGATGGAAATCATGCTGATGGTTGATGCCTTGAAACGTGCTTCCGCTGGCCGCATCACCGCCGCGATTCCTTACTTCGGCTACGCCCGTCAAGACCGCCGTCCACGCTCCGCGCGTGTGGCGATTTCGGCCAAGGTGGTGGCGAACATGCTGGAAGAAGCCGGTGTCGAGCGCGTCCTGATCATGGACTTGCACGCTGACCAGATTCAAGGTTTCTTCGATATCCCAGTCGACAATATTTACGCTTCGCCAATTTTGCTGGGCGACCTGCAAAAGAAAAACTACCAGGATCTGCTGGTGGTGTCGCCGGACGTCGGCGGTGTGGTCCGTGCGCGCGCCCTGGCAAAACGCCTGGGCTGCGACCTGGCCATCATCGACAAGCGTCGTCCAAAAGCGAACGTGTCCGAAGTGATGAACATCATCGGTGAAGTCGAAGGCCGCAACTGCGTGATCATGGATGACATGGTCGACACGGCAGGCACCTTGACCAAGGCTGCCGAAGTGCTCAAAGAGCGCGGCGCGAAAAAAGTCGTGGCGTATTGCACGCACGCGGTGCTGTCGGGCCCGGCGATCGACCGTATTTCGGCCTCGCCGCTCGATGAGCTGGTCGTGACCGACACGATCCCCCTGTCCGAAGCGGCCCTGGCCTGCGGCAAGATCCGTCAATTGACGTGCGCGCCGCTGCTGGCCGAGACGTTCAAACGCATCATCAAGGGTGACTCCGTCATCTCGCTGTTCATCGATTAATTCGGCAAGAGCAGCAACAGACGTAATGCCTGCGGCGCGACCGGCTTTTGCCTGTTGCGCCGCAGTGTTTTAGTTTTCGGGGTGTTTTGCACCCATTTTCGAGGATTCCTGGTCGCGGGAGTCCTCATAACACAAGGCGCAAGCCTTGTTCTTCTTGGAGTTTCACATGAAAGTTATCGCATTTAAACGCGAATTGCAAGGTTCCGGAGCGAGCCGCCGCCTGCGCATTTCCGGCCAAACCCCTGGTATCGTCTACGGTGGCGCTGAAGCCCCGGTGCTGATCTCGCTGGATCACAACGCTCTGTACCACGCGTTGAAAAAAGAAGTGTTCCACTCGTCGATCCTGGATCTGGAAATCGACGGCGTTTCCCAGCAAGTTCTGTTGCGCGACTTCCAAGTCCACGCATACAAACAACTGGTTCTGCACGCTGACTTCCAGCGCGTTGACGCTAAGCAAGCTATCCACGTAAAAGTGGCGCTGCACTTCGTAAACGCTGACGTTTCCCCAGCAGTCAAACTGCACGGCGCGACCATCAGCCACGTAGCCAACGAAATCGAAGTTTCGTGCCTGCCAGGCCAACTGCCAGAATTCATCAACGTTGACCTGTCGAACATCGACGTCGGTCACTCGCTGCACGTTGGCGACCTGGTCCTGCCAGCTGGCGTGACCGCTGTCACCCACGGCGCCAACCTGACCATCGCTACCGCTTCGGTACCGGCTGGCCACGTTGCTGCTGAAGCCGAAGCCGCTGCTGCTGAAGCCGACAAGAAGTAATTTTGCCGCCGCAGCAATGCGGTAGTGGCAAGGAAAAACCCGCCAGGTTCGCCGCGCGGGTTTTTTTCTGCCTGTTTTCACCGATAATGCTTTCTTTTACATTGCAGACACAGCCATGCCCATACGCCTGATCGTCGGCCTCGGCAACCCGGGACCCGAATACGAACAAACCCGCCACAATGCCGGCTTCTGGCTGGTGGACAATCTTGCCAACAGCCTGCCCGGCACGCGCCTGCAGCGCGATTCGCGCTACAACGCCATGCTGGCGAAAACGTCGATTGGCGGCAACGAAGTCTGGCTGCTCGAACCGCTGACCTTCATGAACCGCTCGGGCCAGTCCGTGGGCGCGCTGGCGCGCTTTTTCAAGATTGCCGCCGATGAAGTGCTCGTCGTGCACGACGAACTCGATTTGATGCCCGGCATTGCGCGCCTGAAAAAGGGCGGCTCGGCCGGCGGCCACAATGGCTTGAAAGACATCACGGCCGCGCTGGGCACGCAGGATTACTGGCGCTTGCGCCTGGGCATCGGCCACCCGCGCACCCTGAGCCTGCAGCAGCAGGTGGCCGACTTCGTGCTGCACCGCCCGCGCCGCGAAGACCAGGAGCTGATCGAGCAGGCGATCGACAAATCCCTGCAGGTCATGCCGCAGATCGTCGAGGGCAAGTTCGAGGCGGCGACGATGAAGCTGCACACCGCGTAATTATTTTCCCGCCTTGCCGAAGCCGGCCATGATGGTTTTCGCCATCTGCTGCTGGCTGGCCTGGGCGCTGCTGCCGTCGCCCGCGTTGGCGGCGATCAGCAGGCCGTCGCCGCTGCCGGGCGCCAGCGCGATCAGCGCGTGCCAGTAGCCGTTCGAGCCCAGGTGGGTGAGTACACGCTGCGGCGCCTGGGGCGGGAAGTGCATCACGCCCCAGCCCAAGGCCGCATGCGTGTCGCCCTGCGCCGTGTGCAGCAAGACATACGTTTCCTGTTTCAGCAGCCTACCCTTGCCCTGTTCGCCATGCAGTTGATCGAGCGCAAACTTTGCCCAGTCTTGCATGCTCAGGTGAATTTCCCCATCGGGCGCCATCATCAGCGGATTGCTGGCCATCAAGCCGGCGATCGGCTTGTTTTCCTTGTGGCCCAGATTCTGTCCGCGCACCGTGAAACCGAAGGCGGCCCGCATGCCCAGAGGGCCGAACACTTCCGCCTGCATCAATTCCTCGTACGTTTTGCCCGTGACACGCTCGGCGATGGCGGCGGCGATCATGGCGCCGCTGTTCGAGTAATGCGATTCGCCGCGCGGCGCGGCCACGGGCGCGTCGGCCAGCGCGCGCTGCGCGTACTCCTGGCGCAGCAGCGGCAAGGGGCGCGTGTCCGCGTAGGTGGAATCGATCCACGCTTCATCGGGATTGGGCGGCAGGCCGGCGCGGTGCGACAGCAGATCCATCAGATTGACGTCGCGGTATTCGGCGCGCATGCCGGCACTCAGCGCGGGCAGCATGGTTGACAGCGGCGCATCCCACGACAGCACGCCCCGTTCCACCAGCCGCGCGATCAGGGTCACCGTCATGGCCTTGCCGTTGGAGCCGATATTCCACACGTCATCGGCGCGCACGGCATCGTTGCCGTCATTGGCCCGTACGCCAGCCTGCGCCTGTGCCTCGATCTTGCCGTCGCGAATGACAAGCATCGCCATGGCCGGTACGCTCTTGTCGGCCAGCGCCTGCTGCAGCATGGCGTTCAAGTCATGGGCGCGGGCGGCGCCGCTCAGCAGCAAGGTGGTGCTGCAAACGAGTGCGGCAAGCAGGGTTTTCATGGAGTCTCCAGTCGATAGGGTGAGGTGAACATGTTAAAATGGTCGTAAAACATGATTTAATTATTGTTTTACGATAATTTATTCTAACCACACTTGACACTTTCGTATACTTTTAAAGATGAAAAAAAATCCAACGGGACCGGCGGCGCTGAGCCGGCGCGTGCGCTACGGCGTTTCGGGATTCTTTGTGCTGTACCTGCTGCTGACGGTGCTGGGCTGGCTGGCGCCTGCGCCGGCCGCGCAAGGCAGCCTGGGCGGCGCAGGCATGTATGAACTGTTGCTGCAATTGCAGAGCCAGCCATTCGCGCGCCTGGCAGCCATGCCCCTGTGGCAGCGGGGGCTGGGTCTGGCGCTGGCCTTGCCGGCTTTGTGCGTGCTGGCCGATGCCGTGCGCCAGCTGGCCCTGGTCTTGCGCCAGTTCGAGCAGGGCGTGTTTTTTACGCCGCAGGTGGCGCGCCACTTTCGCCGCTTCGCCGGCGGCTTGCTGCTGGGAACGGTGCTGACTTTGCTGGAACCCACCGTGCGCGGAATGCTGTTTGGCTTGCTGGAAGAGGGAACGCGCCAGTTGCGCCTGGTTATCGACATCACGGGCGGCGACCTGTGGACCTTGCTGCTGTGCTCGATTTTCTTTGCGCTGGCGCAAATCCTGCATGAAGGCCAGCGCCTGGCCGATGAAAACAGCGGGTTCATCTGATGGGCATCGTCGTGCGCCTCGATCTGGTACTGGCCAGGAAAAAAGTGAAATCCAAGGAACTGGCTGCCTTTATCGGAATCACGGAGCAGAACCTGTCCCTTTTAAAATCGGGCAAGGTGCGCGGCGTGCGTTTCGATACCTTGTCGAAAATTTGCGAGATGCTCGAATGCCAGCCCGGCGACATCCTGGAATTCGATGCGTCGCAGGCGGATGACGGGGATGGCGACAGTTAAGGTCGCCAGGGCGGTTTTTTTGAAGAGTAGGGTGCATAGAGGTACAATTGACCCTTAGAGCATGAATACAGCAAGATTATCCAGAAAACGCCCGCAACGGCCGTTTTGCACCAGCCGCTTGCCGGCAATATTGATTATTTAAAGGTTTTCCATGAGTCTCCAATGCGGTATCGTCGGCTTGCCGAACGTCGGCAAGTCCACCCTGTTCAATGCACTGACGAAAGCCGGCATCCCGGCTGAAAACTATCCGTTCTGCACCATCGAGCCGAACGTCGGCGTCGTCGAAGTGCCGGATCCGCGCATGGATGCGCTGGCCGCCATCGTCAAGCCGGAACGCATGGTCAACGCCATCGTGGAATTCGTCGACATCGCCGGCCTCGTGGCCGGTGCATCGAAGGGCGAGGGCCTGGGCAACCAGTTCCTGTCGCACATCCGCGAAACGGACGCCATCGTCAACGTCGTGCGCTGCTTCGAAGACGACAACGTCATCCACGTGGCCGGCAAGATCAACCCGCTCGACGATATCGAAGTCATCCAGACCGAACTGGCGCTGGCCGACATGGGTACCGTGGAAAAAGCTATCCACCGCGAAAACAAGAAAGCCCGCTCGGGCGACAAGGATGCGGCCAAGCTGCTGGCCATCATGGAACGCATGATGCCGTACCTGAACGACGCGAAACCCGTGCGCGCCATGGGCCTGGACGCCGACGAAATGGAACTGATCAAGCCTTTGTGCCTGATCACGGCCAAGCCGGCCATGTTCGTCGCCAACGTGTCCGACACGGGCTTTACCAACAATCCGCTGCTGGACCAGCTGACGGCGTATGCGCAATCGCAAAACGCCCCCATCGTCGCCATCTGCGCGGCGCTGGAAGCGGAAATCGCCGACCTGGACGACGCCGACAAGGGCGCCTTCCTGGCCGACATGGGCATGGAAGAGCCGGGCCTGGACCGCCTGATCCGCGCCGGCTACAAGCTGCTGGGTCTGCAAACCTACTTCACGGCGGGCGTGAAGGAAGTGCGCGCCTGGACCATCCCCGTGGGCGCCACTGCGCCACAGGCGGCCGGCGTGATCCACACCGACTTCGAACGCGGCTTCATCCGCGCGCAAACCATCGCCTATGACGACTTCATCGCCTACAAGGGCGAAGCGGGCGCCAAGGAAGCGGGCAAGATGCGCGCCGAAGGCAAGGAATACGTGGTCAAGGACGGCGACGTGCTGAACTTCCTGTTCAACGTCTAATCCCTGCGCCGGTCCCATACGGGGCGACAACGAACCCTGCAAGTCATTGATTTGCAGGGTTTTTTATTGCCCGGATGGCCAGCATGTCTGCCATCGGCTGGTTCTCTAATCGTCGTGGCCCCGTGTCAGGCTCTCCGAGCGCTGCCACGTCCACATCAGGCCGATGCCGGCCGAGGTGCCGCTGTTCTGGCGCAGCAGGGGGCTGGCGCGGTTGGCGGCGCCCGTGTAATTGTCGTAGCGTAAAAAGGCAAAGGCGCGCCAGTCCCGCTGTAGCCGGTAGGAGCCGCCCAGGCCCAGACGGGTGAGCATCAGTCCGCTTTTGGCCGCATACGCGGGGCGCCCATCGGTGGCAAACGCGGGGCTGACGCCATACAAGTAATCGTTGATGGCGGCATTGCCCAGCACGGCGCCGACGCTGGCATCGACATGCCATGCCTGCCGCTCGCCTTGCAGCGCGTACACGAGGCGCGGTTCGAACGTGGCGCCCTGGCGGCGCAGGCCGCCGCGCGCTTCGATGACGGCGCGCAAGGGTAGTTCCAGGCCAAGGCGGCTGTGCTGCGTCGGCTCGGCCAGCTTGATTTTCAGGCGCGGGCCAAATTCCACCAAGGTGCCCAGGTCGGGCATGCCGCGCCGGGCCGGCACGTCGCTGGAGCGGGCCGGCAAGGACAGGGCAAAACCGATATCGAAGTCGAGGCGATCCGTATCGAGCAGGCGCGCGCCCACGCCGGAACGGTCGGCGCGCAATACTTTCCCGCGATAAATCAGATAGGGCAGGACCAGGCTGCGCGTCGAGCGTTCGCTGGCGCCAGGATAGGCGGGCGTGACGGCCGTGCCGCCGAAGACGCCCGCTTCCCATAGGGGGAGCGCCGGCTCGGCTGCGCACGCGGACGCCATGCCGGTAAAGAGGGTGGATGCTGCCGCCAAGGTGCGCGCGACGTTCATGGGGGAACTGGGCAAGGTTTGCCGGCCTGTAGCGATTCCAGCGCCTTGTCGCTGAGGGCGCTCGATGTACGGGCCTGCTTTGCCAGCGCGATAGCCTGGCGGAAATGAAATGCGGCCGCATCGTAGCGGCAGGCGGCGCTGGCGGCGCGTCCCGCTTCGTGGTGCAGCCGCGCCTGCCAAGCTGCATCGCCATGGCCCAGTTCGGCATTCTCGGCCGCGGCCGCGTAGCTGCGCATGGCTTGCGCCCAGTCGCCCTGGCCAGCGGCTTCACGTCCCCACTGCTCCTGCTGCGCCGCCGTGCGCAGTTCGACCTGCGTGGAGCAGGCGCCCAGCGCCATCAGGACGAACGGCAGGACGAGGCAAGAGCGGAAGGACGGGAGTGTGGACATGGCGCCACTGTAGCGCATGGGAAGGCGCGCACGTTTGCGCTGAACGCGTCAATCGGGGCTTTTTTGTAGCACTGATGACATATAATTTGCACACGACTTTGTTATCTTTGACACATCACCGAACAGGAGCACCATGTTTTCACGCAAATTCCATTCTTGTGCACAGCTGATGCTGGCCACCTTGCTGATGGGCTTTGTTGCCGCGTCCCCCGCACGCGCGCAGCAGGCGGCCGTCAAATTGCCGAATGTGGTGATCCTGGCCACGGGCGGCACCATCGCCGGCAGCGGCGCCGACAGCACCACCACCGTCGGCTACACCTCGGCCACCGTGGGCGTCGAGCGCCTGATCGCGGCCGTGCCGGAATTGAAGAAAGTGGCGAATGTGAAAGGCGAGCAAGTGTTCCAGATCGCCAGCGAAAGCATGGGCAACAGCCACTGGCTGGCCCTGGCCAAGCGCATCAACGTGCTGCTGGCCTCGAACGATGTCGATGGCGTGGTCGTCACGCACGGCACCGACACCATCGAGGAAACGGCGTATTTCCTGAACCTGACCGTGAAAAGCCACAAGCCGGTCGTGGTGGTGGGCGCCATGCGTCCCTCGACCGCCATCTCGGCTGACGGCCCCATCAATCTGTACAACGCCGTGTTGCTGGCCGGCAGCAAGGAAGCCGTGGGCAAGGGCGTGCTGGTGGCCTTGAACGACCAGATCAACGCGGCGCGTGAAGTGACCAAGACGAACACGTCCACCACCGACACTTTCAAGTCGCCGGAACTGGGCATGCTCGGCTACATCCAGGGCAGCAAGCCTTTCTTCTATCGCCAGTCGACGCGCAAGCACACCCTGGAATCGGAATTTGACATCAGCAAGCTCGACGCTTTGCCCCAAGTGGACATCGTCTACGGCTATGCCAACATGAACCGTGTCGGCATGGACGCCTTCATTGCCGCCGGCGCCAAGGGCATCATCCACGCGGGCGTGGGCGATGGCAGCGTGGCCGCGCAAATGAAGCCGGCCCTGGTGGAAGCGCGCCAGAAGGGCGTGCTGATCGTGCGTTCGAGCCGCGTCGGCCAGGGCATCGTGGCGCGCAATGGCGAAGCCAACGACGATGAACTCGACAGTGTCGTATCCGACACCCTGAACCCGCAAAAAGCCCGCATCCTGCTGATGCTGGCCTTGACCAAAACCAACAGCACGCAAGAAATCCAGCGTATTTTCTACACGTATTGATCATGACCGCGCCAGATTCAGCCTCATTGGCTGAATCTGGCTGATTTACGCTTGCCCGCTTTGCTGCCATACTTCGCTTCTGAATAATTTCCTGGCAGAAGCAGCAACACTGTTCCTTCTCCCCCTGTCCATGGCTATCCTGTCCGACATCATCCTGTATCCGATCAAATCGTGCGCCGGCATCCATTTGCGCGAGGCGGTCCTGACGCGCTCAGGGCTGATGAGCGAGCACGTGTTCGACCGCGAATGGATGGTGGTGGACGAGCAAGGCCGCTTCCTGACCCAGCGCGAACATCCGCGCATGGCGCTGATCGTGCCATCCATCAAGGCCAGCACGCTGGAATTGCGCGCGCCGGGCATGCTGCGCCTGGAAATCGAGCTGGGCTTGCCGCATCCGCAACTGGCACCGATGCTGGAGGTGCAGGTGTGGGACGATACCGTGCGCGCCTACGATTGCGACGAGGTGACGGCGACATGGTTTTCCCAGGCCATCGGCGTGCCGTGCCGCCTCGCGCGCTTTCACCCGGACGTGGTGCGCGCCACGAGCACCAAATGGACGGATGGCGTGGCCGCCTCGACGATGTTTGCCGACGGCTACCCGGTGCTGATCGCGGGTGCCGCCTCGCTGGCCGATGTCAACGACAAGCTGCGCGCCGTCGGCCGTGAACCGCTGCCGATGAACCGCTTCCGGCCCAACCTCGTCATCGGCGATATCGGCGCCTTCGAGGAAGACTACGCCGCGTTCCTGCAATTGGGCGCGACGACCTTGAAACCCGTCAAGCCGTGTTCGCGCTGCCCGATCCCGTCGGTGGACCAGGCCACGGGCGTGCCCGGCCCGGATCCGCTCGACGTCATGCATGGCTATCGCGCCAAGCCCGAACTCGACGGCGCCATCTGCTTCGGCATGAACGCCATCGTCACCGAAGGCGGCGATGAGCGTATCGTGGTGGGGCAGGACATCGGTTTCGAACTGGCATTTTAAGCATGGCGCCCGTACACAAGGGTTTAAGGTTTCTATGAATCAAGCAATACCGCCGGACCCGCGCATTGCCAGCCTCGAAGCCGAAAACCAGGCCTTGCGCGCGCGCATGGCTTTCCTGCTGGAACAGGTCGAGCGCAACCACGACATCATGTGCCGCCACCAGGCGTTCGACCTGGAAATCGTCAGCGCGTCCACGTTTCCCGAGTTGATCGGCACCATTTTCCGCACCTTGCCCGTGATTTCCGACCTCGACGGCGTCACCTTGAGCCTGCTCGACGAGGATGACGATATCGTGCTGGTGATGGAAAAGCTGGGCGTCGATTTCAGCGCCTTCCCGCAGTTGCTGTTCGTGCATGCCGTGGCGGAGCTGGGGTTTACGTCGCCGGTGCCGGCGGCCGAGGGCGAAGCGGCCTTGCCGCCATCGCCGTTGCTCGGTGCCTTCGACGCGGCCGTGCATGGCCCGCGTTTTCCGCAGATAGCATCTCTGCGCAGCGTGGCGCTGGTGCCCTTGTTGCGCAACAAGCGCCTGATCGGCAGCCTGAACCTGGCCAGCAGCGACGTGACGCGCTTTACGCCCGCGCTGGGCACGGATTTCATCAAGCACATGGCGTCCATCATCGCCATTTGCCTGGAAAACGTGATCAGCAATGAAATGCTCAAATACATCGGCTTGACCGATTCCCTGACGGGCGTCTACAACCGCCGCTATATCGACCGCCGCCTGCTGGAAGAAATCGCCCGTGCGCGGCGCCAGAATTATTGCATCTCATGCATGTATATCGATATCGACCATTTCAAGCTGTTCAATGACAAGCATGGCCACCAGGGCGGCGATGAAGTGCTGCGCGAAGTGGCTACGCGCATCCGCACGGAATTGCGCCGCTCCGATGCACTGGGCCGCTTCGGCGGCGAAGAATTCGTCGTGCTGCTGATCGACGCCGACCTCGACAGCGCCACGTTTGTTGCCGAACGCATCCGCGCCAGCATCGCCGGCACCATGTTCGACTTGCCGGGCAGCGCGCAAGCGTGGGTCAGCGTGTCGATCGGCGTGGCCAGCCTTGAAGCGGACGCGGCGCTGCTCCCGATCGAAACGGTGGCGCAGCAACTGGTGGCGCACGCCGACCAGGCCCTGTACCAGGCCAAGGCCGATGGCCGCAACAAGGTCGTCAGCTGGCAGCCGCAGAGCAGCTGAGCAAGATCGGCTGATTATTTCAATAGCAAGGTTTCCGCCTTGGCCACGGCGTCGGCCGTGCCGCGCAGCACCACCACGTCGCCGCTGGCCAGCTGCGTTTCGGGGCTGACATCGAGGCTGCCGCGGCCGCGGCGGATGGCCGTCACAAACGCGCCGCAGCCGGCCACGTCGATCGCACTCAAGGGCAAGTCCACGCAGTGCGCGCCTTCGCTGACGGTGACCGTATGCAGGCGCTCCAGTTCGGCATCGTCGCCCGCGTCGCTGGAACCGTGGAAGTAGCCCCGCAGGGACGCATAGCGCTCCTCGCGCGCCGCCTGCACCCGGTGCACCACGCGGCGCAGGGGCACGCCCATCATGATGAGCGCGTGCGAAGCGAGCATCAGGCTGCCTTCCATCAATTCCGGCACGACTTCGGCCGCACCCGCCTTCTTCAACTGGTCGAGGTCGGTATCGTCGTGGCTGCGCACGATGACGGGCAAGGTCGGCGCCATTTCTTTGAGTAAATGTAATAACTTCAGTGCCGAGGGGGTATTCGCATACGTGATCACCACGGCGCTGGCCCGGTAGATGCCGGCCGCCACCAGGCTTTCACGCCGGCCCGCGTCGCCATACGAGACGTGGGCGCCGGCCAGCTGCGCTTCCTGCACCCGTTCCGGGTCCAGGTCCAGCGCGTGGTATTCGATCTTTTCCTCCGCCAGCAGGGTGGCCAGGCTTTGCCCGCTGCGCCCGAAGCCGGCGATCAGCACGTGTTTCTGCGAAGCCATCGTGCGCGTGGCGATCTTCGTCAGGGCCAGCGATTGCATCATCCAGTCGTTGGCGGCCAATTTCATGACGATGGCGTCCGACTTGGCGATGAGGAAGGGCGCCACCAGCATCGACAGCACCATCGAGGCCAGCACCACCTGCACGACGAACGGGTCCATCAGCTTGATGCCGCCGGCCAGATTCAGCAGCACGAAGCCGAACTCGCCCGCCTGCGCCAGCGCCAGGCCCGTGCGCAATGACACGCCCGTCGATGAGCCGAACAGCCGGGCCAGGCCCGCGATCAGGGTGAATTTCAGCAGCACGGGGCCGCACAGCAAGAGCAGGACGAGCCACCAGTTATCGAGCACCACGCGGATATTGAGCAGCATGCCGACGGTGATGAAGAACAGGCCCAGCAGCACGTCGCGGAACGGTTTGATATCCTCTTCCACCTGGTGCTTGAATTCCGTTTCGGAAATGAGCATGCCGGCCACAAACGCCCCCAGGGCCAGCGACAGCCCGGCGCGCTCCGTGATCCAGGCCGCGCCCAGCGTGATCAGCAGCAGGTTGAGCATGAACAATTCCTGCGAGCGGCGCTTGGCGACGATGGTCAGCCAGCCGCGCACCATCTTCTGGCCGAGGAACAGCAGCAAGATCAGCACGACCAGGGCCTTGCCTCCGGCCCAGGCCAGGGTTTCGGCCAGGTTGTCCGAATCGCGCGTGAGGGCGGGAATCAGGATCAGCAGGGGCACGACGGCCAGGTCCTGGAACAGCAGGATGCCGATGATCTTGCGGCCGTGTTCGCTTTCGAGTTCCAGCCGCTCCGTGAGCATTTTCGAGACGATGGCCGTCGACGACATGGCCAGCGCGCCGCCCAGGGCGAACGCGGCTTGCCAGCTCAGGTGGATGTAGGCGGACAGGTAGCGCCCGACGAACCAGCCGAAGACGACGGTGGCGATGATGGTGGTGACCACCTGCGCCATGCCGAGGCCGAAAACGATGCGCCGCATGGCGAGGAACTTGGGCAAAGAAAACTCGAGCCCGATGGAAAACATCAGGAAGACGACGCCGAACTCGGCCAGGGTATGGCTGGCCTCGTTTTCCGCCGCCAGGCCCAGCGCATGGGGGCCGATAACGATGCCAACGGCCAGATAGCCGAGCATGGGCGGCAAATGCAACATTCTGAAAGCGACCACGCCCAGCACGGCGCTGCCGAGTAACATCAGGGTCAGTTCAAGCGAGGAAAACATGGGTTGCCCGGTGCGGTCAATGGAAATCGTTGTTTGTTGTGACTGGCAAGTTTTTTGCTTTCCTAATTCGTTTATACTTTGGGCATGAGTGTAACCCATGAAAAAACAATGCTGAAAGCTTTTGATCGAATTGACATGCAAGCGACGACCGAGCGCGCCGTCGCGCTGGCCCGCACCACCTTGCAGATCGAGTCCGACGCCATCGTTGCGCTGCACGCGCGCCTGGCCACGGACGACAGCGTGGGCCGCGCCGTGGCGCTGCTGCTGCAGTGCAAGGGGCGTGTCGTCGTCTCGGGCATCGGCAAGTCCGGCCATATCGCGCGCAAGATCGCCGCCACCCTCGCTTCCACCGGCACGCCGGCCCTGTTCGTGCATCCGGCCGAAGCGGCCCATGGCGACCTGGGCATGGTCACCTCGGACGATGCTTTTATTGCCATCTCGTACTCGGGCGAGTCGTCCGAACTGATGGCCATCATGCCCGTCGTCAAGCGCATGGGCGGCGTACTGATTTCCATGACGGGCAAGCCGAACTCGAGCCTGGCCCAGCTGGCCGATGTGCACCTGGATATTTCTGTTGAAAAAGAGGCCTGTCCGCTGAATCTGGCGCCGACGGCCAGCACCACCGTCACCCTGGCTCTGGGCGATGCGATCGCCGTGGCCTTGCTCGACTTGCGCGGCTTCAAGGAAGAAGATTTCGCCCGCTCGCACCCGGGCGGCGCCCTGGGCCGTCGCCTGCTGACGCACGTGCATGACGTCATGCGCAGCGGCGAACGGGTGCCGAAAGTACCCGTGGACGCTTCGCTGCTGCAGGCGCTGGAAGAAATGACGAAGAAGGGCATGGGCATGACGGCCGTCGTCGATGCGGACAACCGCCCCGTGGGCGTGTTTACGGATGGCGACTTGCGCCGCATGTTCGAGCGCGTGCAGGATTTCACGCAAGTGGCGATCTGCGACGTCATGCATGCGCAGCCGCGCAGCATCGCGCCCGAACGCCTGGCTGTCGATGCCGTGGCCGTGATGGAACAGTTCCGCATCAACCAGATGCTGGTCGTCGATGCCGACGGCAAGCTGGTGGGCGCCCTGCATATCCATGATCTGACCCAAGCGAAGGTGATCTGATGGAGAGCGTAGCGGACAACCTGGCGCGCGCGGCCAAGGTCAAACTGATGATCTTTGACGTCGACGGCGTGCTTACCGACGGCAGCCTGCATTTCGGCCCCGATGGCGAAATGATGAAAATGTTTAATGTGTATGATGGCCTGGGCATCAAGCTGCTGCAGGAATCCGGTGTGCAGACGGCCATCATCAGCGCGCGCCGCTCGGCCATCACGGCACGCCGCGCGCAAGACCTGGGCATTACCCATGTGCACCAGGGTGGTCACGACAAGCTGACGCCGTTTCGCGAACTGCTGGCGCTGACGGGCTTGACGGAAGAGCAATGCGGCTACATCGGCGACGACGTCATCGATGCACCCATCCTGCGTCGCGTGGGCTTTGCCGTCAGCGTGCCGGGCGGGCGTCCGGAAGCGCAGGGCCTGGCGCACCATGTGACGCAGGCCGGCGGCGGCCGCGGCGCGGTGCGCGAAATCTGCGAATTCCTGCTGCGCGCCCAGGACAACTATGCGCGCGTCATGGCGCCGTTCCTGGAGTGAGGTGCGCCTTGCCGCCAGTGACCTATGAAAGAGTGAAACCCTATGCGTAAGCCAGGAGGCGCCCATCGCTGGCGCATGATTTTTACCCTGCTGGGCGCGGTCGTCGTCGCGCTGGCCAGCTTTTGGCTGCTTGAAGTGATGAACAAGAATGGCCAGGACATCAAGGCCAGCAAGAATTTGGGTGAGCCCGACTATTTCATCACCAATTTCAGCCTGGTGCGCATGGACTTGACGGGTAAGCCCAGCTATATCGTGTCGGGCAACAAGCTCACGCATTATCCGGCCGACGATTCGTCCGATATCGACCAGCCCTTCGTGCGCAAGCTGACGCCGGGCATGCCGCCGTTGAACATGAATGCGGAACTGGCGCATATCGACCAGGACAATACCCGGCTGCAACTGCACCGCAAGGTCGTGATCGACCGCGTGGCCAGTCCGAAGGCGCAGAACCTGACGGTCAGGACGGAAGCGCTGACGGTGTTTCCGGACGAAGAAAGAATGGAAACGGACGTGCCTGTCGATATCCTGACGGGCGCCTCGCGCATCAATGGTATCGGCATGAAGGCCAATAACGCCACCGGCGTGGTGGAAGTGCAGAATGCCTTGCGCATGGTCCTCCCGCCGAAACCGCGCCCGGCCGCGGCGGCAAAATGACAGAATGAAACAAGGAAACCATACTATGAAGAACATCTTGCTGTTGAGCGTATTTTCTCTGGCCCTCATGGGCGTGGCGCATGCCGAGAAGGCCGATTCCGAGAAGGAAGCCGTCATCACGGCGCGTAGCGGCCACGTCGATGACGTCAAGCAGATTCGTACCCTGACGGGCGACGTCGTGCTGGTCAAGGGCACGCTGACCATGAAGGCGGGCCGGGCCCTGATCACGGAAGACCCGCAAGGCTACCAGTTCATCACCTTCTGGGCCGATCCCGGCAAGCTGGCCACCTTCCGCCAGAAGCGCGATGGCGCCGGCGACCTGTGGGTCGAAGGCGAAGCGGAGCGCGTGGAATACGACAACAAGACGGAAGTGGTGAAACTGTTTTCCAAGGCCAAGCTGACGCGCCTGGAGGGCACGAAAGTGACGGATGTGGCCAATGGCGCCTTCATCTCGTATGACAGCCGCAAGGAAGTATTCAAGATGGAAAATTCCGACAGCGGCACCAGCACCTCCGACGGCGGCAGCGTGCGCATGGTGATCCAGCCGAAGACCAAGGCGCCCGCGGCGGAGAAAGCGCCGGCCACACCTGTGCCAGGAACGAAATAATGGACAATACCCGTTGCGGCAGCACCCTGATCGTTCGCGGACTGCAGAAAACCTATGGCAAGCGGCAAGTCGTGCATGATGTCTCGCTGCAAGTCGAATGCGGCGAAGTGGTGGGGCTGCTGGGCCCGAACGGCGCCGGCAAGACCACCTCGTTCTACATGATCGTCGGCCTGGTGCCGTCGGATGGCGGCAGCATCGACATCAGCGGCGTGGACATTTCCAGCCTGCCGATCCACCGCCGCGCACAGATGGGCCTGTCGTATCTGCCGCAGGAGGCGTCCGTGTTCCGCAAGCTGACGGTGGAAGACAATATCCGCGCCGTGCTGGAAATCCAGACCGTCGAAGGCCGTCCTTTGAAGAAGGCCGAGATCGAGGAACGCCTGGATAAACTGCTGGCCGACTTGCAGATTGAAAAGTTGCGCGAGAACCAGGCGCTGTCCCTGTCGGGCGGCGAGCGCCGCCGCGTGGAAATCGCCCGCGCCCTGGCCACCGATCCCCGTTTCGTGCTGCTCGACGAACCGTTCGCCGGCGTCGACCCGATCGCCGTGATCGAGATCCAGCGCATCGTGCGCTTCTTGAAGGAGCGCAATATCGGCGTGCTGATCACCGATCATAATGTGCGCGAGACGCTGGGTATTTGCGACCGTGCCTACATCATCAACCAGGGCTCGGTACTGGCGTCGGGACGCCCCGACGACATCATCGCGAACGAGTCGGTACGCCGGGTCTATCTGGGCGAACACTTCCGCATGTAAGCCAATGAAACAATCATTGCAGCTGCGCACTTCGCAGCACCTGGCACTGACGCCGCAGTTGCAGCAATCGATACGCCTGTTGCAATTGTCTACTCTGGAATTGCATCAGGAACTCGAGCAACTGCTGACGGACAATCCCTTGCTCGAGCGCCTCGACGATCCACTCGACCGTTCGCTGCGCCTGCTGTCCGACGGGGCCTTGAGCTCCACGGCCGCGCCGGCCGAAGCGCCGCCCCAGCCGCCAGGCCAGGAGGCGCCCGCGGCGCCGGCCGAAGCGGAAACCTTTGACGGCGAGGCGGGCGAGGGCCCGGCCGCCGCGGATGGCGGCGACAGCGACTGGAGCGAAGCGAGCCGGGGCAAGGCGCCCGACGACGAAGATTCCCGCCCGCAACTGGAGGCCCATCACTGCACCCTGCGCGAACACCTGATGGAGCAGATGCGCGTGACGGTGCTCGAATTGCGCGACCGCGCGCTGGTCGAGCTGATCATCGACGCGCTCGACGACAATGGCTACCTGGAAGAGTCGCTCGACGACATCCTGGCGCGCCTGCCGGAAGAGCTGGAAATCGATGCCGACGAGATGCGCACGGCCTTGTCGCTGCTGCAAAGTTTCGATCCGCCCGGCGTGGGCGCGCGCAATGCGTCCGAATGCCTGGCGCTGCAGATCAAGCGCTTGCCGCACATCGCCATGGTGACGCGGCGCATGGCCCTCGTCATCGTGGAAAAGCACCTGGCCTGGTTTGCCCAGCGCGATTTCAACAAGCTGAAAAAAGCCCTCGATTGCGACGATGAAGACTTGCGTGAAGCGCAGACGGTAATTCGCCAGTGCAACCCGCATCCGGGCGCCGTGTTCGCTGCGGACGTGTCCGATTACGTGGTGCCCGACGTCGTCGTCAAGCGCGCGCGCAATGGCTGGCAAGTGACCCTGAACAACGACGTCATGCCGCGCCTGCGCGTCAATGCCATGTACGCCAACTTGCTCAAGCAGGGCAAGGGCGAGGGCGCCATGGGTGCACAGTTGCAGGAAGCCAAGTGGCTGATCAAGAATATGCGCCAGCGCTTCGACACGATTCTGCGCGTGGCGCAGGCGATAGTAGAAAGACAAAAGAACTTTTTCTCGCATGGGGCCGTTGCCATGCGCCCCCTTGTGCTCCGTGAAATAGCTGATACACTGGGTTTACACGAGAGTACTATCTCGCGGGTAACAACTCAAAAGTACATGCTGACCCCGCACGGCATGTTCGAGTTGAAATATTTCTTTGGTAGCCACGTCGCCACCGAAGCGGGGGGCGAAGCGTCATCGACGGCGATACGGGCATTGATCGTGCAACTGACAGGAGCAGAAGACCCTAAAAATCCTTTATCCGACAGTAAGATTGCGGACATGCTGGGGGAACAAGGCATGGTGATTGCGCGACGTACTGTTGCCAAATACCGGGAAGCATTAAAAATTCCGCCAGTGAGCCTGCGTAAGTGTTTGTAAGTTTTTTTCGGTTCCTCTGCGGGCCGGATACGATGGACCGCACGAACCCGATCATCTTTAGGAGTGTGTATGAATCTCACCATCAGCGGACATCATCTCGAAGTGACACCAGCCATCCGTGAATACGTACAAACGAAGCTGGAGCGCGTGAAACGTCATTTCGATCAAGTTATCGATATCGCCGTGATTCTGACCGTGGATAACCTCAAAGAGAAAGAAAAACGTCAAAAGGCCGAAGTCAACCTGCGTCTGAGTGGTAAAACTGTCTATGTGGAAAGCCTGGCACACGACCTGTATGCCGCGATCGATACCCTGATCGACAAGCTCGATAGGCAAGTGATGAAATACAAAACCAAAGTGCAAGGGCACGGTAAAGAGGCGATCAAGCATCTGCCAGACAGTTCGGAAGAAGAATTCGCCCCCGCCTAAGCGGCCCGCGACTTTCAACCGGCTGTGATCAACTAAGGGCGCACATTGCGCCCTTTTTTGCGTCCAGCGAAACGCAATGTTCGCCGCGCAGGCGCTAGAATGTTTGCACTTTCACTTCTTTCCTGCCTGCCATGAGCGACCTCGTCCAGATTTCCATCCGCCACCGCACGGGCCACATCGTGCTCGACCGTCCGAAAGCCTTGAATTCCCTGTCGCTGGAGATGGTGCGCGCCCTGAGCGCGGCCTTGCTGGCATGGCGCGACGATCCGCAGGTGGACGCCGTGGTGATCCGCTCCAGCAGCGAAAAAGCCCTGTGCGCGGGTGGCGACATCCGTTTCTTTTACGATGCGGGCCTGGCCACGCCGCAGGGCGGCAGCGCCTTGCTGGAAGATTTCTTTACGGAAGAATATGCTTTAAATCATTTGATCCATTTTTATCCGAAACCGTATATCGCCGTCATGGATGGGGTGGTGATGGGCGGCGGCATGGGCGTGGCGCAAGCGGGGCCCGGCAACCGCCTGCGCATCGTCACAGGCCGCACGCGCATGGCTATGCCGGAAGTCAATATCGGCCTGTTCCCCGACGTGGGCGGCAGTTACTTTTTGTCCCGTCTGGCCGGTCAGCTGGGCCTGTACCTGGGCTTGACGGGTTTGACGATCAACGCGGCCGACGCCCTGTACACGGGCCTGGCCGACGTGTATCTGCCCGAGGCGCAGATGGGGGCGCTGCTGGCCCTGTTCGAGTCCACACCGGGCGAGGCCTTGCCGGTCGCCATCAAGGCGCTGGCGGCGCCTTTCCAGGCCGAGGCGGGCGCTTCCCTCCTGGCCACGGCGCGCGCGGCGCTGGACCGCCATTTCAGCGCGGGTTCGGTGGCCGCCATCATGGCCTCGCTGGCGCAGGATGACGGCGCATTCGCGGCGAAGGCGCTGGCGGCCATGCGCCTGCGCTCGCCCTTGATGATGTCGGTGACCCTGGAGTTGCTGCAGCGGGGCGCCCACCTGGGCGTGGCCGATTGCCTGCGCATGGAGCGCACGGTGGTGCGCCACAATTTCGAACATGGCGAAGTGCTCGAAGGCGTGCGCGCGCTGGTGGTCGACAAGGACAATGCCCCGCGCTGGCAGCCTGCCAGCCTGGACGGGGTCGACGCGGCCATGGTGGCGCGTTTCTTCGCCCCCGTCTGGCCGGCGCAAGCCCATCCGCTGCGCCACCTCGACTGATTAAGAACGCTCGCGGTGGCGCAGCACGACTCTTTCTTTGGGGCCGAAATACTGCGCCAGCCGTTCCGCCATGTACACGGAGCGGTGCTGGCCGCCCGTGCAGCCCAGCGCCACCGTCAAATAGCTGCGGTTGTCGGACTTGAACGACGGCAACCATTTCTCGATGAAGGCGCGGATGTCGGCCAGCAGCTCCAGCGCGCTCGGTTGCGCGTCGAGGAAAGCGATCACGGGCGCGTCGCGGCCGTCGAGCGGGCGCAGGGCCAGGTCGTAATAGGGATTGGGCAAGGCCCGCACGTCGAAGACGAAATCGGCATCGAGCGGCACGCCCAGCTTGAAGGCGAACGATTCGAAGAACAGGGTCAGCGGCGCGCGCTCTGAGGCGACGATATCCTTGATCCATGCGCGCAATTTGTTGGCGCTCAGTTCCGAGGTATCGATCACATGGCCCAGCTGTTCGATGGCCGACAGGCGTTCGCGTTCTTCCGAGATGCACTCGATCAGGGTGCGGCGGCTGGCCGGATTCTGGTTCGGGCGCAACTCGTGCGACAGCGGATGGCTGCGCCGCGTTTCCGAGAAGCGCGCCACCAGCGAATGTGTGGTGGCTGTCAGGAACATGACCTTGACGTCATGCCCCTGGTCGCGCAACAGCGCGACATTGTGCGGCAAGCTGACGAGCGATTCGGCGCTGCGCGCATCGACGGCGACGGCCAGTTGCGGCGTGCCTTCGTCGAGCAAGGTTTGCACCAGGCTCGGCAGCAAGGCCGGCGGCAGGTTGTCGACGCAATAGTAGCCGGTATCTTCCAGCACATTGAGCGCGACGGATTTACCGGAGCCGGATATTCCGGTGATAAGGACGATATGCATAGCCCGATCATACAATAAAGACCGGCACCGCGCTCCCGATGCAATTATCTTTACAAATTATTGCAATTTGGGCTGGGGTATTTCTTTGCTGCACGCGCCAACATTGTCGTCGGATTACGCGGGGCCTTGCCCCACCTCGGCGGCCCCGCTAATCCGACCTACGTTGTTAATCGCCGCTCATGGCGAGGCGTTGCCGCTCCATGAACTCCTGCAAGGTATCGATGCCGCGCAGCTGCAGAATCGTGTTGCGCACGGCCGCTTCCAGCAGGACGGCGATGTTGCGGCCGGCGGCGACGGGGATGACGACCTTGCGCACAGGCAGACCGAGTACGTCTTCCGTAGGGAACAGGAAAGGCAGGCGCTCGACTTCTTCTTCCAGCGCGTTGCGGCGCACCAGGTGGACGATCAGTTTCAGGCGCATCTTGCGGCGCACGGCCGTTTCGCCAAAGATGGCCTTGATGTCGAGTAAACCCAGGCCCCGCACTTCCAGCAGGTTTTGCAGCAGGGGCGGGCAGCGGCCTTCGATCATGTTCGGCGCGATGCGCGAGAATTCGACGGCGTCGTCGGCCACCAGGCCGTGGCTGCGCGAAATCAGCTCCAGCCCCAGCTCGCTCTTGCCCAGGCCCGAATCGCCCGTGATCAGCACGCCCACGCCCAGCACGTCCATGAACACGCCATGCATGATGATGCGCTGCGCCAGTTTTTTCGACAGGTAGACGCGCAGAAAGTCGATCACTTGCGCGGCCGGCAGCGGGGTGGAGAACAGGGGAATGTTTTGCTCGTCGCAGATGGCGAGGATGTCGGGCGGCGTTTCCAGCCCTTGCGCGATGATCAGCGCGGGCGGACCGCCGGCGATCAGTTCGCCGATCACGTGGGTACGCGTGTTGACCTTCAGGCGCTGGTAGTAATTGATTTCCTGGTGACCGAAGACCTGGATGCGGCCCGGATGGATCAGGTTCAAGTGGCCCACCTGGTCGGCGGCTGACGAGACGTCGCCCGAGATCAGGCGCTCGCCGCCGGGGAAGCCGGCGAACCAGCCCAGTTGCAGACTTTCACGATTATCGTCGTACAGGCGTTGTATCGTCAGCGGCGTTTGCAACATGGCAGTCTTCTTCAGGAGTGGAGGAATACCTGAAGTTTAACCCGCCGCTTGCAGACTGGGTTGCCAATTGACGATGCGCGAATGCACGGATTTCGGTTCCGGATCCGTGGCCAATGCCGTGCGGAAGGCGTCATCGGAAAACATTTCGGCGATTTCCGACAGGATTTCCAGATGTTGCTGGGTGACATGATCGGGAATCAGCAGGAAAAACAGCAGATTGACGGGCTTGCCATCGGGCGACTCGAACGGAATCGGTTCGGCCAGGCGCACGAAGGCGCCCAGCGGCGATTTCAAGGTCTTGCTGCCCTTGACTCTGCCATGCGGCACGGCCACGCCATGACCCAGACCGGTCGAGCCCAGACGTTCGCGGGCAAACAGATTGTCCGAGACGGTAGAGCGGGCGATGCCGTAATTGTTTTCGAAGATCAGGCCGGCTTGCTCGAAGGCGCGCTTCTTGCTGGAAACTTCCAGATCCAGCAGGACGTTTTCGAGGGATAATATTTTGCTAAGATTAGTCATGACACTCAATGAAATGGTGCAATGCGCAGAGGGCTTGCGAGCCGAATTATAGGCCTGTTTTCGCGGCCTGTAACGCCAATTCTCAACAGTATACGTCCGCTGCGGGCGCAGTGGGCGCTACAGCCAATGTGACCATCATTTTAGCAAAAAAATAACATCGGCGTGTATCGGCTATTTCTTGATTAAAAACACGCGGCGCGCCGGTTTTTCCGCCGCCGAATGCCGATTTTCCGATTTTTCAGCGTCTTTGACATGCTCTGCGGCACTACTGCAACGTTGTTTTAAAACACAGCCAACATTCCTGTTGGCATGGTTTTGGGGTGTTGCGCGGTGTTGCCTAGCGTTACTGGCGCGCGTTGCGCAGATTGCCCGGCATCGCTCCCGTGCTGAAGTTGCTGCGCCAGGGATTGATGTCGAGGCCGCCGCGGCGCGTATAGCGCGCATACACGGACAGTTTTTGGGGCTTGCACTGACGCAAGATATCGACAAAGATGCGTTCCACGCATTGCTCGTGGAATTCATTGTGTTCGCGGAAACCGATCAGGTAGCGCAACAGGCTTTCCTGGTCGATCTGCGGCCCCGCATACACGATCTGCACGCTGCCCCAGTCGGGCTGGCCCGTCACCAGGCAATTTGATTTGAGCAAATGTGACACCAGTTTTTCTTCCACGGGCGCCTCATCGAGCGCCGCCTTCAACAGCAGCGGCGAGGGCGTGTATTGCGTGATTTCCAGGTCCAGACGGTCGAGCAGCACGCCGTCGAACTCGCCCATTTTGAGCTTGCCGAAATCTTCCTGCAAAGTCAGTTCCACTTGCACGGGCGCGCCGAAACCATTCGACAAATCCTGCTGGAGCAATGCCAGCAGGGCTTGCGGGCTGTCCAGCTTGGTCTGGTTGAACGAGTTCAGGTAGAGCTTGAACGATTTCGATTCGATGATGTTGGGCGAATCGGCCGGCGCGCTGACCTTGGCAATGGCCACCTGCGGCTTGCCGCGCTGGTTCAGCCACGACAGTTCGTAGGCGTTCCAGATATCGAGGCCGAAAAACGGTAATGTACCGTGCAGTTCCAGCTCGTCGCGCTTGCCCTGGCGCGGAATCGGAAACAGCAATTCCGGCGCGTAATCGGTGTGGTAGGCGGAGCTTTTGCCCAGCGGGGATTGTTCGGCGAGGTCGTTGGTGGTGGTCATGGTCGTGTGGCGTGAATTCAGTCAAGCACGCATGGTAGCCTATTTCGGGGTCAGACCCGTCGGGTCTGACCCCAGCTTGTTCGCCTGGGTTAGAACTAACCTAAAAACAGCTTGTAGACGGGATTGCTGCTCTCATCCCAGTAACGATACCCCAGGGTATCGAGGAAGCGGGCGAATTCTCCCATTTCATCGGGCGGTACTTGCAGGCCGATCAGGATGCGGCCCACGTCGCCGCCCTGGCTGCGGTAATGGCACAGGGAAATATTCCAGTTCGGCGCCATGCTGTCGAGAAAGCGCATCAGCGCGCCCGGGCGTTCGGGGAATTCGAAGCGGTACAGCAGCTCGTCCTGCGCCAGCCGGCTCTTGCCGCCCACCAGGTGGCGGATATGCGACTTGGCCAGTTCGTCGTGGGTCAGGTCGAGGGTCTTGAATTCGTGTTCCTCGAAGGTCTTCGCCAGCACGCTGGATTCATGCCTGTCGGCAATTTGAATGCCGACGAACACGTGCGCGGCTTTTTCATCGCTGATGCGGTAGTTAAATTCCGTCACGTTGCGCGCGCCAATGAGCGAACAGAAGCGCTTGAAGCTGCCCCGCTGTTCGCGCATGGTAACGGCGAACACGGCTTCGCGGAATTCGCCCAACTCGGCCCGTTCCGCCACAAAACGCAGCCGGTCGAAATTCATGTTCGCGCCGCTGGCGATGGTGACCAGGGTTTCATTGTTGACGGGGTGCTTGGTCAGGCTGGCCCGTTCCACATAGGCCTTGGCGCCGGCGATGGCCAAGGCGCCGGACGGCTCCAGAATGCTGCGCGTATCCGTAAACACATCCTTGATGGCGGCGCAGATGGCGTCCGTGTCGACGGTGATGATTTCATCGACATACGCCTGCACCAGGCGGAAGGTTTCCTCGCCGGCCAGGCGCACGGCCGTGCCGTCGGCGAACAGGCCCACGTCGTTCAGGGTCACGCGCTCGCCCGCCTTC
Organism: Janthinobacterium sp. GW823-FHT06H09; assembly: GCF_058794735.1. Lineage (NCBI taxonomy): Bacteria > Pseudomonadati > Pseudomonadota > Betaproteobacteria > Burkholderiales > Oxalobacteraceae > Janthinobacterium > Janthinobacterium sp. GW823-FHT06H09. Next base: position 128,787 of record NZ_JBXAHC010000013.1, on the reverse strand, counting down.
AGCGAGCGGGCCATGGCATTTGAATCGACGCTTTGCACGCCGATGATCTTGATGTCGGGGCGAATCTGTTTTACGTAGGCAGCAATGCCGGCGATCAAACCGCCGCCACCGATGGGGGCGAAGATGGCGTGGATGGGGCCGGCGTGCTGGCGCAGGATTTCCATGCCGATCGTGCCCTGGCCGGCGATCACGTCCGGGTCGTCGAACGGGTGCACGAAGGTCAGCTTCTGTTCCTTTTCCAGGGTCAGCGCATGGTTGTAGGCATCCGTGTACGACTCGCCGTGCAGCACCACTTCCACGTTCACGCCGCCGCGTCCCTTGACCGCCTCGACCTTCACCAGCGGCGTGGTAGTGGGCATGACGATGACGGCACGGCAACCCATGCGGGCGGCCGACAGGGCCACGCCCTGGGCATGGTTGCCGGCCGAGGCGCAGATCACGCCGCGCTTGCGTTCCGCTTCGCTGAGCTTGGACATCTTGTTATAGGCGCCGCGAATCTTGAAGCTGAACACGCTTTGCATGTCTTCGCGCTTGAAGTAAATCTGGTTGTTCAGGCGCTGCGACAGGGCAGGGGCCAGTTCCAGCGGCGTTTCGGTGGCGACGTCATAGACGCGGGCGGTCAGGATTTTCTTGAGGTAGTCGATGTTCATAGTCTGCAAGCAAGTTATTCTGGGCCAGAAAGGGTCTGGAGCGTGTCTGTCGATAGCGGCGGCGCGGCGGCGGATAGCCTGGCGACAATAATGCTCTGTGGAACTGCGGGCGGGTCTGCCTTTGCCAGCCGGCGCGATGTGTGCGGCGCCCAGGCTGCTCTTCATTATAATGGAGAGCCTTACCGCATCGCGAAGTGTTCCATGATCGAATCCGCAATCGCCTGGCTGCTGCAGCTGATCGCAGCACCGGAAGTCGGGCTGACATCGGTCTTTCTGATCAGCTTTATTTCCGCTACCCTCTTGCCGCTCGGCTCGGAGCCGGCCGTGTTTGCCGTGATCAAGGCCAATCCCGCGCTGTTCTGGGCCGCCATCGGCGTCGCCACCCTGGGCAATACCCTGGGCGGCATCGTCGACTACTGGATGGGCTACCGGGCCAAGCAGGCGTTCGCCAAGGAGCGCGATACGCGCTGGTTCCGCTGGCTGGCCCGCTATGGCGCCAAGACCATGCTGCTGGCCTGGCTGCCCCTCGTGGGCGATCCCCTGTGTACCCTGGCGGGCTGGCTCAAGTTGCCGTTCTGGCCCAGCGTGGCCTATATGGCCATCGGCAAGTGCGCACGCTACCTGACCATGACAGGCTTGCTGCTCTACGTCCCCGATGGTGTTTGGCACCGGATCGGCCAGATGCTGGCTTGAATGGGACGGCCTGCAACGCCAGTTTGCCCCATTTCGTGCAGTTCGATAGTTCGCAGCAGGGTCTGATTTTTGGTATTTTTTCGTTGAAAATTCGTAGAATCTGGTTTTTTATTCGGCAATGGAGGGCTTTTCCATATTTGCTATGGTGGCGGATGCGGTGCTTAAACCTTAGGCTGCCTAAGGCTGTTCCCGCATGGTGCGGCGCAATAAGATAAAATGGGTCTTTAGGGTCCAGTCCACATCGTCACCACACTCCATGAACGCTCCCGCACAAATCCAAGCTTTACTGGCAGAAACGCCGAATGGTCCCGCAGCAAGCCGCCTGCGCGAAATCCCGTATAACTACACGTCGTTTTCCGATCGCGAGATCGTCATACGCCTGTTGGGGGAGGACTCCTGGCGCCTGCTCGACGAGCTGCGCGGCGCCCGCCAGACGGGCCGTTCGGCCCGCATGCTGTACGAGGTGCTGGGCGATATCTGGGTCGTGCGCCGCAACCCCTTTCTGCAGGATGACTTGCTCGACAATCCGAAGCGCCGCCAGGGCTTGATCGATGCCTTGCATCACCGCCTGGCCGAAGTCGACAAGCGCCGCCTGTCCATCGATGCGGCCGGCGGCGACGTGGCCGCCAGCGGCGAGACGCCGGAAGTGGCGCAGGCGCGCAGCCATAACGTTGAACTGCTGCTCAAGGCCGCCAGCAAGGCCGTGGCCGACTTTGGCGATGAATTCCGCAAGACCTACGACTTGCGCAAGCGCACGGTCAAGGTGCTGGGCCGCTACACGGAAAAGCACAATGTGCGCTTCGACGGCATGACGCGCGTGTCGCACGTGACGGATGCCACCGACTGGCGCGTGGAATACCCGTTCGTCGTGCTCACGCCCGACACGGAGGAGGAAATGGCCGGCCTGGTCAAGGGCTGTATCGAGCTGGGGCTGACCATCATCCCGCGCGGCGGCGGCACCGGCTACACGGGCGGCGCGATTCCATTGACGCCGATGTCGGCCGTCATCAACACAGAAAAACTGATCACCCTGGGCGCCGTGGAAATGACGGTCTTGCCTGGCTTGACGCACGAATACGCGACGATCAATTCGGGCGCCGGCGTGATCACGAACAAGGTCTCGGAAGCGGCGGAGAAGGCCGGTTTCGTGTTTGCCGTCGACCCCACCTCGGCCCACGCCTCTTGCATCGGCGGCAACGTCGCCATGAATGCGGGCGGCAAGAAAGCCGTGCTGTGGGGCACGGCGCTCGACAACCTGGCCTCGTGGCGCATGGTCGACCCGAACGGCGACTGGCTCGACGTCACGCGCCTCGACCATAACCTGGGCAAGATCCACGATATCGCGCTGGCACGTTTCCAGCTGGAATGGCGTCACCCGAGCACGCGCGACGCGACAAAACCGAACGCGCCGTTCAAGACGGAAATCCTGGAAATTCCTGGCCGTAAATTCCGCAAGGAAGGCCTGGGCAAGGATGTGACGGACAAATTCCTCGCCGGCTTGCCGGGTATCCAGAAAGAAGGCTGCGACGGCCTGATCACGTCGGCGCGCTGGATTCTGCACAAGATGCCGAAGTTCGCCCGCACCGTCTGCCTGGAATTCTTCGGCCAGGCGCGCGACGCGATCCCGTCGATCGTGGAAATCAAGGATTACCTCGATGGCTTGCCGGCCAAGGGCGAGCAATACACGAGCATCCGCCTGGCGGGCCTCGAGCACCTGGACGAGCGCTACCTGCGCGCCGTCGGCTACGCCACCAAGTCGAAGCGGGGCGTGCTGCCGAAGATGGCCCTGTTTGGCGACATCGTCGGCGACGATGAAAACGCCGTCGCGCAAGCGGCGTCGGAAGTGGTGCGCATCGCCAACACCCGCGTGGGTGAAGGCTTTGTGGCCGTCAGCCCCGAAGCGCGCAAGAAATTCTGGCTGGATCGTGCCCGCACGGCGGCGATCGCCAAACATACCAATGCGTTCAAGATCAATGAAGACGTCGTGATCCCGCTCAATCGCATGGGCGAATACACGGATGGCATCGAACGCATCAATATCGAGCTGTCGATCAAGAACAAGCTGCAACTGGCCGACGCCCTCAGCGAATTCTTTGCCAAGGGTAATTTGCCAATCGGCAAGAGCGACGATGCATCGGATGACCGCGTCGACGATGCTGAAATGCTGGGCGACCGCGCCGAGCAGGCGCAGCAGCTGCTGGCGCAAGTGACGGCGCGCTGGACCTATCTGCTGGCCCAGCTCGACCGTCCGCTGGTCGACGTGAAGGGCGAACTGGCCGAACTGGGCATGGAGCGCCTGTTGCCCGTGTTCGATGCGCGCCTGCAAACGCAGCCGAACGCCACCCTGTTCGACGTGGTGCAGGACCGCACGGTGCGCATCACGTGGAAGCAGGAAATCCGCGCCCAGCTGCGCCAGATCTTCAACGGCGCCGCTTTCAAACTGATCCTCGACGAGGCCACTGCCATTCACGCGCGCATTTTGCGTAGCCGCGTGTTTGTCGCGCTGCACATGCATGCGGGCGACGGCAACGTGCACACGAACTTGCCCGTCAACTCGGACAATTACGAAATGCTGCAGGACGCCCACGAAGCCGTGGGCCGCATCATGATCCTGGCCCGTTCGCTCAATGGCGTCATTTCCGGCGAACATGGTATCGGCATCACCAAGCTGGAATTTTTGACGGAAGAAGAGATCGGCGACTTCCGCAGCTACAAGCAGCGCATCGATCCCGAAGGCCGTTTCAACAAGGGCAAACTGCTGAACCTGCCGGGCATGGGCGCCGACTTGCGCAATGCCTACACGCCATCGTTCGGCCTGATGGGCCATGAGTCGCTGATCATGCAGCAAAGCGATATCGGCGCCATCGCCGACAGCGTCAAGGATTGCTTGCGTTGCGGCAAGTGCAAACCCGTGTGCTCGACCCACGTACCGCGCGCCAACTTGCTGTACTCGCCGCGCGACAAGATATTGGCGACCTCGTCCCTGATCGAAGCCTTCCTGTACGAAGAGCAGACGCGCCGCGGCATTTCCATCAAGCATTGGGAAGAGTTCGAGGACGTGGCCGACCACTGCACGGTCTGCCATAAATGCGTGACGCCTTGCCCGGTGAACATCGACTTCGGCGACGTGTCGATGAACATGCGCAATTTGCTGCGCAAGATGGACAAGAAGAGCTTTAATCCGGGCACCAAGGCGACGATGATGTTCCTCAACGCCACCGATCCCGTGACCATCAACGCCACGCGCAAGGTTATGATCGGCTGGGGTTACAAGGCGCAGCGCCTGGGCCACGATCTGTTGAAGAAATTTGCCAAGAAGCAAACCAAGGCGCCGCCGCCATCGACGGGCAAGCCGCCCGTCAAGGCGCAGGTGATCCACTTCATCAACAAAAAGATGCCGGGCAACCTGCCGAAGAAATCGGCGCGCGCGCTGCTCGACATCGAAGACGACAAGGTCATCCCGATCATCCGCAATCCGAAGACGACCACGGCCGATACGGAAGCCGTGTTCTACTTCCCCGGCTGCGGTTCGGAACGTTTGTTCTCGCAAGTGGGCCTGGCCACGCAAGCGATGCTGTGGGAAGTAGGCGTGCAGACGGTCTTGCCGCCTGGCTACCTGTGCTGCGGTTATCCGCAGCGGGGCGCGGGCGAGTTCGACAAGGCCGAGAAGATGATGACGGACAACCGCGTCCTGTTCCACCGCATGGCCAACACGCTCAATTACCTGGACATCAAGACGGTGCTGGTGTCCTGTGGCACCTGCTACGACCAGTTGGCCACGTATCAGTTCGAGAAGATTTTCCCTGGCTGCCGCATCATGGATATCCATGAGTATTTGCTGGAGAAAAACGTCAAGCTGGAAGGCGTGAACGGCACGCGCTATATGTACCACGAGCCATGCCACAATCCGATGAAGCTGCAGGAATCGGGCAAGACGATCAACTCCCTGATCAGCACGGTGGATAACGTGAAGATCGAGAAGAATGACCGTTGCTGCGGCGAATCGGGCTCGCTGGCCGTCACGCGCCCTGACATTTCCACGCAAGTGCGTTTCCGCAAGGAAGAAGAGATGGTCAAGGGCGCCGACAAGCTGCGCGGCGATGGGTTCACCGGCGACGTCAAAATCCTCACCAGCTGCCCGTCGTGCCTGCAAGGCTTGTCGCGCTACAATGATGATTCGGGCACGACGGCCGATTACATCGTCGTCGAGATCGCCAAACACTTGCTGGGAGAGAACTGGATGCCCGATTACGTGAAACGCGCCAATGACGGCGGCATCGAACGGGTGCTGGTGTGACGTCCTCGACCTGCGATCTGTGCAACTTGCTCGATGGCTTTGCCAAGAAGCAGGGCTGTGAGGTCTTGCTGTGGCGCAGCGAACGCCTGTCCGTGGTGGCCGTCGACGACCCTGCCTACCCCGGGTTTTGCCGCGTGATCTGGAACAAGCACGTGAAGGAAATGACGGATCTCACGCCCGGCGAGCGCAACTATGTCATGGAAGTCGTGTGGCAAGTCGAGCTGGCCGTGCGCGAAGTGATGGCGCCGGAAAAGGTCAATGTGGCCAGTTTCGGCAACATGACGCCGCACGTGCACTGGCACGTGATCCCGCGTTATCGTGACGATGCGCATTTCCCGCACCCCAGCTGGGCCGTGGTGCAGCGCGAGACGGCGCCCGAGGTGCTGGCCGCGCGCCGCGCCCTGTTGCCGGCCTTGCGTGAGGCCATCATTCAACGTTTATCCGCATAAAGTATCGTCATGACCGAAAAAACAGCAACGCCCCAACCGACCGGCTTGACCGTGCACAACCAGTCGCGCGTGCTCGACGTGGCTTTCGACGATGGCAGCACATTTGCGCTGCCGTTCGAATACCTGCGCGTGTATTCGCCATCGGCCGAAGTGCAGGGCCATGGCAAGGGCCAGGAAACCTTGCAATTAGGTAAGCGCCTGGTCGGCATCACGGGCATCGAGCCCGTCGGCAACTACGCCGTGCAGCCCACCTTCAGCGACGGCCACAATTCCGGCCTGTACACCTGGGCTTATCTGTACAAGCTGGGCGCGGAAAAGGACAAACTGTGGCAAGCCTACCTTGACCAGCTGGCGGCGGCCGGCTACCCGGGCGACAGCGGCCGCGACGCCAAGGCCGACATGACGGTCAAGCAATCTTCCGGCGGCCACGTGCATGGACCCAGCTGCGGCCATAAGCATTAATTAAAAATAATGCGGTAATCTTGTCGGATTGCCGCCGCCCCATTCGTCGTATGAATGCCCGCGCTTGCGGGCATTTTTCTTTGGAGAAGAGACTATGGAATACATGATCCTGATCTACGCCGATGAATCCCGTTATGCATCCATGCCGGAAGGGCAGATGGCCAGCCTGATGGCCGACTTTGCCAGCTACACGCAGGCGCTGGAAGCGGCCGGCGTGCTGCGCGGCGGGGCCGAGCTGGCGCCGGTGGGCAGCGCCACCAGCGTGCGCGTGCGCAATGGCAAGCCTGTCATCACGGATGGGCCGTTCGCGGAAACCAAGGAGCAGCTGGGCGGCTACTATCTGCTCGACTGCGCCCACCTCGACGAGGCGCTGGCCTGGGCCGGGCGTTGTCCGGCGGCATCCCTGGGCACCATCGAAGTGCGGCCTGTCACGGCATAGCCATGGCCGGCGACGCCATTGTGGCCGTCGAGCACGTCTTTCGCCTGGAAAAGGGCAGGGTGCTGGCCGGCCTGATGCGGCGCTTCGGCGACCTGGGCCTGGCGGAAGATGTGCTGCAGGAAGCGTGCCGCAAGGCGCTGGAACTGTGGCCGCGCACAGGCATCCCCGGCAATCCCGCCGCCTGGCTCAGTGCCGTGGCGCGTAACGCGGCTCTCGACCACGTACGCCGGGCGGGCAAGAGCGTCAGCGATGCCGAGGCCGTGCTGTCGTGCCTGCCTGCGGTCGAGACTGTTGACGCGCAGCCTATCGAAGACGACCGCCTGCGCCTGCTGTTCATCTGCTGCCATCCCGCGCTGGCGCCCGAGGCGCAGGTGGCGCTGGCCCTGCGCACCCTGTGTGGCCTGTCCACGGGCGAGATCGCACGCGCCTTCGGCGTGGCGGAAGCGGCCCTGTCGCAGCGCTTGTTGCGCGCCAAACGCAAGATCGCCGAAGCCCGTATCCCTTTCGAGTTGCCGCCGGAGCAAGAGCTGCAGCCGCGGCTGGCGCAAGTACTGCACGTGATTTACCTGGTGTTCAGCGAAGGCTATTGCGCCAGCGGCGGCGACACGTTGCTGCGCGCGGACCTGTGCGCGGAAGCGCTGCGCCTGGGGCGGCTGCTGGACAGCCTGCAGCCCGGCCAGCCGGAAGTGCAGGGGTTATTGGCCCTGATGCTGCTGCAGGCGTCGCGCGGCCCCGCCCGCCTCTCGCCAGGCGGTGAACTGCTGACCCTGGAAGAGCAGGACCGGCGCCTGTGGGATGACGCCCTGATTGCCGAGGGATTGGCCGTGCTGGCGCTGGCCTTGCCGGCGCGCGCGCCAGGGCCGTATCAGCTGCAGGCCGCCATTGCCGCCTTGCACGCGCAAGCGCCCACAGCCAGCGGGACGGACTGGCGCCAGATCAGCGCCCTGTATGGCGCCTTGCTGCGGCACAAGCCGGAACCCATGATTTTGCTCAATGCCGTGATCGCCTGCGCCATGGCGCACGGCGCGGCACACGGGCTGGCCTGGCTGGCGCGGCTCGAAGCCGTTCCCAGCCTTGTCAACTCGCATTATCTGCACGCGGCCCGGGCCGACTTGCTGCGCCGCCAGGGCGACCGGCCGGGGGCGCTGGCCGCGTATGCGCGGGCGGCCATGCTGGCTTCGAATGCAGTGGAAAGGCAATACCTTCTCCGGCGTCACGGGGAAATGCGCCTGCCGCTTGTATAATGCATGCAAGTTCAAACAGACTGCCTACCATGACCAATACGACCCATTTCGGATACAAAACAGTTGCAGAAGACGACAAAGTGCGCGAAGTCGCCAAGGTGTTCCATTCCGTCGCTGCCAAATACGACGTGATGAACGACTTGATGTCGGGCGGGCTGCACCGTCTGTGGAAGACGTTTACCATCGCCAACGCGGGCGTGCGCCCCGGTTTCAAGGTGCTCGACATCGCCGGCGGCACGGGCGACCTGTCGAAGGCGTTCGCCAAGCAGGCGGGCCCTACGGGCGAAGTCTGGCTGACCGATATCAATGAATCGATGTTGCGCGTGGGCCGCGACCGCCTCTTGAATCGCGGCTTGCTCACCCCCACCTTGTTGTGTGACGCGGAAAAACTGCCATTCCCCGATAATTATTTCGACCGCGTCAGCGTGGCCTTCGGCCTGCGCAACATGACGCACAAGGACGTGGCGCTGGCGGAAATGCGCCGCGTGCTGAAACCGGGCGGCAAGCTGCTGGTGCTGGAATTTTCCAAGGTGGCAGCGCCCCTGCAAAAGCCGTACGACCTGTATTCGTTCTCGGTCTTGCCGTGGTTCGGCCAGAAAATCGCCGGCGACGCGGAAAGCTATCGCTATCTGGCCGAATCGATCCGCATGCACCCGGACCAGGAAACCTTGAAGACCATGATGGAAACGGCGGGCCTGGAACGCGTGCAGTACTACAATTTGACGGCAGGCATTGCCGCTTTGCACACCGGTATCAAGATGTAATGCATCAACGTTGGTGATTTTAGGAGATGGAATGAAATTGAAGAAATTTATGGTCGGCATGATGCTGGCCGCGACCACGGTATCCATGCTGGGCGAGGCGCTGGCCCGTCCCATGGGCGGTGGCCGTTCGTTTGGCCGCCAGTCGCAAAACGTGGGCCGCCAGGCGCCTGCACCTGCGCCCACCCCGGCGCCGGCTGCCGCGCCGCGCCAGGCACAACCGGCTCCTGCCCCCGCACCGGCGCCTGCCGCCAAGGCGCCGAGCCGCTGGAAAGGCTTGCTGGGCGGCGCCTTGCTGGGCCTGGGTCTGGGCGCCTTGCTGTCGCATTTTGGCCTGGGCGGCGCCCTGGCCAGCATGATCAGCACCCTGCTGATGGTGGCTTTGCTGGCCGGCGTGGCCTTCTTCATCTACCGCATGGTGCGCGGCAAACGCGACACTAACGCCGGCAATGCGCCGTTCGCCGGTTTCGGCAACCAGCCTGCACCGGCCGGCAACGTGCCCGATATCGGTTCGCACATCCCGCCGCTGCCGCCGCTGCAACCCGTCTCGTCCGGCGTCGGCCTGGACAAGCCGGCACCGGTTGCCGCGCCATGGGGCGTACCAGGCGACTTCGACAAGGAAGCCTTCCTGCGCCACGCGAAAAGCAATTTCATTCGCTTGCAAGCGGCCTGGGACAAGGCCGACGTCAACGATATCCGCGAATTCACGTCGCCGGAAGTGTATGCGGAACTGCGCATGCAAATCCAGGAACGGGGCGCGCAGCCGGACTTTACGGATGTCGTCACCATCGACGCCGAATTGCTCGGTATCGAGACGAGCGTCAACGATTACCTGGCCAGCGTGAAATTTACGGGCCTGATCCGTTCGGCGCCGGGCGCGGCAGCGGAACCGTTTGCGGAAGTGTGGAATATGTCGAAACCCGTCAGCGGCAACAGCGGCTGGGTCCTGGCAGGCATCCAGCAATTGAATTAATTGTAAAAACTTGCTGAATAATGGCTTAAGTTCATGCGCAATGCATGATGCTTAACAGATATTTCCTGCTGAACTGGTAAGATCGAAACCGCCCGCGTTGTTGTACGGGCGGTTTTTCATTTTTAGGGGCGCGTTTGGCGCGCAGGCACACGATGGCACCACTTTCCGATCTTTCCCTGATGACGCCCGTCATCGCCACTATCAACCATTTGCTGGCGCAAGAGCCGTGGGCGCGCCAGCAGCTGGCCGTGCACGCCGGCAAGCTGGCCTGCATCGATACGGGCGCCGTGGCCTTGCGCCTGCGCGTCGACAGCGCCGGCATGCTGGAGGCGGCACCGGCGGACGTAGTTGCCAATGTGACCATCCGCGTGAAATTGTCCGATGTGCCGCTGATCCTGCAAAACCGCGAGCGGGCGTTTTCCTACGTCAAGATCGAAGGCGATGCCGAGTTTGCCAATGCGATTTCGCAATTGAGCAAGGGTTTGCGCTGGGAAGCCGAGCACGACCTGGAAAAGGTCGTCGGTCCCATGCTGGCCACGCGCCTTGTTTCCGGTGCGAAAGATGCCGCCGCCTTTGTGCGTACGGGCCAGCAAAAGCTGGCAGAAAACGTGGCCGAATACTTTCTCGACGAACAGCCGATGCTGATCCGTCCTTCTACCCTGCAAGAGTATTCCGCTGGCGTGACGCGCGTGCGCGATGACGTCGAACGCCTGGCCAAGCGCCTTGCCCGGCTGGAAAAGGCGGCCGCCGCCGTCCAGCCGCAGTCCTCCTCACCGGATTTGTCTACATGATATTGAAATTCCTGCGCCTGTTTAAAATCATCCGTGTTTCCATCAAGTACGGTCTGGATGAGATAGCGATTTCTGGTCTGCAAGTTCCCCGCACCGCCAAATTGATCGACACCCTGATTTTCTGGCGCGACCTGTCGTCGCCACGGGGCTTGCGCCTGCGCCTGGCGCTGGAAGAGCTGGGTCCGATTTTCGTCAAATTCGGCCAGGTGCTGTCGACCCGGCGCGATTTGATGCCGCCCGACATCGCCGAAGAACTGGCGCGCCTGCAAGACCGGGTGCCGCCGTTCGATTCCGACCTGGCCATCGCGCAAATCACCAAGTCGCTCGGTGCGCACCCCGATCAACTGTTTGCCCGCTTCGAGCGCGAGCCGGTGGCGTCCGCATCTATTGCCCAGGTGCACTTTGCCACCTTGAAAGACGGCCGCGAAGTGGCCGTGAAGGTCTTGCGTCCAGGCATGAAAAAGCTGATCGACGAAGACGTGGCCCTGATGCACATCGCCGCCGACTGGACCAGCCGCCTGTGGGCCGACAGCAAGCGCCTGAAACCGAAAGAGGTGGTGGGCGAGTTCGACAAATACCTGCACGACGAGCTGGACCTGATGCGCGAGGCGGCCAACGCCAGCCAGCTGCGCCGCAACTTCGCCAACTCGGACTTGCTGCTGGTGCCCGAAATGCACTGGGATTATTGTTCCAGCAGCGTCATCGTCATGGAGCGCATGTACGGCATCCCCGTGTCGCAGACCGAGCGCCTGGTGGCGGCCGGCGTGGATTTGCGCAAACTGTCCAGCGATGGCGTGGAGATTTTCTTCACGCAAGTGTTCCGCGACGGCTTTTTCCACGCGGACATGCACCCGGGCAACATTCTCGTGTCCATCGCGCCCGACTCGTTCGGCCGCTACATCGCGCTCGACTTCGGCATCGTGGGTACCTTGAATGACTACGACAAGGATTATCTGTCGCAAAACTTCCTCGCCTTCTTCCGCCGCGACTACAAGCGCGTGGCCGAGGCGCACATCGAATCGGGCTGGGCGCCGAAGGACACGCGCGTCGACGAGCTGGAAGCGGCCGTGCGCGCCTGCTGCGAGCCGATCTTCGACCGCCCGCTGAAGGATATTTCTTTTGGGCAAGTATTGCTGCGGCTCTTCCAGACCTCGCGCCGCTTCAACGTGGAAGTGCAGCCGCAACTGGTGCTGCTGCAAAAGACCCTGCTCAATATCGAAGGCCTGGGCCGCCAGCTCGATCCGGAACTGGACCTGTGGCAAACGGCCAAGCCCTACCTGGAAAAATGGATGAGCAACCAGGTGGGCCCGCAAGGCTTCATGGAGCGCTTGCGCGCCGAGGCGCCCCGTTATGCGCACATTTTCCCGCAGCTGCCGCGCTTGCTGCACCAGGCCTTGACCGTGCATGGCGAACCGCGTGAAAACGACGTGGAACTGATGAAAACCTTGCTGGCGGAGCAACGCCAGACGAACCGCTTGCTGAGTTTTATCGTGTACTTTGTCGGCGCCTTCGCCCTCGGCGCGCTGGGCTTGCAAGTATTCATGCGCTGGCATCAACTGCCGTTTTAACTGGATCAGGACGTAAGTGATGGCTGACTTCCACAACCGCGACCCGCTCTCGCCCGCCTTCTGGGACGAGCGTTTCGAAAAGCAATTCACGCCCTGGGACCAGGGCGGCGTGCCGTCCCGCCTGCGCCGCTTCGTGGCCGGCAGTCCGGCGGCGCTGCGCTGCCTGATACCCGGCTGCGGCTCCGCCTATGAACTGGTCTTCATGCTCGATCACGGCTGGGATGCCACGGCCATCGACTTTGCGCCGGCTGCCGTGGCCGCCGCGCGTGCCCAGCTGGGCGAGCGGGCAGGGCAGGTGGTGGAAGCGGATTTCTTTGCCTGGCAGCCCGAGGCACCGCTGGACCTGATCTATGAACGGGCTTTTCTGTGCGCCATGCCGCGCGCCATGTGGCCGCAAGTGGCGGCCCGCTGGGCGCAGCTGCTGGCGCCGGGCGCCATGCTGGCCGGCTACTTTTTCTATGACGACAATGCCAAGGGGCCGCCGTTCGGCATTTCGCGGGAGAAACTGCAGGAATTGCTGGCGCCGCATTTCGACTGTCTGGCCGATGAGGCCGTCGATGATTCCATTGCCGTCTTCGCCGGCAAGGAGCGCTGGATGAGCTGGCGCCGCCGGGCGGACTGAAGCGGGCGGGGCATTTTCCGCTGGCGACAAAGGAAAAGCTTTATAATTCAGGGTTTTTGAAGTTTTTTCTCGGAGTAGAGATGCCGATTTACGCTTACCGTTGTGACGAGTGTGGTTTTGCCAAGGATGTCTTGCAAAAGATCTCCGATCCAGTACTGACGGTGTGCCTGTCGTGCGGCAAGCCCAGTTTCAAGAAACAATTGACGGCCGCCGGTTTCCAATTGAAGGGCACTGGCTGGTACGCGACCGATTTCCGCGGCGGCACGGCGCCCACCACGGCCATTCCGACGGGCCCGGCCGATAACGCCAAGCCCGCCCCGGCCGCCGAGAGCGCGCCTGCCGCTGCGCCTGCGCCCGCTCCTGCTGCCACCACGCCGAAAGCGGACTGAAAAGCGCGCCGCGCCGATACGATCCATTACCGAGAAACCGATGCGTAAATACTTTATTACCGGATTACTGATTTTGGTGCCCCTGGCCATTACGGCCTGGGTGCTGAATCTGGTCATCAGCACGATGGACCAGTCGCTGTTGCTGGTGCCCGGCAGTACGCAGCCCAGCGTCTGGTTCGGCCACAAGATTCCCGCGCTGAGCACCATTCCCGGCCTGGGCACGGTATTGACGGTGCTGATCGTGTTCTTCACGGGCTTGCTGACGAATAACCTGGTCGGCAATTACGTGGTGAAACTGTGGGAAAAATTGCTGCAACGCATACCCATCGTCAATTCCCTGTATTCGAGCGTCAAGCAAGTATCCGATACCCTGTTTTCCCCGTCGGGCAATGCCTTCCGCAAGGCCGTGCTGGTGCCGTATCCGCACCAGAACTCCTGGACCATCGCTTTCCTGACGGGCGTGCCGGGCGGCGATGCGGCGAACCACCTGGTGGGCGACTATGTCAGCGTGTACGTGCCGACGACGCCGAACCCGACGTCAGGCTTTTTCCTGATGATGAAGCGCAGCGATGTCGTCGAACTCGACATGAGCGTCGATGCGGCGCTCAAATATATCGTCTCGATGGGCGTGGTGGCACCTGCGGAAGTTGTTGCTGTACCGGCCCCGGCAGCCAAAGAATAAAGGCAGGCGTCCCATGCGGGACGTGGCCGGATTGAACACTCACTAACCTGAACTGAGAATTTTATGTCTATGCGTACTGAATACTGCGGCCTCGTTACCGAAGCCATGCTGGGACAAACCGTCAGCCTGTGCGGCTGGGTACATCGCCGCCGCGACCACGGCAGCCTGATTTTCATCGATTTGCGCGACCGCGAAGGCCTGGTGCAAATCGTCTGCAACCCGGAACAAGCGGAGATGTTCAAGGTCGCCGAAGCCGTGCGCAACGAATTCTGCCTGCGCGTGACGGGCGTCGTGACCAACCGTATCGAAGGCACGATCAACAACAACCTGAAGTCGGGCAAGATCGAAGTGGTCTGCTCGGAACTGGAAGTGCTGAACCCTTCCGTGCCCGTGCCGTTCCAGCTCGATGACGACAACCTGTCGGAAACGACGCGTCTGACGCACCGCGTGCTGGACCTGCGCCGCCCGCAAATGCAAAACAACCTGCGCCTGCGCTACAAGGTGACGATGGAAGTGCGCAAGTACCTCGACGCGCTGGGCTTCATCGACATCGAAACGCCGATGCTGACCAAGTCCACGCCAGAAGGCGCGCGCGATTACCTGGTGCCGTCGCGCGTGAACGCCGGCAGCTTCTTCGCCTTGCCGCAATCGCCACAGTTGTTCAAGCAACTGTTAATGGTCGCCAACTTCGACCGTTACTACCAGATCACCAAGTGCTTCCGCGACGAAGACTTGCGCGCCGACCGCCAGCCTGAATTCACGCAGATCGATTGCGAAACCTCGTTCCTGACGGAACAGGAAATCCGCGACCTGTTCGAAGACATGATCCGCGTCGTCTTCAAGAACACCCTGAACATCGACCTGCCGAACCCGTTCCCGGTGATGGATTTCGCCGAAGCGATGGGCCTGTACGGTTCCGACAAGCCGGACATGCGCGTCAAGCTGGCCTTCACGGACTTGACCGAAGTCATGAAGTCGGTCGAGTTCAAGGTCTTCAACGGCGCCGCCAACATGAAAGGCGGCCGCGTGGTGGCCCTGCGCGTACCGCAAGGCGGCAGTATGCCCCGTTCGGAAATCGACGCCTACACGCAATTCGTCGCCATCTACGGCGCCAAGGGCCTCGCTTACATCAAGGTCAACGAGAAAGCCAAGGGTCCTGAAGGTCTGCAGTCGCCGATCGTCAAGTTCCTGCCTGCCGACGTGCTGGCCACGATCCTTGAGCAGACGGGCGCGCAAGACGGCGACCTGATCTTCTTCGGCGCCGACAAGGCGAAAGTCGTCAACGACGCCATCGGCGCGCTGCGCGTGAAAATCGGTCACAGCGAGTTCGGCAAGAAAGCCGGCCTGTTCGAAGACGTGTGGAAGCCATTGTGGGTGGTCGACTTCCCGATGTTCGAGCACGACGAAGAAGCGGACCGCTGGACGGCGACCCACCATCCATTCACGGCGCCGAAAGACGGCCATGAAGACATGCTGGAAAGCGATCCGGGCGCCTGCATCGCCAAGGCTTACGACATGGTCTTGAACGGCTGGGAGCTGGGCGGCGGTTCGATCCGTATCCACCGCGAAGAAGTGCAGTCGAAAGTGTTCCGCGCATTGAAGATCGATGCGGAAGAAGCGCAGCTGAAGTTCGGCTTCCTGCTCGACGCCCTGCAATACGGCGCGCCACCGCATGGCGGCCTGGCATTCGGCCTGGACCGTATCGTGACCATGATGACGGGTTCCGAATCGATCCGCGACGTGATCGCCTTCCCGAAAACCCAGCGCGCGCAAGACTTGCTGACCCATGCGCCGTCGGAAGTTGACGAAAAGCAATTGCGTGAACTGCACATCCGTTTGCGCAGCGCCGAGCCTAAAGTAGTGTAATGAAGCATGCGGCTGCCCCGGCGGCCGCTGTTTGATCCACTATGCAAAAAAAGGCGCTGTTGTGGCGCCTTTTTCATTGTTGATATGACTCATAAAATCCCTGTTTCCGTGCTGGTCGTCATTCATACGGCTGACCTTGACGTCTTGCTGATCGAGCGCGCGGGCCAGCCCGGTTTCTGGCAATCCGTGACGGGTTCCGTCGATGCCGTCGACGAACCGCTGCTGCAGACGGCCGCGCGCGAATTGTTTGAGGAAACGGGCATCGTTGCCGATGGGAACGACATCGTGCTGCGCGACTGGAAATTGTCGAATGTGTACGAGATCTATCCGATCTGGCGCCACCGCTATGCGCCCGGCGTGACGCGCAATACGGAACACGTGTTCAGCGTGCAAGTGCCGCGCGACGTCGCCATCACCCTGAGCCCGCGCGAACACTTGCAATACGCGTGGCTGCCCTACCTGGCGGCGGCCGACCGCTGTTTCTCGTCGTCCAACGCGGAAGCGATTCTGCAATTGCCGGCCATGACGGGCCTGGCGCGCCATCGTTGATCTCATTCGAAAGCCTTGCATGTTGAACTGGTTTAATCTCTCCTTGCAACAAAAACTGGCCGGCACATTCTGCCTGGCGCTGTGCCTGGTCGTGATTGTGGCGGCCAGCCTGTACACGCCGCCCGAACGCACGCCGCCCGTCGGCTTGCCGCTGATGGTGGTGGGACTGCTGTTGCATCCCGGTATGTTTAGCAAGGGCAAGCGCACGGTGGCCTGGCGCGGCGCACCGTTGCTGGTCAAGGTGGTGTGGTCCGCCGGCATCGCGGCGGCCGGCGTCAGTGTCGCCAGCGGCCTGGCGCGCATGTTTGCCTGAGCCAGGCGAGGCCGAAGGCGAGCCAATCGAGGAATTAGGTGCGCACGCGCACCTACGCTGGCGCCGCGCGGGGCCCGTCTGGGAGTAGAATCCATGCATGAAAATCCGCGTAGCAACTTATAATATCCACAAGGGCGTCTCTTCCGTGCGGGGCTTGCCCAGAGTCCACGCATTGAAGCAGGCGATCGCCCTGTTCCATGCCGATGTCGTCTTCCTGCAAGAGGTGCAAGGCAAGCACGACCGCAATGCGGCCCGCTTTGGCGCCGAGAAAAATGGCCACAAGCATTGGCCGGAAGCGTCGCAGCATGAATTCTTTGCCGGCGCCGAGCACCATTCCGCCTACGGCATGAATGCCGTGTACGACCATGGCCACCATGGCAACGCCTTGCTCAGCAAATTTCCCATCGCCTCGCAAACCAACCATGACGTGTCCGACCATGCCTACGAGCAACGCGGCATCCTGCATTGCGTGCTCAAGACGCCGCAGGCCGACGTGCACTGCTACGTGGTCCACCTGGGCCTGTTCGAGTCGGGGCGGGGACGGCAGACGCAGGCGCTGATCGACGCCGTGATGGAATCGGCGCCGAATGGCGAACCCGTCATCATCGCGGGCGACTTCAACGACTGGCGCAACACGCTCAGCGATAAGCTGCGCAATGCGCTGGGCGTGGTGGAAGTGTTTGACCAGCGCGCATCGAACTCGGCCCTGGGCGACCTCGTGCGTACTCTGGCGCGGCGCCAGACGAAAACACCCGTCCCCGTACCGGCACGCACCTTTCCCGCCGCCTTGCCGTGGTTCCGCCTGGACCGCATCTATGTGCGCGGTTTCCACGTGGAAGGTGCACAAGTGATGCATGGCACCCTGTGGGCCAAACTGTCGGACCACGCGCCGATAGTTGCCGCTTTGAAACTCGCGTAGACTGCCGGCATGCGCACAGTCAATTTCATCGCCCACAACGACATCAAGCTGCTGTATTGCGGCACCGATTATTTTCCCGCGCTCATAGCGGCCATTGACGGCGCGCGCTCGGAAGTCTATTTCGAAACCTATATCTTTGCCGATGACGCCACGGGCACCCTGGTGCTCGACGCCCTGAAACGGGCGGCTGCGCGCGGCGTGCTGGTGTGCATGATCACGGACTGGTTCGGCACGGGCAACCGCCGCGTCAAGGCCATGCATGCGCAGCTGGAAGCGGCCGGCGTGCACCACCGCATCTTCAATCCCTGGTTCCGGCGCGGCATCACGCGCACGCACCGCAAGATCTGCGTCGCCGATGGCGAGATCGCCCTGGTGGGCGGCATCAATATCAACGACGACATGTTTTGCGACTACGATCACAGCATCAGCCTGGAAGCGCCGCGCTGGGATTTCGCCGTGCAGGTGAAGGGGCCGCTGGTGGACGCCATCCATGAAGAGGTGCAGGCGCAGTGGGCGCGCCTGGGCAAGATGAACCTGGTGCGGCGTATCAAGCTGTACCGCAAGATGCGCGTCGTCAGCAAGGAGCTGGCGAAAAACCCCGTCGTGGCCGGTTTTGTCGTGCGCGACAACCTGCGCAACCGCCGCACCATCCAGCGCGCCTACCTGCAGGCGCTGGGCCAGGCGAGGAAAAGCGTGATGCTGGCCAACCCGTATTTCGCGCCCGGTCACAAGCTGCGCCACGCCCTGGCCCAGGCGGCCCAGCGGGGCGTCGACGTGGTACTGCTGATCGGCGTGGGCGAATTCCGCATGCAAGATGCTGTGGCGCACTCGTTTTACCCGAAACTGCTGGCTGCCGGCGTGAAAATCGTCGAATACCGCAAGACGCAGCTGCACGCCAAGGTGGCCGTCGTCGACGACGACTGGGCGACGGTGGGTTCGAGCAATATTGACGCGCTGAGCCTGTTTTTGAACCAGGAAGCGAACGTGGTGATCAAGGACGTGGCCTTCGCGCAAAGCCTGCGCCAGCATATCGAGCAAGGCGTGGCCGACGGCATCGTGATTCACCAGGATGATTTCAAGCACATCGGTCGTTTCCGGCGCATCGGCTATGAAGCCGCCTTCCTCGTGTACCGGCTGGTGATGCGCATTTTTTCAGTAGGCAAGTACGCATGAACGAGATGACAACGGTCAGGCTGGACAAATGGCTGTGGGCGGCGCGCTTCTTCAAGACGCGCTCGCTGGCCAGCGAAGCCGTCGACACGGGCAAGGTCAAAGTGGGCGGCGAGCGCGTGAAACCGGCGCGCAGCGTGCGCGTGGGCGACGAGCTGGCCATCGACAATGGCGCGGAGACGTGGGAAGTGGCCGTGCTGGGCCTGTCCGACAAGCGCGGCGCGGCACCCGTGGCGCGCCTGCTGTATGAAGAAACGCCGGCCAGCATCGCCCGCCGCGAGCAGCTGGCCGAGGAGCGCAAGCTGTTCCGCGAGCCGGGCACCACCATCAAGGGGCGGCCGACCAAGCGCGACCGCCGTCAACTGAGCAAGGCTGGCGGCCTCGACTGAGGCGCGATTGTTACTATAAGGCAAGGGCGCACGGCGCTTTTGCCGTTTGAAACCGATACAAACACGCAGTCAGAAAATGCTGCGCTGCACCAATAGAACGCCGGCTCTAAAGTTCCCGTTTGACTTTTACGTGGTAGTGGATAATAGTACGAGCGTTCGGATTTTTTCGAAGCGTGCTTTTTTTTTACCCTCGCTTCAGTCCGCCAAATCGGCAACATCACTTTTAGAACGGACATCTTGAATACTTCAGTCAAATTCATGCGCAAGGGCGAGCTGACCCGTGCAGCCATCCTCGACGTGGCGCTGGACCTGTCCAGCCGCGACGGCCTGGAGGGCCTGACGATTGGGCTGCTTGCGGACAAAATGAACATGAGCAAGTCGGGCGTGTTTGCCCACTTCGGCTCGCGCGAGGACTTGCAGATGGAAGTGCTGAAGCTTTATCACTATCGTTTCGAGCAAGAAGTCTTTTTCCCCAGCATGAAAGAACCACGCGGCATCCAGCGCCTGCAATCGATGTTTGCGCGCTGGGTCAAGCGGGTCAGCGTGGAAATCGCTTCCGGCTGCATCTATATCAGTGGCGCCGTCGAGTATGACGACCGTCCCGGTCCCATCCGCGAGGCCCTGGTGGCCATGGTGCGGGCCTGGCAGGGCGCGCTGCTGCGCTGTGTCGAGCAATCGATCGCCACGGGCGACCTGAAAGCGGACACGGACGCCCAGCAGCTGGTGTACGAGATGTATGGCCTGATCCTGGCCCTGCATCACGACGCGCGCTTCCTGCGCGTGCCGGGCAGCATCGAACGGGCGCAAGCGGGATTTGTCCGCCTGCTGGCGTCGTACCAGAATTGCGCCACAAGTAAATAAGCCGTCAGGCAGTATCCGCAACAACGCACACGCACTACAAGTACAACACTTTAGCTAATCGCCTTCAGGAGAAAATTATGGGTCAATACGTCGCGCCAATCCGGGATATGCAATTCGTCCTGCATGAGTTCCTGCAAGTGGAAGAAGAACTGAAGCAAATGCCGTCGTACGCCGACGTCGACGCCGACATCATCAACCAGGTGCTGGAAGAGGGCGGCAAATTCACCTCCGAAGTATTGTTCCCGCTGAACCACTCCGGCGACCGTGAAGGCTGCCACCACGACCCCGTCACGAAAAGCGTGACCACGCCGAAAGGTTTCAAGGAAGCCTACAAGCAGTACGTCGAAGGCGGCTGGGCGGCGCTGGCTTGCGATCCGGAATACGGCGGCCAGGGCTTGCCTGTCGTGCTGAACAATTCGTTCTATGAAATGCTGAACTCGTCGAACCAGGCCTGGTCCATGTACCCGGGCCTGTCGCACGGCGCCTACGAGTGCCTGAAGGAACACGGCACCGACCACCAGAAGGAAGTCTACCTGCCGAAGCTGGTGTCGGGCGAATGGACGGGCACCATGTGCCTGACCGAACCGCACTGCGGCACCGACCTGGGCCTGCTGCGCTCGAAAGCGCTGCCTGAGGCGGACGGTTCCTGGACCATCACCGGCAACAAGATCTTCATCTCGGCCGGCGAGCACGACATGGCGGAAAACATCCTGCACCTGGTGCTGGCCCGCGTGCCGGACGCGCCGGAAGGCTCGAAAGGCATTTCGCTGTTCCTGGTACCGAAATTCCTGCCGAACGCGGATGGCACGGTCGGCGAGCGCAACCCGATCACCTGCGGCGCCATCGAAGAAAAAATGGGCATCCACGGCAATTCGACCTGCCAGATGAACCTGGACGGCGCGAAAGGCTGGATCATCGGCCAGCCGAACAAGGGCCTCAACGCCATGTTCGTCTTCATGAACGCGGCCCGCCTGGGCGTGGGCATGCAGTCGCTGGGCCTGACGGAAATCGCTTACCAGAACGCGCTGATCTACGCCAAGGACCGCACGCAAATGCGTTCGCTGTCCGGCATCAAGAACCCGGAACTGCCGGCCGACCGCATCATCGTGCACCCTGACGTGCGCCGCATGCTGCTGACGGGCAAAGCCTACGCCGAAGGCGCGCGCGCCTTCACTTCGTACGTGGCGCTGCAGATCGACCGCGAACTGCACCACCCGGACGCCGACGTGCGCAAGGAAGCGGCCGACGAAGTGGCGCTGCTGACCCCCGTCATCAAAGCCTTCATCACCGACAACGCCTGGATCGCCACCTCGGACGCGATGCAAGTGTTCGGCGGCCACGGCTACATTTCGGAATGGGGCATGGAGCAGTATGTGCGCGACGCGCGCATCAACATGATCTATGAAGGCACGAACACGATCCAGTCGCTGGACCTGCTGGGCCGCAAGATCTTGGGCGACAACGGCGCCAAGCTGCGCAAGTTCGGCGAAAAAATCAAGGCTTTCGTCGAAGACAACGGCACCGATGAAGCGATGAGCGAATTCGTCACCCCGTTGGGCGACCTGGGCGACAAAGTCACCAAGCTGACCATGGAAATCGGTATGAAGGCCTTCCAGAATCCGGACGAAGTGGGCGCGGCCTGCGTGCCTTACCTGCGCGTCGTCGGCCACATGATCTACAGCTACCTGTTCGCGCAGATGGCCAAGATCGCCCTCGAAAAAGAATCCAGCGGCGACAAGTTCTACACCGCCAAACTGGCTACCGCACGTTTCTACTTCGCCCGCTTGCAGCCTGAAACGGCAACCCTGATCCGTCAGGCGCGTTCCGGTTCGGCCAACCTGATGGCACTCGACGCAGACCTGTTCTAAGACTTGAGGAAAATATGACCAATTTCATCGTTAAAAAAGTAGCCGTCCTCGGCGCCGGCGTGATGGGCGCGCAGATCGCCGCCCATTGCATCAACGCGAAAGTGCCGGTCGTGCTGTTCGACCTGCCTGCAAAAGAAGGTCCAAAGAATGGCATCGTGCTGCGCGCCATCGAGAACCTGAAAAAACTGTCGCCTGCGCCGCTGGGCAACAAGGATGACGCCGCGCTGATCCAGGTGGCCAACTACGAAGACAACCTGGACTTGCTGGCCGGTTGCGACCTGATCATCGAAGCCATCGCCGAGCGCATGGACTGGAAACACGATCTGTACCAGAAGGTGGCCCCGCACATCGGCCCGAACGCGATCTTCGCCTCGAACACCTCGGGCCTGTCGATCACCAAGCTGGCCGAAGGCTTCGACGCCGACCTGAAATCGCGCTACTGCGGCGTGCACTTCTTCAATCCGCCGCGCTATATGCACCTGGTCGAGATCATCCCGACCGCGTTCACCAAACCCGAGATCGCCGACCAGCTGGAAGGCTTTTTGACCACCACCCTGGGCAAGGGCGTGGTCCGCGCCAAGGATACGCCGAACTTCATCGCCAACCGCGTGGGCGTGTTCGGCATCCTGGCCATCGTGCATGAAGCGGAAAAATTCGGCCTGTCCGTGGACGTCGTCGATGACCTGACCGGCTCCAAGCTGGGCCGCGCCAAATCGGGCACTTTCCGCACGGCGGACGTGGTCGGCCTGGACACCATGGGCCATGTGATCAAGACCATGCAGGACTACCTGCCGAACGACCCGTTCGCCGCCGTCTACAAGACGCCGGCCGTGCTGGCGCAGCTGGTCGAAAAAGGCGCGCTGGGCCAGAAGAGCGGCGCGGGCTTCTACAAGAAGGTCGGCAAGGAAATCCAGCGCCTCGATTTCGCCACCGGTGAATACGTGGCCGGCGGCGCCAAGGCGGCCGACATCATCGCCCGCATCCTGAAGGAAAAGGATCCGGTCAAGAAGATGAAGGCGCTGCGCGAATCGACGAATCCGCAAGGCCAGTTCCTGTGGGCGATCTTCCGCGACGCTTTCCACTACATCGCCATCCATCTGGACACCGTGGCCGACAACGCGCGCGACATCGACTTCGCCATGCGCTGGGGCTTCGGCTGGAACGTGGGCCCGTTTGAAACGTGGCAGGCATCGAACTGGCTGCAAGTGGCCAACTGGGTCAAGGAAGACATCGACGCCGGCCACGCGCTGTGCAACGCGCCGTTGCCTGCCTGGGTCTTCGAAGGCCCGGTCGCTGAAAAAGGCGGCGTGCACACGCCGGAAGGTTCGTATTCCGCCGTGTCGAACAGCTTCGTGCCACGCTCTAACCTGTCCGTCTACGACCGACAGCAGTTCCGCGCGCCCGTGCTGGGCAGCGGCGCCATCGACGGCAAGACCGCCGGCACCACCGTCTTCGAAGACGAATCCGTGCGCGTCTGGCATACGGGCGACGACGTCCTGATCATCTCGTTCAAGACGAAGATGCACGTGATCGGCGAAGGCGTGATCAACGGCCTGAAACTGGCATTGGCCGAAGCGGAGAAAAACTTCAAGGGCCTGGTGATCTGGCACGCGGACGCAGCCGAAGGCGGCGCCTTCTCGGCCGGCGCCGACCTGCAATCGGCCCTGCCGGCCTTCATGCAAGGCGGCGTGAAAGCCGTCGATCCGATCATCGCCGAACTGCAGAACACCTTCATGTCGCTGAAATACGCGAACGTGCCGGTGATCGCCGCGGTCGCTGGCCTGGCACTGGGCGGCGGTTGCGAGCTGGCGCTGCACGCATCGAAGCGCGTGGCCTCGATCGAGTCGTATATCGGCCTGGTGGAAGTGGGCGTGGGCCTGATTCCAGCCGGCGGCGGCTTGAAGGAAGCGGCGCAGCGCGCCTACAAGGAAGCCAAGGGTAACGATATCCTGCAATTCCTGAAAACGGGCTTCACCAATGCGGCCACCGCCAACGTGTCGAAATCGGCGCTGGAAGCGAAGAAGATGGGCTACCTGAAGGAAGACGACGTGATCGTGTTCAACGCCTACGAGCTGCTGCACGTGGCCAAGGTCGAAGCGCGCGCCATGTTCGACGCGGGCTTCCGTCCGGCGCTTCCTTCGCTGATCCAGGTGACGGGCCGCTACGGCTGGGGCACCATCAAGGCGCAGCTGGTCAACATGCGCGACGGCGGCTTCATTTCGGCGCACGATTTCAAGCTGGGCGAGATGATCGCCGAGATCGTATCGGGCGGCGACGTGGACCAGGGCAGTTTCGTCAGCGAACAGTGGCTGCTGGATATGGAACGCAAGGCATTCCTGGAGCTGTTGAACCATCCGAAAACCCAGGAACGGATCATGGGCATGATGCAGACCGGTAAGCCGGTACGCAACTAAGCACAACGTCGATGACGATCCTGTCCCTCGTATTTAAAGTACTGCTGCGCGTGAGGCCAAGCATGGTGTATGACCGTATCAAACAACAGATGATGGACACCTTGCCCTTCGTGCGGCTGCTGGGGATCAGCATCGACGAGATCGGCGCCGGCACCTCGAAGGTGTCGCTGCCGGACGATCCCAAACTGCATAATCACCTGGGCACGCAGCATGCGGGCGCCTTGTTTACCCTGGCCGAAACGGCTTCCGGCGCGGCCATGGCTGGCGGCTTCGCCGAGCTGATACTGGGCTTGCGCCCGGTGGCCAAGGAGTCGCGCATCGCCTACCAGAAGGTGGCCCGGGGCGCGACGCGCGCCGAAGGCCGCGTGCCGGGCGACCTGGCTGCCTTGAAGGCGCAGCTGGCGCAGGACGGCAAGGTGGCGTTTCCCGTGGCAGTCGATATTTTCGATGCCGAAGGCACGCTGGCGGCACAGGTGACGGTGGACTGGTATTTGTCGCAGAAGCGCTAAGCGGCAACCTGACTACCCCGGACATTCGACAGAACACGAACCTCGTTCAACATCTTTGAAAGAACAAAATGAGCAAACAACTTCAAGACGCCTACATCGTCTCTGCAACCCGCACCCCGATCGGCAAAGCGCCGCGCGGCATGTTCAGAAACACCCGCCCGGACGACCTGCTGGTGCGCGTACTGCAATCGGCCCTGGCGCAGGCGCCTGGCCTCGACCCGGCGCTGATCACCGACGCGATCATCGGCTGCTCGTTCCCGGAAGCGGAGCAGGGCTTCAACATCGCGCGTAACTCGGTGCTGCTGGCCGGCTTGCCGAAAACCGTGGGCGGCGTCACCGTCAACCGCTACTGCGCCTCGGGCATCACGGCCATCGCCATGGCGGCTGACCGCATCCGCGTGGGCGAAGCCGACGTCATGATCGCCGGCGGCATCGAATCGATGTCGATGGTGCCGATGATGGGCCACCACCCATCGATGAATCTGGACATGTTCAGCGACGAAAACATCGGCATGGCTTACGGCATGGGCCTGACGGCCGAAAAAGTGGCGCAGCAATGGAAAGTGTCGCGTGAACAGCAGGACGCGTTCTCCGTTGAATCGCACCGCCGCGCCATCGCCGCGCAGCAAGCCGGTTTCTTCAAGGCCGAAACGACGCCAGTGGAAATCATCACGCGCACGCCGAACCTGGCCACCGGCCAGGTGGACGTATCGCGCCGCACCGTCGACACTGACGAAGGCGCGCGCGCCGATTCGTCGATGGAGTCGCTGGCAAAACTGAAACCAGTGTTCGCCGCCAAGGGCACCGTCACGGCCGCCAACAGCTCGCAGATGTCCGACGGCGCCGGCGCGCTGCTGATCGTCAGCGAGAAAATTTTGCGCGAGCATAACCTGACCCCGCTGGCAAAATTCTCCTCGTTCGCCGTGCGCGGCGTGCCGCCGGAAATCATGGGCATCGGTCCGAAATTTGCCATTCCTGCAGCGTGCGCCGCCGCCGGCATCACGCAAGACCAGCTGGACTGGATCGAGCTGAACGAAGCGTTTGCCGCACAGGCATTGGCCGTCATCGGCGACCTGGGCCTGGATCCATCGAAGGTCAACCCGATGGGCGGCGCGATCGCCCTGGGCCACCCTCTGGGCGCCACCGGCGCCATCCGCGCCGCGACCGTGATTCACGCGCTGCAGCGCACCAAGCAGAAGTACGGTATGGTCACGATGTGCGTGGGCGCAGGCATGGGCGCAGCAGGCATCTTCGAACGCGTCTGATGACACTTGGCATAAGCTACTGCGCGTTGCGATTCGCGGCCTGCGATGCTCACTGTGCCTTCGCACAGTTGCGCGTCTCGGCCACAACTCGCTGCCGCTCGCTACGCTTCTGCCAGGCGTCGTGACGTCAGTGGTCAGCTAAGATTAGTCAAAACTTGGGCGCTGCGGGATTACCCCGGCGCCCTTTATCTTTTTGGAGATGACATGGATATTTTGTGCAGCAAGAGCGAGGGCATTCTGACCCTGGAATTCAACCGCCTGGAACGCAAGAATGCGATCACGGGCGCCATGTACCAGACCCTGGCCGATGCGCTGGTGGCGGCCGAGACGGACGATGCAGTACGCGCCATCCTGATCTGCGGCAAGCGCGAGATTTTCACGGCCGGCAACGACCTCGATGACTTCATGAAGACGGCGCGCCCGAAGGATGGCTCGCTTGACCATGACCGTCCCGTGTTCCAGTTCATGCGCGCCCTGTACGGCAGCAGCAAGCCCGTGGTGGCGGCCGTCTCCGGCCCCGCCATCGGCATCGGCACGACCTTGTTGATGCACTGCGATCTCGTCTACGCGGCCGACAACGCCAGCTTCTCGATGCCGTTCACGCAGCTGGGCCTGTGCCCGGAATTCGGCTCCAGCCTGCTGCTCACGCAACTGGCCGGCTACCCGCGCGCGGCGGAAAAGCTGATGCTGGGCGAATCGTTCCCCGCCAGCGAAGCGCTGGAAATGGGCCTCGTCTCAAAAGTCGTGCCCCTGTACGACCTGATGACGTTCGCGCAAGGCCAGGCGGCCAAGCTGGTGGCATTGCCGGCGGCCTCGATCCGCGCCACCAAGCGCCTGATGAAGCAAAGCCGCATGGAACCGATGAAGGCGGCCATCGCCGAGGAAAACAAACTGTTCAGCGCCATGCTGGGCGGCGCCGAGGCGAAGGAAGCGTTTACGGCCTTCTTTGAAAAGAGGAAGCCGGATTTCAAGAAGTTCGCCTAAGGCAGGGCCTGACATCGCGTCGGACCTTCACCATCTGATGCGGAAATGACGATCGACGATGAGAATGCGGTGGCCGGTCAGCGCGAAAACGACCACGTTTACAGCCGCTGCCGCAACTCATTGAATATAAAAGAAGTTTCTCAGCTGCGCCCCTGCAACGGGGGCTGGTCTTGACGTCGCGGCGAGCCTGATTGAAAACAGGGCCCAATAACGATTGCTTGGTGCGGCTACGGCTGCCGACAAGCAAACCTGACATTTTTATCTTTTATGATACTTTCCTGATGAATTTCATGTTTTATGCTAATGCATGGATTGCGACAGTTTCCATTCTCAAATGATGTGAAAGTTCATCGTCATGTATTTGCACGGCCATGACGACCAGTTGACGCGTATTGTCCGGGTATTGCTGCTGCAGGTAAAACAGGAGGAGCATTCATGATTCGATTGGTGTTGCTGTTATTGGGCGTTGAATATCTACGCAAGCGCTGGCGCAGTATCCTGCTGATCGGATTGATATGGCTGCTCGCAGGCCTGGTCATCTTTATTGACGCGCTCGACAATGCGATGTACTTCCCGATCAATTTTTTTGCTTACCTGTTCCTGGTCGAAGGTCTGGCAACGCTGGCTGTGGCATGGACTGGCGTCGGCGGACAGCGCATCTTGCGCTACGTGAAAGGCTGCGCCGTGGTGCTGGCGGCGATGCTGATCTTCGCCGGTCACCACCATGGCAATTTCCTGTTATCGATGATTTTTGGAACGCTTTTTCTCGCCGACGGACTGATACAGTGCGTCTCTGCCTACATGGTCCGCTATCGGCGCTGGCGCGTGGCGTTTTCCTGGGGCCTGGCCGAGATTGCGCTGGCAATCTTCTTTTATCAGCCATACCCGACGCATTATGTTGGAACACTACCGTATTGCCTGGGCTTGTTTCTGATGTTTGGCGGCGCCAATTTGATGGGGCTGGCAAGCCGTGTTCGTCGCATGAGCGGTAATCCGGCCCTGTTGGAATCGGCGCATTCCGCAGTCCAGCCGGATGAACACCTTGCTTCTGCATATACCCAAGTGGAGTGGGACGGTCCTCCAGCGGAGCATGAACAGGCGCTGACGGTGCATGTCTGGACGCCTGCCGGTTCAGCCAGGTCGCCGACCCAACATTATCCGATTGTCGATCGCTATATCGCCGCAGTCGATGTCAACGGCGTGATCTCTACCGGGCATGCGGCATTGGAATCGCCGGAAGGTATTTATATCAGCCTGTATCCGCGCACAGAGATCGACCGTTCGCCGGACGATTTCGGGCGCCTGCTGCGCGCCACCCGGGAGAATGACGTGCCGGGCGTATTCCAGCCGGATTATGCGACAGAATCCAAGGCATGGTGCCCGTCCACCGTTCAGGTCCGTATCCGGAATTACGACCCGCGCCAGCTGCAGGCTTTCTGGCGACAGTATCGCTGCGACGAGACTTACAATCTCACGCATCGTAATTGTTCCAGTACTGTTGCCCGGGCATTGGAGGCGGCGATCGACGGCGCCGTTGGCCGCCTGTATGGGGATCGCGCAGGCTGGAGAGTGTTTTTCCGCATCCTGGCGACGCCGGAGTTGTGGGTAGCCGCCCAGATCCGCAAGCGTGCCGTGACGATGGCGTGGACGCCCGGGTTGACGCTCGATTATTCCAGGGCGCTCAGCATGCTGGCCGATCCGCGTCCGTTCGCCTGGTGGAAATTGGCGAGGGCCGCCTTCAACAGGATGGCGCAATTGCGCCGCGAATGGCGTGCCCAGGACCATGGCGCCATCGATCTGCGCGAGAATCCTGGTGAAGACGCCATGCGTGACAAGCGCGCGTAGTTCGCCGTCGCTGCATTGAAATAGATGGATCTAGACGACTGGTCTAATTGTGCTACAATGCCCCGCATGAAAGCTGAATACACCGACGTGCGCCAGCACATTATCGACCAGGGCAAGGCCATCATCACGCGCAAGGGTTTTGCCGGCGTGGGGCTGAACGAGATTTTATCGGCCGCCGATGTGCCCAAGGGTTCGTTCTACCATTACTTCAAGTCCAAGGAATTGTTTGGTGTAGCGATGCTGGAAGACTACGTAACGCGCTACCTGGACGAAATGGAGCGCGTGCTGGGCCAGCCCGGCCGGAACGCGGCGCAGTCGCTGATGGCGTATTGGGCCAGCTGGACCAGCGACAGCCTCGATGGCAGCGGCTGCGACTGCCGTTGCCTGGTGGTCAAGCTCAGCAGCGAAGTGGCGGACATGTCGGAACCGATGCGCGTGGCGCTGCTTGGCGGCACCGACCGCATCATCGCCAGGCTGGCCCTGGCCATCGCGCGGGGCAGGGTGGACGATACGCTGCCATCGGTGGCCGACCCGGCGCAGATGGCCGCCACCTTGTACCAGCTGTGGCTGGGCGCGGCCATGTTGACCAAGCTGCGGCGCGACGCCAGCGCCTTGCAAACGGCCTGGCGGGCGACCCTGGCCATGCTGCAGCTGCCGCCGGATCAATAAGGGCGCCAGGTACGCGGATGACAGACATCCGCGTTTTTTTGAACCGCATTCTAGACGACCAGTCTAATAATAAAGGAGCAGCATGAAGAATTTTGAATTCCACAACCCGACCCGTATCGTCTTCGGTCTTGATACCGTCATCAAATTGTCCACGCTGGTGCCGCACGATGCGCGCGTGCTGATCTTGTACGGCGGCGCCAGCGCGGAAAAGACGGGCACCCTGGCCGAAGTGCGCACTGCTCTTGCGCTGGGCCAGCGCACGGTGCAGGAGTTTGGCGGAATCGAACCCAATCCCAGCTATGAAACCCTGATGCGCGCCGTGGCACAGGTGCGCAGCGAGAAGCTGGACTTCCTGCTGGCCGTCGGCGGCGGCTCCGTGATCGACGGCACCAAGTTCGTCGCCGCGGCCGCCCTGTATGACGGCGAGCCGTGGGAAATCGCCGAGCGCGGCGGCGCCAACGTGCAGCGCGCCCTGCCGTTCGGCACGGTGCTGACCTTGCCGGCCACCGGGTCGGAAATGAACAGCGGCGGCGTGGTGACGAAAAAAGCCACGCATGCCAAGCTGAGTTTTCGCAACCCGCTGCTGTACCCGCAGTTTTCCGTGCTCGACCCCGGCAAAACGTTTACCTTGCCGGCCACGCAGGTAGCCAATGGCCTGGTCGACGCCTTTGTTCACACCACGGAACAGTATCTGACCTATCCGGTGCAGGCGAAGGTGCAGGACCGCTTTGCCGAAGGCTTGCTGCAGACCCTGGTTGAGATCGCGCCGCAGGCGGTCGCCTCGCCCGACGATTACGCCACGCGCGCCAACCTGATGTGGACGGCCACCCTGGCCCTGAATGGCCTGATCGGCGCCGGCGTGCCGCAGGACTGGGCCACCCACATGATCGGCCACGAATTGACGGCCCTGTACGACATCGACCATGCGCGCACCCTGGCCCTGGTGCTGCCCGCACTGCTGGACGTGCAGCGCGAGCAGAAACGCGGCAAATTGCTGCAATATGGCGAACGTGTCTGGAACATCACGCAGGGCAGCGACGACGAGCGCATCGCCGCCGCCATCGCCCGCACCCGCGCCTTCTTTGAAGGGCTGGGCATTCCGACCCGTTTGTCGGCCTATCAGCTGGGCCAGGAAGCGGTGGAAGCGGTTTTGACGCAACTGGAAGCACATGGCATGACCTCCCTCGGCGAACACCGCGATATCGACCTCGCGCGTAGCCGCCGTATCCTCGAAGCAGCACTGTAACCCTGACATAAAAGGAAACAACATGAACATCCTGATGGTACTGACCTCGCACGATCAACTGGGCGACACGGGCAAGAAAACCGGCTTCTGGCTGGAAGAATTCGCCGCGCCCTACTATGCCTTGCAGGAAGCGGGCGCGCAGCTGACGGTGGTTTCGCCCAACGGCGGCCAGCCGCCGCTGGACCCGAAAAGCGACGAGCCCGATTCGCAAACGGACGCCACGCGCCGCTTCAAGCAGGACGCCGCTGCGCAAGCCGTGCTGGCCAACACGGGCAAGCTGGCCGACGTGAAGGCGGCCGACTTTGACGCCGTGTTCTACCCGGGCGGCCATGGCCCGCTGTGGGACCTGGCTGAAGACCCGCACTCGATCGCGCTGATCGAGCAGATGATCGCCGCCGGCAAGCCCGTCGCCGCCGTCTGCCACGCGCCTGGCGTGCTGCGCCACGTGAAGGCGGCCGACGGCTCGCCGCTGGTGCGCGGCAAGCAGGTGACGGGCTTTACGAATACCGAGGAAGACGCCGTCGGCTTGACGGCCATCGTGCCTTTCCTCGTCGAGGACATGCTCAAGCAAAACGGCGGCGTTTACTCGAAGCTGGGCGACTGGCAGCCGTACGCCGTCACCGATGGCTTGCTGGTCACGGGCCAGAACCCGGCCTCGTCGGAAGCGGCCGCCCAGGCGCTGCTCAAGCTGCTGGCTTGATGCGCCGGTAGGACGGCCGGCCGCCGGGCGTCATCCACCGCTGCGTCCGGCGGCCATGCCCGCCAGGATCAGGCCGACGGACGTATGCCAGGCCGTCTCGCTGGCGGGCCTGCCCGCCAGTGCATAGCCGTGCAGGAAATCGACGAGCGCGTCGCGCCCGCGCAGCCGGGTTTTTTTATCCAGATCGAGGGCCTCCACGGCCAGCTCGAACAGCGTCGTAAAGCGTTCAGCCACATCGGCTTGCGTCACGAGTCCGCGTGCCATCAGGCGCACGAAATACGGTGTGGCGCTGACCAGTTCCAGGTACAGCGCGCACAGCGCGAGCAGGCGGCGCTGCGGCCCCTGGCGTTGCGTAAACGGCGGCTGGCGCGGATCGAGCGCGGCAAAACGCTGCGCCATCAGGGCCAGTAATAACTCCTCTTTTCCCGCATAGTAGTGATACAGGGCCATGGCATCGACGCCCAGCCGCTGCGCCAGCGCGCGCATGGAAAACGCTTCGCCTTGCTCTTCCAGCAGGGTCAAGGCCGCTTGCAGGATGGCGGTGCTGTCCAGCGCGGGCGCCACGCGGCGCGGACGTCCGGCACGGCGCACGGGAGATTCCAGGTCTTGAAGTTTTGGGGTTTTCATGGGCATAATTCTACACCGTAGAATTAATTGAAGGAACATCCATGAAAAAGCCTGTTGTCAGCGTATTTCTCGGCATCAGCATCGACGGCTGCATCGCCGGAGAAAACGGCGACCTGTCCTGGCTGGCCGAGCTGGCGCCTGACTCGCCCGACGCCACCGGCTACACGGCCTTGATGGAGCAGGTCGATACCTTGCTGATCGGCCGCACCACGTATGACGCCGTGCTGGGATTCGAGCCGTGGCCGTATGCGGGCAAGCGCGTGGTGGTATTGAGCCACCGCGACTTCGCGCCGCGCCATGGCGAGCAGCACCGCGAGGGCAGCGTGCGTGAAGTACTGGAGGGGCTGGCCGAAGACGGCTGCCGCCACGTGTATCTCGACGGCGGCGCCGTCATCCGCGCCGGCTTGCGCGAGGGCGTCGTCGACAGCCTGACCTTGTCCGTGCTGCCCGTGGTGCTGGGCAAGGGCGTGCGCCTGTTCGAGGACGGCTTGCCGCGCAGCGACTGGCGCCTGGACGGCACGCGCCAGCTGCCCAGCGGCGTGGTGCAGCTGCGCTATCGGAAAAATTAAACCGTGCCGGCGAGGTCGACGATAAAGCCGGAATCGTAGCGATCGTTTTCCGGCGTGCCATCGGGCCGCTTGTAGCCGCAGGGGTTGCAGACGACGCGGCACTCCTGGACGCGGTAGTCGAGCGAGGCGTGCATGTGGCCATGCACCCACAGGTCGGCCTGGGCTACCAGCTCGTCCAGCTGCGAGGCGAAGGCGGGCGAACCCAGGTTCGTCGCGTATTGCTCTTCCACCGACAGCATCGACGGCGCCATGTGCGTGATGACGACCGTCTTGCCCTCGAATGGTTGCGCCAGCTGTCGTTCCAGCCACGAACGGTGCTGCGCATGCAGCTGCGCCGTGTCGCTGGCGCACAAGAGACGCGGTGCATCGCCGCCCGTGCTGATGCGCTTGTAGTCGGGCATGTAGCTTTGCGCCGCGCTCAAGGCTTCATCCCGGCGCTCGGCGCCGAACAGCAGAAAATCCGTCCACAGCGTGACGCCGAGAAAGCGCACGCCATCGAGCGTCACGGCGTCGCCGTCGAGCAGGCGGATGTTGGCGCCCTGCGCATTGGCGCAGGCGCAGGCGTCGCGCACGGCGTCCTGCATGCGTTCGAGCTGGTGGCCATACCCCTCGTGATTGCCATGCACGTACAGCACGGGCAGGGCGCCGAAGGTGCGCGCGGCCCAGGCGATGGCGTTGCTGCCCGTGTCGATGTCCCCGGCCAGGATCACCACGTCGGGGCGGCTGGCGGCAAGGTCGATGGCGGGCGTGTCTTCACCCCAGACTTCCAGATGCAGGTCGGACAGAATCAGCAAACGCATGGCAATAGGGCGGCAAGGCGCACGAAAGTGTATGGACCTCTATCGTAGCGCAAGTGCGGACGATGGCTTGCTTGACCGCGCGAGGGTAGCGACGTTACTCTGTGGCATCGATTACCGCACACTCATTACTGGAGCCGCATGCCGCCTTTCTTCCTTTCCAAGTCCCTGCTCAGCATCGCGCTGGCCGCCCTGGCGCTGCCATTTGCCGCGCATGCCGCCACGCCCGCCGTCGATCCCTTGACGCAGCCGATCGCCTCGCCGTATGCGGCGCAGTGGAACCGCCCGCAGCAGCCGGCACGCATCCACGGCGACACGTATTACGTGGGCGTGGGCGGCTTGAGCGTGGTGCTGATCGATACGCGCGACGGCTTGATCCTGATCGATGGCGCGTTGCCGCAGTCGGTGGCCGCCATCAAGGAACATATCCTCGAGCTGGGCTTTCGCCTGGAAGACATCAAGTTCATCCTGAATACGGAAGCGCATTTCGACCATTCGGGCGGCATTGCCGCCCTGGCCCGCGACAGCGGCGCGCAGGTGGTCGCCAGCCCGCTCGGTGCGCAGGCGCTGCGCGCGGGCTCGGTACTCGCCATGGACCCGCAGGCGGGCGAAATCGACCCCATGCCGGCCGTGGAAAACGTGCGCGAGATCGCCGATGGCGAAACCCTGCATCTGGGCGAGGTGACCGTCACGGCGCGCTACACGCCTGGCCATACGCCGGGCAGCACCAGCTGGACCTGGGTCTCGTGCGAGGATGCCGAGCGTCAGGAATGCCTGAACGTGGTGTTCGGCGCCAGCCTCACGCCGGTGGCGGCCGACGATTTTCACTACCTGGGCGATGACCGCCATGGGGACCTGACGCCGGCCTTCCGCCGCGTCATGCAGGACTTTGCCAAACTGCCGTGCGACATTTTGATCTCGGCCCACCCGGACCACTCGGGCGGCGACCTGAAACTGACGCAATTGCTCGAAGGCGTCACGCCGAATCCTTTCATCGATGCGCAGGCGTGCCGCAATTACGCGGCCAAAAATGAAGTCAAGCTCGATGCCCGCATCGCGAAGGAAAAAGCGGCCGCGACAAAATAACAACGTTGGCGTCTTCGCCATGAAAAGCGGTTGACGCACTGCAGCATAAGGTGCAGAATCATCGTCCGCAGTTCAGCGCAGTTCAGATTAACCAGACAAAAGAAAGGAAACCCATGTTCGAGCAGGCTGGCAGCAAGTTGTACTACCACTAGCCCCGTGCATGACGCTCGGGGCCATCGGCACATTGCCGATCCCGAGCCGGTGTCCTGCAAAACCCCGGTGAGGAAACTCGCCGGGGTTTTTTTCTTTTCGACGACCCCGGCATAACGACAATACCAAGGAAGACGTTATGCCCATTCATCAGACACTGCACGGCGCCCATGTGCCCGTGCATATCTTTACCGACGATATCGACGCGCAGGCGCTGCGCCAGCTGCACAATATCGCCAGCCTGCCCATCGTCCATCCGCATGTGGCGGCCATGCCAGACGTGCATGCCGGCATCGGCGCTACCGTCGGCAGCGTGATTCCCACGCGCGCTGCCATCATCCCGGCCGCCGTTGGCGTCGACATCGGCTGCGGCATGAACGCCGTGCGCACGACCCTGACGGCCAGCGACCTGCCCGATAACCTGGCGCGCCTGCGCAGCGCCATCGAAGCGGAAGTGCCCATCGGCTTCGAACAACATGAATGGAGCCGCGTGCAAGGCTCGCGCCAGGCGCGCGCCGTGCGGCCGCTCGGCGACCGCCTGGCGCACATCGTTGAGCGCCACCGGGGCATCGCCAAGATGCTGCGCCAGTTCGAGCGCACGTGGATTTGCCAGGCCGGCACCCTGGGGGGCGGCAATCACTTCATTGAAATCTGCCTCGACGAGGAGCAGCGGGTGTGGATCATGCTGCATTCGGGTTCGCGCGGCATCGGCAACGTGATCGGCCGTTACTTTATCTCCGCCGCGCAGAAGGACATGCGGCGCCACCAGCTGCAGCTGCCGGACGCGGACCTGGCGTACCTGAGCGAGGGCTCCACGGTATTTGACGACTATGTGGAAGCGGTGGATTGGGCGCAGGATTACGCGCTGCTCAACCGCAGCGAAATGATGCGCCGCGTGCTCGATGTGCTGGCGAAGTTTGCTCCGCCGTTCCGGCTCGACGGGGAAGCCATCAACTGCCACCACAACTACATCGCGCGCGAAACGCATGGCAATGAGGATTTATATGTGACGCGCAAGGGCGCCATTTCGGCGCGGCAGGGCGAGCTGGGCATCATCCCCGGCAGCATGGGCGCACGCAGCTTCATCGTGCGCGGCAAGGGCA
Source organism: Janthinobacterium sp. GW823-FHT06H09 (assembly GCF_058794735.1). Classification (NCBI taxonomy): domain Bacteria; kingdom Pseudomonadati; phylum Pseudomonadota; class Betaproteobacteria; order Burkholderiales; family Oxalobacteraceae; genus Janthinobacterium; species Janthinobacterium sp. GW823-FHT06H09. The sequence goes on along the minus strand of NZ_JBXAHC010000013.1, from coordinate 92,868 downwards.
AGCCGGAATCGTTCTGTTCCTGCTCGCACGGGGCGGGGCGCAGCATGAGCCGCAGCGAGGCGAAGCGCCGCTTCAACCGCTTCGACCTCGCCGAGCAGACGGCCGGCATCGAGTGCCGCAAGGATGGCGGCGTGATCGACGAGATCCCCGCCGCCTATAAAAATATCGACGCCGTCATGGCGCATCAGAGCGACCTGGTGGAAGTGGTGCATACCTTGCGCCAGGTCGTCTGCATCAAGGGTTGAAAGGAGTGGCCATGAAGATCAAAGTGAAAATCCCGCCCAAGCCGCGCAACCCGCTGGTGGCGGCCGCCAAACTGCGCGGCGGCGCCGGCGCGCATCAGTCGGAAGCGTCGCCGCGCGCGGCGCGCCGGGCCGGCAAGCACCGGCTGCAGCAACTGCTGGCGGGACGCCTGAAGCCCGAGGAGTAGCGCGCTGGATTAACGCAACGGCAGTTCGACGATGAAGTTCGGGTTGAACTGGGGATTTTGCGGCGTGCCGCTGCGCGTCTTGTAGCCGCAGGGGTTGGCTACGACGCGGCACGGGCCGATGCGGTAATCGCGCGAGACGTGAATATGGCCATGCACCCACAGGTCCGCCTGCGCGGCCAGATCGTCCAGGCGCGAGGCATAGGCAGGCGAGCAGCCCTCGCTGCCGTAGGCGTCGTCGACCGAGCGCAGCGACGGCGCCATGTGGCTGATGACCACCGTGCGGCCGTCGAAGGGCTGCGCCAGTTCGCGCGCCAGCCAGGCTTTTTGCTGCGCGTGGAACATCGCCGTGTCGGCCGCGCGCAGCTTGCGAAAGCCCATGCTGGCCAGGCGGATGCGCTTGTAGTCGTTCATGACGGCTTCCGCGTCGCGCATGGCCGCTTGCCGCGTGTCGTCGCCCAGCAGGCGGAAATCCGTCCACAGGGTGGCGCCCAGGAAGCGCACCTTGCTGCCTGCCGGGTCGGTGAAGACGTGGGTATCGGCGTCGAGAAAATGCACGTTCGGCGTGGCGGCGCAGGCCGCGCGCAGCTCCTGGCGCACCTTGTCGAGGTGGTGGCCATAGCCTTCGTGGTTGCCATGCACGTACAGCACGGGCAGGCCCGCAAACGCGGTGGTGGCCCAGGCGACGGCGCGCGCGCCCGTATCGATGTCGCCGGCCAGGATCACGGCGTCGGGACGGCTGAGCGCAAGGTCGCCCTGCGGCGCTTCGTCGCGCCATAGCTCATGGTGCAGGTCCGACAGAATCAATAAACGCATGCGGTATCCAGGCGATTCGGGAGTACGCCATCGTACCTGAAAACCGTCACTCTTCCTCCAGCGCGGCGAAGCTGTGCGCCAGGTAGTCGATCAGCGCGCGCACGGCCGGCAGCAGGCCGCGCCGCGACGGGAAGACGGCGTGGATGATTTCGCGCTGCGGCCGCCATTGTCCCATCAGCGGCAGCAGGCTGCCGTTGGCCACCTGTTCGGTGATCATCATGGTCGGCAGCTGCACCACGCCCACGCCGGCCACGGCCGCGTCGCGCAGGGTCAGCATGTCGCCCGTGACGAAGCGCGGCACGTGGCGCAGCTGGGCGCGCGCGCCATCGGGGCCATATAAATCCCACTGGTAGTGCTGCTGCGGCATGCCCAGGGCCAGGCTGGGCCAGTCCGCCAGGTCGGCCGGGGCTGTCGGCAGCGGCGCGTCGCCGAACAGCAGCGGGCTGCCCACCATGCACTGGCTGCGTTCGGCTAGCACGCGCAGCACCAGGTCGCTGTCGGGCAGCGGCGGCGGGCGCACGCGGATGGCCACGTCGATGCCCTCGGCCACCAGGTCGACGCGGCGGTTGCTCGCTTCGAGCAGCAGGGTCACCTGCGGATGGTCGCGCATGAAACCGGCCAGCATGGGAGCGACCAGGGAATGCAGCAGGGCGATGGGGCAGGACAGGCGCACCGTGCCGCGCGGCGCGGCCCGCGTCAGTTCGATCGCTTCCTGCGCCGCCTCCGCTTCCACCAGCATCGCCTTGCAATGCTCGTAAAACGTCTGCCCCACATCGGTGACGGAAAAATGCCGCGTCGTGCGCTGCAGCAGGCGCGCGCCCAGGCGCTCTTCGAGCAGTGCGATGCGCCGGCTCAATTTGGACTTCGGCATGCCCAGCGCGCGCCCGGCCGGGGCGAAGCCGCCATGGTCGACCACCTGCACAAAGTAATACAAATCGTTCAAATCCTGCATGCCGCCTCCTTGATCGTTCTATTTTTGGAACGCTGATGGCGAATTTTACCGTCTACCGGCTTCATCGTTGCAAGCGTATTCTGTTTCCATCGTAATGCAAACCAACAGGAGATCGAGATGAACACAGTCACAGGTATCTACAGCGCACCGCGCCAGCACTGGGTCGGCGACGGTTTTCCCGTGCGCTCGATGTTTTCGTATAACGGCCATGGCAAGCAGCTGAGCCCCTTCCTGCTGCTCGACTATGCCGGCCCCGCCGAATTTGCGCCCGGCACGCGTCCGCCCGGCGTCGGCTCGCACCCGCACCGCGGTTTCGAGACGGTGACCATCGTCTACAAGGGCGAAGTGGCGCACCGCGATTCGACGGGCCAGGGCGGCGTGATCGGCCCCGGCGACGTGCAGTGGATGACGGCCGGCGCCGGCATCCTGCATGAAGAGTTTCACTCGCCTGCCTTCACGCGGTCGGGCGGCACGCTGGAAATGGTGCAGCTGTGGGTGAACCTGCCGGCGAAAAACAAGATGACGGCGCCCGGCTACCAGGCCATCACCAGCGACACGATTCCCACGGTGGCGCTGCCCGACGGCGCCGGTTCCGTGCGCGTGATCGCCGGCGACTTCGACGGCCGGCACGGACCGGCCCGCACGTTTTCGCCGATGCAGGTGTGGGATGTGCGCCTGGCCCAGGGCAAGCTGACGGCGCTGCCGGTGCACGCCGGCTGGAGCACGGCGCTGATCGTCCTGCATGGCACGGTGCTGGTCAATGGCGAGAGCGTGGTGCGCGAAGCGCAGATGGCGCTGTTCGGGCGCGACGGCGACAGCATCACCGTCGAGGCGAACAGCGACGCCGTGGTGCTGCTGCTGAGCGGCGAGCCGATCGACGAGCCCATCGTCGGCCATGGCCCCTTCGTCATGAACAGCGAAGCGGAAATCGCGCAGGCGTTTGAGGATTTCAACAGCGGCCGCTTCGCCCGCATCGCGACATAGTTTGTGTCATTAATTTGTGCAGTACCCATGCCGCATCCCGCGGCATGGTTTTTCAGGAGACCACCATGAGCACCCCCGCCAACTTCCAAGGTTTGCCACCGATGATCGATCCCGACGACGCCGTCATGCTGCTGATCGACCACCAGAGCGGCTTGTTCCAGCTGGTGCGCGACATCGAGCAGCACGTGCTGCGCGGCCACGTCACGGCGCTGGCCAAGCTGTCGCGCCTGGCCAATATGCCGACCTTTACCACCGCTTCCGTGCCCGACGGCCCGAACGGCCCCTTGATCCCGGAGATCCATCATTTCAACCCGGACGCCGTCTACATCCCGCGCACGGGCCAGATCAACGCCTGGGACAATCCTGCCTGGGTCGAGGCCATCGAAAAGACGGGCCGCAAGACCCTGCTGATCGCCGGCACGCTCACCAGCGTATGCATGGCTTTCCCCACCATCAGCGCGCTGGCGGCCGGCTACAAGGTGTTTGCCATCATCGATGCCTCGGGCAACTGGTCGAAGATGGCCACCGACATCACCATGGCGCGCGTCACGCAAGCGGGCGCCGTGCCGATCGACACGTATGCCGTGCTGGCTGAAGTGATGAGCACCTGGAACCGCGCCGATGCGATGGATTTCGCCGCCATCATGACGGACCACATCGTGCCGCCGTACCGTGCCCTGATCGAAAGCTACGACAAGGCGCAGGGCGTGCAAAAGAATGGCCGCGAGACCAAGCTGGAAATCCTCGAGGCGGCCAGCAAGGGCTGATCGCCTTACGGCGCGTCGTAGCGGGCGCGTATCGCCGCCAGCACGCCGCGCTGCTCCAAGCGCGTGATGGCGGCGTTCAGGCGCGCCAGATCGGCCGTGCTGGTGCTGCGCGCATTGAGCATCAGGTGCACGGGCGCGCGCAGGGCGAGGAAGGGCAGGGCGGTCAGGGCGACGCCCTGCAGGCGCGCTTCGTGGCGCACGGCCAGCACGTCGCCCAGCAACAGGTCGGCGCGGCCCGCGTCGAGCATGAGGATGCCTTGCCGGAAGCTGCCGAAGGTATTCAGGCGGCTGTCTTTTTCCAGCGCCGGACGGCCCGCAGCGTACTGCGGGCCATACCAGCCCACCTTGGGCGCGAGCAGGGTGGCCTTGCCGCGCGCCAGCTGGCCGAAGCTGCCGACATGGCGCTGCGCGGCGGGCGTGCCGGCCTTGCCGAAGACGCCGACGGCTTCATCGCGGTACGAGATGGAGAAGCGGGCGTAGGACTGGCGTTCCGGCGTTTCGGACGCGGCCAGCATCAGGTCCAGTCCGCCTGTCTGGAACAGCAGCTGGCGCCGCGCCGTGGGCAGTTCCGGCAAGGTGACCAGGGTGCAGTGCGCTTCCTTGAAGATGGCCTGCAGCAATTCCAGGTCCAGACCCGTATAGCTGCCTTGGGCGTCGCGATACAGGTACGGCGGCCATTGCTCGAGCGCCATTGTCATGCGGCAGGCCTGGGCGGGCAGGACGCTGCCGAGCAGCGTTGCCGCAAGCAGCACGTGGCGCAAGCGCATGGAACATCTCCGCAGTGGTTCAAGTGGTAGTGCTTGCCAATTTGCCAGAATGGCCACGAAAGTCAAGCAGTGCATGGCTGGTTGCGGATATCAAATGGGCTATAGTGGCGGCCTGCCTTCATTCTAAGGAAATCCGCTTGACTCCCCCGCTCGAGATCGCCGCCAATGTTTTGATGACTGCCTCCATCATCCTGGCTGGACGCAATAATATCCATTCCTGGTGGATCGGCATGGTCGGCTGCGTGCTGTTCGCCGTACTGTTTTTCCAGGTCAACCTGTACGCCGACGTGATGCTGCAGCTGTTTTTCATCGTCACCTGCGTCATCGGCTGGCTGCAATGGCGGCGCGGCGCCGGCGGCAAGCCCTTGCCGATCACGCGCACGGGCCGGCGCATTCTGGCCTGGGTGGTGCCGGCCGGTATCGCCTCCGTGGCGATCTACGGCATGCTGCTGCACCGCTTCACGAATGCCTACGCGCCCTTCATCGATTCGGCCGTGCTGGTGTTCAGCATCATCGCGCAATTTTTGCTGATGAGCCGGCGCATCGAAACCTGGGCCTTCTGGCTGCTGGTCAACACTGTGGCCGTGCCGCTCTACTACAGCCGCGGTCTGCACCTGACGGCCGTGCTGTATGCGGCCTACTGGGTCAATGCCGTCATTTCCTGGTACTGGTGGAGCGTGCAGGCGCGCCGCGCGGCGGCCGCGCCGCAGGCGATGGCCGACGCCTGATATTGCCAAAGACCAAGTCCTTAGATTCAAATCGTATATACAATCAATTTTTAATTCGTTCACGCCATAAAGACGCCGGGATATAGTGGCCTTTCCCCGCTCACCGGTGTCTTTTATGTTGCGCATTAGTCCTTCTCCCTGTTTTTATGCCGTCCGGCACCAGCTGACCATGCAATGCATGGCGCAGTGGATGCCGGTGCGTGCCCGGCCACGCATCCCCTAAGTCATTCCCATCCGTTTCGTTGTCGTTTGCCCGCTGGCCTACCCGGTCCGCGTGCCCCTGCTCGGCCTTTTTATCGGAAAAAGGCTGCAATCCCAATAAGAGGAAACCATGTTCAAACCACTCGCCATCAGTCTTGCCATCGCCGCCGCATTTCCCGCCGTCTCCACCATCGCCCATGCCGAGGACGACATGTTGCGCGTCAACGTGACCGGATCGAATATCCGCGTCAGCGAAAAAGAGGGTGCCAGCGCCGTGCAGGTCATCACGGCCAAGGAATTGAAAGCCAGCGGCAAGACCAGCGTGTCGGATGTGCTGCGGGCCATCTCCGCCAACAGCGGCAACAGCTACAACGAACAATATACGGGCAGTTTCTCGGCCGGCACCTCGGGCCTGTCGCTGCGCGGCATCGGCCAGAAAAATACCTTGATCCTGGTCAATGGCAAGCGCGTGGCCAGTTATGCGACGGCGCAAAACCTGCAGGAAACCTTTGTCGACCTGAACAGCCTGCCGATGGCGGCCGTGCAGCGCATCGAGGTGCTCAAGGATGGCGCCTCGTCCGTCTACGGTTCCGATGCCGTGGCCGGCGTGGTCAATATCATCCTGTACAAGGAATTCACAGGCACGGACATCACGGCGCAGTGGGGCGGCTCGACCGAAGGCACGGGCCAGCATGAAAAGAGCGCGGCGCTGCAGACGGGTTTCGGCAAGCTCGAGGAAGATGGCTACAGCCTGGTCTTCTCGGTCGATGCGCAGCAGCGCGACAAGCTGCAGCAAAGCGATGTGGCGTGGATGCGTGATGCGGACTTCCGCAACCAGCAGCGGGGCAGCCTGGGCTGGGCCATCACCAACTATGCGGGCACGGACCCGACGAAGACCCTGGGCGGCGTGCGCGGACCATTGCAGCTGGTTAATTATGGCGACATCACGCCCGGCAAGACGGGACAAGTGCTGGCGTATAACCCGTCGCCATATAAAACCCTGATTCCCGGCATCCAGCGCGTGCACACGGCCGCGCGTGCCACTTTCAAACTGAATGCGGATACGGAAGCGTATGTCGACCTGCTGCACAGCTATTCGCGCGCCGACCAGACCTTCAGCGCGCCATTGACGGTGAACAACGCCACGCGCGTGTGGAACAACGCCACCCAGGCGCTCGACACGATTCCCGTCGTGCTGCCCGTGGGCCATCCGAACAATCCGGGTACGACGCCCCTGCCGTTCACGGCCACCCTGTTCGACCTGGGGCCGCGCCTGAAACAGGACAAGGTCACGTTCTACCGCGCACTGGCGGGCGTCAAGGGCACTTTGGCGGGCTGGGACTGGGATGCGGCCGTAGGCCACTCCAGCAGCAAGCTGGAGGAAACCGTGCAGAACTTCGTCAACCGCTACGCATTCCAGCAGGTGCTGGCCGACGGCAGCTATAACTTCTTTGATCAGGCACAAAACAGCGAAGCGGTGCGCAACCGCCTGCGTCTGTCGACCCTGCGTCCGGCCGAATCGACCCTCGACACCGTCGATTTCTCGGCCGCGAAAGACCTGTGGCAGTTGCCGGCCGGCCCGCTGGGCTTTGCCGCCGGCGCGCAGTGGCGCCGCGAAAAGATGGATTCGCAAACCTCGACGGCCGTCTTGTCCGGCACCGAGCTGCGCCCGGCGATCAACATCATCAACGGTTCGCGCAGTGTGTCGGCCCTGTTTGCCGAATTGAACGTCCCGGTGGTGAAAGACCTGTCCGTCAACCTGGCGGGCCGCGCCGACCATTACAGCGATTTCGGCAATGCGTTTTCGCCGAAGGCCAGCGCGCGCTACCAGGCGGCGCCGTGGCTGCTGGTGCGCGGCACCGTGTCGCGCGGCTTCCGCGCGCCGTCGCTGCCGGAAATTACGCAAAGCACGGCCGTCAGCTATGTCAGCGTGCTCGATCCGAAGGACCCCGTCACGCCCACGCAGACGCGCGGCGTGACGGCCATCACCATCGCCAATACGGCGCTGCGTCCGGAGCGCTCGAATAACCTGAACCTGGGCGTGGTGGTATCGCCCACCAGCAGTTCGAGCATCGGCCTCGATTACTACCGCATCAGGCAGGATGGCGTGATCGGCACGGAAAGCGCCACCACCACGCTCGCCAACGAAGCAGCGGCGCCGCAGAAGATCACGCGCGACGCCGATGGCCGCATCACGACCCTGTACCGCCAGTACCGCAACCAGGGCCAGCGCGAAGTGTCCGGCATCGACCTGGACCTGCGCCAGCGCTTCGTCGACAAGGACTGGGGCAAGCTGACCCTGGCCGGCCAGCTGAGCCGCGTGCTGCGCTTTGCCGAACCGCTGTCGGACGGCGCGCCGCTCACCGATGGCGCCGGCACCAATTATTTCGGCTCCATCCCGAAATGGCGCGGCGTCACCTCGGCCACCTGGGAGCAGGGCAAATGGTCGTCCACGCTGACCTGGAATTACGTGGGCGGCTATGCGCAAAATACGCATCTCGATGAATCGGTGGCCGCCTTCAGCACGTTCGACGTGACCACCAGCTGGCAAGTCACGCCGGCGGCGAACGTCACCTTCATCGTGCAAAACCTGGCCAACAAGCGCGCGCCGTGGGATTACTCGGCCTCGGGCTTCGACTATACGCAAGCCGATCCGCGCGGACGCTTCGCGTCGCTCAAGCTGAACTATAAGTTCTAGGGTGCGGGGGGCATGCGTGCCCCTCAGTGCCCGTTCGACACCTGCCGCTGCACCGTCTGCTCCTGCAGGCGCTGGCGGTAGGCGCTGGGTGTGACGCCCATGCGTTCGCGGAAGGCCGTGGCGAAGTTGCCCGCGTTGTGAAAGCCGATCAGGAGGGCGACATCCTGCACGTCGATTTCCGTCTGCTGCAGCAGTTCCACGCCGCGCGCGATGCGCGCTTCGCGGATGAAGGCGAAGACCGTCATGCCCGTCTGCTCGCGGAACATCAGGGTCAGCTTTTCGCGGTAGGTGCCCACGCTGCGGGCGATTTCGGACAGGTTGGGCAGGCTGCCCAGGTTGTCGAGGATCAACTGTTTGACGGCATTGACGAACACGAGGTCCGGATGTTGCTGCCGGTCGCCGACCGGGGTCGCCGCGGGTAATGTGCTGTTGCTTTTACGCATCAATCCCAGGTGGATATGGATGCGCGCGGCCAGTTCTTCCGGCAGGAACGGCTTTGCAATGTAATCGACGCCGCCCACCTGCAAGCCCATGACGCGCTCCTTGGCGGCGTCGGCGCCGCTGAGAAAGATCACGGGAATCTGTTCCGTGTCGGGATTGGCCTTGAGCAAACGGCACGCCGTGTAGCCATCCATCTCGGGCATGCGCACGTCGAGCAGGATCAGGTCGGGATGCGTGGCCAATGCCAGCTGGTAGCCCTGATAGCCATTGAAGGCAATGCTGAAGCGGTAGGGCTGCTCGCTGAGCAGCTCCATCAGCATGCGCTGCTCGAACGCGGAATCGTCCACGATCAAGATGTTTTTTCTGATGGTTTCGCTGGTCAATGGCATGGCATGGATGACTTAACCAAATAGCAAGTTGTGGCTTATTATGCCTCGCTTTTTCTTTTTTTTCTGCTTTTCTCGTATTTCAAAAGATGTTTCTCCGCGAGAAGAAGCGCGGATTTCCTATATCGCCAATAATTCACTCATGCATTGATTTTAAGCAATGTCGATTGCCAAAAAATCTGTTTTGCCAATGCTGCAAACAATGCCGGAGTCCCTCGCTTTCTGACTCTCGGCGCAAGTATGTTGTCGTCCTGGTTTGCGTGCCCCAGAAAACGCCGGCAATACCGTGACTATCCTCGAGCCCTTCATGCCGATGGGCGCATTAATGATGTTCCGTCATCAGGAGGTATCATGTTGCGAGTTATTTTACCCCGCTTCACCGCTGCCGCCAGTGTCGTCCTTGCCGTGACGGCCCTCCTGCCTGGCTACGCCGATGCCGCTGTGTATTTGAACGGCAGCAATACCACGACCTTTGACGTGACCCTGAAAATCATCGCCAACTGCACCATTGCGGCTGCCAATCTCGACTTTGGCCAAAGTCAGGGCGTACTGGCTACTGCCGTGAACGTCAATACGACCGTGAATGTCACCTGCACCAATACCACGCCGTACAACGTGGGCTTGACGGCGGGTACGGGCACGGGCTCAAGCGGCACCACGCGCTATCTGAGCGGCACGGGCGGCAACCTGGGGACGGTGCAATTCAACCTGTTCCAGACGGCCGGCAGCACCTTGTGGGGCGATACGCAGGGCACGAATACCGTCGGCGGCACCGGCAACGGCGCGTCGCAGCCGCTCACGGTGTACGGCAACATTCCGCCGCAGGCGACGCCGGCCCCTGATACCTACAAGTCGACCATCACGGCCACCGTGTACTTTTAAGCCAGGCGCTGCGTGAACGCCGGTTCGATGTCGCTGCTGAAAAGCGTACTGGCGCTGCTGGCCTGCTGCGCCGCCGGCGCGAACGGCGCCAATTTGCAGATTTCGCCGGTGACGCTCAATTTGCGCGCCGCTCAGAATGCCGCGGGTATCAACTTGCAAAATCTCGGCGACCAAGCCATCTACGGGCAGGTGCGGGTGTTCGCCTGGGACCAGCGCGATGGCGAAGAAGTGCTGGCGCCGACGCAGGAGCTGGTGGCCAGTCCGCCGATCGTCGAAATCGCCGCCAACAGCCGGCAGACCATCCGCCTCGTGCGTGCCCAGGCTGGCCCTGTCGCGCAGGAAAAGACGTATCGCGTGCTCATCGATGAAATCAGCCGCGAGGATGATGCGGGTCGCAGTGGCGTCGATATCCGCCTGCGCTATTCGGTGCCCGTTTTCGTGCTGCCGGCCGCTGCGCCTGGCAAGGAAGTGCTCGACTGGCAAGTCTTCCGCGAGCGGGGCGAGTGGATGTTGCGTATCAAGAACAGCGGCAATGTCCATGCGCAGATCGGGGCGATGACGTTGACGAACCAGGCGGGCAAGGAGTTTGCCGTCAGCAAGGGGCTGTTTGGTTATGTCCTGGCCGAACGCATGCGCGTATGGCGCCTGCCCGTCGCCAGGGAGGCCGAACTGGATGGGCCGTTGAGTATTGCGGTCAATGTGAATGCGAAGGCGCTCATTGCCAAGAATTCGACACCTTGAACATGGCCGCCATGGCGGGCGCGACCGGCGTGAAGCATGAAACGCGCGCTGGCAGCGTTGCTGTTGCTGGTCATGGCGCCGCTGGCCAGGGCCGATGGCGCGGCGGCCGTGACGGGCGCCGATCCGGGGCCGGCCAGCTTGCCCACCGATCCGGCGGCGCCGAATGAACTGTATCTGGAGGTAAGTGTGAATGCTGTTTCAACCGGGCTGATCTTGCGTTTTACCCAGGTGGGCAAAACCTTGCGCAGCAGTGTGGCGAACTTGCAGCAGCTGGGGCTGGACCCGGCGCGCGTGGTCGCGCCCGGTCAGACCGAGGTGGCGCTCGATGCGGTTCCGGGACTCAGCTATGAATATGATGCGGCGCGCCAGAGCGTGTCGCTGCAGGTGACGGACGACTTGCGCGCGCCGTACCGCATCGATGCGCGCCTGGCGCCGCAGACGCCGCCGTCGCGCGTCACGCCCGGCGCCGTGCTCGATTACGAAGCCTATGCGGAACTGGGCCGGACACGGCGCGCGGCCATCTTCAACGACTTGCGCTATTTCAATGACAGCGGCGTGTTCAGCCATACCGGTACCGTGAACCTGGGGGGAGACCAGCGCAAGTACATGCGCTTTGACACCTTCTGGAGCCATGCCGACCCCGAGACCCTGCAAACGTGGCAAGTGGGCGACCTGATCTCCTCATCGCTCAGCTGGAGCCGCGCCGTGCGCGTGGGCGGCGTGCAGTGGCGCAAGAACTTCCAGCTGCGCCCGGACCTGCTGACCTTTCCCGTCGCCTCCGTCGATGGCACGGCGCTCGTGCCTTCGTCGCTGAGCCTGTATGTGAATGGCGTGCAGCAATATGCTGCCAGCGTGCCCAGCGGTCCGTTCGTGCTGAACCAGGTGGCCGGCATCAATGGCGCGGGGCAAGCCACCCTCATCACGCGCGATGCCCTGGGGCGCAGCGTGACGACCGTGCTGCCCCTGTATGTCGACACGCGCATGCTGGCCAGCGGCTTGAGCGATTACTCGGTCGAGGCGGGCGCCGTGCGGCGCGACTATGGCCGCCGCCTGTTCGGCTACGAGCGGCAACTGCTTGCCAGCGCTTCCGGCCGCCATGGCGTCAGCGACAGCTTCACCATCGAAGGCCATGCGGAACTGGCTGCCGGCCTGTACCAGGCGGGGGCGGGCGCGCTGGTGCGGCTGGGCCAGGCGGGCGTGCTCAGCGGCTCGCTGTCGGCCAGCGCCGGCCGCAGCCGTGGTGCGCAGCTGGGCGCCGGGTACCAATATGTGGGGCCAAGCTTCAGCGTCGATGCGTACAGCGTGCGCGCCAGCGCCGGGTTTGGCGACCTCGCTTCGCGTGATGGCAGCCCCGTGGTGCGCGCGGCGGACCGCGTCACCGTGAGCCTGCCTTTGCCGGCGGGAAGCAGTATCAGCAGCAGTTATATCGGCTACCGCACGCCCGGCGCACCGTCATCGAAGCTGGCCACCTTGGGCTATTCGGCGACCCTGTTTCACGGCCTGTTCCTGAACGCCAGCCTGTTCCAGGATTTGCGGCAACGCGAGAAGCGGGGCTTTTATGTCGGCTTGAGCATGGCCTTCGACAACAATCTGGCCATCAGCACGAGCGGCAGCCGGCAAAACGGCGAGAGCGGCCGCAGCGTCAGCGCGCAGCGCGCGGCGGACTTTGGCGGCGGTGTCGGCTGGAACTTGCAGGCTGGCACGGTGGGCCGCAATGCCTATCGGCAAGCGCAAGTGGAATACCTGGGCAATAACGGCCGCGTGAATGCGCGCACGCAAAGCGGCGGCATGGGCAATGCCTCCTCGCTGGGCGCGGCCGGCGCGCTGGTGCTGATGGATGGGCATGTCGAGGCGGCGCGCCAGGTGGGCAGCGGTTTTGCGCTGGTGTCCACTGGCGGTGTGGGCAATATTCCCGTGCTGCATGAAAACCGCCAGATCGGCGTGACGGACAGGGGCGGCTATCTGCTGGTACCGAATTTGAATCCTTATGGCAATAACCAGATCAGCATCGCCACGGATGAGCTCGACGTTGACGCGCGCGTGCCCGTGACCAATATGAATGTCGTGCCGCAACAGCTGGCGGGCGTGCTGGCCGCCTTTCCCGTCGAACGCTACAGCGCCGCCACCGTCATCATGCAAGGCGCCGACGGCAAGCCGCTGGCCACGGGCTTGCCCGTGCTGCATGTGCAAAGCGGCAAGCAGACGGTCATGGGATTTGACGGCATGGTGTTCGTTGACGATCTGCTCGAGCAGAATCAGCTGCAAGTCGGCGAGGGCGACAGCGCGTGCACGGTAGGTTTTGCCTATGTGCGTCCTGCCGCGGGCGGCTTGCCCGTGATCGGGCCGCTGCGCTGCGCTGCCGCCGGCGCCGGGGGAGGCCGCTGATGCGCCGCCTGCTGCCATGTCTGACCCTGCTGCTGGGATGCGCCTGGGGCGGCGCGGCGCAGGCGGCCGATACCTGCACGGTGAGCATGACGAATATCGATTTCGGCGCCGTCAGCCCGATTTCCGGCAGCGATTACGTGGCGCAGGCAACGGGCACCTTCAGCTGCCTGTTTTCGTCGCTGAACCTGGGGCAGTTGCTCACGCCCAACGCACAAGTGTGCATCTCGCTGGGGCTGGGCACGAATTCCACCTCGGCCCTGCCGCGCAAGCTGGGCAATGGCAGCAACCGCATGGAGTACAACGTGTACGTGGACAATTCGTATGCCACGGCGAAGATCTGGGGCGGCGCCGGCGTGGCGGGCGCGCCGTCGACCTTCGGCATCATTTTGTCGGCCGGCTTGCTGGCCCCGCCCGGCACGTATTCCACCACCTTTACCGTGTATGCCAGGATCCCCGCTGGCACGGCCCTGGCCGCCGTGCCCACGGCCGCCAACGCCAATACGGTGTACACGTCGAGCTTTGCCGGCCAGGGCACCTACACCTACACCACGTATGGCCTCGTCAACCTGTTTGGCTGCACGGCCAGCAGCGGCAGCTTCGGTTTCGCGGTCAATGCCACGGCCGTCAACGACTGCACCATCGCGGCCAGTCCGATGGCATTCGCGAACGCTTCCATCCTGACGGGCAACTTGCGCAGCACCAGTACCTTGTCCGTGCGCTGCGTGAACAACAATGCCTACCAGATTGCCCTGAACGGCGGCAGCGTGGCGGCCAACGTGGCGAACCGGCAAATGAAAAACATTGTAACGACGGACAAGGTCAGCTACCTGCTGTCGTCGACGCTCGATGGCCCGCTCTGGGGCGATGGCACGTCAGGCACCAGCATGGTGACAGGCACGGGTACGGGCGCCAGCGTGCCGCTGACGATTTACGGCCGCGTGCCGGCGCAGGTGTCGCCGCGCCCCGGCGACTACAAGGACACGGTGACGGCAACGATCTATTTTTAGAACGTGACGGTGATGAGGCCGGTGTCCGATGGCGTCGCCTGCTGTTGCAGCAGATAGGGCGTGTTGTACTGGCAGCGCACCTGGGTGCTACCGCGCTGCGAGACGACGGTGCACGCTTCGTGGACGACGAAGGTGGCCTGGAACGATGCGGAGGAAACGGTGGCGGCGGCGGTGGTCTGGCAGAGGGAGAGGGCGAGCAACATTGGCAGGGAGGCAAATTTCAAAGAAGTCATCGTAAGCGTATCAGGTGAAAAACGGACGGGAAACAACATTCTCTGACGCCGTTTCGCACACCGGGACGGGAGAAGCTGGACTAAGCATGATTGTACTGGAGCAAGAAAAGTGTGATTTTTCGCGTATTTTCAAGCCCTCCACGGGGCGGGAGACCGCTTGCAAAGCGATAGTAACTAAGTTTCCGTGTGGCAACCGTAGGATTTTTTTTTAATTGTTGTGTTGGATCAACGTGAGGAGACGGTCATGAAACATACCAACTTTAATAATTTGCCTTGCCCCATTGCGCGCAGCCTGGGCAAGGTCGGCGAATGGTGGAGCATCCTCATCCTGCGCGAAGCGTTTTATGGCAAGACGCGCTTCGACGAATTTGAAAAAAGCCTCAAGATCGCGCCCACTATCCTGACGCGCCGCCTGGCCGACTTGGTGGAAGGGGGCTTGATGACGCGCCGCCTGTATTGCGCCAAGCCGCCCCGCTACGACTATGTGCTGACCAAGTCCGGCCGCGCCTTCAAGCCCGTCTTGCTGGCGTTTATCGCCTGGGGCAATGAAAACTTCGCGCCCGAAGGCGCCAGTCTCGTCATCGCCAGCCGCGACACGGGCCTGGCCGCCGATCCGGTGCTGGTCGACGCCACGACGGGCTTGCCCATCAATGATGAGTATTACGCGTTCGCGCCAGGGCCTGCCGCCAGCGACAGCATGCGCAGCATCATCCTCGATGCGGAAAAGAGCAGCGGCATCGCGCCCAAGCCGAAGGCGCCAGCAGCCAATCGGGGCTGGGTGGCGGAAGGGCATCTGGTCTGAGGCCGGGTGGCGGGCGCGCGCCAAGTTTGTCGCAAAGCAAGACGGACTGCACGGCATGGCGTTACTGTCGCACCATGCAACTCAAGTGCGGCGCAGACCCGGCTGTGCGGGCATGGCGCCATCCGTGATCCGATGTCCGTTGAAGGAGTACTGCGATGACCACATTGCCGCAACACCTACGCCGCGCCGCCACTGTGCTGGCGCTGGCCGCCCTGCTGGGCGCCTGTTCCCATGGCCCGCATCACCCGGGCGGCCATGACGTCACCCTGACGGGCGCGCAGGAAGTGCCGGCCAATACCAGCATGGCCACCGGCAGCAGCAATATCCGCATCGCGCACGACCGCAGCGTCAGCGGGGGCGTGCGCTACGCGGGCATGGTGGCCACCGTCGCGCATATCCATGAAGCGCCGGCGGGCGTCAACGGCCCCGTCATCGTGCCGCTGGTGAAAACCGCCGAAGGCATGTTTGCCGTGCCGCCGAACACCATGCTGACGCCGCCCCAGTATGCGAGCTACCAGGCCGGCAACCTGTATGTGAACGTGCACAGCGCGGCCTACCCGGCCGGCGAGATCCGCGCCCAGCTCAAGCCATAGCTTGCCCCCGGCGTTTTTTCCGAAACCTCCTTGGGCCGCGCGAGCGGCCTTTTTTTGCGCCAGCCGGCCGGCCAGTGCGGCGCGCTACAATGGCGTTTCATGCTGACCATTCTTGCCATCACCTTTCCCTTCTTCGCCCTGGTGCTGTGCGGCTATCTGGCCGTGCGGCGCACGCTGCTGCCGCTGGCCGCCATCGGCGGCTTGAACAGTTTTGTCCTGTACTTCGCGCTGCCGTGCATGCTGTACCGCTTCGGCGCCGCCACGCCCGTCGCGCAACTGCTCGACGCCAGCGTGTTCGGCGTCTATCTGCTGTGCGCCCTGATCATGGTGGGTGTCACCACGGCCATGACCCTGAGCCACCGCATCGACTGGAACAATGCTGCCTTCGGCGCGCTGGTGGCGGCCTTCCCGAACACGGGCTTCATGGGCGTGCCCCTGCTATTGACCTTGCTCGGACCCCGTTCCTCGGGCCCCGTCATCGTCACCATCGTCGTCGACATGCTCATTACCAGCTCGCTGTGCATCGCCCTGTCGCGCATCGGCAGCGGCGGCGCGCACGGCAGCCGCGCCGCCGTCGTCAACGCCATGAAGGGCATGGCGGGCAACCCGATGCCGTGGGCGATCGTGCTCGGTGCCCTGTCGTCGTGGCTGGAACTGGCCTTGCCCAAGCCTTTGACGCAGACGGTGGGCCTGCTGGCCGATGCCGCCTCTCCCGTTGCCCTGTTTACCATCGGCGCCGTGCTGGCCCGTTCGCAGATGAGCACGAGCGACCCGGCGCCGCTGGGAGAATATGTGCCCGTGGCGCTGAAAAAACTGCTGCTGCATCCGCTGCTGGTGTGGGGCATCGGCCACGCGGCCATCGCGCTCGGTGCGCCGCTCGATCCGTTCGCGCTGACCTGCATGGTGCTGGTGGCCTGCCTGCCCAGCGCCAGCAACGTCGCGCTGCTGTCGGAACGCTTCGGCGCGAACACGGCGCGCATCGCCCGCATCATTTTAGTGTCGACGGCGCTGTCGTTTTTGACGTTTTCGGCCGCCGTCAGCTGGCTGGCGTGAGGGGACAGTCAACGTCACGGGGCGCGCCCCGCGCCTTGCGCATCATCGGTCGCACAGCGTCGACGCGCATTGCCCGCATCATCCTCGTCTCGACGGCGCTGTCGTTTTTGACGTTTTCGGCGGCCGTCAGCTGGCTGGCGTGACGTTGGCGGCGATCAGCGCGCCCAGCGCCTGCGCCGGGCCGGGGTGATGATCGAGCGCCAGGCCGTGCGCCATGCTGGCCTGGTCCTGCATGCTGCGGTTCTGGCCCAGCTTCCATTTTCCTTCCAGGCGCGTGAGGGGAATCTCGATGCCGACGATGGCTTTCAATAGCTTGTCGATATAGCCGGCCGGCGCGTCGCCCACCTTCCACGGCGCGGCTTGATCCGCCTCGTGGCGCGCCGTCAGCCGCTCCACCAATCCCAGCAGCCACGCCGCGTCGTCGATGGCGCGCAGGGGGCCGTGCGCATGCACCACCGCATAGTTAAAGGTGGGGACTTCCTTGCCGCTGCGCTGCTTTTCCGCATACCAGGCGGGCGTGATGTAGGCGTGCGGCCCCTGGAAGATCACCAGTGCGTCGTCGCTCCCGCCGGCGGCGCGCCACAGCGGGTTGGCGCGCGCCACGTGGGCGCGCAGGATGCCGAATGGCGCATCAAGCGTGGGCGCGGCGATCTCGAACGGCAGATGGTCGGCGCACAAGCCATCGGCGCCGTGGCGCACGAGCGCGCCCAGCGGGTGACTGTCGATCAGGCCATGCAGCACGTCGAGGCGCTCTTCGCGGAAGGTGGAGGGCGTGTACATTTAACAGGCTCCTTGTACGACGACGTCGGCCGTCAGCGAATTGGCGATGTAGCAGCGTTCGTGCGCATCGTGGTGCAGGGCGGCCAAGGCATCTGGCGTGGGCGGCGTTCCCGCGAAGGCGATGCGCGGACGCAGCACGATGCGCGTCATGGCCAGGCGGCCTTGTGCATTCTTGCCCAGTTCGCCGACGGCATCGTCGCGGTAATCGTCGATGACGTAGCCGCGCTGGGCCGCCAGCGACAGGAAGAACAGCATGTGGCAGCTCGACGTGGCGGCCACCAGCGCCTCTTCCGGGTCGATGTTTTCCGCCACCGACATCGGCAGCGGCACGGACAGGGGCGACGACGAGGCGGGTACCGTCAGGCCGCCGTCGAACTGCCATTCATGGCCGCGGCTGTAGCGCTGGCCGGCGAAATCCTGGCCGTCGCGCTGCCAGGCCAAGGTGGCGAAAAACTGATGCATGGGTACTCCGCAAAAGTAGAGGGATACGCCATCTTAGCGCCAGTCTTGGCTATTTAAAACAGCCAATAAGTGCTATCTTGAAGATACCAATTCGAGAGCCACACTATGCCAGCTTCCCACCTGAACCAGCTTATCGCCGCCTTGCCGCTGCAGCGCGGCGCCAGCGAACCGCTGTTCCGCCAGCTGTACGCGGCCATCAAGGCGGCCGTCCTCGACGGGCGCATGAGCCCCGGCATGCAGCTGCCGCCCACGCGCGATTTTTGCCGCCTGCTGGCTGTGTCGCGCCAGACGGTGCTCAATGCGTATGCGCTGCTGACGGCGGAAGGCTACCTCGATGGCGCCGTCGGGCGCGGCACCTTTGTCAGCCGCGAGGTGCCGCTGCCTGTGCCGCCGGCAGCTGCGCCCGGCCTGCTGCGGCCCCTGTCGGCGCGCGGGCAGGGCGTGGTGACGGCCATGCGCCAGGTGGCATTCCACCGGGGGCCGCTGCGCGCCTTCCGCGTCGGCATGCCGCGCATCGACCATTTTCCATTTGACGTGTGGAACCGCCTGGAAGCGCGGCGCTGGCGCCGTCCCGACCACCAGTTCGGCTACGGCGACCCGGCCGGCTACCTGCCGCTGCGCGAACTGCTGTGCGTGTACCTGAAGGCGTCGCGCGGCGTCCAGTGCACGCCGCAGCAAATCGTCATCACGTCCGGCTCGCAGCAGGCGCTGTTTTTGCTGTCGACCATCCTGCTGGCGCCCGGCGACGCCGCCTGGATGGAGTCGCCCGGCTACCGGGGCGCCAGCGGCCCGCTGCGCGCGGCCGGCGCGCGCGTCTTCCCTGTTCCCGTCGACGCGCAGGGGCTGGACGTGGCCTACGGCGTGGCGCACTGCCCGCAGGCGAAGCTGGCCTACGTGACGCCGTCGCATCAGATGCCGCTGGGCGTGAGCATGAGTTTGCCCCGCCGCCTGGCCCTGCTGGCCTGGGCCGCGCACAATAAAGCCTGGCTGGTGGAAGACGATTACGACAGCGAATACCGCTACACGGGCGCGCCGCTGGCGTCGCTGCAAAGCCTGGACCGGGCCGGCTGCGTGGTCTACGTGGGCACCCTGTCGAAGGTGTTGTTCCCCGGCCTGCGCCTCGGTTACATGGTGGCGCCGCCCGCGCTGGCCGAGGCGCTGGTGCAGGCCAAGGCCGTGATGGACCGGCACACGGCCATCGTGCCGCAGATGGCGCTGGCCGACTTCATCGCCGAAGGCCACTTTGGCCGGCATATCCGCCGCACGCGCGACAGCAATGCCGAACGGCGCGACCTGCTGGTGCGCGGTCTGGCGCACGAGCTGGGCGACCAGCTCGCGTGCGGCCCGGCCGACAGCGGCCTGGAACTGTGCGCGTATTTTCGCGGCGATCACGATGAGGAAGCGGTGTCGCGCGCGGGCCTGGCGCGGGGCATCGAACTGCGCCCGCTGGGACACTATGCCGACCCGGCGGCGGGGCCCGAATGCGCCACGCCGCCCGGGCTGCTGCTGGGCTTTGCGGCCATTCCCCCGGCCGAGATGGCGCACGGCTTGCAGGAGCTGGGGCGCATCCTGCGCGGCCGATAAACTATACTGGCGGTTGCCCGCACATGAAGAACCCGACCATGACCACCATCCGCTGCTCCTGGGCCAATCCGGCCAATCCCCGCTACCTTGCGTATCACGACACGGAATGGGGCGTGCCTTGCCACGACGAGCGCCGGCTGTTCGAGATGCTGAACCTGGAAGGCGCGCAGGCTGGCCTGAGCTGGGAAACCATCCTCAACAAGCGCGACACCTACCGCGCCGCTTTTGATAACTGGGATGCGGAAAAGATCGCCGCATATGGCCCGGACAAGGTGGCGCAGCTGCTGGCGGACCCTGGCATCGTGCGCAACCGCCTGAAGGTGGCGGCCGCCATCACGAATGCCCAAGCCTATTTGCGCCTGCGCGCGGAAGGGCAGACCCTGGACAGCTTTTTGTGGGCGTATGTCGACGGCCAGCCCATCGTCAACAGCTGGCAGCCGGGCGAGTTTCCCGCCAAGACGGCCCTGTCCGACAAACTGTCGAAAGACTTGCTCAAGCGTGGCTTCAAGTTCGTCGGCTCGACCATCATCTACGCCTACATGCAGGGCATCGGCATGGTCAACGACCACGCGCCCGCCTGCTTTTGCCGCGCGGGGCGCTGATGCGCCGCGCCCTGGTCCTGCTCGACACGGATTTTGACGCTGCCCGCCTGCGCGCCGCCTGCGCCGCGCATGGCGGTCGCCGCCTGCATTACATCGCGCTGGCGCCGCGTCCTGTCGATGCGCATCACTTGCCCGACGAGTGGCGCGCACAGTGGCCGCCCTGCGTGCCGGGTCTGCACCGCATGGTGTCGCACGATGGCCTCGTCACACTCGATGTGCTGATCGGCGAGCCCGATGCCTGTCTGGCGCAATTGTCGGCGCGTGTCGATGAAGTGCATCTGGCCTGGGTGCCGGCGGCCACGCCGGTGCTGGCGCGCCTGATGGCCGATGGCGCGCACTTGCAAGCCGTGCACCTGGACGAGGCGCAGCGCACGGCGCTGCAAAAGCATGGCTTTGTTTTTGACGAGAGCCGTTTGCGCGCCGTGTTTTATGCGCGGCGCGACGAGTACGCGGCCGTTGCCGCGCCCGAGCGGTGCGCCGTCGTCATCGGCGCGGGCGTGGCCGGCGCGGCCGCCTGCGAACGGCTGGCCGCGCGCGGCTGGAAGGTGACCTTGATCGAACGCCACGCGCAGCCTGCGAGCGAAGCGTCGGGCAACCTGGCCGGCATCTTCATGCCGCTGATGTCAAAGGACGACAATATCGCCACGCGCCTGGTGCGCGCCGCCTTTCTGTACTCGCTGAAGCGCTGGAAAGACCTGGGCGGTATCGGCGCCGCCATCGAGGGTGCGCAAAGCGGCGTGCTGCACCTGGCGCGCGACGGGGCGCATGCGCAGGTGCAGCGGCAGATCGCCGCCAGCGGCCTGTATCCGCGTGAATTCGCCCGCTGGCTGGAAGCGCCTGAGGCAACCGCCATGCTGGGCGCGCCGGCGCCCGATGGCGCCTGGTGGTTCGAGCAGGGCGGCTGGGCGCGCCCGTCTTCCGTCTGCGCGGCCATGCTGGACGCCTGCGGCGCCTTGCTCACGCGGCGCTTTTTCAGCAGCGCCCTGCGCCTGGAACGTGGCGACGGCGAATGGCTGGTGCGCGATGCGGACGGTGCCCTGATCGCGGCGGCACCCACCGTCATCCTGGCGGCGGGCACGGGCGCCGTGGATTTCGAACAGGCGGCCGGCTTGCCGCTGGACGCCGTGCGCGGCCAGGTCACGCACCTGGCCGAAGGCAGCTTGCCGTCGCTGCCGTTCGTCGTCTGCCGCGAAGCCTACGTGACGCCGGCGTACCAGGGCGTCGTGTGCGTGGGCGCCAGCTACGATGCGGACGCGGACCCCGGCTTGCGCCCATCGAACCAGGAAGACAATATCGCGAAGATCGCCGACATCCTGGACGTGGCCCCGTTCGAGGCGCCGCTGGCCGGGCGCACGGGCTTTCGCTGCATGGCAGCGGACCGCCTGCCGCTGGCGGGCGCCTTGCCCGACCCCGGCATACCGGGCCGCTGCGAGCGCCTGCGCGACGTGCCGCGCTGGCCCGGCCTGTTCGGCTTGCTCGGTTATGCCTCGCGCGGCCTGATCTGGGCACCGCTGGCGGCCGAGCTGCTGGCTTGCCAGCTGGAGGGGGAGCCGTTGCCGCTGGAGAGTCAATTGGCCGCCGCCCTGGATCCTGCCCGTTTCTTGCTGCGCGAGCGCCGCCGCGCTGGTTGAGCGTTGGCGCAGGGCAGGCGAGGGCTGGGGTCAGACCCCCAACACAGCTGACGCAAAGCCTGGCGCCAACGCGCGTGAGGGTCTGACCCCATACGCGGACGCTCCGCGCGTAGTCCCCATATCTGTTTTTCAGCTTTCCAAACTCTTTTTAATTTGTTTTCCGAACAACATAAGTTCGCTACAGTGGACTCGTGCTGGTTTTTGACGACGGAATAAAGAGGTGGACAGATGGCTGCTGCAGAACTGATTTTCGATCCCCGCGCCGCGCACGGCGAGGCGGCGTTTGATGAAGTACTCCATCTCGCGCGCAGCCAGGCGCAGGCGCAGGGTTTGCCGTATGCGGGCATCGTCAGCGCGCAGGATGCGTGGCAACTGGTGCAGGCCGGCAAAGCCGTGCTGGTCGACGTGCGCACCAACGAAGAACGCACTTTTGTCGGCTACGTGCCCGCCTCGCTGCACGTGGCGTGGGCCACCGGCACGGCCATGAACCGCAATCCCCGTTTTACCCGCGAGCTCGAAGCGAAGGTGGGCGGCAAGGATGCCGTCGTGGTGCTGCTGTGCCGCAGCGGCAAGCGCTCGGCCGCGGCGGCCGAAGCGGCGGCCAAGGCGGGTTTTACGCACGTCTTCAATATCGCGCAAGGCTTCGAGGGCGACCTCGACGCACAGCAGCAGCGTGGCCACAGCGGCGGCTGGCGCTGGCATGCGCTGCCGTGGCTGCAAGATTAACCCGCTTCCCGGGACCACCATGAACCAGCGAGCCATTCCCCCCGTCTCCCTTGCCGCGCAGCCGCAATGGGAGCTGCACCAGATCGTCGGCGAGTTGCGCGCCGTGCGCGCGCAGTGGCGCGAAGGATTGGCCGGCAGCCAGGAATGCGGTGCGCGCGAATTCCCGTCGCGCCAGCATTTGCACGACATCATCAAAGCCCTGTGCGCGGCCCTGTTTCCCATGCGCCTGGGTCCCCTCGACCTGCAGCAGGAGAGCGAGGATTTCTTTGTCGGCCACACGCTCGACACGACGCTCACGGGCTTGCACGAACAGGTGCGGCGCGAACTCAGTTACCACGCGCGCCAGCACGGCTTGCAGCAGACGGTGTCCATCGAACAGCAGGCGCTGGCCATCGTGCAGCGCTTCGCCCGCGCGCTGCCGCGCATCCGCGCCCGGCTCGACACGGACGTGGCGGCCGCCTTCCATGGCGACCCGGCCGCGCACAGCGTCGACGAAGTGCTGCTGTGCTATCCGGGCATCCTGGCCATCATCCATTACCGCCTGGCGCATACCTTGTATGCGCTCGGCGCGCCGCTGGTGGCGCGCATCATCGCCGAAGTGGCCCATTCGCAGACGGGCATCGACATCCACCCGGGCGCCATCATCGGCAGCAGCTTTTTCATCGACCATGGCACGGGCGTGGTGATCGGCGAGACGGCCATCATCGGCGAGCGCGTGCGTATTTATCAAGCCGTCACCCTGGGCGCCAAGCGCTTTCCAGCCGGCTTTGATGGCGTGTTGAAAAAGGGACTGGCGCGCCATCCCATCGTGCAGGACGACGTGGTCATCTATGCGGGCGCGACGATCCTGGGACGGGTGACCATCGGCCAGGGCTCCGTCATCGGCGGCAATGTCTGGCTCACCCGCAGCGTGGCGCCCGGCAGCCATGTCACGCAAGCGCACAACCAGCAGGAGGCCCCGGAGTCGCCGGCGCCATCCCACCCCGCCTTTGCCCACCACCCATGAGGACAGCATGTTGATCAAACAGTTTGGACTGGCCGTGCGCCAGTTGCGCGAAGGGCGTGGCTGGTCGCAGGAGCGCCTGGCCGAAGC
The DNA here is from genome assembly GCF_058794735.1 of Janthinobacterium sp. GW823-FHT06H09. Lineage (NCBI taxonomy): Bacteria > Pseudomonadati > Pseudomonadota > Betaproteobacteria > Burkholderiales > Oxalobacteraceae > Janthinobacterium > Janthinobacterium sp. GW823-FHT06H09. Next base: position 69,127 of record NZ_JBXAHC010000013.1, on the reverse strand, counting down.
GGCCGACTTGAACCGCTCGTTCATCGGCGAAATCGAACGGGGAGCCGCCACGCCATCGCTGCTGACGGTGGAAAAACTGGCCATCGCGCTGGGCATCGGCCTGGCGGGATTGATGGCGCGCTGCGAACCGGAACTTGTGGATTAAATCGGGTGGATCAAGCGTCACGATGATGGCGATAGCATGTTGAGAGAAGAGGGGAGACGTCCGATACTTTATTTGTTTTTCAGATAAGCATATTCACTTTTCTCATCAGGAGTAGTCATGACAGTAGCAACAGAGAGTCAGTTTGCGCTAGGCGACAACGCCGCGCGCCAGCTGGCCAATGCAAGCAAGAGCGTCCCCCAGTTATCCACGATCACGCCGCGCTGGCTCGTGCACCTGCTGCAATGGCTGCCTGTGGAAGCGGGTATCTACCGCCTCAATCGCGTCAAAAATCCGAAGGACGTGCGCGTGGCCTGCTCGCAGCGCGACGAATCGGAACTGCCGCAAACCTTCGTCGACTACGACGACCAGCCGCGCGAGTATTTTCTCAATGCCGTCAGCACGGTGCTCGACGTGCACACACGCGTGTCGGACCTGTACAGCAGCCCGCACGACCAGATCAAGGAGCAGCTGCGCCTGACCATCGAGACGATCAAGGAGCGCCAGGAAAGCGAATTGATCAACAATCCCGACTACGGCCTGCTGGCCAGCGTGCATGACGACCAGCGCATCTTTACGCTGACGGGCGCGCCCACGCCGGACGACCTCGACGAACTGCTGACGAAAGTGTGGAAGGAGCCGGGCTTTTTCCTGGCGCACCCGCTGGCCATTGCCGCCTTTGGCCGCGAATGCACGCGCCGTGGCGTGCCGCCGCCCACCGTCAGCCTGTTCGGCTCCCAGTTTTTGACGTGGCGCGGCGTGCCGCTGGTGCCGTCCGATAAGCTGCCCATCGAAGACGGCAAGACGAAAATCATTTTGCTGCGCGCGGGTGAGCAGCGGCAAGGCGTGATCGGCCTGTTCCAGCCTGGCCTGGCGGGCGAGCAAAGCCCGGGCCTGTCCGTGCGCTTCATGGGCATCAACCGCCACGCGATTTCGTCCTATTTGATTTCGCTGTATTGCTCGCTGGCCGTGCTGACCGACGATGCGCTGGCCGTACTGGAAGACGTGGAGATCGGTAAATACCATGACTACCCAGACACCTACAAGTGATGGCGCGGCAGGCTTGCCTGCCGTCCCGTTTTTGCCCGATGAAGCGACCCTGAACCGCCTGGCCGGTGAATTCTTTGCCCGTTTGCCGGGCTTGGACAAGTCGCCCAGCCTTGGCGGTTCCGGCAGCGTGCTCGATGCGGCACCCCGTTATGCGAACCGTCCGCCGCCGCAGCCCGGCCCGTCGTTCGCTGCCATCGCCCCCGGCGTGGCGACGGCGCAGGTGCCGCCCGTGACGGCGCCGCTGGAGTCCCCCATTGCGCCGGCGCCGGCATCGGTGCCCACGCCGCGGCTGTCCGCCATCGGTGCACCGTCGCCCTATTATTTTGTCGGCGGCGCACATGGCTATCCCGTGTCGAACCGTAATCTCGACGGCCTGGCGGGCCAGGGACTGGGACAAGCCGCGCCCGACGCGTTTGCCACGCCGCAGCGGACGCCCGCGCGCCAGCTGCCCGTATCGCCATCTGACAGCCAGCCGGCGTTCTATTTCCAGACCGAGCTGCCTGCGCGGCCGCAAGGGCATGGCCAAACCCCCGCGCCATTCGACGTGCACGCCGTGCGGCGCGATTTTCCCGTGCTGGCCGAACGGGTCAACGGCAAGCCGCTGGCCTGGTTCGACAATGCGGCCACCACGCACAAGCCGCAGTCGGTGATCGACCGCGTGTCGTACTTCTATGCGCACGAGAATTCGAACATCCACCGCGCCGCCCACGCGCTGGCGGCGCGCGCCAGCGATGCGTACGAGGCCGCGCGCGCCAAGGTGGCGAATTTTCTGGGCGCCGCCTCGGCCAATGAAATCATTTTCGTGCGCGGCGCCACGGAAGGCATCAATCTGATTGCCAACACCTTCGGGCGCAAGTACATCGGCAGCGGCGACGAGATCATCGTCTCGCAGCTCGAGCACCACGCCAACATCGTGCCGTGGCAGCAGCTGGCGGCGGAAAAGGGCGCGACCCTGCGCGTGATTCCCGTCGACGACAGCGGCCAGATCCTCCTCGATGAATTCCGCAAGCTGCTCAACGGGCGCACCAAGCTGGTATCGGTGACGCAGGTGTCGAATGCGCTGGGCACCGTCACGCCCGTGGCGCAGATCATCGCGCTGGCGCATGCGGCCGGCGTGCGCGTGCTGGTCGACGGGGCGCAAGCCGTGTCGCATTTGCGCGTGGACGTGCAGGCGCTCGGTGCGGATTTCTATGTGTTTTCGGGGCATAAAGTGTTCGGCCCGACGGGTATCGGCGCCGTGTATGGCAAGGCGGACTTGCTCGAGCAACTGCCGCCATGGCAGGGCGGCGGCAACATGATCGCCGACGTGACGTTCGAGCGCACCGTCTACCAGGGCGTGCCGAACCGTTTCGAGGCGGGCACGGGCAATATCGCCGATGCCGTGGGCCTGGGCGCGGCCATCGATTACGTGCAGCGCATCGGCCTGGAAAACATCGCCGCCTACGAGCACGCGCTGCTGGAATACGCGACGCACCAGTTGCAAGCGATTCCCGGCGTGCGCCTGATCGGCACGGCGCTGGACAAGGCCAGCGTGGCCTCGTTCGTGCTGGCCGGCTATGAGCCGGCGGAAGTGGGGCGCGCCTTGAACGACGAGGGTATCGCCGTGCGCTCGGGCCACCACTGTGCCCAGCCGATTTTGCGCCGCTTCGGCGTGGAAGCGACCGTGCGGCCCTCGTTCGCCTTCTACAACACGTATGAGGAAATCGACCGCATGATCGTCGTGGTCAAACGCCTGGCGGGCGCGCGCCGCTGATCTTGCCCGCTTGTCAAGCTGATGCCGCCCCTGCGCAAGCGGGGCGGCATTGTTGCGTCAAATCACGGACTTTGCGCGCGGCTGGCTGGCGCCCGCAGGCTGGCGGTATAATTTATCCTTGGCAATATTCAAGCTGCGGCCCAAGGAGATATCCGGTGGAAGATCAACACAGCTCGCCCGAGCTATTCCTGTTCCTGGCGTCGACCGTGCACGACATGAAAAATTCGATCAGCGTCGTCAGCGGCACTTTGGAGTCGCTGCTGGCGGCCGAGCAGGCCAAGCCGACGCCCCAGGCCGACCCGGCCTATCTGCAGATGGCGCAGATGCTGTACCAGACCAAGCGCCTCAACGATAACCTGATCCAGCTGCTGGCCCTGTACAAAGAAGTGGGCAAGCCCGGCTACCCCTTCGACGTGCAGCCGCAACTGGTGAGCCAGGTCATCGACCAGGTGGTGGACCAGGAAAAGATCCTGCTGGCCTCGAAAGGCATCCATCTGCAGACGGCTTGCCCGCCGGAGCTGATCTGGACCCTCGACGAAGACCTGGTCATCGGCGTGCTCGCGCATGCCATCAACAACGCCATCCGCTACACGAAGGATACGATACGCCTGTCGGTGCGGGAGCACGACGATATGCTCGAGCTGCGCGTGGAAGACAATGGCGACGGCTATACGCAGGCGCTGCTCGACGCGGGCAGCGCGGCCATGGGTGGCATGGGGGCCGGCGTGAATTTTTCCACCAACAGCACGGGCCTGGGCCTGTATTTTTCCAGCGAAGTGGCAAAGATGCACAAGCACCGGGGCAGCAGCGGCAGCATCGCCCTGGAAAATGGCGGCGCCCTGGGCGGCGGCTGTTTCATCCTGCGCCTGCCCTGAACGAGGATGCCATGACGACAGACAGCCACGCCACCGCCGCCGAAGCGGGCAGCACCGACTGGGCCGACAAACATTATCTGCTGGTCGACGACTTCATCGGCATCCGCATCCTGCTGCGCGAATCGCTGCGCAACCTGGGCGCGCGCCATATCGACCAGGCGGCCAGCGGCGGCGAAGCCATGAAGCTGCTGGCCAAGATGCGCTACGACGTGGTGCTGTGCGATTACAACCTGGGCGAAGGCAAGAATGGCCAGCAAGTGCTGGAAGAGACGCGCGTGCGCAACCTGACGGCGCCGTCGAGCGTCTGGCTGATGGTGTCGGCCGAGAAAAGCGTGGAATCGGTGATGGGCGCGGCCGAGCACCAGCCCGACGCCTACCTGATCAAACCGATCACGGAAGGCGTGCTGCTGACGCGCTTGAACCGCGTGTGGCACAAGAAGCAGGTGTTCCGTGAAATCGACCAGGCCTGCATGGAAAAGGATTATCTGCGCGCGGCCAAGTTGTGCGATGCGCAGATCGAAGTCAACAAGCTGCACGAGCTGGAATTGCTGCGCATGAAGGCGTCGTTGCTGCTGAAAAGCGGCGAGCCGGAAAAGGCCCGCGCCGTGTACGAAAAAGTGCTGGCCGAGCGCGATTACAGCTGGGCCAAGGCAGGCCTGGGCAAGATCCGCATGAATAACGGCGAGCACGAGGCGGCGCGGCAGATCTTCCAGGGCGTGATCGTCGAGAACAAGTACTACATCGACGCCTACGACCAGATGGCCGTCGCCTACCAGCTGATGGGCCAGCACGAGGAAGCGTGCGGCGTGCTGGAAAAGGCGGCGCGCCTGTCGCCCAATTCCGTGCCGCGCCAGCGCAACCTGGGGCTGGCGGCGCTAAAGATCGGCAATGTCAGCATGGCGGAAAAGGCCTTTCGCAAGTGTATTTCCATCGGCGAGTTTTCCGTCATGAAGACGCCGGACGCCTATCTGGGCCTGGCGCGCGTGTGCGGCCTGAAGAAGGATGCCAAGGAGGCGCTGCAGTGGCTGCTGCTGGCGCAGCGCGAATTCTCGCCCGAGCAGATCGGCTTGCGCGCGAAGATCACGGAAGGCATGGTGCACCACGAAACGGGCGATTACCGGCGCGCGCGCAAGTGCGGCGATGAACTCGAAGCCATGCTGCTGGAAGACCCGGCGCGGCCCGAGAAAAGCATCTGCATGGAACTGGCGACCCTGCTGTTCGCCGTCGGCGTCAAGGATGCGCCGGCCGGCCTGCTGTGCTACGTGGTGAAGAACAACCACGACAACCAGGTGGTGCAGGACGAGGTGCAAAAGATCTTCGACAAGGCGAAGATGGGCGACGAAGGCACGAGCCTGATCATCGCCTCGCGCAAGGAAGCGTCGGACTTGATGAACAAGGGCGTGCTGCTGTGGAAGACGGACAAGCTCAACGAAGCGGTGGCCTGGATGCGCGCGGCGCGCGAAAAACTGCCGAACAACTTGCGCATCCTGTTCAATTCCGCGCAAATCATCGTATCGTTCCTGGAGCAGCGCGGCTACCAGGCGGACTTGGCGGCCGAGGCGATGGAAGTGTTGTTGTATGTAGACAAAATTGCACCGGGCCAGCAGCGCTTTGCGCAATTGATGGAGCAACTGGTGCAGCTGACGCCCCCGCCCGGGCCGGAAGAGGCTGTCGAGGTGGCGGAAAAAGGGGGAAAAGCCGTGCGGGAGCGTGCCGGATGATAAACTAGGGGCCAGCGTGGGTTCGCCTGCGCTTGAGTTGCTCTACAACAATAAGGAAGAAACTATGCGTGATGTGGTCAATGAAGTATACAAAAAAATGAAAGTCGGCGCCGTTGCCTGGGTACGCCCGGTGGCTGCCAAGGGAGACACGCTGGAAACATTCCAGTCTTCGTACGAGCACGCCAAGGCGCTGGCCGACGAAGGCCTGATCACGATCGGTGACGTAAAACGCCAGGCCGACAATCAGATCGAGGCGATCCGCATTCATCGTATCGCCTGATCACATCGCCTCTCCGCGACGTCAGGATTTGCCTGGCGCCTTGGACTTGGGTGCCGCGCGTTTTGCCGGCGCCTTGCGCAGCGGGGCTTTGGCCTTGGCTGCCATGCCTGCTTCTGCCGGCTTGGCGGACTTGCCGGCCGTGGCTCCACCGCCAAAACTGGCCGCTGCCGCGCTGGCCGCATCGGGCGACATCGCTGTCGACACGGCCTGCTTGAACTGATCTTGTAACAAATTCCACCAGGCACTTGGATTGGCCAGCTGGGCTGCCGCCTGGCTGCCGGCATCGTTGGGCGCCGCCGTAGCCGGTTCGGGCGCGGGCGCGGGTGCAGGCGCCGGTTTCGGTTCAGGCGCTGGCGCTGCGGGTGCCGCTTGCTGGAAAAACGCGGAAGCGTAGGGCACCGATTCAAACACGGTTTTCTCGCTGGCACCGGGCTGGGTGATGGCCGCCGCCAGGGACGCGCCCATCGATTTCAGGGTGGCGATGGTGCCGCGTTGTACTTCCAATGCCTGGATACTGCCGCGCAGCATGCTGGTATTGAGGTTCAGCCAGGCTTCGACGGCTTTCAAGTCATTGATTTTCTTGTCCAGCTCTTCCACCGACATGGTGGGCGCAGTGATGCCGGGCACGCCCATGCCGGGCACGCTCATGCTGCCCCACAGGTTTTTGACGAAGTCGAGGGTGTCGGTCACAACTGCTGCGCCCGGCATTTGGGGTATTTGCGGGTTTGCCATGCGAAATCTCCTGGTAGGTGGATGTGCCTAGCGTAGCAGATATCAGCTTGCAACTGACGCAAAGCCGCCAACATTTTCTTACATAAAACAGCAGGAGTTGAGCACAGGCAAGAAGCAGGAAGTGGGGGGAAGGCGTTACACTACGGCCTATGATGCCTGACTCCTTCTTTTCGCCACCGCGCCGCCGCACCGTCATTTTTGTCGCGGTCATCGGCGCACTGCATTACGTGGCGCTGGAATGGCTCACCTCGCATGCCAGCATGGTGCCGCTGGGGCAGGATCATGCGCAGGTGGTGAGCATGGCATTGATCGCCGAGCCGCCCAAACCCGTGCCGGTGGCGCCGCCTCCGCCGCCGACGCTGCGGCCCTTGCCCGAGCCTCGCTTGCCGCCGCCACCGCCGCCGACGGAGCTGCCGTCGAGCGAGTCGGCCCAGTTGACGGCGCCTGCCAGCGACGCGCCGGAAGGGCCGGTGACGCCCGCGGCACCGGCGGCCAGCGCGCCAGCCATCACGGCGCCCGCGCCCGCCGTGGCGGAAGCTGCCGCGCCGGCTCCCGCGCCGCCGCCACCGCCCGTCGAGCAGGCGCGGCGCTACAAGACGAATGCGCCCGCTTCGGCCCAGTTCGACCTGCACGTGGACCGGCGCGATGCGGACGGCACCAAGTGGCAAGGCGTGGCCGGCATGGCGTGGGAAAACCGGGGCGACACGTACCAGCTGAAACTGGAAGTGGGCCTGAGCATGCTGATTACGCGCATCAACCTGCTGGTGCTGACCAGCGAGGGCCTGATCGGCGGCAGCGGCATCGTGCCCGTCACGGCCACGGAAAAACGCAAGGGCCGCGCGCAAACGGCCACGCATTTCAACCGCGACGCCAAGACCATCACGTTTTCAGCTACGACGACGACGGTGCCATGGCAGGAGGGGGCGCAGGACAAGGCGACCGTGCCGTTCCAGCTGGCCGCCATCGGCCGCGCCGACGTCAACCAGCTGGCGGGCAATATCGACATCCTTGTCGGCGAGGAAAAGGAAGCGACCGTGTTCCGCTTCCAGCTGGTGGGCGAGGAAGAGCTGGACACCAAGATGGGCCGCCTGGTGACCTGGCATTTGCGCCGGCCGCCGAAGCCGGGCACGTATTCGTCGCAGCTTGATATCTGGCTGGCGCCGTCCATGCAATGGTATCCGGTACAAATACGCAATACCGAAGCGAACGGGGCGCTCACCACGCAAACCGTGACCCAAATTCGCGTCAATGACGCTACAGGAAAATAAATGACTACTTTGAAACGCATTTTGCTCGCCAGCCTGCTGGCCGCCACCCTCACGCCTGCCATGGCCGACGCCCCCCTGGAGCATCCCGCCATCAAGCGCCCGTACAAGCTGGTGCCGTCGGCCGACCTCGTGTATTCGATCAAGGCCAAACAGCGCGGCATCGGGCTGTCCGGCGAATCGGTCAGCAACTGGCGCGTGGGCGATGGCAAGTATTCGCTGCTGGCCGAAACCAAGGCTGCCCTGTTCGGCAAGATCCTCGAGCAGCGCAGCGAAGGCACGGTCGACGATTTCGGCCTGGCGCCAGCCCAGTTCGTGGAAAAGCGCTTTCGCAAGGATGCCGTGACGACCACCTTCAAGCGCGACAGCAAGACCATCGTCTTTGGCGAAGGCGATGAAACGTATCCGCTGAAAGGCGGCGAACAGGACCGCAATAGCGCCGTCTGGCAACTGGCCAGCGTGGCGCGCGCCGCGCCCGAGAAATTCGTCCCCGGCTCGGAATGGGCGTTCTTCGTCGCCGGCGCGCACGATGCCGAGCCGTGGACCTTCAAGGTGGTCAAGGAAGAGACGGTCGCCACGGGCATGGGGGAGGTCGCCGCCATCCACCTGGTCAAGGCGCCGCCGCCGGACAAGAAGGGCCAGCAAGTGGACCTGTGGCTGGCGCCGTCGCTGGAATGGTATCCCGTGAAGGTGACATTCGCCGACGCGGACGGTGGCGATTATGTCGAGCAAACCTTGCAGAAGATCGTCAAGAAGTAAGTGCTTGCTATCATAGCAAATATTGATTTTCTCTATTTTTCACCCCTAACGGCAAATGCTGGGGTCAGACCCGCCGGGTCTGACCCCGGATTTTCGCTGTTGGTTTTTTTGCTGATGCAACACTCGGCTTGTCGACAGCGCCATCGCCCCTCTTCCACAAGTCGAATTGCATGTCAGAACTGATATACTGACGCCCCCGCCCCGCAGCGCTGCGTTAGCCCGCCGCGCCGCCCGCTGAACACTCATCCGGAAAAGAATGATTGATATAATGGCAAGTGCAGCCGTGGCTACGGATGCAAATCAGACAGAGCAAGAGCATCACGATTCCTTGCAGGCGCATTTCCAGCCCAATATTTCGGCCGATGAAATCGAGCAGGTATTTCACTTGAAGCGGGCGCAGCCCTTGCTGCAAGTGTTTACGGCCCTGTTTCACGGCGGTTTCGATGGCGTGCTGGTGCGTCTGCTGGTGTTGCGCGAGCTGGCGTCCGATGCCGCCACGTCCGCCTATACGCGCGCCGATATCAACACCAAGCTTGCTTATCTGTTGCCGGAAAGCCTGGAAACGGTCTTGCTGCGCCTGCGTTCGAACCAGCTGCTGGCCTGGGATGCGCAGCAGGGCGTGTACCGCGTCACACCGATGGCCCGCAATGTGCTGTCGGCCATCGACAGCTTGCTGGGCCTGGGCCAGACGGAAGACGAAGCGGAAATGGGTTTTCTGCTGTCTCAGGTGGCGGGCGCGCAAGCCGTGGGCGGCGTATCGGTCGAACAACTCCAGCATTTGCTGGGCCGCCTGGTGGACTTGACGGAAGAGTTTTCCGACGCGATTGCTTCCGGCTCCGAATTCCGGCTGCGCACGGCGCAGGCGAAGTGGAACATGGCTTGCGACTGGGTGGAAAAGGGTTCCGAGATTCTCGTGGCCATCACCTCCGATGAAAACGCGGACAGCGCCACGCACAAGGCGGCGCAGGCGATCGGCCGGGCGCAAAGTAAATTGCTCAACATGCAAGGCATGTTTTCGCGCGCCCTGAACCAGATCGAGCGCCAGCGCGTGCACCTGGGCCAGTCCGGCCTGTCGACCACCGACATCAAGCGCTGGCTCTTGCTGCACGACGACCTGGCCAGCCTGGCCGAAGGCGCCATCGACCAGCCCGTCGTCCCGCTGTTCTCCACGCCGGCCGAAATGATCGACGTGGCCGAAACGGAACTGCTGTCCGAACGGGCGGCAGGCGTCATCAACACGGGCCTGCCCAGCGGAGAGGACGCGCCCACCACCATCAGCGACGGTCCCGCCATGCAGCTTGAACTCGATGATTTGCTCGAACGCCTGTCGAACTTTGCCAGCCTGGGCAATTTCCCCAGCATCGGCGAAGAAGGACCGAAATCGGTGCCCGTGCAGGATTCGCTGCTGCCGGCCAGCTTTGCCGTGGCGTCCTACCGCGCCTCGATGCTGCCGCTGCTCGGCGACGTGTCCGAAGCGAGCTTGCAAGGCTCGACGGCCGAACTGGCCCGTCTGCCGATCACCTTTACACCGACCGACGAGATGGTCCAACTGACCGACCCCCACGTGGCGGCCATGTCGATCGCCTCGCTTTCACTGAATGTTTCACTTGATTTAGATAGCGGCACCGCCGATGAATGACGATTCCCAAATCCTGATTGCGCGCCTGCTCACGCATCAAACCCTGCGCCGCGACGACAAGCTCGTCAAGCGCGTGCTGTCCGACGAGCTGTTCCGCGCCGAAATCGATGCGCGCCTGCTGGCCTGCGGCTTGAAGCTGCTCGACAACGTGTATGCCGACCATGTGACCCTGGCCCTGACGCGCACCATCGAGCCGAAGATTTTCGGCGCGCGCGACGTGTGGCAAAACAATAATTTCGGTCTGGCGCGCGATGGCGTGGCCTTGCTGGTGGTGCTGTGGGCGCAGATCATCCTGCCCAAGCGCGAGCGCCAGGAAACGCACCAGCATGCGGACGACGATCAAAATGATATGTTTGGCACGGAAAAGCCCCTGCCGCGCGCGGAAGACGCGTCGATCGGCATTTCCTACAAGGCGCTGCTGTCCGACTTCGGCGACAAGCTGGGCAAGAAGACGCGCATGGACATGAACCTGGGCACCCTGGCCAAGCTGGGCTTCATCGAGCGGCGCGGCGACTTCATCCTGGAAGGTCCGCTGCTGGACCTGATGATGGACACGGACGTCTTGAAAGAACGCATCATCAACGGCGCCCTGGCCGACGTGTTCAAGCGGGCGCCGGCGCGCCTGGTGGCCGTCGACCTGGACGCTGACTTGTCCGCCGACTTGTCCGGCGACATCGGCGACCTGCCTGACGCGGGCGACGAGCCCGTGTCCGATCTCCCTCACTGAAAGCGCCCATGTTTCATATCAAATCACTTGAACTGGTGCACTGGGATTACTGGCAGCGCATCAAGAATATTCCGCTCGACGCGAAGATCATCACCATCGCGGGCCAGAACGGCTCGGGCAAGACCACCTTGCTCGACGCCTTGCGCACCCTGTTCGGCCTCGACTGCTCGATGGGGCGCACGTATAAACACTATGCGCGCCATTCGGGCCAGCAGACGGCCTGGCTGCGCGCCGTGGTCGACAACAAGAACGTGGGCAAGCAGCTGTCGAACCGCCCGTTCCGCAGTTCCGGCTTCTTCAGCGATGATGAAGTAACGCTGTTTTGCCAGATCCAGAAGAATGGCGGCGACTGGAAGCGCCAGTATCTGATGCGTCCGGGCAATGTGCAGATCGAGGACATCACGGACGCCAACGACTGGCTCGGCGTGGAAAACTACCGCAAGCGCCTGGCCAATGCGGGCCTGTCGCCGGCCATGTCGAAAGTGCTGGCGCTGGAGCAGGGCGAGACGGACAAATTGTGCGAATACGCGCCGCGCCAGCTGCTCGACCTGGTGTTCCAGGTGTTCGGCGACAAGGAAGTGCTCGATGCCTACGACGAAGCCAAGCGCCACCAGCGCGACACGGAAGTGGAGCTGAAACGTTTCGAAACGGAACTCGAGGCGTCGAAGACCAACCTGGAAGGCTTGCGCCTGCGCGTAGCCAATTACCACCAGTGGGAAGGGCTGCATAAAGAACGCCGCAACCTGCTCGAAGAAGTGCTGCCCAGCCTGCAATACCACGAGGCGCGCGAAAAGGCGGCCATCGCCAGCCGGCAATTGCGCGATGCGCGCAAACCGATGGCGCAGGCGGACCAGCAACTGACGGATAAACGCAATGCGCTGGCGGCGCAGGCGAAAGCCCTGTCCGACGCGCAGATGAACGAAACCCTGCTGGAGCAGGAATCGATCGGCTTGCAGAGCCGTTTGTCCTTGATCAATGCCAAGCTGAAACCGCTGGACAGCCTGCTGGAACAGAAGGACCGCCTGCACAAGCTGGCGGCCGACTCGGGCAGCGACATCGCCGAAGTGGCGGCCCAGCTGGAACAGAAGGAAGCGCAATTGCTGCAGCAGCGCCAGCAGCGCGACGCCTTGTCGGCCCGCATCGCGGGCGAGCAGGCGACGATTGCCGCGCTGCAAGGCAAGACGGCCATGCCGGAGCCGGACAATGTACGCGGCATGCGCCGCGCGCTGCGCGACGCGGGGATCTCCCACGCCATGCTGTCGGACATCGTCGAAGTGACGGACAGCCGCTGGCAGGGCGCCGTCGAAGGCGTACTGGGCGGTTACGCCTCGGTGGTGCTGCTGGACAAGGCCAAGGATGCGGCCGCCGCCTACCGCCTGGCCGAGAAGGAGCGCTACCGCCACTTCATCGTGCCGGACCTGGTCACGGCGCCTGTCGCCAAAGACGAGAGCTTGCTGGCCGTGGTGAAATTTTCCGCACCCGTGCCCAGCTGGCTGATCGAGCAGCTGTCGCGCATTGCACGCGTCGACTCCGTCGAAGCCGGCTTCAAGCTGGGCAACCACGAAGAGTGGATCACGCCCGAGGCGTATCACCGCGAACGCCGCGGCGGACGCTCGCTGTTCGTGGAAGCGTCGCGCTACCGCTTCGGTCAGGCTGGCCGCAGCGGCCGCCTGGAAGCGCTGCTGCGCTCCTTGCCGGGTCTGGAAGGCCAGGAAGACACCTTGACCCTGGCGATCTCGAAACTGGCGGCGGAAGTGGGTGCGTTAAAAGCGCGCATCGCCGGCGTCGACGCGGCCAAGGAACTCAGTGCGCGCCAGGAAGAATTTGCCGAAGCGCTGCGCAATTCGAAGCCGCTGAAGGAAGAGCGCCTGGAAGTGGGCGGCCGCCTGGGCGAGTTGCAAAATCTCACCAAGAACGCTACCGTGGCGCGCACGCGTGCCGATACCGTGTGGCAAAACGCACGCCTGGCCCTGTCCGAAGCGGAAGCGGGTTCGCGCCTTGGCTACAAGAAACAAATTGAACAGCGCGCCGAGCATGCGCGCGCCTTGCTGGCCCTGCGCCATGCGTGGCGCCATTTGCCGAAAAGCTGGCGCAGGCCCGCACGCCGCGCGGCGCTTGTGGCCGAACACCAGAATGCGCACCAGGTCGACTTGCGCGTTGCCAGCCTGCAAAACAGCCTCGCGCGCGACGACTGGGAACTCGACGCCACCGTCATCGACCAGCACCACCGCCTGTCGGAGCAGCTGCATGGCCGCCAGTCGGAAACGGACGAGCGCCGCTACCAGAACAACCGCGCCATCGAAGCGACGGGCAATGCGCGAGGCGCCTACATGGAACGCTTGCGCTACACTATCAAGACCTACAGCAAGAACATCAAGGAGCTGGGTGAACTGGCCGGCATCGAAGTGCATGCCGACCCCGTGCGCCTGGAAAACGACGATGTGCAGCTGTCGCAGGCGGGCTTGCACGTGCGCTTCAAGTTCGATGGCAAGGGCGTGATCGGCATGAACGATGGCGAAGCGTCGGGTGGCCAGCAGGTCATGAAGTCGCTGGTGCTCTTGATCGGCTTGCTGAAATCGGAAGACGGTTCCGGCGGCTTCGTCTTCATCGACGAACCGTTTGCCCACCTCGATATCCGCAACATTCAATTGGTCGGCGAATTCCTGAAAAATACGGAAGCGCAATACCTGATGACGACGCCGTTGACGCACAACACGGATGTCTACGATCCCTCGGAGCTGACCTTGATCACCAGTAAGAAAAAGAAGGATACCCAATGGGCACAACCGATTTTCGTGCTGCAGCGCCGGATCGAACCCGCACCGGGCAAGGCCGCATGATGGCCGTGCGCAAGCTTGTTCTGGCCGCGACCCTGGCGCTGGCGTGTTCGGCGCCAGTCATGGCCAACGACGGCATCGGCTCCGTCAGCGCGGGCGGCATCCTGTTCGGCAAGACGGATGCCGTGGCCATGAAAAAGGAAGTGCTCAGCGTGAGCACGGACTTGATCAAGGTCGAGTATGAATTCCTCAATGAATCGGCCAAGGATGTGGAAGAAACGATCTTCTTCCCCTTGCCCGAATACTCTTCCGGCTACCATGGCTCGCCCACGTATTACGGTCAGCCGCAGCAGTTTACCGTCGACGTGGACGGCAAGCGCAAGGAGTATAAAACCACGTTTGTCGCCAAGCTCGGCAGCTCCGACGTGACGGCCCGCCTGCGCCAGCTGGGCTTGTCCGACGCGCAGATCGCGTATTTCCCTTCGCACACGCCGTTCGACAAGAAAGTGGTGCCGCTGACGGCCGCGCAAAGCAAGATCATGATCAAGGAGGGTCTGCTGGCCCAGCTGTACGACGAGGAGTGGGTGCCGGCCTGGACCGTGAAAGTCATCTACTTGTGGCAGCAGAAATTCCCCGCCGGTAAAGTCGTGCGCGTGCGTCATCAATATGCGCCGTTCGTCGCAGCCGGCCCCGGCGCTTCCTACCTGGGCGATGGCAATACCTTTGAAAAGAAATACTGCGGCGACAAGGCCTTCTACAAGACGTGGAACCGGCTGGCGGCCCAGCAGGGCGAAGGCGGCTTCGTCAATGCCGTGTGGGTGTCGTACATTTTGACGACGGGTAACACCTGGAAGAATGGCATCGAAGACTTCACCTTGAACCTGATCAAGGGCAAGCCGGACGAGCTGGTCAGCCTGTGCTTCCCCGGCACGTTCACCAAAATCAATCCCACCACTTTGCAAGTCAAGTTGCGCAACTTCCGTCCGAAGCAGGATCTGGACGTGTACTTCGGCAATGTCGAAGGCACGGTGAGCAACGACGGCGTGGCGCCGCAGATCCGGCCATAGGAATGAGCACGCAGGAAGCGCTGGCCGCGCGCCTGCGCGCCATCGTCCGTGCCACGCCATGGTGCATGCAGATGCTGCAGGCCGTGGCGCAGCTGGGCTTGCCCCACTGCTGCATCGGCGCCGGCGCCGTGCGCAAGCTCGTGTGGGACGCCTTGAACGGTTTCACCCAACCGTCAGCATTGAACGACGTCGACGTGGCGTATTTCGACGCGCACGATGTGCTTGCGGAAAGCGAGGTGCGGCTGCGCCAGCGCCTGGAAACTGTACTGCCCGGCGTGCCATGGGAAGTGTGCAACCAGGCCCGGGTGCACCTGTGGTTTGAAGACGAGTTTGGCTATGCCGTGCCGCCCTTGCTGTCGCTCGATGACGCCATCGCTTCCTGGCCCGAGTTCGCCACGGCTGTCGGCATCTATCTGCAGCCTGACGGCGAGATCGGCATCGTCGCGCCGCATGGCCTCGATGACTTGTTCAATATGGTGATCCGGCGCAACCCGGCGCGCATCAGCGAAGACGGCTATGCGCAGCGCCTGGCCAGCAAGGATTATGCGGCGCGCTGGCCACGCGTCACCATCATCGCCTGATTGGATGCAGTACGGATATAGATTGCCTATAATTGCTAGTTATCCAATAGTGCTTTCCTGATCCCATGTCCCTGTCGATTTCCCCACCGCTGCGCCGCATCGGCCGCCTGCTTTGTCTTTCCTCCGCCCTCGCGGCGCCCGCCGCCTGGGCCGACAGCTACAGCGATTTCCAGCAAGCCAGCGGCCAGCTGGAAGCGCTGATGGCCAAGGCGACGCCGCACAGCGGTTTACCGCGCCTGGGCGACCCTGGCGTGGCGCAGCTGTTTGCGCAGATCGCCGACGGTCCGCGCCTGTTCCAGGCGCCCGTCGCCGCGCTGCAGGACGTGAACGAGAGCGTGGCCGCGTGCGAAAAGGCCATGCGTATGGGAAAAACATACTATGCGTTTGGCCTGGAACGGCCGTTGCCGCTGTCCGGCGCCGAATTGCAGCAGGCGCGCAAGGAACAAGTGACGCAGAACCTGGCCAATTACGGTGATGAAATGAGCAGCTTGTTTGCTTTCAGCATGCATTGCCATGGCCATTTGATCGGGCTGATGGAGCAGGAATTCAGCGCCCAGCCGGCCGATGCGGTGAGCGGGCCCGAGCGTCTGCGCGCGCGGGCGTTCAGCAAGAACACGGCCGTTGTTTACACGAGCGTGGTGCAGTTCGTGCAAGTGCCGTTCTGGAACGTGGCGCAAAAGCAGCGGATGCTGGAAGCGGCGGCGCAGCACGCCACGGCGAATGCCAATCTGATGGCGCCGCCCTTGCGCGAGCGTTTGCTGGCCAGCCTGGCTGATGCGGACAAGGATCTCGATCCGGTCCTGGCGCCGGCGCTGGCGACGATACGCCAGGCGCTGTCGGTGACGACGTGTACTGGCCTGTGCCAGTACTACTGAGTTACTCGGCGGCCTGCAGCGGCTTGTTGCGCTGGCGCCAGCGCACGAGGCCCCACGCATACACGGCGTAGTAGCCGATGACGAGGCCGTAGGCGGCCATGGTCAGCGGGCTCTGGCCGAAGGGCGGCGGCGGCACGGGCACGTCCAGGCGCGTGTTCAGGTAGATTTCCATGCCGCGGTACAGCAAGCGGGCGATGAACAGCATCGTGATGGCCAGGCCCAGATAGCGGTGCTGGGTAAAAAAGAAATCCTTGCCCACCTGCTCGAAACGCGTCAGCTTCAGGCCCAGCACACCGAGCCAGCCGCCGCCCAGCGCGGCCGCGCCCAGGCTCGACAGGGGCAGCAGCTCGAATTTCGTCGTCGTCGCCAGGAACAGCAGCAGCGCGGGAAACGCGACCGCCACGCTCCAGTGCCGCCACAGCTGCGACTTCTGGCGCGCCACCAGTTTCTTCAGGCGCGAATAAATGCGCCAGACCAGCAGCGGGACCAGGAACAGCAGGGCGAGGGTAGTGGTTTCCATGTAGGCAATCGGGTGCGGGTAAAACAGCGATTGTAAGCCAGATGGGGATGGGCGGCGATGCTTGTCAAACGGTAAAAGTTGCTGGTTGACATTTACTTGGCCTGAACGCACTATGCCCTGTCACAAAGCGCCGCCATGAGCGGCGCGGTGCGCTCGCTTGTTGTCACCACCTTCATACACTGGAGTTCCATGTCTACACGTTTGCCTTTGCTGCCCATCACTGTCGGCTTGATGGCCTCGTCTTCCCTGGCCATGGCGCAAGATGGCGCTTATCAAGCCCCGCCCGCGCCCCTGCAAGCCATCGTCGATGCGCCGCGCGCGCCGACCCTGAGCCTGAGCCCGAAACGCAACCTGGCCGCCGTGCTGCCCACGCCATCCTTGCCCGGCATCAGCGAAGTGGCGCAGCCGGAACTGAAGCTGGCGGGCTTGCGCATCAATCCGCGCACCTATTCGGCCAGCCGCTTCAGTTTCCACACGGGACTGGGCTTGCTCGACATCGATACGCAGAAGGAAATCAAGGTCAGCGGCTTGCCCGCAGCGCCCCGCATCGCCGACCTGGCCTGGTCGCCCGACCAGCGCTACCTGGCCTTTACGCACATCGCCTTTGCCGATCCCGCCAGAGGCGTGAAGGAGTCGGGCGTGGAACTGTGGCTGCTCGACGTGCAGACGAAGGCGGCGCGCAAGCTGTCCAGCACCCCCCTGTCGGCCGTGTATGGCCGCGGCTTTTCCTGGATGCCAGACAGCAAGACCTTGCTGGTGCAGCTGAAACCGGCCAAGCTCGGCGCGGCGCCCGTGGCCAGCGGCATCCCGACGGGCCCGTCCATCCAGGACAGTGTGCCGGGCGGCGGCATCAAGCAATTGCGCACCTATCCCGACTTGCTGAAAAACGAACAGGATGCGCAGCTGTTCGAACACTACATCACGGTGCAGCTGGCCTTGCTGGACGTGGCGGGCAAGCAGCGCCTGGTCGGCCAGCCGGGCCAGTTCTCGCGCGTCTCGGCTTCGCCCGATGGCAAGCACCTGCTGACGACCAGCATCGTGCGTCCGTATTCCTACATCGTGCCGGCGCATGATTTCGGCCACAAGATCGACGTGCGCGACCTCAATGGCAAGGTGGAGCACGCGGTGGCGGCCCTGCCGCTGGAGGAAGGGCTGCCGCCAGGCAATGATGCCGTGTCCGCCGGCGTGCGCTCCGTCAGCTGGAGGGTCGATGCGCCCGCCACCCTGGTGTGGGCCGAAGCGCAGGACGGTGGCGACCCGGCCAGGGCGGCCGAAATCCGCGACATCGTCTACACGCAGGCGGCGCCGTTCACCGCCAAGCCGGCCGTGCTGGCCAGGCTCGGTTCGCGCTACGCGGGCGTGGCCTGGGGCCGCGGCGACCTGGCCCTGCTCGGCGAAGCGTGGTACAAGACGCGCGCCGTCAAGCAGTGGCGCATTGCGCCAGATCAACCGTCCACACCGGCCGACCTCGTGTACGCGGGATCGTTCGAAGACCGCTACAACGATCCGGGCCAGCCCGTCATGCGCACGGACGCGGCCGGCTTGCCGCGTTTGCTCATCGCCGCTGACGGTTCCATCCTGCTCGACGGCCAGGGCGCATCGAAGGAGGGCGACCGGCCGTTCATCGACCGCCTGAACCTGGCGACGAAGCAGAAGGAGCGCCTGTTCCAGAGCGCCGCCCCCTACTATGAAAACGTGGTGGCCGTGCTGGACGAGGAGGGCAGCCGTTTGCTGTCGACGCGCGAATCGCCGACCGAGCAGCCGAATTACTATGTGCGCAACTTGAAACAGCAGGGCGCGGCGCAGTTGACGGCCCTCACGCATTTCCCCCATCCGCTGCCGCAACTGAAGGACGTGCAGAAAGAGCTGATCCGCTACAAGCGCGCCGACGGCGTGGACTTGACGGCGACATTGATGTTGCCGCCGAACTACGACGTCAAGCGCGACGGCCCGCTGCCGACCCTGATGTGGGCGTATCCGCAGGAATTCAAGACGGCCAGCGCCGCCAGCCAGACCAAGGGCTCGCCCTACAAATTCAATGCCGTCAGCTACTGGGGCCCGGCCGCCTTCCTGTCCATGGGCTACGCCGTGCTCGACAATCCATCGTTCCCCATCGTCGGCAATGGCGAGCAGGAGCCGAACGACACGTATTTGCCGCAGCTGGTGGCCGATGCCGAGGCTGCCGTCGACGAGGTGGTGCGCCGCGGCGTGTCCGACCGCAACCGCATCGCCATCGGCGGCCACTCGTATGGTGCCTTTATGACGGGCAACCTGCTGGCGCACACGCGGCTGTTCCGCGCCGGCATCGCCCGCAGCGGCGCCTACAACCGCACCCTGACGCCGTTCGGCTTCCAGGCCGAAGAGCGCTCGTTCTGGCAGGCGCCGGCCGTCTACCAGGCCATGTCGCCGTTTAATTATGCGGACAAGATCAAGGATGCGCTGCTGATGATCCATGGCGAGCAGGACAACAACTCGGGCACCTTCCCCATCCAGAGCGAGCGCATGTTCCAGGCCGTCAAGGGACTGGGCGGCACGGCGCGCCTGGTGATGGTGCCGAACGAGAGCCACGGCTACCGCGCGCGCGAATCGATCATGCAGATGCTGTATGAAAGCAACAACTGGCTGGAGAAATATGTGAAGAACGCGGCGCCGCCAGCCGCCGACGTCAAGCCGGCCGGCAAATAAGGGCGGCGGCGCGCAACTCGTGGTATGGTCTTCCTTTGTCTGCAGGGAGGCCAGCCATGACCGTCATCCATGCCCACCGCGCGCCCGACCCGGCGCCCGTCGATGAACCCATGCCGGCGCCGGAGCCGCAAGAAGCGCCCGGGCGCCACCCGGGGCCCGTGCACCCGGTGCCGCAGGACGATCCCGTGCCGCACCCGCATCCCAGTTAATCTCGTCAAGAAAGGCTGTTTTAGATGGCAATTGTCAAGGAAGTCTACACACGCAAAGTCAGCGGAGAATCGTTCGACTATGAACTCGATTACACCCAGGGCGCGGACGTGGCCTGGATTGCGCGCGTGTACCACGACGGCGTGCTGAAAGGCTCGCCGCACGGCGCGCTGACGGCCAATGTGCTGTCCGGCCCCGCGCTGGAGCAATATCTGCGCGCCTACGTCGAAGGCATGATCGAGCGGGGGCTCGACGTGGCCGAGTAAGATCGCCTTTGCGGCAGATCAAGACAAAGGGCGCCGAGGCGCCCTTTGTTGTTTCGGTGGTGTCGGATTACGCGGCTGCGCCGCTAATCCGACCTACGTGGATGCACATGGGCCGTAGGTCGGATTAGCGGGGCCACGCCCCGCGTAATCCGACAACGTTGTTGGCCGCCACTCTAATCAAACGCCCACGTATACAACACGTCGAGCGCATTGTTCGTGCCCGTCTGGAACTGCAGGGTGATGCGGCGGTTCAGTTTGTAGCGCAGCTTGACCAGGCTCGTCGCCGTGCTCGTGCCTTGCTCGAACGTCAGGTAGGCGCGCGACGACAGCCGCTTGCCGACGGTGACGACCGTGCTTTCCAGTCCTTGCGCCTGCGACAGGCCCACTTCATCGAGGCCCAGCGAATTGGCCAGCTTGCCCTGCAAGCCGCCGCCGGAGCCGCCGAAGAGGGCGCCTGCGGCCGTCGTCAGCAGGGCCATTTCATCGCCGGCCGCCGTTTCCGCGCCGTGACCGAGGATCAGCCAGGCCAGCTTGTCGCTGTCCGACACGCTCGGCGTGGACACCAGCTTGGCCGTCGGCGCCTGCGCAGTGCCGCGCACTTCCACGCCCGCTTCCACGTTCGTTTCCGACAGCGCTTCGCCTTCGGGACGCTTGCGCACGGCCAGGATATTCAGCGACGGGTTGTCGTAGGCGCCCGTGAAGGCGATCAGGCCCCGCTCGATCGATAGCTTCTGTCCATACGCGGCGTACTGGCCGTTCGTGACCTTGATGCTGCCCGTCACGCGCGGCGCGGCGCGGTTGATGACTCTGGCGCGCACATTGCCCGCCAGGTCTGCATCGAGCCCCATGCCGCGCAGGTGGAAAGCGTTGCCCAGGTCAAACTCGAGGTCGATATTCAGCGGCAGCGAAGGCGCTTCCTTGCTGCCCTTGACTTCCTTGCCCAGCACCACGACGTCGCTGCTTTGCGTGGGGGTATCTTGCGGCGCCAGCTCGATCAGCGCGCGGTTGGCCTTGAACTTGCCCTCGAAGCTGAAGCGCTTGTCATTGCGCACCAGGGTGCTGTTGCCCGACAGGACCAGGGTGCGGTCGGGGCGCGACAGCGCCTGCAGGCGGTCGGCCATCAGCTTCAGTTCCAGGCTCGCTTCGCCATTCGCAAAGCGCACCCAGCCATCGGCCTGCACCTTGCCGTCGCCGCCGTCAAAGCTCAAACGCTGCAATTGCAATTGATCGCCGGCCAGCTTGGCTTGCAGCACGCCATTGCGCAATTTCAAGCCCTGGTCGGCCCAGTTCACCAGCAGCTTGCTGCCGTTGATGTCGCCATTCAATTGCGGCGCGCCGATGGTGCCGCTGCCGGACAGGGCCACCTTCAAGGCGCCGCCCAGTTCCAGGCCCGGCTGGCCCGTCAGCGGCGCCAGCCACGCCAGCGAATCGATATTCGTGGTGCCCGTCAGGGACAGGGCGCTGTCGTTGCTGATGCGCCCGCTCAGCATTTGCACGGTGGCATTGATATCGCTCTGGCCCGCGCGCGCGCCATCGAGTTTCACGGCCAGGCGCAGCTGCTGGTTGGCGACATCCACGCGCGCATCGAAGGTGCGCAAGCCCAGCGCCAGCGGCTGTTCCACGCCCACCGTCACGTCGCCTTTTTCGCGGTAGATGTGCAGCATGCCCGCCAGCGAGGGGTCTTTCTGCTTGGCCGTCGGCACCTGCATGTCGAGCGACCATTGCGCGCCCAGGGTCAGGTCGCTGCGCGCATTGGCTTGCAGCGACGGGATCACTTGCGCCAGATAGGTCAGGGCCACGCCGGCCGCTTGGCCGGAACTGGTCCAGCGGGGGCCGTTCTTGACGAGGTTTTGCATGGTGATGCTGCCTGCCGGCAATTTGATGACGGTGTTGCCCACGCTGATCTGCTCGGGCTGGCCCAGGCCCGCCACGCCGCTGCCGGCCGGTCCCGCCACTTTCACGGGCACGGGCGCTTGCAGCACGAGCGCATAGCGGCCCTTGTTTTGCAGGCTGTCGATGCTGCCCGTCCAGGCGGCGCCGCTCTGGCTGCCGCGGATTTGCACGGTGGCATCGAAATCGTCATTGCGCGCCGTCAAACTGACCGTATGGCTGCCGCGCGTGCCCGTCGTGCCCAGGCGGGCGCTGGCCAGCTTGAAGGTGGGCGTGCTGTAGCCCGTGATCTCCAGGCTGCTGACCATGGGGTCGAGCGCGCCCTGGCCGGCGCCCACGCTGGCGCTGCCTTTCACGGCTTTCAATTGCTGGTCGCCAAAGAAGGTCAGATCCTTGCCATCGAGCGTCAGCTGCGCGGCGGGCGCGTCCATCTTGCCCGAGACGGAACCGGCCGCATGCAGCACGCCGGCAAACTTGGGGCCCAGGGTCGACAGTTGCGGCGCATCGAGCTTCCACGTCAGCTGGTCTGTGGCGCCGCCCAGCGCGCCCTTGGCCAGCAGGCTGTTCGGCCCCAGGCGCAATTCCGTATCCACGCTGTCGATGCGTTTCGCGTTGGCCGACAGCTTGGCGTAGCCGGCCAGCGGGGCATTTTGCAGGGTCGATTCGCGCAGGGCCAGGTTGAGGGCCACTTGCCAGTCGCTGGTGAGGCGGCCGCTGCCGTTGAAATCCGCATTCACGTTGCCGTTGGGCATGGATGCGCCAAACGCGGCCGGGTTGATCTTTTGCAAGGAACCCGTCATTTTCAATTCCGCCTGCTGCTTCGGACCCGTCAAGCCCACGTCGCCGCTGGCGTGGATGGCGCTGTCGGGCGCGGGGCGCTTGCCGCTGGCGAGGCCCAGTCCTTTCGCGTCGGCCACAAAGCTCGTGCGCGGCTGCTGCAGCGTGCCCTGCACCACGCCGCTGGCCAGCACCGTGCCCAGCAAGTCTCCCTGCAGGGCGGAGAGCTGGCGTGCATCGACATTCCAGTTGAGCTTTTCGCCGGCGCCGCCAAAGTTGCCCTTGGCCGTCACGTTGTTCTTGCCCAGCGCCAATTGCACGTCGATGCCGCTGAAATGGGCCGCATCGGCCGTCAGCTTGCCCTTGCCCGACAAAGGCTGGTCGAGCAGCTTGCTGGGGCGCACGGTAAAGTCCGCATTCGCCAGCCACTTGGGCGCCACGTGACCATGGGCGCGCACGTCGAGGTTCAGGTCGGCCACGGGGAAGGCGCCGAAGTCGGCGGGATTGAGGCGGCTGGCGCTGGCCACGGCCTTGAACGGTTGCTCGTCCTTGAGGCTGATCTGGCCCGTCGCGTTGACGCTGCTTTTGCCTGCCTGCAAGGTGGCCTTGCGCAGTTGCACGAGCGAATCGGCCAGGGTGGCTTCCATGTCCAGGCGCAGCTTGGCTTCGCCCAGCTTGGCGCGCAGGGTTTGCGTCTTGCCGTCGCTGTCGAGCACGATATCGCCGACGATCTTCGTGCTGTTGATGCTGCTGTAGATGTGCTGCAAGTCGATCTTGTCCGTGTGCAAGGTCAGTTGCGCCGTGCCGATGGGGCCATCGACGGCGTCGCGGTTGAGTTTGCCGCCGCCCGTGAACTTGCCCGCGTTGCCGAAATCGATGATGGCCGATTCCAGGGTCGTGGCCGTCAGGGTGCCGCCCAGGCGCGCTTCTAACTGGCGCAGCGGCAGCTTTTGCTGGTCGATGGGGCCCGGCGTGGCGTGGTTGAGGATGGCCAGCTTGCCCGATACGGTTTGCTTCGTCGGCCGGGTGTCGATGGCGGCGTCGAGTTCCAGGCTCAGGTCCGCCTGCGGCAAGGTGGCGTCGAACTTGCCCGGATTGATGTTGCGGCCTTTGATGCTGGCCGAGCGCAGGATGATGACGGGGTCGAACGGCGCCAGCGCCAGCTGGGCATCGGCCGTGGCCGCGCCCGCGCTGCCCTTGGCCGTGACGTTCAGCACATTCAGGTCGCCGCCCAGCTGCAGCGCCAAGGCGGCCGGTTTTTCGCCGGCGGCAGGGTTGATCTGCGTCAAGCCCGCCTTGCCGCTGAGCTTGAACGGCTGCGTGGCGGCAATCGTCGCGCTGGCCGTGGCCTGGCCGAACGGCGTGACGGCCGAGGCATCTTCCAGCTGCCATTGCGACTTGTCGCCCGACAAGGTGAAATGGATTTTTTCAAATACCGTGTTGCCGCCCGCGCTGACGAGGGTCACCTTGTCCAGGCGCGCGTCGGCAATGCCGATTTTAAAAGGCGCGGCCAGGCTGGCGGGCATGGTCGACGGTTCCTCGGACGGCGCCGTGCTTTCCACGGACAGGCTGGCCACGTGCAGTTCGCTGATGGCGATGCCTTCCGAGAAGAACTGGAACGGCGACCAGTTGATGTCGATATTGTCGGCCATGATGTGCTGCGTCTTGCTGCGGTAGCTGACGTGGCCCAGGTGCATGCGGTTGTACAGCGAGCCGGACACGCCCGACACTGCGATGTCGCCGCCGCTGGCGCTGGCCACTTTTTGCACCAGCATCTGCAAGGTCGATTCGCGGCCCAGGAACCAGAAGCCGGCGCCCAGCAGCACGGCCAGGCTGGCGACGGCGATCAGCACGTAGCGCACCCAGCGGCGCGGTTTTTTCGCCGGCGGTGGCGGCGCGGCATCGTGGGACTCGGTAGAAATATCGGACATCAGAAAGTGAATCCCAGAGAAAAGTGCAAACGGTAGGCGTGGACGGCGTGGCCATACGCCACGTCGACATTGATGGGGCCGACGGGGCTCTTGTAGCGCCCGCCCAGGCCATAGCCCGATTTCGGCGTCATGGCCGCTTTGACCGTGTCGGCCGCGTTGCCGGCGTCATAGAAGGCGGCAATGGCCCATTTCGGCTTGAACCAGTACTGGTATTCGGCGCTGCCGGTGAGCATGTAGCGCCCGCCGATGGTGGCGTCGCCTTCCTTCACGCCCAGTTCCTGGTAGCCATAGCCGCGCACCGACTGGTCGCCGCCCGCGCGGAACAGGTAGACGGCCGGCACGCCGCGTTTTTCCTTCGAGCCCAGCGCGCCCATTTCGCCGCGCACGATCAGCTCGCCCTTTTCGCCGAGCGGACGGTAATACACGGCCTTGCCGGCCACGCGCACGAAGCGCTCGTCCGTCAGCAGGGGCAGCAGGGCGCCGCCCACCTGGGCGTTGATGACGTAGCCCTTGGTGGGGAACAGCAGGCTGTCGAGGCTGCGCTTGGTGATGGCATAAGTCAGCGGCAAGCTCTTGCTGCGCGTCTGTTCCAGACCCACCACCGTCTTGTCTTCGCTGAGGAACTCGAACGTCAGGCTGCGCTCGAGGTTGGTGCCGCCCCAGTTGCGCTTGGCCGAGATGGTGGTGACGGCCGTGATTTCGTTGGAAATGTCGCTGCGCTCGAACGAGGCGCCCGCGCTGTCGTTGTAGCCGCGCTCGGTGGTCGGAAAGTAAAAATTGGCGTGCGCCGCCTGTTTCTTCGTTTCCATGGTGATCGCGCTCTTGAAGCGCGTGCCCCATACGTTGAGGTTGTCATAGTTGAGCTGGGCGCGATTCCCCGTATTCGTACTGAAACCGAGACCGGCGCTGACGTTCTGCTGCTTGTTTTCCGTCACGCGCACCACCAGCGGCAACTGCGGCGCGGGGCCGCGGTTGGCGGGCCTGGCTTCTGGCGCGGCGCCGGCGGCCTCGGCCTGCTGGCTTTCCTGGCCCGCCTCGATCTGCTCGCCCAGGATGCTGCTCATGTCGGCACTGACTTCCACGCTGGCAAAGTAGCCCGTGTCCTGCAGGCGCGCCTGGAACGATTGCAGCGCCGATTCGCTGTAATAGTCGCCCGGGCGTATCTTGTCGAGGTTGCGGATGATGCTGGCATCGTAGCGCTTCAAGCCTTCGATGCGCAGCTCGCCGAAGCGCAGCTCGGGGCCGCTGTCGAGCACCACCAGCAAGGAGACCTTGTGCGTTTCCGGGTCGACCACGGCTTGCGTATCGACCAGCTGGGCGCGCGGGTAGCGCGTCTGCACCACTTCGCGCAGCAGCGCGCGCTTGGCCGCTTCCCATTCCGCCTGGCGGAACACGCTGCCCGTCTTCAGGGCCCAGCTGCGTTTCAGGGCTTCCGTATCGTAGGGTTCGGAAGCGGCCAGCGGCGGCGTGGGATCGAAGCCGCGCAATTCCAGCTCGACCTTGTCGATGGTCACCGGCTGGCCCGGGTCGACGTCGACGATGACGACGGGTTTGGCGCCCGTCGTGTCGACGCGCACCGTGACGACGGGCGTGTAGTAGCCGGCCGTGGCGATGAGGTTTTTGGCTTGCTCGGGCGTATCGCGCACGAGGCGCTGCAATTGCTCGCGGTCCATGCGCGGGTTGCCGCGGAAGCGTTCCAGGTCCAGGTTTTTTTCCAGCAGTTCATCGAGGTCGCCGGGGGCGTTGACCTTGACCTCATATTGCAGCGGGGCGGGCGCCGTGTCCGTGGCGCTGGCGCTCTCTGGAGCAGCATCTTGCGTGGCCTCCTGCGCGCCGGCATGGGCGATGGGAAACAGCGAGATGACACTGCCGGCGGCCGCCAGTGTCAGTTGACCCATTGCTTTTGTCACTACTTGTGCCAAAATTCGTGGTCGTATCGCCTTGCCGGCAGCCGTATGCCGTATGGGTCGTGCAGAAAACATGGTGCTCCAGATGAGTAAATGCTGACTGCATGTTACCGGAATAGGTAAACTGATGGCGGACGAATAAGTATTTTTTGCGCTGGGAATCATGTTTCTCCGCGCACAATTGGAACAGAATCAAACTGAAAAGAAAGAAATTATGCTAGCAACGGACTCCGCACTGGTGCTCTTTAGCGGTGGACAAGATTCCACCACCTGCCTGGCCTGGGCTCTCAAGCACTATAGCCGCGTGGAAACCATCGGCTTTGACTATGGACAGCGCCATGCGATCGAGCTGACCGTGCGTCCCGGCGTGCTCGAGCAGATGCGCCGGCAGTCGCCCGAGTGGGACAGCCGCCTGGGCCAAGACCACATGATCGACCTGTCATTGATTTCCGCCATTTCCGATACGGCCATGACGCAGAACGTCGAGATCGTCATGCAGGAAAACGGCTTGCCGAACACCTTCGTGCCCGGCCGCAACTTGCTGTTCATGACGGTAGCCGCCACCGTGGCCTACCGCCGCGGCTTGACGGTGCTGGTGGGCGGCATGTGCGAGACGGATTTTTCCGGCTACCCGGATTGCCGCGACGACACAATGAAAGCGCTGCAAGTGGCCCTGAACCTGGGCATGAATACGCGCCTGAAGCTGGAAACGCCGCTGATGTGGCTGGACAAGGCGCAAAGCTGGGACCTGGCGGAAGACCTGGGCGGCCAGCCGCTGGTCGACCTGATCCGCAGCGGAACGCACACCTGCTACCTGGGTGAGCGTGGCGAATTGCACGACTGGGGCTACGGCTGCGGCACTTGCCCCGCCTGCTCCCTGCGCGCGAACGGCTACCAGCAATACGCGGCGAGGAAGGCGGCGAAACCGGCCCTGAAATAATCAGTTTGCGCCGTTTCTTCAAGCGGCGCGGCAGGGGGACAAGCCATGCTGTGGTTTTTGCCACAGGAGCGCCTTGCCATGACATCCCTCTTTGCCGCGCTGTACGGCCCCGTCTTCTGGGCCGGCTTCATCGGCGCCGCCGCTTGCCTGATCGCGGCGTGCCACTACTCCCTCTGGGTCTTGCCGCCCTTGCTGTTGCTGGCGCTGCTCACGTCCCTTCTTGCCGAACGCTATCTGCCGTATGACGGCGCGTGGAACCACGCGCACGGCGACGGCTGGCGCGATGTCGTGCATGCGCTCGTCAACGAGGCGCTGTACCTGCTGGGCCTGGCTGCCTTTCCCTTGCTGGCAGGACACCTGGCGCTGGGCGCGTTCTGGCCCAGCGCGTGGCCGTTCTGGGCGCAGCTGCTGCTGGCCATCCTCATCGCCGACTGCGGCATTACCCTGGTGCATTACCTGAGCCACCGTTTTTATTTTCTGTGGAAACTGCATGCCGTGCACCACAGTGTGCAGCGCCTGTATGGTTTCAATGGCTGGATGAAACACCCGCTGCATCTGCTGCTGGAAGCGGCGGGCGGCATGCTGCCCTTGCTGCTGCTGGGCATGCCGGAGCGTGTCATGGCCGTGCTGGCGTTTGCCGTGGCGATCCAGCTGTTGCTGCAGCACGCGAATGTCGACATGCGCATGGGGCCGCTGCGCCACGTGTTTGCCTGGGCGCCGCTGCACCGTTTTCATCACATGAAATACGGCACGGCCGGCGACGTGAATTTCGGCCTGTTTTTTACGTGCTGGGACCGCCTGCTGGGCACGGCCTTCGATGCACCGGAGTACCGCATGCGGGGCGAGGACCTGGGCATCGGCAGCCGGCCCGACTACCCCGTCGCATATGGGGCGCAATTGATCGAGCCGTTCCGCGCGGAAGAGGGCGTGCGCGCGCCCGAGCTGCCGGCCGGCTTGCGCAACGGGTCGTAGCCGGCAGGTCAATCGAGCAGCTTGACGTCGAGCTGGCGCAAGCTGCGGTCGGCGCGCACGCCGAACAGGCTGCGCATGGTGCGCGAAAAATGCGCGGCATCGGCAAAGCCGGCGCCGTGGGCCGCGTCCGTCAGAGTGCTGCCGAGTAAGATGAAACGGATGGCCAGGCGCAAGCGGCGCCACAGCACCAGCCGCCGCACGGGCAAGCCCAGCTGGGCGCTGAACAGGCGTTCCAGCTGGCTCAGCGACAAATGCGCGGCCCCGGCCACGGCGGCCGCGCTGACCTTGCCCGACAACAATATGTCGACCTGCTCCAGCGCGCGCCGCACGCGGGCGTCGGACAGGATTTCCCGGGGCTGGGCCTGCAGGGCGGCGGCGACATGCTCCAGCGTGGGCGCGCCAGCATGGGCGGCGGCCGCCAGCAAGGCTGCACCGCCCAGGCGCTGCGGTTCCGCATAGATGGTCAGCATGGGCGCCGGTGCGGCGACGATGGCGTGTGGGCGCAGGCTTTCGACCAGCAAGTGCCGCGCCGTGTGGACGATGCCGTCGAGCTCGGCCGTGAAGGGCGCGCCCGTGCTCAGCATCAGCTGGTGCGCATAATGGGCGTGACTGTCCGTGGCGCCTGCTGCGCCATGCAAGATGGCAAAATCCGGCGCCAGCCATAGTGTTCCCTGCCAGCTATCGTGCTGCAAACGCGGCTCCCTGATGATGGATGACGGGGCGATCATAGCAGCCGGCGGGAATGGTTTTCATGGCATTGAATTTTCCTGGAGTACACATCATTGCATCGATGAAATATGTGGTCTTTTTAATACAATATTCGGCATTGCAAGGGCGCCCGCTGTAACGTACTATCATTCTCATCGACTACCGATGGTAATCGTGCAGCCCGCTGCCAGCCATGTTGCCGGCAGTGTCGCGGTTTGATGTCGTCCTGCCTGTCAGCCTGCCATGTCTACACGCGCGTCTTCGTCGTGGTTTGCCCGGCCAGTGTCGCACTGGGTGGGGCCGCGCGCCTTGGCCACGCTGGTGCTGGCGCTGTGCCTGGGATTGACGTATGGCGCCTGGCGCAATGCCCACGACGCCAGCGAACAGCAGGTGCAGGCCGATTTCGATTTCCGCGTGCGCGAACTGGTGAACAACATCGCCGGCCGCATGCGGACTTATATCCAGGTGCTGCACGGGGTGCAGGGACTGTATGCCAGTTCGCAGGAAGTCACGCGCCGCGAATTCCATGCCTATCTGGCGGTACAGCAGGTCGACCGAAACTTTCCCGGCATTCACGGCATCGGCTACCTGCCGCTGGTGCCCGGCGCCGCCCTGGCGCGGCACGAG
Source organism: Janthinobacterium sp. GW823-FHT06H09 (assembly GCF_058794735.1). NCBI lineage: Bacteria > Pseudomonadati > Pseudomonadota > Betaproteobacteria > Burkholderiales > Oxalobacteraceae > Janthinobacterium > Janthinobacterium sp. GW823-FHT06H09. The sequence continues at coordinate 39,454 of NZ_JBXAHC010000013.1, read as the reverse complement.
GCCAGCGTACGCGCGGAAGGCTATCCCGGCTATGCCGTGCGTCCACAGGGCCAGCGGGTCTGGCATGCGCCCATCACGTATCTGGAACCTTTAAGCGACAGCAACCTGCTGGCCTTCGGCTATGACATCTGGTCCGAACCCGTGCGCCGCACCGCGCTCGAGCAGGCGCGCGATACGGGCCAGGCCGCCATGACGGGCAAGATCCACCTGGTGCAAGATGGCGGCAGCGACCAGGCGCATGGTTTCCTGGTCGTACTGCCCGTGTATGACAACGGCTTGCCGCATGCCAGCGTGGAGCAGCGGCGCGCCGCCTTGCGCGCCTGGGTGTTTGCGCCGTTCCGCATGGGCGACCTGATGGCGGGCGTGGGCGGCGAGGCGGCGCGCCAGCTGGACCTGGAAATCTATGACGGCGCGCAGCTGGCCGAGGCGGCCCTGATGTACGACAGCCTGCCGGGCGGCTTGTCCTCTGCCGCCTCGGACAGCCTGTTATCGCGGCAAGTCATCACCATCGCCGGCCGGCCGTGGACCTTGCGCGTGCGCGCCATGCCGGGCTTCGATGGCGAGCTGCTGGCGCGGCCGCGCCTGGTGGCCTGGACCGGTTTGCTGGCCAGCATCGTGCTGGCGCTGGCGGCCTGGCTGCTGGCGGCGGGCCGCGCCCGCGCCCAGGCGGCGCTGGCGCGCTCGAGCGAGCTGGCCGGCCAGCTGGAGCAGGGGCAGGCGAGCGTGCTGGCGATGGCCGAGGCGGCGCAACGGAGCCAGGCCATGCTGCGCAGCATCCTCGATTCGACCATCGACGGCATTCTGGTCGACAATATCAATGGCCGCATCTTTACCTCGAACCGGCGTTTCCGCGACCTGTGGCAAGTGCCCGACGCGCTCGACTGGCAAGCCGATGGCGCGGCGCTGGTGCGCCATGTGGAAAGTCAGCTGGAGCAGGCTGCACCTTTCTTGGGAGCACGCGCCCATGCGCCGCACGGCCACCGCGAGCGGCGCGACGTGCTGCATCTGCGCGATGGGCGGGTGGTCGAACAATATGTGCGCAGCATGCAGTTAGGCAATGAGCAGGCGCGCCTGTGGACCTTCCGCGATATCAGCGAGCGCAGCCAGATGGAGCGGCGCGAGCATACGCGGCGGCAAGTGCTGGAAATGCTGGCCACGGGCGCGCCGCTGGAACGGGTGCTGGAAAGCGTGGTGCTCAGCGTGCAAGCCGACCATCCCGCCATGCTGTGCAGCATCTTGCTGCTCGATGAAAGCCGCCACCGCCTGGTGCTGGGCGCGGCGCCGAGCTTGCCCGCGTTTTTCAACCTGTCCAGCCACGGCCACGACCTCGACACCCTGCAGGGCGTGCATGGCATCGCCGCGCAAGCCGTGCGCGACGGCCAGCGCGTGATCGTGGGCGACTTGCATGCCAATGTGCAGGAAACGATGGAACTGGCGTACCGGGCCCAGCTGCAATCATGCTGGGCCGAGCCCGTGCGTGGCGGCTCGGGCAAGCTGCTCGGGGTGCTGATGGCGTATCACCGCCAGCCGACCTTGCCGGGCGCGGCGCATCTGGCGCGGCTCAGCGAGGCGGCGCACCTGGCCGGCATGGCCATCGAACAGGCGCAGGTGGCGCTGGCCCTGCGCGCCGGCGAAGCGCGTTTCCGCAGCCTGTACGACCACGCGCCCGTGGCCCTGTGGGAACAGGACTGGTCGGCCGTGCGCGCCGCGCTCGACGCGCTCGAGCAGGCGGGCGTGCGCGACCTCGGCGCCCATTTCCAGGCCAATCCGGATGCGCTGCGGAAGCTGGCGGGCCTGGTGCGCATCATCGATGCGAACGGCGCCGCGCTGGCGCAGGTGCGCGCCAACGAGGACGACCAGCGCCGCGGCGCGCTGAGCCTGGCACAGAATTTCGATGACAGCGCCTTGCCCCGTTTCGGCGATGCGTTGCTGGCGCTGGCTGGCGGCGCCCACCTGTACGAGTGCGAAAGCAGCTTCGTGCGTCTCGACGGCGCGGCGCGGCAAAATGAATTGAGCCTGCTGGTGATGCCCGGGCATGCGGACAGCCTCGATTTCGTCATGGTGTCTTCGCTCGACATCACCGAGCGCAAGCGCATGAACGCGGAACTGCTACAGCTGGCCACCACGGATTTCCTGACCGGCTTGCCGAACCGCCGTCACTTCATGGCGTCGCTGGAAAACGAGCATGCCCGCTTGCAGCGCGAGCTGGCCAGCTGCGCCAGCGTGCTGATGCTTGACATCGATCACTTCAAGCGCGTCAACGACGAGCATGGCCACGCCGTGGGCGATGCCGTGCTGCGCCACCTGGGCGCGCTGATGTGCCAGGCGCTGCGCAAGGTCGACGTGCCGGGCCGCGTGGGCGGCGAGGAATTCGCCATCTTGCTGCCGGGCACGGATCTGAGCGCCGCCGCCGTGTTTGCCGAACGGCTGCGCCGGCGCGTGGCGGAAAGTTCGCTGACCATCGATGGCGGCATTGTGCTCACCATCACGGTGAGCATCGGCATGGCCGCCATGGTCGGTACCGATGCCGATTGCGACGCCGTGCTGGCGCGCGCCGACGAGGCACTGTACCGGGCCAAGCGGGGCGGGCGCAACCGCATCGAACAGAATGACGGCGGCGGCGACGGCGTGCTCAGCAAGTTCATGGCGCAGTGATTACAGGCTGTGCTGACGCGTCTGTGCCTGCTTGCGGTTGCGGCTGACGATCAGCCAGACGATGGCGACGGGAATCAAGAGCGGCAGCAGCACGGGCGTGCTCAAGGCCAGCGCCAGCGCCACGCACAGGGCCACGACGGCGATCAGCACCACGCCCACGCCGGCCAGTACCACGCCCGTGACGACGGCGCCGCATACCAGCGCAATGGCGGCGATCAGCAAGCCGCCGCCGGCAAACACCAGGCCGAACAGCCACTCCAGCGGTCCGTCGATCTCGTCGCCGTTGAGCTGCATGTGCATGTCCGTGGCGCCGATTTTGTCGAGGAACAGGCAGGCGAGCATGACGATGAGGACGAAGGTGAGCAATTTTTTCATGGTAAGCCTCGGTGTGTGGGTGATCGGGTATTGCATGGTCACACTGTAGGCGCGCGCCCCGCTTGCCGCCAGCGGCGTGCGACAGGCCGTCATTTTCACGGTATGGAAGGCGCTGGCGGCCAGAAAAACACTGATTTGGAACAAGATTTCTTTTCTTGTAATGTGCGCAAGCCGTCCTATACTGAACACCTCAGTCTCGCAAGGAGGGCAACATGCTTTTGTTTGCAGATACCGGGGATCAATCGCTATCCCTTTTTCACCATCGAACCACGCGCCAGCGTAGCGCCACGCAGTCCTGCGCCGAGCCTGTCGGCGCGCCATCGGCGATACCGCCGATCATCATCAATCCTTTTAATTATCATGCGCCGCTGCCGGCCATCGACCCGCGCTGGATACCGCCCGGCCCGCCGCTGACCTGGCCCAACCGGCCTGCCATGTCCATGTGCTGACAGTTGCCTGGGAAGATGCCGGACGGAAGCATTGAACGTTCACCCATGCCGCCGTGAAGGCGGCACGGGCGGGCGTTTTCGACTATCATGCTAGCCCCGACCTTCCATCACGAGCACCGCCATGAGTACCGATTTCCCCGACTTTCCCGACGAAGCAGCCGAGCAGGACAATGACGCCCCGATCCAGGAGCCGCGCCTGTGGGTAGGCAATGGCTGGACGGCGCGCGTGATCAAGAACGAGGAAGATGAAGGCTGGGCCGTGGCCATGATCAAGGATGGCGAGCCGGAGCCGGCCCTCGTGGGCCCGTGGACCATGGGCCGCGACAAGAAAAACCCGAAGCCGCTCGACGTCAACGCCTTCAACACCCTGGTCAAGACGGCGTCCGAGGTGCTGCGCCGCCACGAGCAGCAGCTGCATGCGCAACTGCACAAGAATGTATTCGTCGCCACCGACGAGGGGCAGATCAAGGTGATGTTCGACATCGTGCCCGACGAAGACCACCCGTACGCGGAACTGAGCGCCTACGACGCCGACGGCGAACAGATCGCCAAGGTACGCACCTCGGCCGCGTTCAAGTTCAACGCCACGTCCGCCGCGAACTGGATCGAAGGCGGCTACCGCCGGCCCTAAGCTGCATATTGTTGGCGCCGGTGCTGGTGTCGGATGACGCTCCTTCGGAGCTAATCCGACCTACGCCCGCGGAATCGACGCATGGACAGGTGGGTCGGATCAGGCCTGCAAGGCCGTCATCCGACGTTACCACCAGCGTCAACAATGTGTCGGATGACGCTCCTTCGGAGCTAATCCGACCTACGTCCGCGGAACCGACGCATGGCCAGGTGGGTCGGATCAGGCCTGCAAGGCCGTCATCCGACGTTACCGCCAGCGTCAATAATGTGTCGGATGACGCTCCTTCGGAGCTAATCTGACCTACGTCCGCGGTATCGACGCATGGACAGGTAGGTCGGATCAGGCCTGCAAGGCCGTCATCCGACGTTACCACCAGCGTCAATAATGTGTCGGATGACGCGCTTGCGACCTCGGCGGCCCCCGCTAATCCGCCCTGCCTCTTACGGCATACGCCAGCCGGTACAACAGCGGCAGCACCAGCAGCGTCAATGCCGTCGACGATAAAATGCCGCCGATCACCACGGTGGCCAGCGGACGCTGCACTTCGGCGCCCGTGCCCGTGGCAATGGCCATCGGCACGAAACCGAGCGACGCCACCAGCGCCGTCATCAAGACGGGCCGCAAACGCGTGATGGCCCCCTCGCGTATCGCATCCTGCAAGGGCATGCCCTGTTCGCGCAGCTGGCGGATGTAGGCGATCATCACCAGGCCGTTCAGCACGGCCACGCCGGACAGGGCGATGAAACCGACAGCTGCCGAGATCGACATGGGAATGTCGCGCAGCCACAGGGCGACGATGCCGCCCGTCAAGGCGAACGGGATGCCGCTGAAGACCAATAGCCCATCTTTGACGTTGCCGAACATGGCGAACAGCAACACAAACACGAGCGCCAGCGCCACGGGCACCACCAGTTCCAGGCGTTTCGTGGCCGATTGCAGCTGCTCGAACTGGCCGCCCCAGCTGGTCCAGTAGCCAGCCGGAATGGCCACCTGCGCTTGCAACTGCTGCGTGGCATCGGCCACGAAGGAACCGATATCGCGTCCGCGCACGTTGGCGCTGATGACGATGCGGCGCTTGCCGTCTTCGCGGCTGATCTGGTTCGGCCCCGGCGCCACTTGCAGTCTGGCCACTTCGCCGAGCGGGATGAAGCGGGCGCGGCCTTCCGCCGCCGCGCCCAGGGGCAGGGCGATGGGCAGGCGTTTGAGTTGCTCCAGGTCGCTGCGCAGGCTGTCGGGCAGGCGCACGATGATGTCGAAGCGGCGGTCGCCCTGGAACAGGGTACCCGCCTCTTGCCCGCCGATGGCCGTGGCGATCGCCGCTTGCACGTCGGCAATATTGAGACCGTAGCGGGCCGTCTGCTCGCGGTCGATCTGCACCGTCAGCATGGGCAGCCCCGTCGTCTGCTCGACTTTTACCTCTGTTGCGCCGGGAATCTTGCCCAGCACGCCGGCGATCTTCGCCGCCGTGCTGTCGAGCACGCTCATATCGTCGCCGAACAGTTTCACGGCCACGTCGCTGCGCACGCCGGAAATCAGTTCATTGAAGCGCAGCTGGATTGGCTGCGAAAACTCATAGTTGTTGCCCGGCAAGCTCGTGGCCGTCGCTTCGATTTCAGCCAGCAATTGCTCGCGCGATTTTGTCGGTTCCGGCCATGCGTCGCGGGGTTTCAGCATGATGTAGCCATCGGAAATATTCGGCGGCATGGGGTCGGAGGCGATCTCGGCCGTTCCCGTACGGGCGAACACGCGCGCGATTTCCTTGTGGTTTGCCATCAGCTTGCTTTCCAGCTGCTGCTGCATGGCCAGCGATTGCGTCAAGCTGGTGCCGGGGATGCGCAGGGCCTGGATGGCGATGTCGCCCTCGTTCAGGCTGGGCACGAATTCGCTGCCCATGCGCGTGGCCAGCAAGCCCGACAGCACGACGGCTACCGCCGCGCCCGTCAACACGACGGGCGTGTTGCGCATCACCTTGTCCAGTAGCGGCGCGTACCAGCGCTTGGCGGCGCGCATGATGGCGTTTTCCTTCTCCGCCACCTTGTCGCCGATAAACAGCGCCACGGCGGCCGGAATGAAGGTGATCGACAGCAGCATGGCACCGAGCAGGGCAATCACCACCGTCAGGGCCATCGGCGTAAACATGCGGCCCTCCACGCCCGTCAGCGCGAAGATGGGCAGGTACACGACCATGATGATCAGCTGGCCGTACAGCAAGGGGCGGCGCGCTTCTTGCGATGCCGCAAACACTTCATGAAAACGCTCCTGCAAGGTCAGCGGCCGTTCCAGTTTTTGCTGTGCATGGGCCAGGCGGCGCACGCAGTTTTCCACGATGACCACGGCGCCATCGATGATGATGCCGAAATCGAGTGCCCCCAGACTCATCAGGTTGGCGCTCACATGGTATTGCACCATGCCCGTAAACGTGAACAGCATGGCCAGCGGAATCACCATGGCCGTGATGACGGCCGCGCGGATATTGCCGAGGAACAGGAACAGGATGGCGATCACCAATACCGCCCCTTCGAGCAGGTTTTTCTTCACCGTATTGATGGCCTTGTCGACGAGTACCGTGCGGTCATACACGGTGACGGCGTGCACGCCTTTCGGCAGGCTGCGGTTGATCTCGACCATCTTCTTGTCGACGGCTTGCGACACGGCGCGGCTGTTCTGTCCGATCAGCATGAAGACGGTGCCGAGCACCACTTCGCGGCCGTTTTCCGTGGCCGCGCCCGTGCGCAGCTCGCGCCCCAGCACCACGTCGGCCACGTCGCGGATGCGGATCGCCACGCCCTGCACATTGGCGACGACGATGTTGCCGATGTCGTCCTTGGACGCCACCTGGCCCGGCGCGCGTATCAGCAGCTGCTCGCCCTGCTTTTCGATGTAGCCGGCGCCCACGTTGCTGTTGTTGCGCTCGAGCGCCTTCACCACGTCTTGCAGGCTGATGCCGTAGGCGGCCAGTTTTTCCGGGTAGGGCGCCACCTGGTATTGCTTGGCGTAACCGCCGATGGCATTGATTTCCGTGACGCCCGTGACATTGCGCAACTGCGGCTTGATGATCCAGTCCTGGATTTCGCGCAAGTCCGTCGGCGTGTAGGACGTGCCGTCCGGCTTTTTCGCGCCCTCCTGCGTTTCCACCGTCCACAGATAGATTTCACCGAGGCCCGTGGAAACAGGCCCCATCTTCGGCGTGATGCCAGCCGGCAAGCTTTCCTTCGCTTCCTGCAGGCGCTCGTTGATCATCTGGCGGGCAAAATAGATGTCCGTACCATCCTTGAAGATCACGGTCACTTGCGACAAACCATAGCGCGACAGCGAACGCGTCTGCTCCAGGTTGGGCAAGCCGGCCATGGCCGTCTCGATGGGGAAGGTGACTCGCTGCTCGGTTTCCAGCGGCGAATAGCCGGCGGACTGGGTATTGATTTGCACCTGCACGTTGGTGATGTCGGGCACGGCGTCGATGGGCAGCTTTTGATAGCTGTAGATGCCCAGGCCGGCCATGGCGGCCACGGCCAGCATCACCAGCCAGCGCTGGTCGATGGCAAAGCGGATCAAGCGTTCAAACATGATGGTTTCCTTAGCTTTGACGTGATCAATGTTCGTGGCCGGCGGAGTCCTTGCCCAGCTCGGACTTCAGGACAAAACTGCCTTGCGCCGCGTACGGCGTGCCGGCGACCAGGCCCTGCTTGATGTGCGTCAGATTGCCATCGCTGCGGCCCAGCACCACGGGCGTGGCCTGGTAGCCATCCTTGACCTGCACGAAGACGACGGGCTTGTCTTCCACCGTCTGGATGGCCGTGCTCTGCACTGTGACGGGCGCGTCCGCTTCGCCGGACACCACTTCCACCGTGACGAACAGGCCCGGGCGCCAGGCCATGTCCGGGTTCTGCAAGCTGATGCGTGCCTTGGCCGTGCGCGTCTGCTCGCCCAGCAGTGCGCCCACGTAGGTGATCGTGCCTTGCGCGCTGGCGTCAAAAGCGCTGGCTTTCACCTCCGCCTTGCCTCCCATGCGCACGGTGGCCAGTTCTTTCGCCGGCACGGCGATTTCCGCCCACACGGTCGACAGGTCGGAAATGACGAAGATGTTCGCATCTTCCTTGACGGCTTCGCCCAGGGTGATGTGTTTTTCCAGCACCATGCCGTCGAACGGCGCGCGGATCTCGTAACGGTTCAGCGGCCCTTTGCTGGCCCCGGTCCCGGCGCCGCTGGCGCCCAGCGCGCTGAGTTTTTGCTGCGCGTTCTGCACGGCGATTTCCGCCTCGCGCCACGCCTGCTGCGCCTGCAGGTAATCCTGTTCGGCCGAAATCTTTTCGCGCCACAGTTTTTCTTCGCGCTCATACGTGGAGCGGGCCAGCGACAGCCGCCGCTGCGCCGACAGCAGTGCGCTGCGCTGTTCCGACAGTTCCGTGCTGGCGATGACGGCCAGCACTTGTCCCTTTTTCACCAGCTGGCCCAGGTCCGCCTGCACTGCTTCCACCACGCCGGCCAGGCGCGGCACGACGTGGGCCGTGCGGTCTTCATTGAAACGGATTTCGCCGGGCAGGGCGACCGTCGTCTTGATGCGGCCGGGCGCGGCCGTGGCGATGACGACGCCGGCCGCGCGGCTTTGCGCCGCCGTCAATTCCAGCCGGCCTTCCACTTCCTCGTGGCCGTGTTCGTCTTTCTTTTCAGCATGGGCTTCCACCTTGGCGGCGGCGGGCGGCGTGGTCTTGGAATTGCCCGTGCCGAGGATGAGGATGGCCAGCACGATGCCGGCGGCCGCGATGGAGGCGATGGCGATCGCCTGTTTTTTGTTCAGTGTGATGTTCATGGAGGGTATTCCTTACAGGGGAGCTGGTGTGCCCAGCAGGCGCTCGATCTCGGCGGCGGCGTGCTGCGCTTCCGTCAGCGCGCGCAGGTATTGATTTTTGGCTTGCAGCAAGGTGCGCTGGGCATCGAGCACGTCGAGGAAGGCGAACTTGCCGAACTCAAAGCCCTTGCTGGCCGCGTCGTAGGCGCTTTGCGCGCCGGGCAAGATGTCCAGGCGCAAGCTTTCCACGTCGAGCCGGGCCGTGGCCAGGCGTTCGCTGGCGGCGGCCACGTCCGTCTGCACGGCGATGCGGGCGGCGGCCAGCTCGTCGCTGGCTTTGTCGCTGCGGCGCAGGGCGTCGAGCTTGTTGCCCGCATTGCGGTCGAACAGGGGCAGCGGCAGGGCCAGGCCGATGATGGCCTGGTTGCGGCCCAGCTCTTCCGAACGCTTCATGCCGATGCTGAGCGTGACGTCGGGCGTGGCGCGCCGCTGTTCCACGTCCAGCATGGCTTGCCGCTGGGCCAGCGCGCTGCGGGCCTGGCGCACGGCCGGGGCTTGCTCCAGCCGCGCCGCCAGTTCGCTGCCTGGCGGCAACTGCGGCAAGGTTTCCAGCCGGCCCTCAGCCACGGTAAAGCGGGGCGCGGCATTGCCCCATAGGGCGGCCAGGCGCTTGCGGGCGCTGGCCAGCGTGCTGCGGGCCAGGTTCAGTTCCAGCCGCACGCTCGCTTCGGCGACCCTGGCGCGGGTTTCCTCGACAGGGGACGCCTTGCCGGCCGTGACCCGGCGCGCCGTGATGTCGCTGGCGCGCGCGGCCAGCGCCTGCGCGCTGTCGGCCAGGCGCAAGCCTTCCTGCGCCGCCAGCACGTCGACAAAGGCGGTGGTCACCAGCGCGCGCGTGTCGGCTTGCTGTAGCGCAAGGCCGGCTTGCGCCAGTTCCTGGCCCTGCTGCGCGACGGCGGCGCGCGCGCCCCGCTTGCCGCCCAGTTCGATCAATTGATTGAGTTGCACGGTGGTGCTGCGCGTGGCGCGCCGCGTGTCTTCCAGCACGGTTTGCAGTTCCGGGTTGGGCAGGGCGCGCGCCTGCTGCAGGGCGCCGCCCTGGGCCGCCAGTTCATGGCGGGCGGCCGACAGGGTGGCGTTGCCGCCTTCGGCCAGCAGCAGCGCGGCGGGCAGGGTCAGGGGAGCGGCGGGTTCTTCAGGTGTTTGCGCGTGCGCAAAGTTGCCGGCCAGCAGGCCAGCGGAAAATAACAAGATGATTCGGTACATCGAATTCTCCAGGGAATGGAAAAGAATTCGACGGGACGCGCAGGCTTGCGCCTGTTTAGTCAGGCCCGCATATTGCGATCAGTGAAAGTAACGTCCCGTCGGCCTAGATGGCCGACGACCAGTCAGGGCGCTTGGGAGCGTCCGGGATGTGGGAAGCGTAAAAGAAGGGGGAGGTGTCCGCGTTGACGGACGCCATGTCGCCGACGGGCAGGCTGGAGCCGGCCGGCAGCCATGCGTGGCCGATGCCATGGCAGACATTGCAATCGCTGTGCGGCTGGCCTTTTTTCTGCTGCTCAGCTTTATCGCCGGCGGGTTGTTTGTCCGCATCGGCCTTGTGCTGGTGGCTGTGGTGGCCCAGGTGCTGCGCCGCCTTGCCTTCCTCGTGCAGGCAATACGCGCTCGCCGCGGCCCAGGACATCTGGAGCGGAAGCACGAACAGCAGCAAAATGAGGAAGAATCGTCGCATGGTGACGCCTATTGTACAGAAAGTAGCGCTTAGCGTGGCTGGGCGCGCCACGCCTTCAGCTGCGCGGCAATCGCCTTGCCCTGGAATAGCTGCGGCTCGGAATGCTCTTCCGCCTCCATGCCGCCTTCGAGGAAATCGGCCGCCTCGCGCGCCTGCACCAGCACCTTGGCCTTGTCGAACGCCTCGGCAAAGCCTGCGCTCTTGGGCAATGCTTCCTTGAAATACGCTTCGCTGAAGTAAGTAAAATCGTTCTGGTCGTCGCAGCCGAACGAGGTGCGGTCGCTGCGCGCGGCCGTGATGATGAGGGTGTTGTCATCTTTTAATGGCGCAATGAAGCCGCCCGCGTAGCAGGCCGAGATCACGATGACTTTCCAGCGGATGCCGCTGTGCTTGAGCATGCCCGCCAGCTCTTGCGCGGGCAGGCTGTGCAAATCCATGCCGTTTTGCGCCAGCGCCAGTTCGTGCTCGGGCGAGCCGTGGCTGGTGAGGAATAAAAACAGGATGTCGTTGGCCTTGTCCATCTTCGCGCCCAGGGCGTCGAGGCTGGCGGCGATGCTGGTGCGCGTGGCCATCGGCTGCTGCGCCACCGTGTTGCGGCTATTGACCAGCATCAAGGAGCGGCCCACGGTGCCGTAATCGCGGTCGAACTGGCGCTGCACGAAGGCTGTTTCGCGGTGAAACACTTCCTGCGCGCCATCGCCGGCCACGCCCAGCAGGTACAGATTGATCTTTTTTGCCGCATCGCGCGGCGCGATCCGGGCCAGGGCGCCGTCGAGCAGGGTGCGCTGGTTGTACAGGGCCAGCTCGATATTGTCGCGCGTGAGCTTGTCTGCGGCCGGGTCGTCGAGCTGGCCTTCCGTCCAGTTGCCGCTGTCTTCGCGCCGGCCGTCCGCCTGCGCCACGGCGTAGCGCAGCACGCCCTTGCCGTCGAACTGGCCATTCTTGAAGCCACCCCGGTATTCGTCGCCGTCGACCGTGCGCAGCACGCCTTCGCCCTCGAATTTCCAGTCTTTCAGCTCGCCTTCATAGTGGATGCCGTCGCTGGTGGTGACCTTCGCCTTGCCCTGCACCTGGCCCTGGACGAATTCGCCTTCGAAGACGGTGCCGTCCGTGTCGGTCAGCTTGCCGGCGCCGTGCGGGCGCCAGTGCTTGAAATGGCCCTCGAAGGTGGCGCCGTCGGCGCCCTGGAAGCGGCCTTGCCCCTCGAAGCTGCCGTTGACGAAGCTGCCCGCATAGATTTCACCCTTGGGCGAGGTGTAGCGGCCGATGCCGTCGAAGGCGCCCTGGCGGAAGGCGCCCGTGTATTCGACGCCGGACGCCTGGCGCAGCTTGCCCTGGCCGGAAAACACGCCGCGCGCGAAGCCCCCTTCGTAAAACGCGCCGCTCGCGTATTCGAGCCGGCCCTGGCCGTGCATCTTGCCCGCGACGAGGGGACCGAAATAGCGTCCGCCATCGGCCGTTTCCGCCGCCGGCGCCTTGGCTGGCGCGGCGCACAATGGCGGCATGCCCAGCGCGGCAAAGGCCAGCAGGCCGGCGAGGGTGTAGGGGCGAAGCGAGGCGCGTAGCGTGGCAGTCATGAGGACGGTCTGGTCTGTAGGAAGGGGCCTAGTCTGCCACTGTATCGGCCAGGTGGCAAATGCGCGCGTGGCGAGTGTTGCTATCGCTCAAGGCAAGATTCTGCGTTTTATGCCGTGCCAAGGCTGGGCTGAACTGATAATATTGATTTTCAGAACATATACTTGCACAAGGTACATAGTCACCCATGGAAAGCCGTCTCAGCCGCCTGGAAGCCGTTCAAACCGTGTTGCTGGAAATCGGGCAGCGCTCGAGCACCTGCAGCGATATCAGCGAATTCCTGCAGGCGGTGCATGCGGCGCTGGGACGCATCATGTATGCGGCCAACTTTTACGTGGCGCTCAGCGACCGCGACGACGGCCTCGTGCGCTTTCCCTACTTTGTCGACGAATTCGACGCCGCGCCCGATCCGGACGAGGGCGTGCGCCTGGCCAGCGCCGCGCAGTCGCCCACGGCCTGGGTCATCGTCAACCGCAAGCAGCTGGTGATGACGGCCGACGACGACGCCATGCGCGCCATCGGCGGCGGCGCCTGGGGCGGCGGCACGGCGGCCGAGCACTGGATCGGCTGCCCGCTGCTGGACCAGCAGCACCAGGTGCTCGGCGCCATCGTCATCCAGAGCTACGACGCCCAGCACCGCTTCAGCCTGGAAGACCAGGCCCTGTTCGCGCTGATCGCCACGCACGTGTCGAGCGCCCTGCAAGGCATGCAAAGCATGGACCGGCTGGAAAAGGCGGTGCAGGAGCGCACGGCCCTGCTGGCGCACGAGGTGGCCGAGCGCCGGCGCGCGGAAAACCTGCAGCATGCGCTGTATGAAATCGCCAACCTGTCGGCGCAGGCGGCCGACGCGACGACCCTGTATGCGCGCCTGCACGCCATCATCAGCGAACTGGTGACGGCAAAGAATTTCCTCATCGCCCTGTACCACCCGGACAACAAGGACATCACGATCCCGTATTTCGTCGATGAAAAGGATGCGCAGGCGCCCGTGAAACGTTTTCATTACGGCATCGGCATGAGTTCCTATGTGCTGGCGCGGCGCAAGGCGTGCCTGCTCGATGCCGACAGCTATGCGGCGCTGGTGGCCAGCGGCGAGATGGACGAGCCGCTGGGCAATGTGGGCATCGCCAGCTGGATGGGCGCGCCCATGCTGCTGGGCGAGAGAAAGTATGGCGTGATCATCGTGCAAAGCTACGACGAATCCGTCGTGTATGGCCAGGCGGAACTGGACGTGCTGGCCTTCATGGCCAGCCACGTGGCCGTGGCGATGGCCCGCATCCAGGCCGACAGCGCCATGCGCCAGGCCAAGGAAGCGCTGGAAGAGCAGAACGCGGCCCTGAACAGCGCCTTGAACGCCTTGCAGGAAGCGCAGTCGGAACTGGTGCGCCAGGAAAAGCTGGCGTCCCTGGGACGCCTGGTGGCGGGCGTGGCGCATGAAATCAATACGCCGCTGGGCATTTGCGTGACGGCCACCAGCCACCTGGTGCAGGAATTGAAGCTGACGCGCGAAGACCTGGACGGCGGCCAGCTCGATGAAGACGGCTTGCGGCAATTTTTCGACATCATCGACCAGACCCTGCGCATCATGACGACGAACACGCAGCGCGCCGCGGCGCTGGTGCGCAGCTTCAAGCAGGTGGCCGTGGACCAGTCCTCGGACGAATTGCGCAGCTTTAACTTGCGCAAATATCTCGATGAAATCCTGCTGTCCTTGCAACCCAAGCTCAAGGGCAAGCCGGTCAAGGTGGAGATCGATTGCGCGCCCGAGGTGCAACTGCGCAGCTATCCGGGCGCCGTCTCGCAGATCGTCACGAACATGGTGGTCAATTCACTGGTGCACGGCTTTGCGGAAGGCGAGCCGGGCAGGATCAAGATCAGTGCCAGGACGGCCGGCGACATGCTGGAACTCGACTACAGCGACGACGGCATGGGCATGGACAGCGCCACCCTGGGCCAGCTGTTCGATCCTTTCTTCACGACCAAGCGGGGCTCGGGCGGCAGCGGCCTCGGTGCGCACATCCTGTACAACCTGGTGACGGGGCCGCTGGGCGGGACGGTGAAGGTGGTCAGTGCGCCGGGGATGGGGTTGCATTACAAGATACGCTTTCCGCTGGAGCCACGTAGGTCGGATTAGCGGCAAGGCCGCGTAATCCGACGCCGGCGGCTAGGCTAAAAACGGCGGGCTGGAGACGCGGGCCCGGAATACCTGTGTTGGGGGCTTGAGCCGAAGCGTGTTTTGCTGGTGTGCAGATCGCGTAATCCGACAACATCGTTGGCGTGGCTGCCGGTGGTGTCGGATTACGGCCTGCGGCCTAATCCGACCTACGCCAGCTTTTAATCAGGGAAACGTTGATTCAGCGCCAGGGCCTCGTCCAGGTTCGCAATCAGCAACTCCACATACTGCGGGTCCAAATGGCTGCCGCTCACTTCGCGCAGGTAGCTGACCACGCGCTCGAGGGGCCAGGCATCCTTGTAGCAGCGCTTGTGCATGAGGGCGTCGAAGACGTCGGCAACGGCGGCGATGCGCGCGTATTTGTGGATGTTTTCGCCCACCAGGCCTTGCGGGTAGCCGCTGCCGTCGAATTTTTCATGGTGCTGGTGGGCGATCACGGCGGCCGCCTTCAAGAGCGGGCGCTGCGAACCGTCGAGGATGGACATGCCCACCGTCGGATGCTGCTTCATGATTTCCCACTCTGCCGCGTCGAGCTTGCCGGGTTTCAGCAGCACGGCGTCGGGCGTGGAAATCTTGCCGATGTCGTGCATGGGCGCCGCGTGGCGCAGCACCATGGTTTCCTCTTCCGACATGCCGGAGGCCTGCGCCAGCAGCTGGCACACTTCGGCCATGCGGCGCACGTGGTTGCCGCCTTCGTGCGAGCGCGATTCGACCACGTCGCCCAGGCGCAGGATCAGCTCGGCCTGGGTATCGGTGATTTCCTGCGTCAGCAGGATGTTGTCGAAAGCGATCGCCACGCCGGAACAAAATACTTCCAGCAGCTGCGCGTCGAGGTCGGAAATCTCTTCCACGCCCTTGAGCACCAGCAGGGAGGCCTTGCCGCTGCTGTTGGGGAAATAGCCGACATAGGTGTCGCCATGCAGGCGCGAAATTTTATTGCTCTTGGCGTCGTCCAGCTGCGACAGCAGTGACGGGCTGAGGATGCCGCCATCGGCTTCATGGTCGCCGATCTGCGCGAGGATTTCATAGTCCTGCTCGCCCGTGATGGCGCTGGCGCCGCGCAGGCGCAGCAGCATGCTCGTTTCCAGGCGCAGCAGGGCGACGACTTGCTGCAGCAGGCCGCTGGCGAAGTCGCGCAGGTTGCGCTGCTTGAAAATGTGCGCCGAGGCGGCGATGACGCGCTCGAGGCCTTCGCGGTAGTGCAGCTGGGCCTGGCGCGCCTCTTCCACCTTCATGATGTCGCGGTAGGCGCGCAGGGCGGCAAAGGTGGTGGTAAACAGCTTGGTGCGGTCGAGCTCGGTTTTTTCCTTGTAGTCGTTGATGTCGTAGTTGACGATCACCCGTTCTTCCGGCGCCTGTCCCGGCTGCCCCGTGCGCAGCACGATGCGCGTAAACTGGTTGCCCAGGTCTTCGCGCATCCAGCGCGCCACCTCCAGGCCGCTGTCTTCGCGTTCCATCACCACGTCGAGGAAGACGAGCGCGATGCCTTCTTCGCGCGCCAGCACCTGCTTGGCCTCGGCGCCGCTGTACGCATGCACAAAGCTCAGGGCGCGGCCCTCGAGACGGAAACGGCTCAGCGTGAGTTCGGTGATGTCGTGGATGTCGGGTTCATCATCGACGAGCAGGACTTTCCAGGGAGGTAACTTGGGCGATGCAGATGACAAAAATGACATAAGGGCGAGTTCCGCTAAAAGGCATAACTGACGCAATGCTGAGACGCCCGCGCCAGGAATTCCTGTGCGCCATGACCGGCGTTGCGCGTTTTTCGGGCGCATTCTGTCGATTGTAGACCGACCGCTAAGTATTAACAATAAGCAAGAACAATTGACTAAAATCATGCAACACACGTGCTAAAAAAGCACTTTAAATCCATGCTGTCTACACTATCTATACTTTATCGCTTAGGCAACTATATTTTCAAGACAATACTTTGTTTTAATTAATATTGCTAATGAATCTGCAAAAAAATACGGCGTCTTTCCTTCTTGGCGAAAAACCGGAAAAGTAACAAGGTATGAATTACGCGCCAGAAGGGACTGGAGCGCGCTATATTGGACAGGCATAAGAAGTGGCTCCATGCCACTCATATTTCCTGAAAGGGTACACCATGCAAAAGCAAACGACACGCGCCCTGATCGCCGGCCTGGCCTTGCTGGCCAGCAGCGCGGCCTGGGCAGGAACTGAAGTGCGGTTCAGCAAACCGGATCAATACACGGACGTTCCGTTCAATCCGCAGGACCGCGACGACGTGCTGAAGGAACTGAGCCGGCATTTCGAGAAACTGGGCGCATTGTTGCCGCCCGGGCAAACCTTGAAAATCGACGTCACGGACGTGGATCTGGCGGGACGTGAAAACCCGTCGCTGCGTGCGGGCCAGGATATCCGCGTCATGAATGGCCGGGTCGACTGGCCGCGCTTGCGCCTGCACTATGTGCTGGAACAGGATGGCAAGGTCATCAGCAGCGGCAATGCTGCCCTGTCCGACATGTCGTACCTGACCCGTCTCAATCCTTACTTCAGCAATGAAAAGTTGCGCTATGAAAAGTTGATGATCGATGACTGGTATGCCGATACCTTTGGCATCAAGGTAAAGCGCCACGCGCGCAAGTAAACGGCCCGGTCAGTCGCGTGGCGCCACGCGAAACGTATTGCGCTCCGGAAATGTTCACTTCAGGCTATAGTCAGGCAGGGTAGGCAGAGGCCGGCATGGAGTTGCCGCCGGGCCGTGAACTTTCTGGAGAGAAGGCATATGCGTATTTCCACGATGACGAAAACATGGATAGCCGCCTTGGCGCTGGCTGCGGGCAGCAGTGCCTGGGCGGGCGTCCAGGTGACGTTCGAAAAACCCGACGACTATTCCGACGTGCCGTTCAGCTCGCGCGACCGGGAGCAGGTGCTGGCGGGCCTGGCGGATCACTTCAGCTGGTTGGGCAAGAGCTTGCCCCCCGGTCAGGACCTCAGGATCGAAATCACCGATGTCGACCTGGCGGGACGCGAAGACCCGGCCCGCCGCGGCGCCTTCGATGTGCGCGTGATGACGGGCCGTGCTGACTGGCCGCGCCTGCGCTTGCGCTATACGCTCGAGCAGCATGGCAAAGTCATTGCCAGCGGCAACGCGTATCTGTCGGATATGTCCTATTTGCAACATATCAACCGTTATTCCAGCAACGATGCCTTGCGCTATGAAAAGCGCATGATCGACGAGTGGTTCAAGAATACCTTCGGCGTCAAGCCCCAGGGCCGCAGCAGTCCCGTCCTGACCTTGCAGTCGCGCGCCGTTCAGCGCAGGTAATCAACGCAAATAAGCGTCTTCGATGTGCGCCAGCTGGCCGTTCTGCCGCATGGCAAGCAGGGCGGCATTCATTTTCTCGATGAAATCGGTCTTGTAGGAAGGCGTGTTGCGCGCGCTGTAGGCGATGTAGGTGGCTTCGGACGACAGTTCCAGCACTTCGCGCAAGTGAAAACCGTAGCCGGCCAGTTCGCCTTGCAGCCGGCGCGCCGTATGGCGTGCCGCGCCGCGGTCGCTGGCGTAGCAATCGATGCGCCGCAGGGCCAGTTTCTTCAGATTCGCCTCATTGCCCTTGGCCGCATCCAGGCGCAGCAGCCCCTGGCGGGCGGGCGCCATTAACTTTTCTGACAGTAAAAATCCTGTGTTGACGCCGATGGTCAGGCCCGCAAAGTCGGCCGGGAAGTGCGTGCGCGGCGTGCGCATGACGGCGTCATGGCAAAACAGCACCACCGATTCGCGGTGCAGCATGGCCGAGTACGGCTGCACGTATGGCCGTTCCGTCTTGCGTCCGGGCGGGAACAAGCCGAAAACCTTGCCTTTTTCCAGCGCATCGAGCCCCCGTTTCCAGGGGCGCGGCTGCAGTTCCAGCCGGTACCCGGGCATCCGGCTGGCCGCCTGGCGCAGGATATCGATGTACATGCCCTTGAAGGCGCCGTTTTCCACATAGCTGTACGGTGCATAGTCATCGTCGCCGTACAGGATGACGGTTTGCGGCGCGGCCAGGGCGGGCGGCAACATGCCCAGCAGGGCCAGGGCCAGGCAGAGTCTTGCCGTGATTGCTGATTGCATGCCGCTCCAGATTTAATGTCTTCCTGATAAGCATACAGCATGGCGGCATGACGGCCCGTTTAATCGATCCTTCAATCGATCCAGTTCACCAGTGGAAACTTGCTTGCGAACTCTTCCGCCATGGGCACGACCTGGCTGCGCTTGTAGTTGAAGAAGACAAAGCCGGACTTGGCCATCGCGATCAGGGTGTTGTCGCGCGGACGCGTGATGCGGAAGGTGATGTCGCCGCCATACTTGTTGAAATCCATGACGCCCACTTCGAACAGCAGCTGGTCGCGCGCATGGGCTTCGGCGCGGTAGGTGGTGGCCAGGTCGGTGACGATGATGCCGGTGCCGTCCGCTTCGATGTCGCGCACGCCATATTCGAACAGGAAGCGGGCGCGCGCCTCGGAAATCATGGAAATCATGGAATCGTTGCCGAGATGGTTGCCGGCGTTGATGTCCGTCGTGCGTACCGTCAGTTGCGAGGAATAGCAGTACTGGTCTTCGGGGAATTCAAGTTTCAAACGGGCCATGGTGTTCTCTTGGGCTGGTGCGCAGGGCGCGGCGAAAAAATCCAATTCTAGCCGGTTCGCCGTGCCCCGTCGAAAAACGCCGCCACAGGCGTGCGCTGCCATGACTGCTTGCGCACGCTGACTGGCCTATGCTTATTTACGGACAATCCGGTACACCTTGCCCGTGCCGCTCAGCATGTACAGCTCGTTTTGCGCATCCTGGCCAAAGGACAGGATGTTGCCCACGTTCGTGATGCCCCAGTCTGTCACAGCGGAGGCGGCGCCATTGCTGTAGCTGAAACTTTTCAGCCAGCCGCCGCAGTAGTCGGAATACAGGTATTGTCCCGTCAGTTCCGGCAAGGCCGTGCCCCGGTACACATAGCCGCCCGTGATGGAGCAGTTGCCCGCACTGCCGGTGTCGTATTCGATAACGGGCAATACCAGACCCGCCTGATTGCAACTGGCGCTGTTGTAACAGTGCGCGCCTTCCATGATGTTCCAGCCATAGTTGTTGCCCGCCTGGCCCACGGGACGCACATCGACTTCCTCCCAGTTGGCCTGGCCCACGTCGGCGATGTACAGCAGCTGGGCCGGCACGTCGAAGGCGTAGCGCCACGGATTGCGCAAGCCGTAGGCCCAGATTTCTCCGCGCCCGCCCGCCGTGCCGGCAAATGGGTTGCCGGGCGGAATGGCGTAAGGCTGGGCTACCGTGCTGGCGTTGACATCCAGGCGCAGCAGCTTGCCCAGCAGCACATTCGTGTTTTGCGCATTGCGGGGCGGGTCGCCGCCACCGCCGCCGTCGCCCGTGCCCGCATACAGATAGCCGTCCGGCCCAAAACTGAGCAAGCCGCCATAGTGGTTGCTGAACGTGGGGTGGGCAATCGTGAGGATGGTCAGCGCGGACAGGGGATCGGCCACGTTGGCGTTGCCGGCCGACACTTGTCTGCGCTCGATGACGATATCGCCGGCCAGGTTGGTGTAGTAGATGAAAAAATAGCCATTGCTGGCGTACTGTGGATGGAAGGCCATCGACAGCAAGCCCCGTTCGCCGCTGGTGGTGGTGAGCGTGCTGATGTCGAGGAATGGCGTGGCCAGCAGGTTGCCGTTCTGCACCACGCGGATGCGGCCGGGACGCTCCACAATGAAAAGGCGGCTGTCGCCGGGCGGCGCCGTGAGGAAGAGGGGTGAGCTCAAGCCGTTGGCCACTTCCTGCAGGCGCAGGGCCAGCGGCGCGGTCGCCGCATACTGGATGCTGGCGCTGGCCGTCGCCCCCGCATTGACTTGTACCTGCTGCGTGACGGGCGTGGGCGCCAAGGTCCCCGTGCCTTGCGCCACGCTGGCGGCATTGATGGCGTAGGCGCCGGGCGCCAGGTCCGTCAAGGTGGTGCTTGCCGTCAATGTCTTGCTGTACGACGCAGGCCCCGTGACCGTGACGGCGCCCGCCACGCCGGCCGGCAAGCCGCCGATGGTGACGGTCAGATCGCCCGTGGTCGCGCCGGGCGTCGGGTGGTGCTGGCCGCCGCCGCAGGCGGCCAGCAGGGCCAGGCAGCATGCCAGCAGCAGGGCCAGCCAAGGGCGGGCAGAGCGGTGAAGGAAAGGGCGCATGTCAGTCTCCTGCGGGAACGCGGCAATGGCTGCTCGATCGGTGCTGGGCTTGTGCCAAGAATGCGCGTCTGTAGGGCGGGAAGATTGAGCTGGCACAAACGTGCGGCGCCATCGGACAAATGCGCCGCGTTTTCAGACAAGCGCGGGGTCCCTTGCGCCGCCCCGCTCACCGGCGTCCGATAATGGCGCATCTGAAACCGAGCAGGAAGACACCCCATGAAAACCAAAGCCGCGATTGCCTGGAAGGCGGGCGCTCCGCTGACCATCGAAGAAGTCGACCTGGCCGGCCCGCGCGCCGGCGAAGTACTGGTCGAGCTCAAAGCCACGGGCATTTGCCATACCGATTACTACACCTTGTCCGGCGCCGATCCGGAAGGTATTTTTCCTGCCATCCTCGGCCATGAGGGCGCCGGCGTCGTCGTTGACGTGGGCCCGGGCGTGAAAAGCCTGAAGAAGGATGACCACGTCATCCCGCTGTACACGCCGGAATGCCGCCAGTGCAAATTCTGCCTGTCGCAAAAGACGAACTTGTGCCAGGCCATCCGCTCGACCCAGGGCCGCGGCCTGATGCCGGATGCCACCAGCCGCTTTTCGCTGAATGGCCAGCCGCTGTTCCATTACATGGGCACGTCCACGTTCTCGAACTATATCGTCGTGCCGGAAATCGCCCTGGCCAAGATCCGCGAAGACGCGCCGTTCGACAAGGTCTGCTACATCGGCTGCGGCGTGACGACGGGCGTGGGCGCCGTGCTGTTCTCGGCCAAGGTCGAGGCGGGTGCCAACGTGGCCGTGTTCGGCCTGGGCGGCATCGGCCTGAACGTGATCCAGGCGGCGAAAATGGTCGGCGCCGACAAGATCATCGGCATCGACATCAACCCGGCGCGCCAGGCCATCGCCCGCAAGTTCGGCATGACGCATTTCATCAACCCGAACGAAGTGGACAACGTGGTCGACGCCATCGTGCAGCTGACGGACGGCGGCGCCGACTACAGTTTTGAATGCGTGGGCAACACGACCCTGATGCGCCAGGCGCTCGAGTGCACGCACAAGGGCTGGGGCAAATCGTTCATCATCGGCGTGGCGGCGGCCGGGCAGGAAATTTCCACGCGTCCGTTCCAGCTGGTGACGGGGCGCGAATGGCGCGGTTCGGCCTTCGGCGGCGCACGCGGCCGCACGGACGTGCCGAAGATCGTCGACTGGTATATGGAAGGCAAGCTCAACATTGACGACCTGATCACGCACCGCTTGCCGCTCGAACGCATCAACGAAGGCTTCGACCTGATGAAGAGCGGCGAATCGATCCGTTCCGTCGTGTTGTACTAATCTTATCGGATGTACTCATTGCGCAACACTTGACGGACGGGGCTGGGCGGCAGGCTGTACTTCGCTGCCTGCCCCTGCTAGTGTGAAGACATCATGTCTTGCTTTGGGAGCCGTCCATGTTTGCCACTGCCTATCTCGCGACCTTGCGCCGCATGCTGCCCGTCTTCCTCGGCGCGGCCCTGTCTTCCCTGCTGGCCTTGTGGTGGAGCAATGTCGCCATCCTCGCCACGCCCGCCATCTGGCTGGCGCTGCTGGCCACCTATCTGCTGTGCGCACTGCTGTTTACGCCGCTGGCCCGGCAAAGCCGCCAAGTGGCCACGCGCCACGTGCGTCACGGCAAGCCGCGCTGACCTTCGCTGCGCCTAGCGCGCCGTGCTGGAAAAGCGCTCGCGGTAGTCGCGCGGCGTGATGGCGAGTTTCTTTTGAAACAGGCGCCGCAGCCTGTCCTCGCTGTGCAGACCCGCCTGCACGGCCACCTGTTTTAAGGAAGACACATTGTCTTCCAGTAAGCGGCGCGCCACTTCGAAGCGCGCCGTGTCGATGAATTCCGTGGGACTGGTGCCCGTTTCGCGCTGGAAGACGCGCGTAAAATTGCGCTCGCTCATGGCCAGCCTGGCTGCCAGCAGCGGCACCGTGAGCTCGTCGGCAAGATGCTCCATGATCCAGCCCTGCAATTGCCGGATGGTCGGATGCATCGTCATCTGGCTCGACAGGTGCACGGAAAACTGCGACTGGCCGCCGGGCCGCTTCAGATACACGACCAGGTCGCGCGCCACTTCGAGCGCGATATCGCGGCTGAAATCGTCTTCCACCAGGGCCAGCGCCAGGTCGATGCCGGCCGTCACGCCGGCCGACGTCCAGAATTTCCCTTCCCGCACAAAAATCGCATCGGCATTGACCTGTATCAGGGGGTAGCGCTGGCGCAGGCTGTCCACGGCGCTCCAGTGCGTGGCGGCGCTTTTGCCGTCGAGTACACCGGCCTCGGCCAGGAAGAAGCAGCCCGTGCACAGCGCCGCCAGCGTATCGATGCGGGGCGCGGCCTCGGCCACCCAGGCGGCCAGGGCGGGAATGTCCTGCAGCACCTGCTCGACGTGGTGGCAGCCGACGATGACGGCCAGGTCGGGCAAGCGGTGCGCATCGAGCGCCTTGCTCGCGTGCAGCGACATCAGGGTGTCCGACTCGACGGGACCGATGGCCGTCGAGGCGATGCGCACGTCGTAGCCGCCAGGCAGATTACGCAGGCGCAAATGCGTGTTGGCGTAGTCAAACACTTTCATGGCGCCGATGGCTTCGAGCGCCTTGAAGCCGGGATAGACGATGATGTCGACGGTGCGCAGGGGGAATTCTTTGGGGCTTTGCTTGATCATGCGATATGCGTGAAGGAGATAAATACTGCCATAATGCAATAACAGCGATGGCGTAGATTAGCATGGAATAATCCGCGCGCCCGCTGGCTCCCCACCCACCGGATTCCTCGATATCGTGCGCTTACTTCACTTTTTTGCCGCCCTGACATTGCTGCTGGGCTCCTCGCTTGCCCACGCGGCCACGCTCAACTTCAATGGCGGCACCGTCAGCGGCTGCAGCCTGAGCACGGACGGCTTGCAATACACGTGCGCCTCGCTGGTGCTGGGCTCCACCGACGTCATCGTCATCGGCAGCGCGTATGGCGTGACGGTCAACAGTTCCCTGGCGATGAGCTACAACCAGGGCTTGACGATGAGCGGCAATGCCGCGCTGACGGTCAAGGGCAATCTCGACATCAAGGACATCAATCCGTCGAACCTGAAAGTGACGGGGGGCAGCTTGAGTGCCGAGGGCGGCACTTTCCTCATGGGCGCGCAGGAACAGACCATTACGGCGAATATTTCCGCCACCACCATCAAGATGGGCTCGAACAACGTCAAGGTGACGGGCAAGATCAGCGCCAAGGGCCCGGTGGAAATCGCCTCGGGTTCCGTCATCAACGGTCCCATCAGCGGCACCGTCGTCAATATCCTGGCCTCCAGTACCCGCATCCAGGGCGATATCACGGCGACCACCTCGCTGACCATCGGTTCCGGCAGCCAGGTGACGGGCAATCTGAAATCGCCGACGATCGACTTGAAGGCATCGGGCCTGCTCGTCACGGGCGACGTGGACGCCAGCAATTCCTTGTCGATCGCTTCCGGCAATGGCATCAAGGGCAATGTGGACGCCGGCGAGGTGACGCTCGACTCGTCCAACGCCTATATCACGGGCAACGCCAAGGTCGACCACATCACCCTGGGCTGGCAGGGCCGCGTGCAGCAGACGATCACTTGCAAGGCGTACACGCCGTCGAACCCGTGCAGTTGCGTGACGAACAACAGCGGCTGGGCTTTCAATGAGCCGATGGGGCCGAAGTGCGGCCCGGGCACCCAGGCCGGGCCGGATCACTTCCAGATCACGCATCCGCCTGCGGCGCTCAGTTGTGCGCCCGCGCCCGTGACTGTGACGGCCTGCGCCGACGCGGCCTGCAGCACCGTCTACACGGGCGCGGCCCAGGTCACGCTGACGCCGGGCGGCGCCGTGGCACAACTCAACGCGACCCTACCGGCGACAGGCACGGCCGCGTCCAGCGTGGCGCAGACCACGCCGGCCAGCAACGTTCCCCTGGGCCTGAGCAGCACGCCGGCGACGACGGGGGCGCTGGTCTGCAAGAGCAGCGTCGACGGCAGCGTGACCAATTGTCAGATGGCATTTGTCAGCAGCGCGCTGCAGGTGAGCGGCCTCCCCCGTTATTCTGAGGCCGAGGGGCCCATCGCCATCAGCGCGCTGCAGGCGTCGGCATCGAATCCGCGCGCCTGCGTGCCCTTGTTTGCCAACCAGAACAAGACCTTGCAGTTGCGCTGCAACTACGCCAATCCCGGCACGGGCACCTTGCCCGCGCGCATACAGGACAAGGATGGCACGTATAAACCCCTGGCCGCCAACGCGGGCAGTGCCTGCAGCGCGAACGGTACCGCCGTGCAACTGGCCTTCGATGCCAACGGCCTGGCCACGCCGAACATGCTGTACGCCGATGCGGGTGCGCTGGGCCTGACGGCCACGTATGCCCCGGCCAGCGGCAGCGACAGCGGCCTGACCATGACGGGCAGCGGCACTGTCATCGTGGGGCCCCAGCGTTTCGTGTTCAGCGCCATCGCCACGCCGCAGCGGGCGGGCCTGGCCGCGTTGCCCGTGGCGCCCGCCATCCGCATCAGCGTATCGGCCGTGAATGTGACCGACGCCGTGACGGCCAATTTTGGCAGGGAAACGACGGCGCAGACGGTGCTGCTGGGCAGTAGTCTCGTCGCGCCCACCTTTTCCGGCGCCGCCAACCCCGCAGTCGCGGGCAGCCTGACTTTTAACAACGGCATCGGCACCGCCAGCAACCTGAGCTGGGCGGAAGCGGGCACCGTCCAATTTACGGCGACGATGGCCACCTACCTCGGGGCCCCGCCGCCCGCCGTCAACGGCGTCATCCCGCCGTTCACCACGGGCGCCAGCAACAGCGTGCAATTCATCCCGCACCACTTCGTCACGGAGGTGCCTGGCACTGAGCCCATGCCTTGCAAGGCGCCATTGTCCTGCGCGGCGGGCAGTTTCATCTATGCGCAGCAGCCGTTCAAGCTGCGCGTCACGGCGCAGAATGCCACGAACGGGACGACGCTCAACTTCGACGGGCGCGACACGGCCTTGACGACCCAGGTGGCCTTGCGCGCCTACGATGCCGCCACGGGCCTGACGGCCTTTCCGCCGGCGGCGCCGTCGGGCAGCCGGCTGAGTGACGGGACTGCCGCGCAAACCAGCGTGACGGGCATCGCGCCGGCCAGCTTCACGGCGGGCGTGGCCAGCAGCCAGATCGCCTACCGCTTTCCCGGCGCATTTGCGGTACCGGCCGGTACGGTCGCGCTGGCGCCGCCGACCGACGTGCTGTTCCGTGCCACCACTACCTATGCCGGCGGCACCGCCGTGACGTCGGCGCCGTCCGATGCCGGCACGGAAGCGAAGCTGACCGTGCTTACGGGCCGCATCATGGTGCCCCATAGCTACGGTTCCGAGCGCCTGCCGATACGCCTGCCCGTACAGGTGCAATACTGGAATAGCGGCTGGCTGGGCAATGTGTCCGATAGCGTCACGCAGTTCGGGAGTGCCGGGGTCACGCTAGCCAACTGCGGCAAGGGATTTACCTCGGGCACTGGCGCGTGCAATGGCGTTCTGAAAGTGCAGGGCGGCACCTATGCATTCAAGCAAGGCGCCTTGCCTCCACCCAATGGGCAACTGGTCTTGCTGGCACCCGGCGTGGCGGGTAGCGTCGACGTGTCTGTCAGCGGCTTGCATTACCTGCCCAGCACCCTGGGGCACGTCGTCTTTGGCATCCTCAGATCGGGTCCCGTGATTTACCTGCGCGAGATGTATTGAGCCTGGACCAAGGGCGGGCGCAGACACGGCGAAAAACCAGTAACATGCCTGCTTGTGGCATCCTCCCCCAACCTCAGACTGGAGTTTCTATGAGCACAACTTCGCAGTGGATCGATATCGCCGGCCCGGACGGCAGCTTCCAGGCTTACCTGGCCGTGCCGCACGTGGGCAAGGGCCCCGCCATCATCCTGTTGCAGGAAATTTTCGGCGTCAACGAGCACATCCGCGCCGTGGCCGACCAGTACGCGGCCGATGGTTATGTGGTGCTGGTGCCGGACCTGTTCTGGCGCGCCGGCGCGCACATTGAACTCGGCTATGACGCGGACGGCTGGAAGCGTGCCGTCGAACTGATGCAGGCCACCGACAATCCGCACGCCGACGCCGATATCGCCGCCACCGTCGCCGTCCTGCGCGCGCGTCCGGAAGCGACGGGCAAGCTCGCTTCGGTCGGCTACTGCTTCGGCGGCCGCCTGTCGTTTCAAACGGCCGCGGCCGGCCTGGTCGACGCGGCCATCGCCTATTACGGCGGCGGCATCCAGAACAAGCTGGACCTGGCTGACAAGATCCAGGTGCCGCTGCTCATGCATTTCGGCGGCCAGGACAGCCATATTCCGCCGGAAGCCGTGCAAACGATCGCCGAGCGCTTCGAAGACCGGCAAGACGTGGAAATCCATATCTACCCGGGCGCCGAGCACGGTTTCAACTGTACCCACCGCGACAGCTACCAGCAGCGTGCCGCCGCCCACGCGCACGGCAATTCCTTGATTTTCTTGGCGGAAAATCTGTAAGGCAGCCACCCCAGGCTGGCCAGTTGCCATGCTTTGCTCAGCAGCAAAGCCGCATGGGCGCTAAAATAGCGGCTGTGCCGGGCAACTCCGGCCGGCCGGGCGCGGCGCCCGGCAAACCTGGATGAGGAACCGAATTAAAGATGGCCCAAGTAATTGTTTCTGTAACATTGGCGGCAAGCGCCGAACGCGTGTGGGATTTTATCGGCGGCTTCCAGTCGCTGAATGAATGGTCGAGCTCCATCAAGACCAGCCTGTCCGAACATGGCGGCCGCGTGCGCCGCCTGAAAACCACGGACGGCGCCATCATCGCCGAACGCCTGCAAAGCTACAGCGAAGCGGACAAGAGCTACAGCTACACCATCGTCTCGGGCCCGATCCCCGTCAAGAACTACCGCTCCACATTGCGCGTCACGGGCGAACCGGGCGCCGCTTCCTGTGTGGCCGAATGGTCGAGCGAGTTCGACGCGGCCGAAGGCGTGGAAGAGGTCATGGTGGGCGCGTTCCAGCATTTGTACGAGACGGCATTCGTCGACCTGAAACGCATCATGGCCATTTGAATCAACGAGGTAGGTCGGATTAGCGGCTACGCCGCGTAATCCGACACCACCAACTCCGCTGACAATGTTGTCGGATTACGCAGGGCGATGCCCCGCTAATCCGACCTACGCTTGACGTCAGCGTTTCACTTTTCCAAATGCCTCGCCCTTGTTCCATACCGGCAAATTCTTGTCGTTCGCCACCTCGTAGCCCAGGTTCAAGGTGAACTGCGCCTGCTGCACCATGCCCGACAAGTCCCACGACGGGTGATACTCATCGGTGACCTGGTGGTAATCCTTTTTAAACGCGACCAGACGCTCGCTGGACGCCTTCGGCTCCTTGACGAAGTCGAACGAGCCGTCGCCGGAAAACACGGCCGAGCCCACGTTGAAGGCGGGCACGCCGGCCTTGGCGAAGGCAAAATGGTCGGCCCGGTAAAAGGCGCCGGACAGGTCGGGGATGGTCGGCGCCAGGCGCAAGCCCATGCGCTTGGCGACCTTGGCGGCGCTCGCATACAGGCTGCTGCGCTCGGCGCCGGCCACGCCGATGTCGTGCGTCTTGCCGACGAAATTCATGCTGTCGAGGTTCAGGTCGGCTGCCGTCTTGGCCAGCGGCCACAGGGGCTTGCGCGTGTAGGCCGTGCTGCCCAGCATGCCCGTTTCCTCGCCGGCCGGCCACAGGAAGATCTGCGTGCGCCGCGCCGGCTGTTTCACGGCCACTTGCGCCATGGCCAGCAGGGCCGCCGCGCCCGAGGCGTTGTCGATGGCGCCGTTGTAGATATGGTCGCTCTGTCCTGCGCGGGCGCTGCCTTCCTCATCCTTGCCCAGATGGTCCCAGTGGGCCGAATAAATGACGGCTTCATCCTTGAGCTTCGGGTCCGTGCCCGGCACGATGCCGGCCACGTTGAATTGCTCGATGCTGCGCACCTGGCTATTCAGTGCCACCCTGACCGTCGCGTTCAGGGCCACGGGGCGGAATTCGCGCGTTTCGGCCTGGGCGCGCAGGGCGTCCAGGTCCTGTCCGCCCGCTTGGAACAGGGCGCGCGCCATGTCTTCCTGCAGCCAGCCTTCCATCGCATTGCCCGCGCCGGCCAGGTTGAAGCGTTCATGGCCGAAACCGTTGGCGGGCACCGACCACGGGTAGGAAGCGGACTCGGTCGTATGGATCAGCAAGACGCCGGCGGCGCCCTGGCGCAGCGCTTCCTCGTACTTGTAGACCCAGCGGCCGTAATACGTGAGGGACTTGCCGGCAAAACGGTTTGGCTCGGCGGCGGTCGGCTGCGGGTCGTTGACCATCATGATGACGAGCTTGCCCTTCAAGTCGACGCCCTTGAAATCGTCCCAGCGTTCCTCGGGCGCGCGGATGCCGTAGCCGGCAAACACCACGGGCGCGTCGAACGCCACTGTCTGCTGGCCATTCGCCGCGCCAAAGACGATGTCCTTGCCGAAGGCGGGAGACAAGGTCTTGCCGCCTGCGCTGAAGGTCACTGTGCTCGATGGCAAGGCCTTGCTGCCGACGATGGTCAGCGCCTGGCGGTAGCTGCCATCTTTCAATGGCTGCAATCCGGCCACGGCCGCCTGCGTTTCCAGGTAGCGCACGGCCAGGTCGCCGCCGCGCTGGCCCGTGCCGCGTCCTTCGAGCAAATCGTCGGCCAGGAAGGACAGATGGGCGCGCAAGGGCGCTTCGGCAACGAGCGGTTGGGCGAGGGCAGCCGTGCTGAACAGGCTGGCGGCGAGGACGACGGGAAAGCGCATGACAACTCCAAAAGTGAATACGGGAAAGCAAAGCAGCGGCAATCTTACTCTACCGCAATGCTCTGACGTAGCGCGCGGCGTGCGCAAGCCGATTGCGGCCACAATGGCCGCTGGCCCACCGACAAGGAGCGTTCCATGACTACCCCTGACTTGCATTCAACCAATACTCTGCGTACCGCCGACGGCACCTTGATTTATTACAAGGACTGGGGCAGCGGTCCGCCCGTCGTCTTCAGCCACGGCTGGCCATTGTCGTCCGACGCCTGGGAAGACCAGATGTTTTATCTGGCCGCGCGCGGCTACCGCGTCATCGCGCACGACCGGCGCGGCCATGGCCGCTCCAGCCAGCCCTTCGATGGCAACGACATGGATACCTATGCCGACGACCTGGCCGCGCTGATAGCCGCGCTCGACTTGACGGGCGCCACCCTCGTCGGTCACTCGACGGGCGGCGGCGAAGTGGCGCGCTACATCGGCCGCCATGGCACCGAGCGCCTGGCCGGCGCCGTGCTGGTGGGCGCCGTGCCGCCGCTGATGCTGCAAACCACGGAGAACCCGCTGGGCTTGCCGCTGTCCGCGTTTGACGCCATCCGCGCGGGCGTGCAGGCCGACCGCAGCCAATTCTTCCGCGACTTGAGCGAGGCCTTCTATGGCTACAACCGGCCCGGCGCGACACCGTCGCAGGGCGTGCGCGACAGCTTCTGGCGGCAAGGCATGCAGGCGGGCATGCCGGCGTCCTACCTGTGCATCAAGCAATTTTCCGAGACGGATTTCACCCGCGACCTGGCCAAGTTCGACGTGCCGACCCTGGTGATCCATGGCGACGACGACCAGATCGTGCCGATCGCCGCCTCGGCGCAGCGCACGGCTGAGCTCATCATCGGCAGCAAATTGCTCGTGTATGCGGGCGCGCCGCACGGCCTGGCGACGACGCACAAGGACCGCCTGAACGAGGACTTGCTGGAGTTCTTGCGCCACTCGGTCGATGCGGCAAGCAATATCGAGGCGCATCTGTAAAACAGCCGAATCTATTGCAAAACACATAATATTGCTTGGTTTTTGCACCAATTGCGTGCGGATCGCCGATTTTTCTGCGTTTTAGGATGCAAAAAATGGCGTTCTGCCGCCTCGTTCCACCCGGTAAGGTCCAGTAAAGAGTAAACTAGCAGATACACTCTTTCGCATTGGGCGATTCGAGCGAACTTGTGAGTGATTTCATGTCTGATACACCAATTTCCTTATTTTCCGACCTTAACCTGAGCGAGCCGCTGATTCGCGCGCTCAAGGATGTCGGTTACGAAACACCGTCGCCTATCCAGGCGGCCACGATTCCATTATTGCTCGCCAACCGCGACGTGCTGGGCCAGGCGCAAACGGGCACGGGTAAAACCGCCGCCTTCGCCTTGCCTATCCTGTCGCGCATCGATCTGAAACAAAGCTCACCCCAAGCCCTGGTCCTGGCACCGACGCGCGAACTGGCCATCCAGGTCGCCGAAGCGTTCCAGGTGTACGCCGCCCACATTCCCGGCTTCCACGTGCTGCCGATCTACGGCGGCCAAAGCTACGGCCCGCAGCTGTCGGCCCTGCGCCGCGGCGTGCACGTCATCGTCGGCACGCCTGGCCGCGTCATCGATCACCTGGACAAGGGTTCGCTCGACCTGTCCAAGCTGAAAACCCTGGTGCTGGATGAAGCCGATGAAATGCTGCGCATGGGCTTTATCGACGACGTCGAACGTATCTTGAAAGAAACGCCAGACGGCCATCAAACGGCCCTGTTCTCGGCCACCATGCCTTCCGTCATCAAGCGCATCGCCACCACCTACCTGGTGAACCCGGCCGAAGTGACGGTCGCCGCCAAGACGGGCACGGCCGACAACATCCGCCAGCGCTACTGGCTCGTGTCGGGCATGCACAAGCTCGACGCGCTGACGCGCATCCTGGAAGCGGAAGCGTTTGACGGCATGATCATCTTCGCCCGCACCAAGCTGGGCACGGAAGAGCTGGCCAGCAAGCTGCAAGCGCGTGGCTTCTCGGCCGCCGCCATCAATGGCGACATCCAGCAAGCCCAGCGCGAGCGCACGATCCAGCAGTTGAAAGACGGCAAGATCGACATCCTCGTGGCAACCGACGTGGCCGCCCGCGGCCTGGACGTCGAGCGCATCAGCCACGTCGTCAACTACGATGTGCCGCACGATCCGGAAAGCTATACCCACCGCATCGGCCGCACGGGCCGCGCCGGCCGCAGCGGTGAAGCGATCCTGTTCATCACCCCGCGTGAAAAGAACTTGCTGAAAGCCATCGAACGCTCGACCCGCCAGCCGATCGGCATGCTGGAACTGCCGACGATCCAGGCCGTCAACGACGTGCGCATCGCCAAGTTCAAGGAACAGATCAGCGAAACCCTGGCTTTGGGCGAACTGGAGCAGTTCCAGTCGCTGATCGAGGATTTCGAGCGCGAACAGAACATTCCCGCCATTGAAATCGCCGCCGCTCTGGCGAAGATGGCGCGTGGCAATACGCCGCTGCTGCTGGACAAGAACAAGGCGCGCGAGCAAGCCACGTGGCAAGACGACCGTCCTGTGCGCCAGGACCGTTTTGAGCGCAACGACCGTCCGGAACGGGGCGACCGCTTCGACCGTAACGAGCGCAGCGAACGCCCGGCCTTCCCGAAAAAGGAACGCGTCCAGCGTCCGGCCGACGCCGGCATGCAGACCTTCCGTATTGAAGTCGGTCATCAGCATGGCGTGAAACCGGGCAATATCGTGGGCGCCATCGCCAACGAAGCGGGCATCGATTCGAAAAACATCGGCCGCATCGAAATCTATGACGACTACAGCGTCCTGGACTTGCCAGACAGCATGCCGAAAGAATTGCTGGATCAGCTGAAGACCGTGTGGGTCGCGGGCCAGCAGCTGCGCATCAGCCGTGACGGCGACGCGCCGGACCTGGCGCCGCCAGCCGCGCCGCGCAAGCCGTTTGCCGCCAAGTCCGCGCCAGCGTTCAAGGATGCGCCAGCGGAGGCGGGCGACGCAGCACCTGCGCCGCGCGCACCGAAGAAGGAACGTCCACGTCCAGGCGTGACGGCCTACCGCATCGAAGTAGGCCGTGAGCACGCCGTGACGCCAAGCAACATCGTGGGTGCCATCGCCAACGAAGCGAACCTGGAAGCCAAGCATATCGGCCGCATCGATATCTTTGACAACTACAGCGTGCTTGACCTGCCGGAAGGCATGCCGCCGGAAATCCTCGACCACCTGAAATCGGTCGTCGTGTCGGGCCAGAAACTGCGCATCAGCCTCGATGACGGCACGACGGAGCGCAAGCCTGCGCCGCCGCGTCCGAAATCGCCACCGCGTAAATCATTCAAGTAAGCTGTCCCTGCACAGGCGCCTCCCCGGCGCCTGTGTAGCGGATTGGAGACAGTTCCCCCACTGGCGCGTTCGCGCCAGCTTTTATTTTCCCTCAAGAAATGTTCGTGGTTGCGGCGCTATGGTTGGCGACAGGCCCCGTCATGGGCCGGCGCATATTGCGGCGCTTGCGCGTTTTTTTATCGGCGCAAACACCATATTTATTGACTGCCGCATCGATACATAATTTTTTATTAATTATTGTGTCTGCGTTCAATTTGAATTTTACATTCAATAAAATCAATCTAGTTGAATCAAAGTAAATTCTAAAACATAAATGAATTGGTTTTTATTAAATTTTTTGACCAGTGTCACTGCCGCCGGGGCGATATATCATGGGTGCTTGATGTGGTATATTGTTTTTATGATTTTGTTATGCTAGTTGATAAAAATAGAGGAGCGACGATGCGGGTCAATACGCCTATCACGCAAAATGAATACGTATTAAATGAAGGCATGACGATTGTTTCCACCACGGATTTACAGGGAAACATCAATTACGCCAATCAGTATTTCATTGAGGTCAGCGGTTTTTCAGAAATGGAACTGCTGGGTGCGCCACAGAATATCCTGCGTCATCCCGATATGCCGGCTGAAGCGTTTGCCGACCTGTGGGACACCATCAAGACGGGCATGCCGTGGACCGGCATGGTCAAGAACCGTTGCAAGAATGGTGACTTTTACTGGGTCTTCGCCAATATCACACCCGTCATCGAAAACGGCCGCCCGATCGGCTATATGTCCGTGCGCACCAAGCCCACGCGCGAGCAGATCAACGAAGCGGCAGCCCTGTATAAAAGTTTTAAAGACGGCAATAGCGCGAACCTGGCGATCCGCAATGGCCGCGTCGTGCGCCAGGGCTGGGCCGCCAAGCTGGCCGAGTGGCGCAAGCTGAGCCTGTCGCAGGACATCGCCCTGCATTGCATCATCTTGGGCGTGGTGCTGGCCATCCTCGGCTGCGCCGTGTGGAATATCGACGGCGACACGAGCACTGCCACGCGCAGCTGGCTCAGCGGCGCCGCCGCTGCCGCCGTCGCGCTGATGCTGTATTTCTGGGCCCATCTGCACAATTCCATCGTCGCGCCGCTGGGCGACGCCATCACGGTGGCGCGCAAGATGGCCGGTGGCGACTTGACGGGCGTGATCGACAAGGTGCGCGACGATGACATGGGTCAATTGATGGCGGCCTTGCGCCAGACCAATATCAACTTGCACAGCATCATCGGCGACGTGCGCGCCAACTTCGAGGATATCCGCATCACCACGGCGGAAATCGCCACGGGCAATATGGACTTGTCCAGCCGCACGGAATCGCAGGCGTCCAGCCTGGAGCAGACGGCGGCCAGCATGGAAGAGCTGACATCGACCGTGCAAAACAGCGCCGACCACGTGGCCACGGCCAACGACCTGGCGGTGCAGGCATCGACTATCGCGGCCAGGGGCGGCACCATCGTCAGCGAAGTGGTCACCACGATGGACGAGATCAGCTCGTCGTCGCGCAAGATTCTCGACATCATCGGCTTGATCGACGGCATCGCCTTCCAGACGAACATCCTCGCCTTGAACGCGGCCGTGGAAGCGGCGCGCGCAGGCGAGCACGGCCGCGGCTTCGCCGTCGTGGCGGGCGAGGTACGGAGTCTGGCGCAGCGTTCTGCCACGGCGGCGAAAGAGGTGAAAAACCTGATCGACCATTCGATCGCCACCGTGAATGCGGGCAGCGTGCTGACCAGCAATGCGGGCGCCACCATGACGGAAGTGATCGCCTCGGTGGCCCGCGTGACGGAAGTGATGGACGAGATTTCCTCGACCACGCGCGAGCAGAACCAGGGTATCGGCCAGGTCAACCAGGCCGTCATCCACATGGATGGCATCACGCAGCAGAATGCGGCCCTGGTCGAGCAGGCGGCCGCGGCCGCCACCAGCCTGGCGCAGCGCACCGAGAGCGTGGCCCAGTCGATCGGTATCTTCAAATTGAAGGCCTCGCCCAAGCGCAAGGCTGCCGGCGTGGGGCGTAGCGCGGGCGCGGGCGTGGCGGCACGGGCCTTGCTGAAGGCAAGATAATTACCCCAACGGCGAAAGGCTGGGGTCAGTCACTGCGTGACCGGAATGCTTCCCATTGGGAGCATTCCCCCCGGGTTTTGTCTGTGGGGTTACTCTTACTTCTTCACCCGGTACACGTCCCCGCTGCGCACCTTCTTCACCACCCCATCCCCGCCAAACAAAATGACATATTCTCCCTGCGCGCCAGAGGCGGCCGGGTAGGTGTACATCCACACTTCATTGCCGCTGTCGAAACGGATGGCCGTGCTCTCGCCCAGTGCGGCGCGCACCTGTTCGCGCGTGCTGCTGCCAAGGTGTACCGTCTGTTCCAGCGTAGCGTAAGGTACGTTCTTGCTTGCCTGCAAGGCGCGCGTGCCGGAACAGGCGGCCAGCAATGCCAGCACGGGAAATACCAGCCACTTCATGGCGCCACCTCGTCCATATAGTCAAATTCCAGCAGGGTATCGTCGGGCCAGCTGGCATCCCACAGGGGCGCGTAATACGTGCGGTCAAGCAAGACCTGGCAATCGCAATAGGGCAGCGAGGCGGGCGTCTGCTCGCCGCCCGCATACAGCATTTTGAACGGCAGGGCCAGGCGCCGCTCCCCATGCACGAGGGTCACGCCGAACAGGGGCCGGTCCGTGAAGAACAGATAATTGCCGTCCGGCTGCGAGCAGACCTTGTCGGTGCTGTAGAGCATGCTGGACAGCCAGGCGATGATTTGCGGGTCGTTCGAGATCAGGCCCGAATCCATGCCGGCGCGGCATTCCAGGCGCAGGTCGCCCAGGCGCCGCGTGCCGGGCGGCAAGCCGGGCGTGATGACCTGCGCGCGCCAGCTCATGGTGGAAGCCCTGCGGTTGGCGATCAGCACGGCATCCTCGCGCGCGGCCTGTGCATTGCGCACGGGGGCAAAGCTGTTGTCCTCGGCCAGCGGCAAGGGGATGCTGACGGTGTCGCCGGCGATGCGCAGCTGCACGCCCGTCATGTCCACGCCGGGCTGGCGCGGCAGCAGACGAAAGCGCAGCACGGCCTGCGGCGCCAGCGCATGGTCGCGCTCGAAGCGGTCCACGCCCTGCAGCATCTTGCGATACGATTTGTCGACGGGGTCGCGCGTGGCGTCCACCTTGACTTGCGGCACGGGCGCGGTTTGCGCCAGCGCAACAGTGCCATGGAACAGCATTGCCAGCAGGGGCAGCAGAAGAGGGCGGTAAGTAGGCATGGCTTGATGCTACGCTTTTTTACGCAGCAGTCACGCACGGGTGGGCCTATCAGTACTCGCTATATTTGCGCGCGTCGCCGCGCACCTGCTGCGCCGGGTATTTCTGCGCGTTCAGTGCCATCTTTTCCAGCACGGCCGCATGCAGGTCGACGCCGCTCTTGTCGGCCAGGCGCACCAGATACATCAGCACGTCGGCCAGCTCGTGGCGGATGCCCGTGCGCTTGGCCTCGTCCAGCTCGGCATCCGCGCCCGTGGGCAGCCACTGGTAGTGCTCGGCCAGTTCCGCCACTTCCACGGACAGGGCCATGGCCAGGTTTTTCGGTGTGTGGAACTGGTCCCAGTCGCGCTCGTCGGCAAAGGCGCGCAGGCGCGCGCGGATGTCGAGCAGGCTGTCGGATGGGGCGCTCATGCGGCCGCCTGCAGCGGTTTTTCCATGAAGACACTGAACGGATCGTCGGGATAGCCGCCGTACGGTCCGCGCCGCTGGTAGCCGTGGCGCGCGTACAGGGCGATGGCCTCGGGCTGGTGGATGCCCGTCTCCAGGGTCAGCAGGCGGCAGCCGCGCGCCAGCGCCTGCTCTTCCAGCAGGGCCAGCAGGCGCTTGGCCAGGCCCAGGCCGCGGCTGTCCGGGTGCACATACATGCGCTTGACCTCGCCGAAATCGGGCGTGACGACGATGGCGCCGCAGGCGCGCGCCGCACCTGCCGCATCGCGGGCGACGGCAAACAGCAGGGTTTCCGGCGGCAGGGACGCCAGGTCCAGCGAGTAGACGCATTCGGCCGGATACAGCGTTTGTTGATAGGCATCCAGCTCGGCGATCAGGGTTTGCACGTCCGCTTGCTGCGGCGATTCCAGGTGAATTTGCATGGGGAAAGCACGTTGACTGAGATTCCCCCATGGTATCACTGCGGCCGCGCCAGGCGCATCGTCAGGCCGATGGGCGACATCACAAACCCCATCAGTTCCTGCGCCTCGCCGCCATCGGGCGTGTCGACGCCGGCGATGTCGAAGCTGCCCAGCAGCATGGCCATGGCAATCTTGATTTCCAGCAAGGCCAGATAGCGGCCCGGGCATGTGCGCAAGCCGGCGCCGAAGGGCATCGAAGCGCGCTTGTTGTTGGCCTCGCCGCTGTCGGCCAGCCAGCGCTCGGGCTGGAAGGCCAGCGGGTCGGGAAAGTGCGCATCCGATACGGTGTCGTTGCGCATCACGCACCAGACGAGGGTGCCGGCCGGCACGGCGATGTCGCCGATGACCGTGTCGCGCAGCGCCTCGACGGGCAGGAAGGGCGCCACGGGCTTCAAGCGCATGGCTTCGCTGGCGCAGGCGCCCAGGTAGTCGAGGCTATCCATCTGCTCGATCGTGAATTGGGCCGCGTCGGGCGCCAGGCGCCGCGCTTCCTCGCGCGCCTTCGCCAGAGTCTGCGGATTGCATTGCAGCAAATAAATCATCCAGGACACCGTGTTGGCCGTCGTATCCTCGCCCGCCAGCAGCATGGTCAGCACATTGCCGGCCACGTTGCGGTCCGTCACGCCGCTGCCTTCCAGGTCGGCGGCGGCGATCATGGCTTCGAGCAGGTTGGGCGGATGCGCGCGGCGCGCCGGGTCGTGCGCCATGCGCGCGCGCGCCTGCTGCACCAGGTCCGCCACGGCGGCGGACAGGGCCGCCACGTCGCGGTCCAGCCGGCGGTCGATGGGCAGCTTGACATAGCGCCAGTACGGGAACATGGACAGGCTGCGCCGCGCCACGGCGGGCAGGATATCGTCCATGTGGCGCTGGATCACGTCTTCGCCCGATTCGAGCGTATTGACTTCCGTGCCGAAGGCCAGGCCGGCGATGATGTCGACCGTGTAGCGTTTCAGGTCGCCATCGAGGTCGATCGCCTGGCCTTGCGTGGCGGCAATATACCAGCGCCGCTGCAGGCGCTGCGCCACCGTCACCAGCGCGGGGAAGTAGGCTTTGATGGCGCCGGGCGCCATGCCGGCCATGACCATGCGGCGCTGGTTGCGCCATTCCGTGCCCTCGGCCAGGAACAGGCCGGGCACGCCGCCCATTTCGTCGGAGACCACCGAACTGCTCAGGGGGCGGCGAAACCCGTCGGGCCGGTCGCGCAGCACGGCGCCGACGGCCTCGCTGTCGGCCACCACCAGTACCAGGGTGCGGCCGAACCAGGCGCGCATGAAGGGGCCGTAGCGCTGTACCCATCGTTCTACGTCGCGGTGGATGCGCGTGAGTTTGAGCTGCAGGCTGTTGCCGACGATGGGCAAGGCGAAGGGCCCCGGCAGGCGGCGGATCTGGCGCAGGGGCGTGGCGACGGCGGGGGCGGCGTGGTCGAGTGGCGGCATGAACATCTCCTGTCGATACGGTAAAAGTACGAGGATTGCTTGCAATAATGGCCACACTCTACGCGATTGCGGCCCGTTTGTATTGAACGAATACGACATCGTGCGCGGCCAGAAATTGCCGGTACAATCGTCGCCATGCCAGCCGCCCCTACGCCCCTGACCCGTTTGATCGCCCCGCGCGCCGCGCTCGCTTCCTGCGTGCGCGCCATCCTCGTGCGCGACACCACGGGCTGCGCGCCCTTGCCGCCGGCGCAGCGCCTGAACCGCTTTCCCGCCGCGCCCATGTGCAGCATCGTCTGGACCGTCGCCGGCCACGTGGAAGCGGCCGCGCCGGGCCTGTCGCTGCCGGACGTGCGCATGCCGCCCGCGCTGTTCGGCGGCCCCCGTTCGTATCCGCTGGTCAGCTACAACCCCGGTCCCGTGCACTCGTTTGTCGTGATGTTTTATCCGGCCGCCCTGCATGCGTTGACGGGCATATCGATGGATGCCTTGCTGGACCAGTTCCGCCCCCTCGGCGCGCTGTTCGATGCCGACTGGCTGTCCCTGTCCGACGCCGTGCTGGCCGCGCCGGACGACGCGGTCCGCGTCAGGCTGGTGGAGGATTTTCTCGCGCCGCGCTGGCTGCTGGCGCGCAAGAATGGCGACCAACCGGCCGGCGCCATCCAGGACTGGGTGCGCCGGCTGGGCGTGCAGGCCGCATCGACGGGCCTGGCCAGCAGCGCGCGCAACATCGAGCGCCGCATCAAGGCCTGGGCCGGCCAGCCCATGCGCACCTTGCGCCGCATGCGCCGCGCGGAACAGCTGTTCCTCGACGAGCGCGGCGCCATCCTGCAGGGCACGGCGTCATGGTCCGACGTCGCCGCCAGCGGCGGCTACGCCGACCAGGCGCATTTCTGCCGCGAGACGCGCGAAATCACGGGCTTGAGTCCCACGGAACTGGCGCGCGCCATGAAAGAAGATGAAAGCTACTGGATCTACCGGATATGGGCGTAGATACTGTTATCCCCGTCAAGCGGCGTGCAAGGCCGGATCAAATATTTTTCCCGACCTGAGCACGCCGAATGCC
>NZ_JBXAHC010000012.1:0-185583 GCF_058794735.1 Janthinobacterium sp. GW823-FHT06H09 | reverse complement strand
ACTGCGTCGAAACCCTTGTTCCATCGGACACTCCTTCTCTGTAACGAAAAAGTGTCAACTTATTCCAGGACGGGTCAAGCCAATGAAAAAGGCCCCGCTGCATCGCTGCAGCGGGGCGCTTGCCGGCAAGAACCGGTTTTATTTTTCCAGCTGCGTGCGCACGCGGGCGATCGCTTCGCGTACCTGGCGTGGCGCGGTGCCGCCCACGTGGTCGCGCGCGGCAACGGAGCCTTCCAGGGTCAGCACCTCGAATACGTCTTCGCCGGTCAGCGGCGAAAACGCAAGCAGCTGGGCCAAAGACAGGTCTGCCAGGTCGCAACCGGCGTCGACGCAGGCGCGCACGGCCAGGGCCACCGCTTCATGGGCGTCGCGGAACGGCAAGCCTTTCTTGACCAGATAGTCGGCCAGGTCGGTCGCCGTGGCGTAGCCTTGCAGGGCCGCCGCGCGCATCGCTTCCGGTTTCACCGTGATGCCGCCGGCCATGTCGGCGAAGATGCGCAGTGTGTCGATGACCGTGTCGACGGTGTCGAACAGCGGTTCCTTGTCTTCCTGGTTGTCCTTGTTGTAGGCCAGCGGCTGGCCTTTCATCAGGGTCAAGAGGCCAATCAGGTGGCCGTAGACGCGGCCCGTCTTGCCACGCGCCAGTTCCGGCACGTCCGGGTTTTTCTTTTGCGGCATGATCGACGAGCCGGTGCAGAAGCGGTCGGCGATGTCGATGAAGCCGATGCGTGGGCTCATCCAGATCACCAGCTCTTCGGCCATGCGCGACACGTGCATCATCAGCACGGCGGAGGCGGCGCAAAATTCGATGGCGAAGTCGCGGTCCGAGACGGCGTCGAGCGAGTTGTGGCACACGTCGTCAAAGCCCAGCGTTTTTGCCACGCGCAGGCGGTCGATGGGGAAGGTGGTGCCGGCCAGGGCGGCGGCGCCCAGCGGCAGGCGGTTGACGCGCTTGCGGCAGTCGGCCATGCGCTCGGCGTCGCGGCCGAACATTTCGACATACGCCAGCATGTGGTGGCCGAAAGTGATCGGCTGGGCCACCTGCATGTGGGTGAAGCCCGGCATGATGGTGTCGGCATGCTGCTCGGCCAGGTCCGTCAGCGCGCTGCGCAACGTCGCCAGCAGGGCGCTGATGTCGTCGATGGCGGAACGCACGTA
The DNA here is from genome assembly GCF_058794735.1 of Janthinobacterium sp. GW823-FHT06H09. Classification (NCBI taxonomy): domain Bacteria; kingdom Pseudomonadati; phylum Pseudomonadota; class Betaproteobacteria; order Burkholderiales; family Oxalobacteraceae; genus Janthinobacterium; species Janthinobacterium sp. GW823-FHT06H09. The sequence continues at coordinate 184,425 of NZ_JBXAHC010000012.1, read as the reverse complement.
CAGGCGGATGTCGGTGGCCACCTGGTCGTTGCGCGAACGGCCCGTGTGCAAGCGCTTGCCCGCATCGCCCACCAGTTCGGTCAGGCGTTTTTCGATATTCAGGTGGACATCTTCCAGGTCCAGCAGCCATTCGAACTGGCCGGCGGCGATTTCCTGCGAGATTTGCGCCATGCCGCGCTGGATTTCCGCGTAGTCGGCCGGGCTGATGATGGCTTGCGCATGCAGCATTTCCGCATGGGCCAGCGAACCTTCGATGTCGAACAGCGCCAGGCGCTTGTCAAAAAATACAGAAGCTGTGTAGCGCTTGACGAGGTCCGAGACCGGTTCGGAAAACCGGGCCGACCAGGCTTCGCCCTTTTTGGAGAATTGATCAGTCATGAAAGAAGTCCTTTAGTGTAGGGCGATTATAAACAAGGTTGGCCGGCGGTAGGGCTTTTAGGGGGTTGCAGGGCGCCGAAATGGCCAGGAATGGGGCTGGCCAGCCTCAAATGTCACGCCGGGTGCCTGTTGTGCGTTTCATCCGGGCTTTTTGTATTCTGTCCCGCGAATCGTGCGTTTGGTCGCAATCCGATGGCGGTTCAGGGAGGATCGGCCTACAGTTCAATCATCGCAGCACACAACCAGCCACTCAAAGGACACCATCATGAACATCGCTAAAAACATGGAAGCCATCTTCGTTGCCATCATCGCCGTCGCCGCCGCCACCAGCCTGGCCACCGCTGCCGTGCCGAAGTTCCGCGCCGCGCCGGCCCCCATCGCCGCCAGCGCCGATCAAGCCACCATGCACACCGTGTACGTCAGCGCCAAGCGTTTGAGCGCCGAAGAAAAAGCTGCCCTGTAAGCGTGGCGATGGGATTGCAGGCAGTACAAGAAGCATCGGCAGCAAACAGCAACACCGCATCACGGACAGGCAGAACGGGCGGCGCCCCTGGTTCTATCGAGCCCTGGTGACAGCCGCAGCAAAAAGGCCGATGATCGTGTTTTTCAACGATAGCAGGGCCAGCGCGATGTCACATTTGATGATCAGCACCGACAAGGCGGAACTCGACGTTCCAGCCATCCACCATTTTCTCAGCACGCAATCGACATGGGCCATCGGCATCCCGTTGGCTACCGTACAGCGCGCGATCGACCATTCGCTCTGCTTTGGCGGCACGCTGGACGGCCGTCAGGTGGCGTTCGCCCGCGTGGTCACCGACTACGCCACGTTTGCCTATCTGGTCGACGTGTATGTGCTGGAAGAATACCGCGGCCGTGGCTACAGCCAGCGCCTGATGGAGGCCGTGACGGCGCATCCCGGCTTGCAGGGCTTGCGCCGTTTCATGCTGGCCACCAGCACGGCGCATGATTTGTATGCACGCTACGGCTTTACGGCACCGCTCAGGCCGGAGACGCTGATGGAGCGGTATGTGCCGGATATCTACCAGCGTTGATTGCCTGAGCCGCCAGGCCGGCGCTCACTGCCAGTGCATCAGGCACGGCGGAATCAAGAGCAGCAGCGCCAGCACCAGGTAGATCAGCTGCAGCGGGATCATCCACTTGGCCCACGTGATCCAGGGCACGCGCGCCAGCGCCAGCACGCCGACGGTGATGCCGGACGTGGGGATCATCGGCGTGGTGAATTCGCCGAACTGGAAGGCCAGGATGGCCGTCTGGCGCGTCACGCCGACCAGGTCGGCCAGCGGCGCCATGATGGGCATGGTCAGCGCCGCCTGGCCGCTGCCCGAGTGGATGAAGAAGTTGATCACCGACTGCATGAAGAACATCTTTTGCGCGGCGAAGACGGGGCTCGACGAGGCCACCAGGGGCGTCAATGCATGCAGTATGGTGTCGATGATCTGCGCGTCGCGCGCCAGGATCATGGTGCCGCGCGCCAGCGCGATGACCAGCGCCACGCTGACCATGTCGCGCGCGCCCTGCACGAAGGAGGCGACCAGGCTGTCCATGTCGAGCCGGCCGACCAGGCCGACGATGATGGCCATCACCAGGAACAACGCGGCGATTTCATCGATGAACCAGTCGTACTTGACGACGCCGACGACCATCGTCAGCAAGGTCGCCATGAAGATCCACAGTACGGCGCGGTGCGTGCGCGTCATGCCGGCAAAGCTGTCCAGGTCCATCGAATGTTCGCTGCGCTTTTCGATATCGAGCAGGTAGGTCGGGCTTTTTTCCGGATGGCGCTTGATGCGCGCCGCATACCACATCAAAAACACGATGCTGACGGCAGTGGCGATGGCCCACACGATCAGGCGGTAGCCGATGCCGGAAAAGATCGGCACGCCGGCGATGCCCTGCGCAATGCCGACGTTGAACGGATTTAAAAAGGCGGCGGAAAAGCCCACCTGCGAGCCGATGAAGGGAATCGACACGCCCGTGATGGTGTCGTAGCCCAGGGCCAGGGCCAGCGGCACGAAGATCAGGATGAAGGGAATCGCTTCCTCGTTCATGCCGAAGGTGGCGCCGCCCAGCGAAAACATCGTAAAAAAGACGGGGATGATGGCAGCGCGCACGAAGCGCGAACTGGTGTGCGCCTTGGCGATGGCCTTGATCAGCGAATCGAAGGCTTCCGTTTTTTGCAGCACGGCGAAGGCGCCGCCGACGATCAGCACGAAGCCGATGATCAGGCTGGCGTCGACGAAGCCCTTGATGGGCGCCATCATCAGCGCGGCCAGTCCCTGCGGCTTGTTGGCTACGTAATGAAACGTGCCGGGGATGATCAGCTGCTTGCCGTTGACCAGCTGGGTGTCGAATTTCCCGCCCGGCACCAGCCAGGTCGCCAGGGCGATCATGGCCAGGATGGCGCACAGCAGGACGAAGGTATTGGGAAGCTTGAATGTTCTCATGGCGCTTTTTTGTGACATTTATTGGCTCAGCAGGCTGCCGCCGCGGAAGGCGATGCTGCCTGCGACCTTGCCGACGTTCATGCCGCGCAGGACGTGGCGGTGGGCGCTGCGCGCAAAAAAGACGCCGGCGACGGTGCAGCGCAAGGTTGTCGTCTCGCCGCTGACGGGGTCGATCAGGTCGGCCACCGCGTCGCCGGCGGCCAATACGTCGCCCATTTCCCGCAGGTAGACCAGCACGCCGTGATGCGGCGCGAGGATCGGTTCCACGCCCGCCAGCGGCGTTGGCGTACATTGCGGCGCGGGCAGGTCGTCGCCGGCGCCGGCGATGTCCAGCACGCCCTCGATGGCGAGAAAGCGCAGCAGGGCGGCGGCGTCGCGTTCGGCCAGGGCGTAGCTCACCTCCACCTCGCCGCGCAGTTCGACGGTGGTCGACAGGCAGGCGGCGGGAATCGGATAGCGGCCGCCGAAGTGCGCGTCAAGATCCCACCACAAGCGGCTGCAGGCTTCGTCGAACGGCTCTTCGCCTGCCGCCAGTTCCAGCAGCACGGCGCGCGCACCCAGGAGCGCGGACAGGGGCGCGATCTGTACCGCCAGCGGCGTGCCCGTATAGATGTGCAGGGCCGCTTCGTTATCGCAATGCAGGTCGAGCACGATGTCGGCGTCGATGGCCATGCCCAGCAGGGTTTTCTTCAGCGTCTCCGCATCCGTGCCCGGCCGCCAGGCGGCGACGGCGGCGCGCGCGTGCTCGCGTATCAGCGCCACGTTGGCTGGCGCATCTTGCCCCAGCTGGCCATCGAGCGTGGTTTTCAGTTCATCAGCCACGTGGCGGTAGGCGCGGTTGAAGTTGATGCCGGTGGTCAGGTCGAAACGGCCGAACGGCGCGCCATGGATGGCTTGCGCCAGGCCGATCGGGTTGGCGGCCGGTACCAGGATGATTTCGCCGTGCACCTTGCCGGCCGCTTCCAGCGCCAGCAGTTCGCGGCGCAAAAATTGCGACACCAGCATGCCCGGTACCTCGTCCGCGTGCAGGGCCGCCTGGATGTAGACCTTCTTGCCGCTGCGGCTGGTGGCGGCCGCGGTGCCGAAGTGGAAGCTGCTCAATTGGCATGACATGCTGGCGTGCGCGGTGGAGATGGAATGCTGCTGTACTTGCATGGTGGGCGCCCCGAAAAGGTGCATGGTTGATGGATTCCGGTCGATTATGTAGCAATATTTTCACGAAGTAAATCAATGAAAATCCTTTTACAAATATTTGTTGAGTTTTCTTTTTGATATGAGTACAGTAAGTTCCAGCGACCCGATTTCCCCCTCCGCCAGTGATCAGCAGTGCCCAAGAATACAGGCCGCCAGTGATATGAGAGCATCCGCCAGTCCTGCCAGAAGCAGCGCCCCCACGCCACTTGCCACCACGCTGGCGTCGCCCGATGCCGCCTTCGCGCAATCGCCGCTGGGGCAGGCGCTGATGCACGTGCTGGCCGGCGGCTCGGCTTCGCAGCGGCAGATCGCCGATTACCTGCTGCGCAACCAGATGCGCGTGACGGCGCTGGGCATCGAGGAACTGGCCGACAGCTGCCAGGTGTCGACGGCCACCATCAGTCGCTTCGCGCGCGATATCGGTCAGAAGAATTACTCGGCTATGCGCGGCGCCATGGCCGAAACCCTGCAATCGCTGCTGCAGCCGGTCGACAAACTGCGCCGCACGATAGAACGGCGCGCGCGCGCCACCTCGCCCATCACGGAAAGCCTGGAATATGCGGCCGCGAACATCGCCGCCACGTCCGATGCCCTGTCGCCGCCCGCCATGCTGGCCGTTGTGCGCCGCCTGACGCGCGCCAAGGTCGTGTACGTGATGGGTTTCGGCCTGTCGGCCAACCTGGCGGGCATGCTGGTGCAGCATCTGCAGCCGTTTTGCCCGCACGTGGTGGAAGTGGTGGGCATCGGCGGCTCGGAAGTGGCGGCCGGTCACCTGGTCAACCTGACGGCGCAGGACGTGCTCGTGGTGATCTCGTTCCCCCGCTACACGCTCGACTGCATCGGCCTGGCCAGCTTTGCGCGCGACCGCGGCGCCTGCATCGTGGCGCTTACCGACTCGCCCGCGTCGCCCCTGGCCGAACTGGCCGACCACGCGCTGTATGCGCAAAGCACGCATCCCGTCCTGCCCAGCAGCGCCAGCACGGCGCTGGCGATGATCGAGGCGCTGGCCGTGGCGCTGATGGTATCGAACAGGAAGAACGTAGAAAAAGCGGCCCGCTTGAGCGAAGTCATCTCCGCCTATCTGTATGGCGGCGAACATGGCGTGCAAGGCGCGCGGAAAACAGCTTCAAAGCAACGCAAGGCAGTCCCAAAATTATTATAAAAATCAGGCATCAACATCCGGGGAGAATGACAATGCAGATGAAAAAACAGGACGGCGGCTCCTTGCCGCGCGAATCGGTGCTGGCGCAAGGCGTGCGGCTGGCGCTGGGGGCCCTGAGCGTGTCGGCGGCGCTGGGCATGCTGGCCGGCGGCGCGCAGGCGCAAGAGCAGGGGCCGGATGTGGAGCCGGCGCCGAAAAAAATGCAGCGCGTGGAAATCACGGGGTCGGCCATCAAGCGGCTGGAGTCGGAGACGGCGCTGCCCGTGCAGATCATCACGCGGGCCGAGATCGAAAAGGCGGGCGTGACGACGGCGGCCGAGTTGATGGCACGCGTGTCGGCCAACGTGGGCGGCCTGACCGATGGCGTCAGCATCAACGTGGGCGGCGACCAGCGCGGCTTCAACAGCGCCAACCTGCGCGGCGTGGGCACCTCGTCGACCCTGGTGCTGCTCAATGGCCGGCGCATGGCCAACTTTGCCTCGCCTGGCGACGATGCGGGCGTGGACCTCAATAACATTCCCGCCGCCGCCCTGCAGCGCGTGGAAGTGCTGCTCGACGGCGCCTCGGCCCTGTACGGCACGGACGCCATCGGCGGCGTCATCAATTTTATTACGCGCAAGGATTACCAGGGCGTGGAGCTGAACGCCTACGGCAGCGGCACGCAGGAAGGCGGCGCCGGCAAGCGCACGGCCAGCATCACGGCCGGCACGGGTGACCTGGCCACGGATGGCTACAATATCTTTGCCGTGGTCGACCTGCAAAAAACGGACCGTCTGAGCACCTCGCAGCGCAAGTTCATTCCGCACCTGCAGGTGCCGGAACGCCTCGGTCATTTGCTGTCCAGTTACACCAGTCCGGCAAATATCCGCCTCTCCAGCGACCAGCGCGACTACCTGCAGGAGCAGGGCTTCCTGCTCAATGGCCAGCCGATCACGAATCGCCTGATTAATCTGTCGATTCCAGGCTGCAGCGGACCGGCCAATGTGTACCTGCCTGCCGGCACGGGCGGCGTTGATGCGTGTACCTATAACTACATGGGCGACACCGAGCTGTATCCGAAAACGGATAAGCAGAACCTGCTCACGCGCGGCGTGCTGAAACTGAATAACGATCACCAGTTGTATGCGGAAGTGGCACTGAGCCGCTCGCGCAGCTATTACGTGGGATCGACAGCGCGGCCGGATGGCGAAATCGACGCCAGCATGGTGCCGCAGCTGAACGCTGCCGGGTTGACCGGCACGCTGGCCCTGCGCATTCGCCTGAACGAAGCGGGCATGCGCACCAGCGAATTGACCAGCGAAAGCCAGCGTTACGTGGTGGGCGCCACCGGCACCGTGGGCGGCTGGGATTACGACGTGGGCTTGAATCACAGTGTCAATGTGGTCAGGGACAAGGACACGCACGGCTACCTCCTGGCAGACCAGCTACAAAAGGGCATCACGGATGGCACCATCAATCCCTTCGGCCCCTCCAGTGCGGCGGGTAAGGCGCTGCTCGAGAGCATCCAGGTCAACGACGAAGTGCGGCACGCGCGCGGCGTCATGGATGCGCTCGATTTCAAGGTGTCGCGTGCCTTGATGTCCATGGGCGGCGGCGACATGGCGTTGGCGGTGGGCGGCGAAGTGCGGCGCGAGCGCACGGATTTCCGGCCATCCGCATTGCTAATGAGCGGTAACATCACCAACGATGACGCGCCCGAAGGCGGCGTGGCCACCAGCGACAGCCGCAACGTGCAGGCCATCTATAGTGAATTGCTATTGCCGTTTAGCAAGCAATGGCAGGCGCAGCTGTCCGGCCGCTATGACCATTACCAGCAAGTGGGCGGCGCCCTCAGTCCGAAGATCGGCCTGACCTACATGCCCAGCAAGGAGGTGCTGCTGCGCGCCTCGGCCGGCAAGGGCTTCCGCGCGCCGTCGATGTCGGACCTGCATCGGCCCACTGTCTACAGCCAGACGGCGACCCTGCCTGATCCCGTGTACTGCGAAGCCGAGAACAACGACTACTCCGTCTGCGCCGACAACTGGCGTACGCGCCGCTACAGCAACGACAAGCTGAAACCGGAGCGCAGCCGCCAGTTCACGGCCGGCGTGGTGCTCGAGCCCGGCCAGCACTGGACCTTCAGTGCCGACTACTGGAACATCAGGCGCACGGATTTGATCAGCGAAATCGGCGACGACATCATCCTGTCCAACCTGTCCAAGTACGGCAATCTCGTACACCGCGACGAAGACAATGGAATCCGCTACATCGAGCTGCGCAAGGAAAACCGCGGTGCGCAAAAAGCCTCGGGCATCGATATCACGGCCGATCTGCATGGCGTGAAAACGGCGTGGGGACGCTTTGGCGGACATCTGAGCGGCACCTATGTGCTCGGCTCAAAAATCCAGACCAGCCCTGGCGATGTCTTCATCAGCAATCTGAACAAGTTCGTCACGGACGGCGTGGTGCAGCGCTGGCGCCATACGATCACCCTCGACTGGGACAATGGCCCGTATTCGGCCAGCCTGTCGAACACGTATTCGAGCGGCTACGATGACCAGAACTCGGCCATCAACACGGACGACGGCAGCGTGGTCAAGCCGAACCGCGTGAAGGCCTACACGCTGTGGGACATGTCGGGCGCGTATGCGGTCAGCCAGCAGTTCAAGCTGCGCGCCGGCATACAGAATCTGTTCAATACCAGTCCGCCATACTCGAACCAGGCATTTTTCTTCCTGTCCGGCTATGATCCCAGCTACGCCGACCCGCGCGGCCGGCGCTTCTACGCCAGCGCCAATTACAGCTTCAAGTAAAAAACTGGAGATACCGCAACAACGCTGTCATATGCGGCAAGTAGTATCGTAGTTCGATGCAGTTGGGTGGCAGGCAGCAGTTTTGGCAGCAAGGGCGCGCGCCGGTATCAACAAGTGCGCGCCCCTTTCCTTGTATTCGAAAGGCATCATGAAATTATTCTCAATCCGGTACCACACCTTTTGCGCCGCGCTGCTGTTCGCGCTGGCATTGTGCAGCTTCCATGCCGTGGCGGCGCCCGGCGGCAGCGCCATCGGCAGCGCGCCGCAGGGTACGCTCGTCATCATCGGCGGCGGCCTGCGCGCCGACAATGCCGAAGTGTGGCAGCGCATCGTCAAGTTGTCGGGCGGTCCGGGCGCGCGCATCGCCGTGCTGGCCTCGGCCGCGATGAACCCGGAAAAATCGGGTGAAAGCATCATCAGGAAGCTCAATCAATATGGCGCGGACGCCTTTTTCGTGCCGCTGGCCGTCAAGCTGGCCAACCGCGATTACCGCAAGGCGGCCGAAGATCCGGCCATCGTCACGCAGATCAAGTCGGCCACCGGCATCTATTTTGCCGGCGGCGACCAGGGGCGCATCACGCAAGCGTTGCTGCGCCCGGACGGCAGCCGTACGGCCGCGCTGGAAGCCATCTGGTCGGTCTACCGCAACGGCGGCGTGATCGCCGGCTCCAGCGCCGGCGCGGCCATCATGAGCACCACCATGTTCTACGATGCCAAACCCGTGCTCGACATGCTCAAGATGGGCGTCACGGATGGCCGCGAGATCGCGCCTGGACTGGGCTTCATCGGCAGCGACGTTTTTGTGGACCAGCATCTGCTGGTGCGCGGGCGCTTTGCGCGCATGATTCCCGTGATGCTGAAAAAAGGCTATCACCTGGGACTGGGCATCGATGAAAACAGCGCCATGGTGGTCGACGCCATGCGCGACGTGGAAGTGATCGGCTACAGCGGCGCCCTGCTGATCGACCTGTCGGGCGCCATCAGCGACCGCGGCGTGAAAAATTTCAATATCAGCAATGCTGCCATCAGCTATCTGGACCGGGGCGACAAATTCAACCTCGTCACGCGCGTGTTTACGCCCTCGCCGGACAAGGCCGACAACAAGCTCGATCCGAACCAGCCCGATATGCGCGAGCCCGTGTTCACCAACGATATCCTCGGCAACAACGCCGTGCTCGACCTGATGGGCAACCTGATCGACAACGCGCAGCAGGAAGCCATCGGCATCGCCTTCGGCAACCCGCGCGACCCGTACCCGGAGCTGGGTTTCGAATTCCGCTTCAGTAAAACGGTCAACAGCGTCGGCTACAGCTCGACCGAGGCGGAAGCGTATTCGGTGCTCAAGCTGCGCCTCGACATCCGCCCCATCCAGCTGCGCCAGCCGCTGTACCGCTACAAGTAGCTTGCACTGGCGCGCCGCCAGCGCGGCCACGCGGCGATCGTCAGGGCCCGCAGCAGCCATTCGACGGGGCCATAGGCGTGGCCGCGCAGCCACCAGCGGCTCAGGGGCAGCTGCAGGCTGAAGATGATGAGGGCCAGCGCCAGTGCGCCGAGCGGCGAGACGCTGCCCATCAAGCGTGCGCCATACGCGAGGAACAGCCAGGCGCAGACGGCTGACTGCAGCAGGTAGTTCGACAGGGCCATGCGGCCCGTATCGGCCAGCAGCGCAAACAGCGTGCCGTCGCGCAGCCGTTCGAACAGGGTCAGCGCGCATGCCAGGTAGGCGCCCGCCAGCAGCGGCGCGCTCGCCAGGCCCACGGCCAGTCCCGCCACCTGCCATGCCTGGCTCTCGCCATACACGGAGGTCCACGCATATACGGCGGCGCCGGGCAGGCCTGCCAGCGCGCCGGCCCACAGCAGGCGGCGGCGCAGCGGCAGATAGTTGGCCGCGTGCAGCAGCATCTCGCGCTTGCCGGCGGCCAGGCCGCACAGGAACATGGCCAGCGCGCACGGTGCCTGCACCAGCAGCAGGACGATCCAGATGTCGCTCAGTTCGCGCAAGTGCTGACTGACGACGGCGGCAGGCGTGGCGCGGTAGGCGGCCAGCGCCGTTGCCGCCTTTTGCGCCATCGCCACGGCGTTGTCCGCCGCGTCGCCCGCCGGCTGCAGGCTTTGCAGCCAGGCCATGCCTGCCCAGAACGCGGCGCAGACGGTGACGAGCACCAGGGCCAGGCACAGTGCCTGGCGTTCGCCGCAACGGTGCAGCGCCAGCAGCACGATGCCCAGCACGGCGTAGGTGGTCAGTATGTCGCCATGAAACAGGAACACGGCATGCAGGGCGCCGATCAGCCACAGGCCCGCCTGCCGGCGCAGCATGCGCGGCACGAACGGCGCATCGGCGCGCGCGGCCGCCTGCATCTGCAAGGTGAAGCTGTAGCCGAACAGGAAGGAAAACAGCAGGTAGAACTTGGTCTCGAACAGCAGCGCGACAAGAAAATGCGTGGCGCGGTCGACGCCGCCGTGAAAGGCGGGATCGGTCATGCCCAGACCGAACCAGGGCGTGGCGAAGGCGCCGATATTGACCACCAAAATGCCGAACAGGGCGCAGCCGCGCAGGGCGTCGACATCGGCAATGCGCGCGGGCGGGGTTGGCATGGCGGCGCTCATGCCAGGGCAGGGCGCAGGAAGCGCGCCAGCAGCAGGTGCAAACTGGCGCGCTGCGCCAGCGGTGCATAATCGGGATCGACGGCGACCCGGTTGAAGATGCCGTCGATCAGCGCGGCGATCCAGCCGGCCGTTTGCGCGGCGTCCAGCCCGGCGTCGATCTGGCCTGCCGCCGCCGCCTCTGCCAGCAAGGTTTGCAGGCCGCCGCGCAGGCTGGCGTCGTTGCGCGCCACCCTGGCCGCGATGTCCGTGTCGCGCATCGCCTCGGCGGCAATGTCCAGCGCCAGTCCCGCAAAGTCCCCGTCGGCCGCCAGCGCCAGCACCAGGTCCATGAAGTCGAGCAGGGCGCCGTACGCATCGGCGCTGCCTTGCACGCCGGCGAAATAGGCGGCCGTCTCGCTGCCTTCCTGGTCGACGATGGCGGCGATGATGGCTTGCTTGGTGGGGAAATAGTGAAACAGGTTGCCGGGACTCATGCCCGCCTGCGTGCAGATGGCGGCGGTGCTGGTCTGGTGAAAGCCCTTGCGCGCGAAGCAGTGGCGCGCGGCGGCGAGAATGGCGTCGCGGCGGGCCGCGTGTTTATCGGGATCGATGGTGCGCATGGCTTTGCTCTTTAATTAATCGACTAGTCAGTCTAATATAAATGGATTGCGCGGCGCGGTCAAGCGGGGCGTGAAATGGATGCTTTGCAGTGCCGATTCCTGTCGCTACAATGTGCCGCACCGGATTTTTCCATGCCCGCCGCTGGCGCCGCTGTTTGTTCGGAAAACCGCTTCTTTTACCCGTTTTTCTACCGTGTTAGGAATGAGATGCAGCAGACCCCGATTCGATCCTTCCTGTGCGCGCTGGCGCTGGCCGCCGGCATCGTCCCTGCCGCGCAAGCGGCCAATGCTGCCCAGCCGGCCACCATGCGCCTCGATTACCAGCACAGCGGCAATGCGCTGGGCGAGCATTATGCGGTCGAGCGCGTGCTGGTCGAGCCCCTGCCATGGCCGGGCAACCTGGCGCGCCCCATCGATGACAGCAACCGCGGCAACAATATGCTGGAAGTGGTCGACATCAAGTCGGGCAAGGTGCTGTACTCGCGCGGCTTTTCCACCATCTTCGGCGAGTGGGCCAGCACCGACGAGGCGAAAACCACGACGCGCGCCTTCCAGGAGTCCGTGCGCTTCCCGCAGCCCGAGCAGCCTGTGCGCGTGCGCATCCTCAAACGCGACGAACGCGGCCTGTTTTCCATTGTGTGGAGCACCGATGTCGATCCTGCCGCGCAGGACGTGATCCGCAAGCAGCCGCCGGCGCCCGTCAAGCCGATCCCGATCCGTGTCGAAGGGCCCTCGTCCGAAAAGGTCGACCTGCTGATCATGGGCGATGGCTACACGGCCGCCGAAATGGGCAAGTTCGAAGCGACGGCGCGCAAATTGGCCGAGCACCTGTTTACCGTCTCGCCATTTCGCGAGCGGGCCAAAGATTTCAACGTCTGGGCCATGGCCGCGCCGACGCCGGAATCGGGCGTGTCGCGCCCATCGACGGGCGTGCATCACGCCTCGCCGCTGGGCACGCGCTACGACATCTTCGGCAGCGAGCGCTATGTGCTGACGACGGACAACCGCGCGCTGCGCGACCTGGCGCAGTACGCGCCGTACGAATTCATCGAAATCCTCGTCAATAACGATACCTACGGCGGCGGCGGCATCTTCGGCCAGTTCAGCACGGCGGCAGCGAACAACGACTGGGCCAACTACCTGTTCGTGCATGAATTCGGCCACCATTTCGCCGGCCTGGCCGACGAGTACTACACTTCGCCCGTGGCCTACCAGTCGAACGGCGAGCGCCAGGAGCCGTGGGAGCCGAACGCCACGGCGCTGCGCGATCCGGCCAAGCTGAAATGGAAGGGCCACGTCAAGGCCGGCACGCCGCTGCCGACGCCCTGGCCGAAGCAAGCGTACGACAGCCATGCGCGCGAATACCAGAAGCAGCGCGCGGCCCTGCGCGCGGCCAACCGCCCGGAAAGCGAGATGAGCGATTTGTTCAAGGCCGACCTGGCATACACGCAGCAGCTGTTTTCGAAGGCGCCGCAGCGCCATGCGGTGGGCGCCTTCGAAGGCGCGAACTATGAATCGTCCGGCTACTACCGACCCGAGATGCAGTGCATCATGTTCGACCGCAGCGAGACCTTCTGTTCCGTATGCCAGGATGGCATCAGCACCATCATCGACCTGTATTCGCGTCCCGCCACGGTGCCGGGAAAATAATGCCGTTCATATCGTTGGAATAAGCATGGCGGGCCATGTTGCATCGCAATAGCATGGCCCCCCGTTTCACCGTTCCCCGCCTTGCGCCGCGCGCCACGGCGCCGCGTAGTTTGTTTTTCAGGCAATTCCCCCTTCTTTTGCTCGGCCGCCTTTCTGTGCGCCAGCCCCGCGATATTATCAAATAAGCACCGCGATTCGATTGCTTGTCAATTAGTTCATTTAAATAATATTGATGTAGAATTTGATGTATATCAATGTTGCATCGCCGCAATCGCACTTATAGTTGACTTAGCTCAAAAACGATAAGCATGCGGACCGGACTCATCGCGAATCACGTATCTAAATGCTGTAGAGTAATTTTCGCCCTGTACCAGTTCCCCGAGAATGCACTGGTGCCGGCCTCGAATTTCAGTGACGGAAGCCGATTCATGAAGATGCAGACCCCCGCGCCTGACGCGTGCAATACCCTCCATCCCCACACACCGATTGCCTTGCCGTATGCGCGCGCCGGCGGCGTGACCCTGGCCATGAGCGCGGCCGCCACGCGTGCCGGCGCGGTGCGCTGCGTGCAGGCGGCCACGCCGTGGCCCGCCTTGCGTCCGGTCCAGGCATGACGGCCGGCTTGCACCCGCACTTGCCTTTGCAGGGCAAGCGTGGGCTGGTGGTGGGCATCGCCAATGCGCAAAGCATCGCCTGGGGCTGCGCCAGCGCGCTGCGCGCGGCCGGTGCCGAACTGGCCGTGACTTGGCTCAATGACAAGGCCAGAGCGCACGTGGAGCCGCTGGCGCAGCAAGTGCAGGCGGCCATCATGGCGCCGCTCGACGTGGCCGTGCCGGGTCAATTGGAGGCGCTGTTCGCGCAGATCGGACGGCAGTGGGGCACGCTCGATTTCGTCGTCCACTCGATAGCGTATGCGCCGAAACACGATTTGCATGGCAGGGTCACGGACAGTTCCGCCGACGGTTTTGCCCAGGCGATGGATATCTCTTGTCACTCCTTCATGCGCATGGCGAAGCTGGCCGAACCCCTGATGCGGGACGGCGGCAGCCTGATGACCATGAGCTACCTGGGCGCCGAGGAAGTCATCGCCGACTACGGCCTGATGGGGCCCGTGAAGGCGGCGCTGGAAGCGTCGGTGCGCTACCTGGCCGCCGAACTGGGGCCGCAAGGCATCCGCGTCAACGCCATTTCGCCGGGCCCACTGGAGACGCGGGCCGCTTCCGGCATCGCCCATTTCGACCGCCTGATGGCCGACGCCATCGAACGCTCGCCCATGCGCCGCCTGGCCACCATCGAGGACGTGGGCGCGCTGTGCGCCTTCCTCGCCGGCGACGGCGCGCGCGCCATCACGGGCGGCACCCTGTATGTCGATGGCGGCTACAACATTCTGAATTGACTGGAAGACGATGACCATGGCTGTTTCTACTTTGTCCAACCGCGCCAGGATGGCCGCGCTGGCCACCGCGCTGGCCCTGGCCGGCTGCGCCTCGCTGGCGCCGCCGTACGCGCCGCCGCCGTTGCCCGTGGCGGCGCAGTATCCGGAAGCCGATCCGGCCGGCGCGCAGGCGCCCGACGTCGCCTGGCAAGCCTACTTTGCCGACCCGTGTCTGCAGGCGCTCATTGCGCAGGCGCTGGCCGGCAACCGCGACATCCGCATCGCCGCCCTGCGCGTGGAAGAAGCGCGCGCCGCGTATGGCATCCAGCGCGCGGAGCAATTCCCCACCATCGCGCTGGGCGCCTCCGGCAGCCGCGCGCGCGTGCCAGACGACCTGAGTCCGACGGGCCGCGCCATGACGAGCGCGCAGTACCAGGCGGGCTTGAACGTGAGCGCCTGGGAACTCGATTTCTGGGGCAGGGTGCGCAGCCTGAAGGACAGCGCGCTGCAAACCCTGCTGGCCAGCGACGAGGCGCGCCGCGCCGTCGGCGTGGCCCTGGTGGCGCAGGTGGCCAATGGCTACCTGGGCTTGCGCGAACTCGACGAGCGCGTGGAACTGGCGCGCGCCACGGTCGACAGCCGCGCCGAATCGCTGCGCATCTTCACGCGCCGCTTCGAGGTGGGGTCGATTTCCAAGCTGGACCTGACGCAGGTGGAAACCCTGCTCAGCCAGGCCCTGTCGCTGTCGGCCCAGCTGGAGCAGGCGCGCGCCGTGCAGGCGCATGCGCTGGCCCAGCTGGTGGGCGGTCCCGTCGACCTGACGCCAGTGGCTGGCGAGATGCGCCGCTTCGACGACGCCAGCGTGCTGCAGCCGCTGCATGCGGGCCTGCCTTCGGCCTTGCTCACGCAGCGTCCCGACCTGATCGCGGCCGAGCACCAGCTGCGGGCCGCGCAAGCCAATATCGGCGCCGCGCGCGCCGCCTTCTTCCCCGCCATTTCGCTGACGGCGGCTTATGGCACGGCCAGCGCGGAATTGAGCGGCCTGTTCGACTCGGGCAGCGGCGCCTGGAATTTCGCGCCGCGCCTGGTGCTGCCGATCTTTGACGCGGGCCGCATCCGCGCCAATATGGACCTGGCCGAGGTGCGCCGCGACGTGGCCGTGGCCAATTATGAAAAGAGCGTGCAGGGCGCCTTCCGCGAAGTGGCCGACGCGCTGTCGAACCGGCGCTGGCTGGCGCTGCAGGTCGATATCGGCAAGACCACCTTGGCCGCGCAGAGCGAACGCGCGCGCCTGGCCAAGCTGCGCTACGACAATGGCGCCGCGCCCTACCTGGAAGTGCTCGATGCACAGCGCGACCTGCTGACGGTCGAGCAGCAGCTGGTGCAGACGCGCCGCGCGCTGCTGTCCAGCCAGGTCAGCCTGTACGCGGCCCTGGGCGGCGGCGCACCCGCACCCGCCGCCGCTTCCACTCACTAATTTGATCGCCCCGATACCATGAATGCTCAACTGAAGAAAAAACTCATCCCCGCGGCGCTCGTCGTGGCCGTGCTCGTGCTGGGCTACGTGGCCTGGCAAAAAATGCGCCCCACGGGCCCTGGCGAAGGTTTTGTCAGCGGCAATGGCCGCATCGAAGCGACGGAAGTCGACGTCGCCACCAAGCTGGCCGGCCGGGTCAAGGAGATCCTCGTGCGCGAGGGCGACTTCGTCAAGGCGGGCCAGCCGCTGGCCACCATGCAGGTCGACTCGCTGACGGCCCAGCGCGACGAGGCGCGCGCGCGCCAGCAGCAGGCGTCCGATGCCGTGGTCGGCGCGCAGGCGCAGGTGGCCGTGCGCGAAAGCGACAAGGCGGCCGCGCTGGCCATGGTGGCGCAGCGCGAAAGCGAACTCGATGCGGCCAGGCGCCGCCTGGCCCGTTCCGAAACCCTGTCGAAGGAAGGCGCTTCCTCGGTGCAGGAACTCGACGACGACCGCGCCCGCGTGCGCAGCGTGGCCGCCGCCCTGAATGCGGCCAAGGCGCAGGTGACGGCGGCGCAGGCGGCCATCGATGCGGCAAAAGCGCAGGTGGTCGGTTCGCGTTCCGCCGTCGTAGCCGCCGAGGCGACCACGGCGCGCATCGATTCCGACCTGGCCGATGGCCAGCTGACGGCGCCGCGCGACGGCCGCGTGCAATACCTGGTGGCGCAGCAGGGCGAAGTATTGGCCGGTGGCGGCAAGGTGCTCAACTTGGTCGACCTGTCGGACGTCTACATGACCTTCTTCCTGCCCGAGACGGCGGCCGGCAAGGTGGCGATGGGCGGCGAGGTGCGCCTCATCCTCGACGCGGCGCCCAATTACGTGATTCCCGCGACGATTTCGTTTGTCGCCGCCAGCGCGCAGTTCACGCCGAAGACGGTGGAAACGGCCAGCGAGCGCCAAAAACTGATGTTCCGCGTGAAGGCGCAGATCAGCCGCGAGCTGCTGCAAAAGCACCTGGCCCTGGTCAAAGTGGGTTTGCCGGGCGTGGCCTGGGTGCGCCTCAATGCGAAGCAGCCATGGCCCGCTGAACTGACGGCGAAGGTTCCGCAGTGAGCATGGACGTGACTTCCTTTGTCGTCAGCATCCAGGGCGTCAGCCAGCATTACGGCAAGACGGTGGCGCTCGACGGCATCGACCTCGACGTGCCGGCCGGCCGCATGGTGGGACTGATCGGCCCCGATGGCGTGGGCAAATCGAGCCTGCTGTCGCTGGTGGCCGGCGCGCGCGCCGTGCAGCAGGGCAGCGTGATGGCGCTGGGCGGCGACATGCGCGATGCGCGCCACCGCGACGATGTCTGCCCGCGCATCGCCTACATGCCGCAAGGCCTGGGCAAGAATCTGTATCCGACCCTGTCGGTCGAGGAAAACCTGCAGTTTTTCGCGCGCCTGTTCGGCCATGACGCGGCCGAGCGCCGCCGCCGCATCGACCAGCTGACCCGCAGCACGGGCTTGCAACCCTTCCTCGCGCGCCCGGCGGGCAAGCTGTCGGGCGGCATGAAGCAGAAGCTGGGCCTGTGCTGCGCCCTGATCCACGATCCCGACCTGCTCATTCTCGATGAGCCGACCACCGGCGTCGATCCGCTGGCGCGCGCCCAGTTCTGGGACCTGATCGCCGGCATCCGCGTGCAGCGCCCGCAAATGAGCGTGATGGTGGCCACCGCCTACATGGACGAGGCGCAGCGTTTCGACTGGTTAGTCGCCATGGATGACGGCAAGGTGCTCGATACGGGCACGCCGGCCGAACTGCTGGCGCGCACAGAAAGCGGCAATCTGGAAGCGGCCTTTATCAAGCTGCTGCCCGAGGCCAAGCGCGCCGGCCACCAGCCCGTCGTGATCACGCCGCTGGACGCCGCCAGCGCGCAGGACGTCGCCATCGAGGCCAAAGACCTGACCATGCGCTTCGGCGATTTTACCGCCGTCGACCATGTGAATTTCCGCATCGGCCGCGGCGAGATCTTCGGTTTTCTCGGTTCGAACGGCTGCGGCAAATCGACCACCATGAAGATGCTCACGGGTCTGCTGCCGGCCACGGAAGGCAAGGCCTGGCTGTTCGGCAAGGAAGTCGATTCCAACGACATCGACACGCGCCGCAGGGTCGGCTACATGTCGCAGGCGTTTTCCCTGTACAGCGAACTGACGGTGCGCCAGAACCTGGTGCTGCACGCGCGCCTGTTCCACGTGCCGGAGGGCGAGATCCCGGCGAGGATCGACGAAATGGCGCAGCGCTTCGACTTGCGCGCCGTGATGGACGACTTGCCCGACAGCCTGCCGCTGGGCATACGCCAGCGGCTGTCGCTGGCCGTAGCCATGGTGCACAAGCCGGAAATGCTGATCCTCGACGAACCGACGTCCGGCGTCGACCCCATCGCACGCGACAATTTCTGGCGCCTGATGATCGAGCTGGCGCGGCGCGACCGCGTCACCATCTTCATTTCCACCCACTTCATGAACGAGGCCGAGCGCTGCGACCGCATCTCGCTGATGCACGCGGGTAAAGTGCTGGTCAGCGATGCGCCGGCCGAACTGGTGCGCAAGAAGGGCGCGCCGTCGCTGGAGGCGGCCTTCATCGCCTACCTGGAAGAGGCGGGCGGCGGTACGGCAGCGGCGGCGCAGGAAAGCGAAGCCGAAGCGCCCGTGCAGAAGGCTGAAGCGGCCGCACCGCAGCACCGCCGCAGCCGTTTCAGCGTGAGCCGCATGCTCAGCTACATGTGGCGCGAGGCGCTGGAATTGCGCCGCGACCCCGTGCGCCTGACCCTGGCGCTGGGCGGCTCCGTGCTGCTGCTGTTCGTCATCGGCTTCGGCATCAGTCTGGACGTCGAAGACTTGAGCTATGCGGTGCTCGACCACGACCAGACGACCCTGAGCCAGAATTACACGAACAACCTGGCCGGCTCGCGCTACTTCGTCGAGCGCCCGCCGTTGCGCGACTATGCCGATATCGACAAGCGCATGCGCAGCGGCGAACTGTCGCTGGCCATCGAGATCCCGCCCGGCTTCGCGCGCGACGTGCAGCGCGGCGCGCCGGCGCAGGTGGGCGCGTGGATCGACGGCGCCATGCCGATGCGCGCCGAAACCGTGCAGGGCTAC
The DNA here is from genome assembly GCF_058794735.1 of Janthinobacterium sp. GW823-FHT06H09. Classification (NCBI taxonomy): domain Bacteria; kingdom Pseudomonadati; phylum Pseudomonadota; class Betaproteobacteria; order Burkholderiales; family Oxalobacteraceae; genus Janthinobacterium; species Janthinobacterium sp. GW823-FHT06H09. The sequence goes on along the minus strand of NZ_JBXAHC010000012.1, from coordinate 165,598 downwards.
GTGCAGGGCATGCATCAGCTGTGGCTGGCCGACCAGGCCTTGCACCGCTACGGCATCACGATGAGCAATCCCGTCGCCATCCAGACGCGCTACCGCTACAACCCGGACGTGAAAAGCCTGCCCGCCATGGTGCCGGCCGTGATTCCCCTGCTGCTGCTGATGCTGCCGGCCATGCTGGCGGCGCTGTCCGTGGTGCGCGAAAAGGAACTCGGCTCCATCATCAACCTGTACGTGACGCCCGTCACGCGCCTGGAATTCTTGCTCGGCAAGCAGGTGCCCTACGTCGTGCTGGCCATGTTCAACTTCGTCCTCATGGCCCTGCTGGCGGTCACCGCCTTCGGCGTGCCGATCAAGGGCAGCCTGCCGACCCTGATCGGCGCCACCTTCATCTTCAATATCTGCGCCACGGGCATCGGCCTGTTCGCCTCGACCTTTACGCGCAGCCAGATCGCGGCCCTGTTCGTGACCATGATCGGTACCATGATCCCGGCCATCCAGTTTTCCGGCCTGCTCAATCCCGTCTCGTCGATGGAAGGCGTGGGCAAGGCCATCGGCCTGATGTACCCGGCCACGCACATGCTCAATATCAGCCGCGGCGTATTCAACAAGGCGCTGGGCTTCGGCGACCTGCACGCCTCGTTCTGGCCCCTGCTCGTCGCCATTCCCGTGATCCTCGGCGTGACGGTGGCGCTGCTGAAGAAACAGGAGAGCTGACATGCGCCACCTTGAAAACATCTACCGCCTGGGCGTGAAGGAAATCTGGAGCCTGATCCGCGACCCGATGATGCTGATCCTGATCCTCTACACGTTCACCCTGGCCATCTACGTGGCCGCCACGGCCAAGCCGGAAACCCTGCACATGGCCTCGATCGCCATCGTCGACGAGGATGGCTCGCCGCTGTCCGCGCGCATCGCCTCGGCCTTCTTCCCGCCCCAGTTCACGCCGCCGGCCATGATCAACCAGAGCCAGGTCGATGCGGGCCTCGATGCGGGCCGGTACACCTTCGTGCTGACGATCCCGCCCAAGCTGCAGGCCGACGTGCTGGGCGGGCGCCAGGCGGAATTGCAGCTGAACGTCGACGCCACGCGCATGAGCCAGGCCTTCAGCGGCAGCGGCTACATCCAGCAGATTGTCGCTGGCGAGATATCGGAATTCGCCAAGCGCTACCGGGGCGCGACGGTCTCGCCCGTGGAGCTGGTGATGCGCGCGCGCTTCAATCCCTCGCTGAGCCAGGCGTGGTTCGGCTCGCTGATGGAGCTGATCAACCAGGTGACGATGCTGTCGATCATCCTCACGGGCGCGGCCCTGATACGCGAGCGCGAACATGGCACCATCGAGCATTTGCTGGTGATGCCCGTGACGCCGGCCGAGATCATGCTGGGCAAGGTCTGGTCGATGGGCCTGGTGGTGCTGCTGGCCGCCGCCCTGTCGCTGAACCTGGTGGTGCGCGGCATGCTGCACGTGCCGATCGAAGGCTCGATCGCGCTGTTCCTGTGCGGCGCGGCCCTGCACCTGTTTGCCACCACCTCGATGGGGATTTTTCTGGCCACTGTGGCGCGCAGCATGCCGCAGTTCGGCATGCTCCTGATCCTCGTGCTGCTGCCGCTGCAGATGCTGTCGGGCGGCAGCACGCCGCGCGAAAGCATGCCCGAGCTGGTGCAGAACATCATGCTGATCGCCCCGACCACGCATTTCGTCGAATTGAGCCAGGCGATCCTGTACCGGGGCGCCGGCATCGACGTGGTGTGGAAACCGTTCCTGGCCCTGCTGGCCATCGGCACGGCCCTGTTTACCTTCGCGCTGGCGCGTTTTCGCAAGACCATCAGCCAGATGGCGTAGCCCCCACGCCGGAATGGTCCGGCGTTTTTTGCATGAAAAGGATAGCCATGACAACCGAAGCTGCACCATTTTTCTCCACCGGCGGCTTGCCGTCGCTGGGCATGCTGGGCGATTATGCGCGCGACTCGTGGCAGCGCATCGTGCTGTACGCGGACGTGATGCGCCGGCGCGGCAACCAGTACCAGGAGCACCTGGCCGAGGAAGTGCCGAACGTGCTCGACTTCCCCGCCGAACTGGTGATGTCGGGCCTGGAGCTGGCGCGCCCCGTCAACTACGGCCTGGCGCGCATTTTGACGCCCGATGCGCCCGAACCTGAGCCATCGAAACGGCCGTTTGTCGTCGTCGACCCGCGCGCCGGCCACGGTCCCGGCATCGGCGGCTTCAAGGCCGAGAGCGAGATCGGCGTGGCCCTGCGCGCCGGCCACCCGTGCTACTTCATCGGCTTCCTGCCCGATCCCGTGCCGGGACAGACGGTGGAAGACGTGATGCACGCGGAGGCGGCCTTCCTGGAAAAAGTCATCGCCCTGCATCCGCTCAGCGAAGGCAAGCCCGTCGTCATCGGCAATTGCCAGGCGGGCTGGCAAATCCTCATGACGGCGGCCATGCGGCCGGAATTGTTCGGTCCCATCATCGTGGCCGGCGCGCCCGTGTCCTACTGGGCCGGCTGGCATGGCCGCAACCCGATGCGCTACGCGGGCGGCCTGATGGGCGGCAGCTGGGCCACGGCGCTGGCGGGCGACCTGGGCAACGGCCGTTTCGACGGCGCCAGCCTGGTGCAAAATTTCGAGAAGCTGAACCCGGCCAATACCCTGTGGAGCAAGCAGTACAACCTGTACGCGAACATCGACACGGAAGCGCCCCGTTACCTGGAATTTGAAAAATACTGGGGCGGCCACGTCTTCCTCAACGACGTCGAGATGCAGTACATCGTCGACAATCTGTTCATCGGCAACCGCCTGGCCACGGCCGAATTGATCACCTCCGACGGCGTGCGCCTGGACTTGCGCAATATCCGTTCGCCCATCGTCGTGTTCTGCTCGAATGGCGACAACATCACGCCGCCGCCGCAGGCGCTGGGCTGGATCACGGACCTTTACCGCGACGACAAGGACGTGCTGATGCACGATCAGACCATCGTCTACGCCGTGCATGACAGCATCGGCCACCTGGGCATCTTCGTCTCGGCCAAGGTGGGGCACAAGGAACACCAGAAATTCGCCAGCAATATCGACCTGATCAACCTCCTGCCGGCCGGTATCTACGAAGCACGGATCGTCGACAAGACGCCCGACACGCCGAATGCCGACCTGGCCAGCGGCGATTATGTGCTGCAGGTCGAGCACCGCGGCATCGAGGACGTGCGCGCCATCGTGCAGCCTAGCGTGGAAAACGACCGCAAGTTCGCCGCCGCCGCGCGCGTGTCCGAGGTGAACCTGGCCCTGTACCGCACGTTCGCGCAGCCGTGGGTGCGCGCCATGGTCACGCCGCAGACCGCGCGCTTCCTGCAGCTTGCGCATCCGCTGCGCGTGTCGTACGAGCGCTGGACCGACCACAATCCGCTGGCCAGGCTGGTGGCCAAGGAGGCGGAAAAAGTGCGCGCCCACCGCCAGCCGGTATCGCCCGACAACCCGCTGCTGGCCATGCAGGAAGCCGTCTCCGGCGCCATCACGGCCGGTTTGAACGGCTGGCGCGACTGGCGCGATACTGTGCAGGAAACCACCTTCGACCTGGTGTACGGCTCGCCCCTGGTGCAGGCGCTGACGGGACAGACCATCGGCGATGCCACGCCGCCGCGCCCCCATCCCGGCATCTCGCCCGAGCATTGCGAATACGTGCGCTGCGAAACGCGCAAGATGGACGAGGACATGCAGCGGGGCGGCCTGGTGGAAGCGGCCGTGCGCGCGCTGTTCTACATCTACCGCTTCCGCATGATCGCCGACGAGCGCAGGGTCAACCTGGCCCTCAAATTGATCAAGCCGCAATACCGGCAGGAGGTCAGCATGGAGGAATTCCGCGGCATCGTGCGCCAGCAGGCGCGCCTGATGCTGCATGATTTCGATGCCGCCATCGCCGCCTTGCCGGCCTTGCTGTCGCGCGCCGATCCGGACGACATCGGCGCGCTGGCCGAATGGCTGCAGCAAGTGCTGCAGGTGCCCGAGGCGCCGACGCCGGACGAGGAAGCGAGCCTGCAGCAGATGCTGGACGTCTTCGACCGCGCAGTCAAGCAGCAGGCGCAGGCGCAGGCGCTGCCGCCGGACGCGCGCGCATCCCATGCCGGACCCAAAGCCAAACCGGCCAAACATATTACCTCTGCCTAGAAGACCACGATGACTACTACCCAAGACGATGATCTGCATATCGTGCGTAACCGCACCTTCGACCAGATCGCCATCGGCGATACCGCCAGCATCACGCGCACCCTGAGCATGGACGATATCGCCCTGTTCGCGGTGATGTCGGGCGATGACAACCCGCAGCACCTCGATACGGAATTTGCCGCCGCCACCCGCTACCAGGGCGTGATCGCGCACGGCATGTGGGGCGCTTCCCTCATATCCGCCGTGCTGGGCACGCGCCTGCCCGGCGCCGGCACCGTCTACACGGGCCAGACCCTGCGTTTTTTGCAACCCGTGCGCGTGGGCGATACCTTGGCCATCAGCGTCACCGTCACGGCGCGCGAGCCGCGCAGCCGCCACGTGACCCTGGCTTGCCGCTGCGTCAACCAGCATGGCGCCGTGGTGCTCGACGGCGAGGCGCAGGTGATCGCGCCGGCCGAGCAGATCGAGCGGGCGCGCGCCACCTTGCCCGAAGTGCGCCTGCATAACGGCGACGGCACGCGGCGCCTGCTCGAGCACGCACGTACGCTGGGGCCGATCCGGGTCGCCGTGATCCACCCCTGCGATGAACTGAGCCTGTCGGGCGCGCTGGACGCGCATGCGGCCGGCCTGATCACGCCCGTGCTGGTGGCGCCGCGCGCGCGCCTGGAAGCGGTGGCGGCCGAAGCGGGCCTGAGCCTGGCCGGCATCGCCATCGAGGACGTCGAGCATAGCCATGCTGCCGCCGCGCGCGGCGCCGAACTGGCGGGCAAGGGCGAAGTGGAGGCGCTGATGAAGGGCAGCCTGCATACGGACGAACTGATGTCGGCCGTGCTGTCGGCCAGCGCCGGCCTGCGCACCAAGCGCCGCATCAGCCACTGCTTCCTGATGCAGACGCCCGCCTATCCGCGCCCTTTCATCATCACGGATGCCGCCATCAATATCGCGCCCAACCTGGCCATGAAGGCCGACATCGTGCGCAACGCCATCGACCTGGCGCACGTGATCGGCGTGGCCTGCCCGCGCGTGGCCATCCTGGCCGCCGTGGAAACGGTGAACGCGGACATGCCGGCGACTTTGGACGCGGCCGCCCTGTGCAAGATGGCCGACCGCGGACAGATCACGGGGGCCATCCTCGACGGCCCGCTGGCTTTTGATAACGCCGTGTCGATCGCCGCCGCCACCGTCAAGGGCATCGTCTCGGAAGTGGCGGGCCGCGCCGACATCTTGCTGGTGCCCGACCTGGAAAGCGGCAACATGCTGGCCAAGCAGCTCGAGTACATGGGCGACGCGGACAGTGCCGGCATCGTGCTGGGCGCGAAGATCCCTGTCATCCTCACCAGCCGCGCCGATTCGCGCGCCAGCCGCATCGCCTCGTGCGCCATCGCCGTGATGCTGGCTAACCATTACCGGAGCACGCCGCCATGAACGCGCCAACCACCCACGCCGACGGTGCCTTGATCCTGGTGCTCAATTGCGGCTCGTCGAGCATCAAGTTCGCCCTGTTCGAGCAGGCGGGCGGCGTGCTGCCGCAGCAGGCGCAATGGAGCGGCAAGGTCGAAGGCATCGGCCGCGAAAACGCCACCTACCGCGCCGGCGGCCTGCCGGCGGTGGCCTTGCAGCTCGATGCGGAGCAGCCGCATCACGCGGCGCTCGAATACATCCGCGCGCAAGTGGTGGCGCAGCTGGACGGGCGTGCGCTGCGCGCCGTGGCGCACCGCGTGGTGCATGGCGGCAGCAAGTACTTCGCTCCCGTGCGCATCGATTTCACCGTGCTGGCCGACCTGAAAAGCTATGTGCCCCTGGCGCCCCTGCACCAGCCGTTCGCGCTCGAGGCGATCGAGGTGCTGCTCACATCGCGGCCCGACATCGCCCAGGTGGCGTGCTTCGACACGGCCTTCCACCACACGGTGCCGCAGGTCGAGCAGATGCTGGCCCTGCCTTACGATGCGTGGGAGCGGGGCTTGCGCCGCTATGGTTTCCACGGCCTGTCGTACGAATACCAGTCGCTGGTGCTGGAACAGCGTTTTGGCCCTGTCGCGCGCGGCAAGGTCATCGTGGCCCACCTGGGCAGCGGCGCCAGCCTGTGCGCCATGGACAATTTGCACAGCGTGGCCACCACCATGGGATTTTCCGCGCTCGACGGCCTGATGATGGGCACGCGCTGCGGTTCGCTCGATCCTGGCGCCGTGATCTACCTGATGGAAATCGAAAAGCTGTCGCTGGAAAAAGTGGCGCATGTGCTGTACCACGAGTCGGGCTTGCTGGGCGTGTCCGGCGTGTCGGCCGACCCGCCGGTCTTGCTGGCGCAGCAGGACCGGCAGGATGCGACGGGCGAACGCATCCGCGCCGCGCTGGCTTTATATATCCGCCGCATCGTGCGCGAGATCGGCGCCCTGACGGCCGTGCTGGGGGGACTGGACATGCTGGTGTTTACGGCCGGTATCGGCGAGCACAGCGCCGAATTGCGCCAGCGCATCTGCGCCGAGCTCGGTTTTATCGGCCCCGTGCTCGATGCGCAGGCCAATGCGCGCAACGCCAGCCGTATTTCCACCGATGCCAGCCGCATCGTGGTGGGCGTGGAGCCGGCCAACGAGGAGTGGGTGGCGGCGCGCCATGCAGCGCTGGCCGTGGGCGCATGAGGATCTGAAGCGTCAGGCCGCGCTCGATGGGAAATTTGCCGATTTGCATATATTTCTCGTTGAGTGCGCTACCGCACTGTGTGGTTTGCCAGTTATCTTTACTATGAAGTCATGCCATTGCGCTACATCAAGAAACAGCGCGATGCCTGGCAAATTTTGAACATTTTGCCCGCCTTTAGTAAGAATAAAATTAAACCATATTGAAAGGTCTCATCATGAACAAATTACTCGCCGCACTGATCGCTACCCTGTTTGCTACCGCCGCCTTCGCTCAAACCGCGCCGGCCACGGAAGCTGTCGTGAAAGCCCAGGCTTCCGCGCAAAAAGACGTCAACAAGGCTGCCGCTTCGGAAGCCAAAGTCGATGCCAAGGCTGACGCCAATGTCGCCAAGGCCGAGATGAAGGCTGACGAAAAGAAAGCTGACGCCCATCACAAGGCGAACAAAACCAAAGCCAAGGCCCATGACAAAGTCGTCAACGCCGATGCGGAAGACAAGCTGAAAGCGGAAGCCAAGGCAGACAAAACCGATGCCAAGGCCGATGCGAAAGCCACCAAGGCTGCCGTAAAAGCGAACGCCAAGGTCGCCAAGGAAAAAGTGGAAGCGAATGCCGACAAAGCCCTCGCCGCCACCAAGACGGAAGAAGCCAAGGCCAAAGCCGACGCTGAAGTCAAGGCCGCCGCCGCCAAGTAATTCCCCGTTTGCGGGCCACGGCCCGCAAGCCAAAAAGACAGCTTCGGCTGTCTTTTTTTCGTCTGCCACTTTTTTCGGGCACCGCTTGCCAGTCTTGATCTGGCACAAATGCTCCTCTTTTCGCCGTGCCATAGTGAATTGGCAAACAGACGAAGGAGGCACCATGAGCACCGCTAAAACGAAAAAATTACCGGCCACCGGTTCGGCCGAAGGCGCGCCGGCCATGCAGTCCATGCAGTCCATGCCGGTCGAGGGCGACGTGCATGCCGGTACTGATGCGGCGGGCGCCGACGCCATGCCGGGGCCGCGCCTGGGCATGTCGTACGCGGATCAGGCGGCGCTCGCGCAGGGCGCGGCCGCGGCGAACGGCGGCGACATGCCGGGCGGCGGCATGCAGCAGGCATCGCAGGGCATGGCCGGCGCCAGTTGCATGCACGTGGGCGATGGCGGCGGCATGGGGGGCGACCGCGATGGCGGGGGCGGTGGAGGCGGCATGGGCGGCGACGGCGGCGGCCAGGGCGGCGGCACGCCGCAGGTGCGCACCTGCGCCACGATGGACGTGCATCGCCGCCTGCTGACGGAAGATCCATCGTATGCGAGCATCCGCGCCGATATTGAAAACCAGGCTGGCATGTACGAGGGCGCCGGCGGCAGCGCCGGGCGTTCCGGCGTGACGCAGATACCGGTGGTCGTGCACGTGGTGTGGAATACGGCCGCGCAGAATATTTCGGATGCGCAGATCGCCAGCCAGATCGATGTACTGAACCGTGATTTCCGGCGCGTCAATCCCGATGTGAACAGCACGCCGGCGCCGTTCCTGCCGCTGACGGCCGATGCGCGCGTGGAGTTCGCGCTGGCCACCATCGATCCGCATGGCGCGGCCACCAGCGGCATCGAGCGGCGCCAGACGACCGTGGCCTCGTTTGGCGCCGACGATGCCGTCAAATCGCAGGCGACGGGCGGCATGGATGCCTGGCCGGCCGACAGCTACCTGAATATCTGGGTGTGCCAGCTGGGCGGCGGCTTGCTCGGCTACGCGCAGTTTCCCGGCGGCCCGGCCGCCACCGACGGCGTGGTGATCCTGCAATCGGCCTTCGGCACGACGGGAACGGCGGCGCCGCCGTTCCACCTGGGGCGCACGGCCACGCATGAAATCGGCCACTGGCTTAACCTGAACCATATCTGGGGCGACGACGGCACCGGCTGCTCGGGCACGGACAACGTGGCCGACACGCCGAACCAGGGCGGACCGAACACGGGCCAGCCTTCGTTCCCCCACATTTCCTGCAGCAACGGGCCGAATGGCGACATGTTCATGAACTACATGGATTACGTCGACGATCCCGCCATGTTCATGTTCACGGCGGGCCAGGTGGCGCGCATGCAGGCCTGTCTCGACGGTCCGCGCGCCAGCATCGGCACGGGGACGGGCGGCACGGGCGCCACGCCGCGCCAGAGTTCCTCACCCGTCGTGGCCTGGGGCGCGAACCGCCTCGACGTCTTCGTGCTGGGCACCGACCGCGCGCTGTACCACAAGGCCTGGAACGGCACGGCCTGGGCGCCGTCCGTCACCGGCTATGAAGGGCAGGGCGGCATTTGCACCAGTGCGCCGCAGGTGGTGTCGTGGGGGCCGAACCGGCTCGACGTGTTCGTCACGGGCACCGACAGCGGCTTGTTCCACAAGTGGTGGAACGGCACGGCCTGGGGTCCGTCCCTGACCGGTTACGAAGCGATGGGCGGGCTGTGCGTGGGCGACCCGCGCGCCGTGGCCTGGGGGCCGAACCGCCTCGACGTGTTTGTCGTCGGCACGGACCGCGGCCTGTATCACAAGTGGTGGAACGGGGCCGCCTGGGGGCCGTCGCTGACGGGCTACGAAGCCATGGGCGGCATCTGCCTGGGTCAGCCGGAAGCCGTGGCGTGGGGGCCGAACCGCCTCGACGTCTTCGTCATCGGCACGGACCGGGCCCTGTACCACAAGTGGTGGGACGGCACGGCCTGGGGACCGTCGCTGACGGGCTACGAGCGCCTGGGCGGCATTTGCACCTCGTCGCCGAAGGCGGTGGCGTGGGGACCGAACCGGCTCGACGTCTTTGTTACGGGCACCGATGGCGCGCTGTACCACAAGTGGTGGGACGGCGCGAAATGGGGGCCTTCCAACGACGGCTTCGAACGGCTGGGCGGCATTTGCGTGGGCGAGGTGGAAGCCGTGTCGTGGGCGCCCAACCGGCTCGACCTGTTCGTCATCGGCACCGATAGCGCCCTGTACCACAAGGCGTGGAACGGCAGCGCCTGGACGCCGTCGCTGACGGGCTTTGAAAGCCTGGGCGGCGTGTGCACCTCGCGCCCGCGCGCCACGGCCTGGGCGGCGAACCGCCTCGACGTGTTTGTCACGGGCACGAATGGCGCCCTGTTCCACAAGGCCTGGAACGGCACGGCCTGGTCGCCTTCCGTGAGTGGCTATGAAAGCCTGGGCGGCGTGGTATCGTGTTTCTGACGTCAATGCGTCAATGCGTGAAACGGGAGGCGGCATGCACGGCATGACAACGGCTTTGCCCAGCGGCAGCTGGACGCATTCCTTCGAGGAGGATGCCGATGGTATCGAGGTGTACCGGCCCACGGCCACCTTCGTCTTTCCTCCCAGCCGCAAGGGGCGCAAGGTGCTGGAGTTTGGCCCGTCCGCCGGCGCCATGGCGCAAGGGGCGGCGACATTGACGTCGATGGCGCCCGGCCCCGACGACCGTCCCCGCGCCGGCCCCGTTGCCAAGCTGGTGCCCTTGGGCATGGGCCGCTATGCCCTGAGTGATGCTGGCGGGGCGCAGGACGTGATCGATATCGTCGAAGCGACGCCCGACGTGCTGCGCCTGGCGCGGCGTTAAGGCTGGCCGCGCAACTTGTGCGCGAGCGCCGTGCGGTTGCCCACGCCCAGTTTCTGGTAAATCGCATGCAGCTGGTTGCGCACGGTGGCCGGCGACTTGCCCAGTTCCCTGGCGATGCTTTTATACGGCAAGCCTTCGGCCGCCTTGGCCGCCACCAGCCGTTCTGCCGGCGTCAGGCGCTGCATGGCAGCCTGCCTGAAACGTTGTGTGTCATCCTTGCTCTCCTGTCCGTAACAGCATGCCGGTGGCATGCCTGCAGGGATAACGGGAGCACGGCGCCTATCTGTAAAATTATTTTCTCTGCTGCCAGATGCGATGAACGAAAAAAAAGACAGGCGTACCTGTCTTTTCGTGTGGCTGGGTGGCGCTCAGCCGATGGCTGCCATGGAGACAGGCTTCAGCTTGGCCGCCAGCGCCTTGCCCTTCTTGGCGCGCTTGCCGAAGTGCTCGGCCAGGGCCGTGGCGCCCAGCGACGCATCCTGCGGTTTCGAGGCCCGGCCGATGCCCGAGACCACCACGCCACGCTGCGTGATCGGCTGCACGGCCAGCAGCTTGTCCTTGGCATCGAGGTCGATCAGCTTGACGCCGGTGCCGCCCTTGGACAGGGTTTTCATTTCATCGAGGCCGAACACCAGCAGGCGCCCGCCTTCCGTCAAACAGGCCAGGGCGCTGGCCGCCTCGGGGATGACTTTCGGCACCAAAGGCACGTCGCCATCGTCCAGGGTGATGAAGGCCTTGCCGCCTTTCAGGCGGCTCGTCATGTCGCCCGCCTTGGCGATGAAGCCGTAGCCGGCGCTCGACGCCAGCAGCAAATTGGTGGCGCCATTGCCCGCAAAGTAATGGAGGATGCGCACGGCGTTGCCCGGCGTGCCGCCGCTCAGGTCGCACAAGGTCGTGATCGGCACGCCGTCGCCGCGCGCGTTGGGCAGCGCCGAGACGGGCACCGAGTAGATCTTGCCGTTGTTGCCAAATCCCAGCAGGGTGTCGACCGTGCGGCACTCGAAGGCGCCATGCAGGCTGTCGCCCGCCTTGAAGGTGAACTGCGCCGCATCGTGGCCGATGCCGGTACGCGCGCGCACCCAGCCTTTTTCCGAGATGATGACGGTGACCGGCTCATCGACCACCTTCTGTTCGGCCACGGCTTTCTGCGCTTCCTCGATCAGGGTGCGGCGCGCGTCGCCGAACTGCTTGGCGTCCGCTTCGATCTCGCGGATGATGGCGCGCTTCATCGAGCCCGGGTTGTCGAGCAGGTCTTGCAGCGACTTTTCTTCCTTGCGCAGCTCGGCCAGTTCCTGCTGGATCTTGATCGTTTCCAGGCGCGCCAGCTGGCGCAAACGGATTTCCAGGATATCGTCGGCCTGGCGCTCGGACAGCTTGAACGCCTCGATCAGGGCCGCTTTCGGCTCATCCGAATTGCGGATGATCTGGATCACCTTGTCGATATTGAGCAGGATCGCTTCGCGTCCTTCCAGGATATGGATGCGGTCCTTGATCTTGCCCAGTTTGTAGCCGGTGCGGCGCGTGACGGTTTCGAAGCGGAAATCGATCCACTCGCGCAGGATGTCGCCCAGGCCTTTCTGGCGCGGACGGCCGTCGCCGCCTATCATCACCAGGTTGATTGAGGTCGACGATTCCAGCGACGTATGCGCCAGCAGCATCAGCATGAATTCCGTCTGGTCCTGGTTTTTCGACTTCGGCTCGAACACGAGGCGCACGGGCGCGGCGCGGCCCGATTCGTCGCGGATGGTGTCGAGCGAATTGAGGATCAGCGCCTTCAGGGCCACTTGGTCCGGCGACAGCGCCTTCTTGCCCAGCTTGATCTTCGGATTGGTCAGTTCCTCGATTTCTTCCAGCACCTTTTGCGAGGAGGTGCCCGGCGGCAGTTCCGTCACGACTGCTTGCCACTGGCCGCGCGCCAGTTCCTCGATCTTCCAGCGCGCGCGCACTTTCATGCTGCCACGGCCGCTCGCGTACATGTCGGCGATCTGCGAGGGCGGCGTGATGATCTGGCCGCCGCCGGGGAAGTCGGGGCCGGGCATGATGGCCATCAGCTCGGCGTGCGTCATCTTCGGATCGCGGATCATGGCGACGGCCGCTTTCGCCACTTCGGCCAGGTTGTGCGACGGGATTTCCGTCGCCAGGCCCACGGCGATGCCGGAGGCGCCATTGAGCAGCACCATCGGCAGGCGCGCCGGCAGCAGCTTCGGTTCTTCCGTCGAACCGTCGTAGTTGGGCTGGAAGTCCACCGTGCCCATGCCGATTTCATCCATCAGCAGCTTGGCGATCGGCGTCAGACGCGCTTCCGTGTAACGCATGGCCGCGGCGCCGTCGCCGTCGCGCGAGCCGAAGTTGCCCTGGCCGTCGATCAGCGGGTAGCGCAAGGAAAAATCCTGCGCCATGCGCACCAGCGCGTCGTACACGGACTGGTCGCCGTGCGGATGCAATTTACCCAGCACGTCGCCGACCACGGCCGCCGATTTGCGCGGCTTCGCCGTGGAATTCAAGCCCAGCTCATTCATCGCATACAGGATGCGGCGCTGCACGGGCTTCTGGCCGTCGCACACGTCGGGCAGGGCGCGGCCCTTGACGACGGAGATGGCGTAATCGAGATAGGCGCGCTCGGCAAAGGTGGACAGGGTCAGCGCTTCGCCGTCGAATACCGGTTCATCCGGCTCGATCGGCTCAGGCTGGGCATCGTCAAATAAATTGGTTTGTGTGGACATGGCGCTTGTTTCGGTGTTAAGTGGTTGCGGTTGAATTCATGGGGGCGATTATGACAGCCCGGATTTGGAAAAGGATTTGCCGTAGGTCTTGTAGATGTAGCACATGGTGAAATACAGCACGGCCAGGGCCAGCTCCACGCTGTTGTGCATCATCTGCATGGCGCGGATGGCCGGGGCCTGGCCGGCCAGCACGACGCTGGCGAGGGACGGCACCAGCACCACCGGCCAGATCGTCTTCCATTTGAAATCGGTGGGGGAAAACAGCAGGCCGGCGCACGACCAGGCATACAGCGCGGCGCCCACGAGGGCGGCCGGCAGCAATTGCAAATACAGTTGCAACAGCAAGCCCGCACAGCCGATCAGCCATGCCGCGCGCAGGCGGGGCAAAAGCGCCTCCGGCCAGCCGCAATCGCCATACAGGCCGGTGGCGCTGCGCAGGGCCAGCGCAGCCAGGCAAAACATCATCGGCATGGCGTCGCCGATGGCCAGCGCCGACTGGCCCTTGCCGCTCATGAACATGGCGGCGAACAGCGACATGCCCAGAACCAGGAGCAGCAGCATGCCATGCAGCAGCTGGCGGTTCATCGCATACGCGAGCAGGGCCGACGCGCACAAGCCGGCCGCAGTGACGAGGCGCACGGTGTCGCTGCGTTCGGGCAGGAACAGCATCAGCGTCAGCAGCAGATAGGGCGCGATCCAGCCCAGTTGCCGCAAGCCGGGCCGCTGCCACAGCACGGGCAGGCGGTCCTGCAGCGCTTCCTGCAGCGAATCCAGGCGCGCGAACAGGGGCGCCGGCCAGCGCAAGGCATGCATGGCCAGCAGAGCAAAGGCCAGCGCCTGGAAACCGAGCAGGCTGGCATAGGCGGCCGCGTCGCCGAGCTTGAAGCCGGCCGCATCGAGCACGCCCGCAAGCATGAAGTGCAGCACGAAGCCCAGGCCGCCCGACGCGAGCGCCGTCTGCTTGAAGTAGCGTTTGCCATGCACGGCGTGTTCCCACTGCTCGAACAGGTCCGTATCGAGCTTGTAGGCCAGCATCTCGCCATGCTGCCAGCGTATCGCGTGCAGCAGTTCGCGCAGCTGCAGCGTGAATTTTCGGTCGAACAGCTGGCGCGCATAGGCGCTTGGTGCCTGCTGCGACATGATGCAGTCCAGGCCCGGGTAGCTGTCGCGGTTGTCGCTGAAATGGGCGAACGAGCGGTCGGCCCGGTAGCGCTGCACGGCACTGCGCACCAGGTCCGCATGGCTGCGCGCCAGATAGGAAAAGTCGTGGTCCCAGCCCAGCTGCTCGAACAGGGCCTGGCGCAGCGCCGGGTCATAGCCGGCGCTGGCGCAATAGCGCAGCGCGCACAGCTCGAATTCCTCGCGCACGTCGAGGTTGAGCAATTCTTCGCGCTCGAGGAAACCGGGCAGCAGGGCGGCCGCGTTGCGGCGCCGCGACTGCTCCAGGAATGCATGCCACAGGCTGATGGCTTCCTGCACCGGATCGATGGCGACCACGCCCCATAGTTCCGGCGGCGGTGCCTGGTCCTGGGCGATGACGCCCCACAGTTCCGCAGGTGCTTCTTGTGCGGGCTCGTCGATGACGCCCCACAGGTCGGCCGGTTCCATGGGCGGCGCTTCTGGCGCTTGCGCCGCTGCCGTTTCGGCTTCGGCCGCTTGCGCTTCCGGCAGTTCATCAGCAAACAGGTGCGCATGGCGCAGCGCGTATTCATACGCTTCGCGCAGCTCCTGGAAGGCGGCAGGATCGTCCTCGGGCCGCGTCACCTTCAGGCGCTTCGCGTACGCGCGCTTGAGGGCGCGCTCGTCGCCGGTCGGCTCCGTGCCCAGGATATCCCAAAGGCCGCGCTGGCCGTTGTGCATGCCGCCGTCCATTTACAGGAAGCTCTCGCTCTCGACCTGGCGCAGCACCTCGTCGAGCGCCTGGCGCGCCTTGCGGATGGTGGCCGGGTCCTGCGTTTCCAGCGCGGCCTGGAAGTTGGCCGTGTGCGCCGCCAGGTACTGGCGCACGTCGCCCAGCGACTGTTCATACAGCCGGTCGGCGCGCGTGACGAGGGTGCGGTTTTCCATCTGCTCGCGCGGGTGGATCTTCAGGTCGGCCAGTTCCGCAAAGCGCTGCTCGATCTGTTCCGGCGTCATCACGCCCGCGTTGTCGCTGATGATCATCTTGTGGCGTTCCTGCGTGGCCAGCACCGTCACTTCCGCTTCCAGCACGCCGCTGACGTCGTAGGTGAAGCGCACGTCGATGCCGATCTCGCCCGCCTTTTTCGCGGGGATCGGGAAGCTGATCTTGCCGAGGAAGACGTTGTCGGCCACCAGGCGCGACTCGCCCTGGAAGATCGCCACGTTGATTTCCTTCTGGTTGTCGTGGATGGTGGTGATGTTTTCCGTGCGCGAGACGGGTACCACGGAGTTGCGCTCGATGATGGGCAGGTAATGCCCGCCCTCATACTGGTTCGCGCCGACCTGGCGCGAAATCGAAATGCCCAGCGAATACGGCGCCACGTCCGTCATGACCACTTCGTCGAGGGCCGCGTCGCGCATCTTCAGGCCCGCCTGCACGGCGGCGCCCAGCGCCACGGCTTCGTCCGGGTCCAGGTGGATGGCGGGGAAGCGGCCGAACATGCGCGAGACCAGTTTACGCACCAGCGGCATGCGCGTGGCGCCGCCGGCCAGCACCACTTCATTCAATTCCGCCGCGCGGATGGTGGCGTCGCGCAGCGCCCGTTCCACGGGCAGGCGCAAACGGGCCAGCAGCGGTTCGCACAACTGCGCCAGCTTGTCTTCGCCGATCTCCCAGCTGTATTCCTTGTCCTGGTAGCGCGTGGCCATGCGCACGGACGGCTGGTCCGACAGCAATCGCTTGACGCGCTCGGCTTCGTCGCGCAGCAGCTGCTGCTGGCGCGGGTCGAGCAGGCGGCTGCCGACGGCGTCGCGCAGGCCGCTGCCTTCCATGAAAGCGTCGACCAGCACGGTGACGAAGTCTTCGCCGCCCAAAAAATTGTCGCCGGCCGAGGCGCGCACTTCCATCACGCCTTCGAACAGTTCCAGGATCGACACGTCGAACGTGCCGCCGCCCAGGTCGAAGACGAGGAATTTGCTTTCCTGTTCCTTGTCGCGGATGCCGTAGGCCAGCGCGGCTGCCGTCGGCTCGTTGAGCAGGCGCTCCACGCGCAGGCCCGCCAGCTGGCCGGCGATGCGCGTGGCCTTGCGCTGCGCATCGCTGAAATACGCGGGTACGGTGATGATGGCTTCCTCGACCTTGTGGCCCAGGAAGGCTTCGGCATCTTCCTTCAGCGCGCGCAGCACCATCGACGACAGTTCTTCCGGGCGGAATTGCTGCGTGCCGAGGGTGATCTTCTTTTCGCTGCCCATGTAGCGCTTGAAGACGGCCGCCGTCAGCTGCGGGTGCGTCTGCAGCCGTTCGCGCGCGGCGCGGCCCACCAGCACGGTGCCGTCGTCGTCGATGCTCACGCACGACGGCGTCAGGTGTTCACCGAGCGCATTCGGGATGATGGAAGCCTTGCCGTCGCGCCAGATGGCGACCAGGCTGTTGGTGGTGCCCAGGTCGATGCCGATGATCATCAGATATCCGCCTCCGCCTCATTGCCGTGTTCCTCGATCCAGGCGCGGCGTCCTGCCGCCTCGCCCTTGCCCATCAACATATTGAAGCGGGACGCCGAGGCCATGTGGTCGATTTCACCGAGCGTGACGGGCAGCAAACGGCGCGTGTCCGGATTCATCGTCGTTTCCCACAGCTGCTCGGCGTTCATCTCGCCCAGGCCCTTGAAGCGCGAGATCGACCAGGCGCCCTGTTTCACGCCTTCCTTGCGCAGCTTGTCCTCGATGGCGACCAGCTCGCCGTCGTCGAGCGCATAGATTTTCTGCATCGGCTTCTTGCCGCGCGCCGGCGCGTCCACGCGGTACAACGGCGGACGGGCGATGCAGATGTGGCCCTTGTTGATCAGGACGGGGAAGTGCTTGAAGAACAGGGTCAGCAGCAGTACCTGGATGTGCGAGCCGTCCACGTCCGCATCCGACAGGATGCAGATCTTGCCGTAGCGCAGGCCCGACAGGTCGGGCGAGTCGCCCACGCTGTGCGGATCGACGCCGATGGCCACCGCAATGTCATGGATCTCGTTATTGGCGAACAGGCGGTCGCGGTCCGTTTCCCACGAATTGAGCACCTTGCCGCGCAGGGGCAGGATCGCCTGGAATTCCTTGTCGCGGCCCATCTTGGCCGAACCGCCCGCCGAGTCGCCCTCGACGAGGAACAGTTCATTGCGCGCGATGTCCGACGATTCGCAGTCGGTCAGCTTGCCGGGAAGGACGGCCACGCCCGAGGATTTTTTCTTTTCCACTTTTTGCAGCGAACGCTGGCGCGACTGCGCCTGCTTGATCACGAGCTCGGCCAGCTTCTTGCCGTAGTCGACGTGCTGGTTCAGCCACAGTTCCAGCGGCGGCTTGGTGAAGGTCGAGACGAGGCGCACGGCGTCGCGCGAATTGAGGCGTTCCTTGATCTGGCCCTGGAATTGCGGGTCCAGCACCTTGGCCGACAGCACGAACGATGCGCGCGCAAACACGTCTTCCGGCAGCAGTTTCACGCCTTTAGGCAGCAGCGAGTGCATCTCGACGAAGTTTTTCACGGCGCCGAACAGGCCGTCGCGCAAGCCCGATTCGTGCGTGCCGCCATTCGAGGTGGGAATCAGGTTGACGTACGATTCGCGCACGATGGCGCCTTCTTCCGTCCACGCCACGACCCAGGCCGCGCCTTCGCCTTCGGCAAAGCCTTCCGAGTCCGGGCCAGCGTATTGCGCGCCTTCGAACAGGGGAATCAGGGTTTCGCCGTTCGATACCTGCGCCAGCGTTTCGGTCAGGTAGCCGCGCAAGCCTTCCGCGTACTGCCAGGTCTGCGTATCGCCCGTCTTCGCGTTGGTCAGCGTGACGGTCACGCCCGGCAGCAGCACGGCTTTCGAGCGCAGCAGGCGTTGCAGTTCCGTTTGCGAGATGTTCGGCGAATCAAAGTATTTCGCATCGGGCCAGGCGGTGACGCGCGTGCCGGATTTTTTGCCGTCGCGCGGGGCGGGGCGGGAACTCAGGGGCTCGATCACGTCGCCGTTGGCAAACACCATGTGGTGCAAGCCGTTGCCGTCGCTTTCCTTGCGCCAGACGGTGATTTCCAGGCGCGTCGACAGCGCATTGGTGACGGACACGCCGACGCCGTGCAAGCCGCCCGAGAACGCGTAGGCGCCGCCCGAACCCTTGTCGAACTTGCCGCCCGCGTGCAGCCGTGTAAACACGATTTCCACCGTCGGCACGCCTTCTTCCGGGTGCAGGCCGACGGGAATGCCGCGGCCATTGTCTTCGACGGTGATGCTGCCATCCGTGTTCTGCGTGACGGCGATATGCGTGCAATGACCGCCCAGCGCCTCGTCGGAGGCATTGTCGATCACTTCCTGAATGATGTGCAGCGGATTTTCAGTGCGGGTGTACATCCCCGGGCGCTGCTTGACGGGTTCCAGTCCTTTCAGGACACGGATGGATGATTCGCTGTAGTCGGATGCTGGTTTTTTAGTGGCCATACGTGTTCAAGCTAAGTAAAGACAGTGGTTGGAACGCCAGGCCAGGGCACTGCGGGCGCAATGACAGCGGCGGCGATAACTGTATGAATATACAGTATATCCCGTCCAGCGTCACTGGGGGAGGGCAGTGCGGCAGGCTTGGCGTCCTTGTGCGGACGCTCGCGCATTCTATCTTGTCCGGCGAGCAATAGCGCTACTCCAAGGCAACAACAGTGCGCCGCGCGCGGGGTTTTGCGCCAATTGTGATGGATTTTATGCGGTAAAGCGGCCTTTTTTACATCTTGTTTACAGCTGCCTTCCCAGTCTTTACGAATTTTTTAGACCCTTTTGGCTAATCTGCTCACTATCAAAACAAACCTGAATGAGGGTGGGAATGGATCTCGTATATCTCGGCTTGATTGCCGTGTTTTTCGTCGTGGCGGCCGGCTTTGCCGTCGCCTGCGACAAATTAGGGAGCGTCAAATGAACGCGTTTTATGTGCTGGGCGCCGTCGTCTCGGCCGGCCTGCTCGTGTATTTGCTGGTGGCGCTGCTGAAGGCGGAGGAACTGTGATGACGACGCAATCGATACTGTTGTTGGTGGCCTTCCTGGCCGTGCTGCTGGCCGCCGGCTATCCGCTGGGCCTGTACATGGCCAAGGTGGCCGGCGATGGCCCCGTGCGCGGCCTGGGCTGGCTGCAAAAGCTGGAAAACCTGCTGTACCGCTGGTCCGGCCTTCCCGCCGACAAGGCCATGGGCTGGAAAAGCTATGCCATCGCCCTGATCGTCTTCAATACCGTGGGCGCCGTCTTCGTCTACGGCCTGCAGCGCCTGCAGGGTTTCCTGCCCCTGAATCCCCAGGGTCTGGGCGCCGTCAGCCCCGATTCCTCGTTCAATACCACCGTCAGCTTCGTCGCCAATACCAACTGGCAGGGCTACGGCGGCGAACAGACCATGAGCTATCTGACGCAGATGCTGGGCATGGCGTGCCAGAATTTCTTTTCGGCGGCCACCGGCATTGCCGTGATCTTCGCGCTGGTGCGCGGCTTCGCCTCGCGCTCGGGAAAATCGATCGGCAATTTCTGGGTCGACCTGGTGCGCTCGACCCTGTACATCCTGCTGCCGCTGTCCCTGGCCCTGTCCGTCGTTTTCATGGGCGAAGGCATGATCCAGAATTTTTCCGCCTATAAGGAAGTGACCCTGCTCGATCACGTGGCGTATGAAACGCCGAAGGTGACGGCCGACGGCCAGCCCGTGCTGGACGCCGCCGGCAAACCCGTGATGGAAGCGCAAGTGGCGACGACGCAGACGATCGCCATGGGCCCCGTCGCGTCGCAGGAGTCGATCAAGCTGCTGGGCACGAATGGCGGCGGCTTCTTCAATGCCAATTCCTCGCATCCGTACGAAAACCCGACCGTGCTGTCGAACTTCCTGCAGATGCTGGCCATCTTCATCATTCCCGCCGGCCTGTGCTTCACGTTCGGCCGCATGGTGGGCGACATGCGCCAGGGTTGGGCCGTGCTGGCCGCAATGACCCTGATCTTTGTCGTCATGACGGCCGGCGTGATGAGCGCCGAGCAGCAAGCCAATCCGGCGTTGCAGGCACTGGGCGTGGACCAGCAGGCCAGCAGCCTGCAATCGGGCGGCAATATGGAAGGCAAGGAAACGCGCTTCGGCATCAGCTCCTCGACCCTGTTCGCGGCGGTGACGACGGCCGCATCGTGCGGTGCCGTCAATTCCATGCACGATTCCTACATGCCCCTGGGCGGCATGGTGCCGCTGCTGCTGATGCAGTTCGGCGAAGTGATTTTCGGCGGCGTGGGCACGGGCCTGTACGGCATGCTGATGTTCGCCATCCTGGCCGTCTTCATCGCCGGCCTGATGATAGGCCGCACGCCTGAATACCTGGGCAAGAAAATCCAGGCGTATGAAATGAAGATGGTGTCGCTGGCCATCCTGATTACGCCAGCCCTCGTATTGACGGGCACGGCGATCGCCGTGATGGTCGAACCGGGCAAGATCGGCGTGGCCAATCCGGGCGCGCACGGTTTCTCCGAGATTCTGTACGCCTTCACGTCGGCGGCCAACAACAACGGCAGCGCGTTTGCCGGCCTGTCCGCCAACACGCCGTTCTACAACGTGATGCTGGCGATCGCCATGTGGTTCGGCCGCTTCGGCGTGATCGTGCCCGTGCTGGCGGTGGCCGGTTCGCTGGCGGCCAAGCAGCGCCTGTCGGCCAACGCCGGCACCATGCCCACGCACGGCCCCATGTTCATCGGCCTGCTGATCGGCGTCGTCGTGCTGGTTGGTGTATTGAATTACGTTCCCGCGCTGGCCCTGGGCCCGATCGTCGAACACCTGCAACTTTTCATCAAATAAGAGGCTACCATGTCACGCACAAGCCTGACTTTGTTCGATTCCGCACTGATTGGCCCCGCCATCGTCGATGCGTTCAAAAAACTCGACCCCCGCACGCAGTGGCGCAGCCCCGTGATGTTCGTCGTCTATGTCGGCAGCATCATCACGACCTTGCTGGCGACCCAGGCCGGGATCAGCGGTGGCCAGGGTGAAGCGCCGTTCGGCTTCATCGTCGCCGTCGCCGTGTGGCTGTGGTTTACCGTGCTGTTCGCGAACTTCGCCGAAGCGCTGGCCGAAGGCCGCAGCAAGGCCCAGGCGGCCTCGCTGCGCGCCCTCAAGCAGACGGTGATGGCGAAGAAAATGCAGACGCCGAAGTACGGCACCTCCTGGCTGCCCACGCCGGCGACCGACCTGCGCAAGGGCATGACGGTGCTGGTCGAGGCGGGCGACGTGATTCCCGCCGACGGCGAAGTGACGGCCGGCGTGGCCTCCGTCGACGAAAGCGCCATCACGGGCGAATCGGCGCCCGTCATCCGCGAATCGGGCGGCGACTTTTCCGCCGTCACGGGCGGCACCCGCGTGCTGTCCGACTGGCTGCTGGTGCGCGTTTCCGTCAATCCGGGCGAAGCCTTCATCGACCGCATGATCGCCATGGTCGAAGGCGCCAAGCGCCAGAAGACGCCGAACGAGATCGCCCTGACGATCCTGCTCGTCGCCCTGTCGATCGTATTCCTGATCGTCACCGTGACCTTGCTGCCGTACTCGCTGTTTTCCGTGGCGGCGGCCGGCAGCGGCACGCCGGTGACGATCACCGTGCTGATCGCGCTGCTCGTGTGCCTGATTCCGACCACCATCGGCGGCCTGCTGTCGGCCATCGGCGTGGCCGGCATGAGCCGCATGATGCAGGCCAATGTGATCGCCACCTCGGGCCGCGCCGTGGAAGCGGCCGGCGACGTGGACGTGCTGCTGCTCGATAAGACGGGCACCATCACCCTGGGCAACCGCCAGGCGTCGAGCTTCGTGCCGGCGCCCGGCGTGACGGAACAGCAGCTGGCCGATGCGGCGCAGCTGGCTTCGCTGGCCGATGAAACGCCGGAAGGGCGCAGCATCGTCGTGCTGGCCAAGCAGAAATTCAATATCCGCGAACGCGAGATGGCCAGCCTGCACGCCACCTTCGTGCCGTTCACGGCGCAGACGCGCATGAGCGGCGTGGATATCCCGGGCGAGCAGCAGGTGCGCCAGTTGCGCAAGGGCGCGGCCGATTCCATGAAAAAGTATGTGGAAGCGCTGGGCCAGCCGTATCCGGCCGAGGTGGGACGCGCCGTCGACGACATCGCGCGCCGCGGCAGCACGCCGCTGGTGGTGGTGGACGACGGCCGCGTCATGGGCGCCGTGGAACTGAAGGATATCGTCAAGGGCGGCATCAAGGAGCGTTTCGCGGAACTGCGCCGCATGGGCATCAAGACCGTCATGATCACGGGCGACAACAAGCTGACGGCGGCCGCGATTGCCGCCGAAGCGGGCGTGGACGATTTCCTCGCCGAAGCGACGCCGGAAGACAAGCTTAAACTCATCCGCAGCTACCAGGCCGAAGGCCGCCTGGTGGCGATGACGGGCGACGGCACCAACGACGCGCCCGCGCTGGCCCAGGCCGACGTGGCCGTGGCCATGAACTCGGGCACGCAGGCGGCGAAGGAGGCGGGCAACATGGTCGACCTCGATTCGAACCCGACCAAGCTGCTGGAAATCGTTGAAATCGGCAAGCAGATGCTGATGACGCGCGGTTCGCTGACGACGTTCTCGATCTCGAACGACATCGCCAAGTACTTCGCCATCATCCCGGCCGCCTTCGTGGGCACCTATCCGCAATTGAAGGCGCTCGACATCATGCATTTGGCCAGTCCCGCCTCGGCCATCATGTCGGCCGTGATCTTCAATGCCCTGATCATCGTCGTGCTGATTCCGCTGGCGCTGAAAGGCGTGCAGTACCGGGCTATCGGCGCGGCCAGCCTGTTGCGCCGCAACCTGCTGATCTACGGCCTGGGCGGGATTATTTTGCCCTTCATCGGGATCAAGCTGATCGACATGCTGCTGTCCGCCCTCAATTTAGTCTAAAGGAACCATCATGAGCACTATCGTACGTCCCGCCCTGGTCCTGTTTGCCGCGCTGACCGTGATCTGCGGCGTCGTCTATCCGTTTGCCACGGCCGGTATCGGCCAGCTGGCCTTCAACGATGAAGTCAACGGCAGCATCGTCGAGCGTGGGGGCAAGCCCGTCGGCTCGATGCTGATCGGCCAGTCCTTCACCTCGCCCAAGTATTTCTGGGGCCGGCCGTCGGCCACCGCGCCGATGGCCAATAACGGCGCCGGTTCGGGCGGCTCGAACCAGGGGCCGACCAATCCGGCCCTGGTGGACGCCGTCAAGGCGCGCATCGCCGCCCTGAAGGAAGCCGATCCCGGCAACCGCAAGCCGATCCCCGTTGACCTGGTGACGGCGTCGAGCAGCGGCCTGGACCCGGAAATCAGCCTGGCGGGCGCCCTGTACCAGGCGCCCCGCGTGGCCCGCGTGCGCGCCGTGCCGCTGGCGCAGGTGGAAAACGCCATCGCCAAGGTGCAGAAAACCGCATATATCGGCTTTTTCGGCGAACCGCGCGTAAATGTGCTGGAACTGAATCTGGCGTTGGATGCCATGGCAAAGTAAGCTGGCAACGGTGCGTAGGTCGGCAAACGTTGGCCTGGATCGGCGTAGGTCGGCGTAGGTCGGCTTAGCGCAGCGTAAGCCGACACCACCACCAGCCAGGCCAACGATGTTGTCGGATTACGCGCGCCCTTCGGACGCGCTAATCCGACCTACAATGCCCAAGAAGATTAAAATACAACATGCTCCCCAACGACAGCCAACGCCCCGACCCTGATGCCCTGCTGGCGCAAGTGCAGGCGCAGGAACAGAAAGCCGCGCGCGGCCGGCTGCGCATCTATTTCGGCGCCTCGGCCGGCGTCGGCAAGACTTACGCGATGCTGGCGGCCGCCCGCAAATTGCTGGCCGACGGCCAGGACTTGCTGGTGGGCGTGGTGGAGACGCATGGGCGCCAGGATACGGCGGCCCAGCTGGACGGCTTGCCCGTGCTTCCGCTCAAAGCCATCGAGTATCGGGGCAAGATCCTGTACGAGTTCGACCTGGACGAGGCCCTGCGCCGCGCGCCGCCGCTGATACTGATGGATGAACTGGCCCACTCGAACGTGGCCGGATCGCGTCATCCGAAGCGCTGGCAGGATGTCGAGGAATTGCTGGCGGCCGGCATCGACGTGCTGTCGACCGTGAACGTGCAGCACCTGGAAAGCCTGAACGACGTGGTGGGCGGGATCACGGGCGTGCGCGTGGCCGAGACCCTGCCCGACACGGTGTTCGACCGCGCCGATGAAGTGGTGCTGGTCGATATCCCCGCCGATGAACTGCTGCGCCGCCTGAAGCAGGGCAAGGTGTATCAGCCGCAGCAGGCCGAACGCGCATCGCAGCATTTTTTCCGCAAAGGTAACCTGATCGCCCTGCGCGAACTGGCCTTGCGCCGCACGGCGGACCGGATCCAGGATGACGTGCAGGCCTACCGCGTCGAAAAATCGATCAACCCCGTATGGAAGACGGGCGCCGCGCTGCTGGCCTGCGTGGGACCGCACGCGGGGGGCGAACACGTGATCCGCAGCACGGCGCGCCTGGCCAGCCAGCTGAACGCGGAATGGCACGCGCTGTACGTGGAAACGCCGCGCTTGCAGCGCTTGCCGGCGGGCCAGCGCGAACGCATCCTGAAAACCCTGAAACTGGCGCAGGACCTGGGCGCGCGCACGGCCATTGTGCCGTCCGCCGACATCGCCGGCGCCGTGGTCGAGTATGCGCGCGGCGCGAATATCTCGAAAGTCATCGTGGGCCGTGGCCGCGGCCGTGCGCTGGCGCGCCTGTGGCAGGCGCCGCCGGCCGCCCGCATGGCCAGCCTGGCGCCCGATATCGATTTGATCGAGGTGGGCTTGCCGCCGGCCGATGCGGCGCCCCGGCGCGCGGCGGGCGACGACGCGGACGCGCCGCGCCGGCCCGCGCGTCACTGGCGTTACATCCTGGCCGCCGGCGCCAGCCTGGGCACGGCCCTCGCCTCGGTGCCGCTGCAGCCCTACCTGGACCTGGCCAACATCGCCATGCTGTCCCTGCTGACGGTGGTGCTGCTGGCCGTGCGCCTGGGGCGCGGGCCGGCGGCATTGGCCAGCCTGGTGGGCGTGGCCTGCTTCGATTTCATCTTCGTGCCGCCCCGTTTCTCGTTTGCCGTGGGCGATTTCCAGTATGTGATCACGTTTGGCGTGATGCTGGCCGTGGGCCTGATCACGGGCCACCTGACGGCCGGTCTGCGCTTCCAGGCGCGCGTGGCCTCGCACCGCGAAGCGCGCGCCCGAGCCTTATACGAATTCTCGCGCGAATTGTCCGGCGTGCTGCAGACGGAGCAGATTTTCGACATCACGAAAAGCGCCATCGAACGGGCGTTCCGCGCGCGCGCCACCTTGCTGCTGCCCGATGACGAGGGCAACTTGCAGGCCGCGAACGGCGGCGAACCGCTCGATATCGGCATCGCGCAGTGGGCCTTCGACCATGCGCAGGCGGCGGGGACGGGCACCGATACCTTGCCGGCTTCGCCCATTTTCTACCTGCCGCTGATCGCGCCGATGCGCACGCGGGGCGTGCTGGCGCTGCTGCCGCTCGATGGCGCGCAGCGCGGTCGCTGGCTGCTGGTGCCGGAACAGCGCCAGCACCTCGATACTTTTGCCGCGCTGGCGGCCATCGCCCTCGAACGCGTGCACTACATCGACGTGGCGCAGGGCGCGCTGCTGCAGATGGAATCGGAGCGGCTGCGCAATTCGCTGCTGGCGGCCCTGTCGCACGACTTGCGCACGCCCTTGACGTCGCTGGTGGGCCTGGCCGAATCGCTGGCGCTGTCCCGGCCTGCGCTGTCGCCTGCGCAGCTGGACATGGCGCGCTCGCTGCAGTCCGAAACCGTGCGCATGAGCGCCCTGGTGGCGAACTTGCTGGACATGGCGCGCATCGAGAGCGGCCAGGTGCGCCTGAATTTGCAATGGCAGGCGCTGGAAGAGGTGGTGGGCAGCGCGCTGCGCGCCAGCGGTCCGCAATTGCAGCAGCACGCCGTGCAGACGCAGCTGGCGCCGGACCTGCCGCTGGTGCGCTACGACGCCGTGCTGATCGAGCGCGTGCTGTGCAACCTGCTGGAAAACGCGGCCAAGTACACGCCGCCGGGCAGCACCATCACGGTCGCCGCCGGCGTGCACGGCCAGTTCCTGCAGGTGACGGTGCTTGACGATGGCCCGGGCCTGCCGCCCGGCCGCGAAGAAGCCATCTTTGAAAAATTCACGCGCGGCGAGCGCGAATCGAACAAGCCGGGCGTCGGGCTGGGGCTGGCCATTTGCCGCGCCATCGTCGAAGCCCACGGCGGCACCATCCACGCGCAGCCCCACACGCCGGGGCAGGGCGCCGCCATCGTCTTCAGCCTGCCGCTGGGCACGCCGCCGGCGCCGCCGGAGATCGAGCTCGATGACGCCAACGACCATGAAACAGGAAAACCAACATGAACGAACCTTCCGCCACCGCCTTGCTGGTCGAGGATGAACCGCAAATCCGCCGCTTCGTGCGCGCCGCGCTGGAAGACGAGGGCTGGCAGATTTTCGAGTCCGCCACCATGCAGCGGGGCTTGATTGATGCCGGCACGCGCCGGCCCGACCTGATCGTGCTGGACCTGGGGCTGCCCGACGGCGACGGCATCGATTTCATCGCCGACATCCGCAAATGGTCGGCCGTGCCCATCATCGTGCTGTCGGCGCGTGTCGACGAGCAGGACAAGATCCGCGCGCTCGATGCCGGCGCCGACGACTATCTGACCAAGCCGTTCGGCGTGGGCGAGCTGCTGGCCCGCGTGCGCGCCACCCTGCGCCGCCAGCGCCAGCCCGCCGCCAGCGATGATGGCGTGGTGCAGTTCGGCGACGTGCGCGTCGACCTGAAGGACCGGCTGGTCACCCGCAACAAGCAGCTGGTGCACATGACGCCGACGGAGTTCCGCCTGCTGTCGGTGCTCGTGAAGAACGCGGGCAGGGTGGTCACCAATCCGCAGCTGCTGCGCGAAGTGTGGGGGCCGTCGAACAGCGAGAATGGCCATTACCTGCGCATCTACATGGGCCATCTGCGCCAGAAGCTGGAAGCCGATCCGGCCCAGCCGCAGTACCTGCTGACGGAAACGGCCGTCGGTTACCGCTTGCTCCTGCCGCTCTAACACCTGATATTCCCCTGTTGGAAAACAGGCGCCGCGCGCGCCGGGGGGACGCTTTACTTTAAATTTTTGCAGCGAATTTTTGCAGCGGCGGGCCAGCTGCGCCATGTTGGCAAAGGCCCATACCACCCATGAAGAAGAAAAAACCATGAATAAAATGCTACTTGCACTTGCCGTCGCCACCTCCTTGACGGGCAGCCTGGCCCACGCGGAAGAGGCCAAGCCCGACAATGAAGTCAGTTTCAACGTGGCCGGCGTGTCGGACTACCGTTACCGGGGCATCTCGCAGACGCGCCTGAAGCCCGCGCTGCAGGGCGGCGTCGATTACGTCAATAACCCGACGGGCCTGTATGCAGGCGCCTGGGCTTCCACCATCAAGTGGACCAAGGATGCGGGCGGCAGCGGCGACGTGGAAGTCGATCTGTATGCGGGCAAGCGCGGCCAGTTGGGCGGCGATGTTGGCTATGACGTGGGCGTGCTCGCTTATGTGTATGCGGACAACGGCTTGAAGCACATCGCCGGCCTGGCCGACGCGGATACGCAGGAAGTCTATGGCCAGCTGTCTTACGGCCCCGCCTATATCAAATATTCGCACGCCGTCTCGAACCTGTTCGGCATCGTCAACAGCAAGAACAGCGGCTACCTCGATATCGGCGCGACGATCGACCTGACGAACGGCTGGACCGGCAACCTGCATGCGGGCCACCAGAAAGTGAAAAACAATGATGCATCGAGCTACACGGACTGGAAAGTGGGCGTCACGCGCGACTTCGGCTTTGTTTCGGGCGCGCTGGCCGTGATCGGCACGAACGCGGACAAGTCGGCCTATGCCTCGCCCGTGAATGGCAAATTCATGGGCAAGACGGCGCTGCAGCTGACGCTCAGCAAGACGTTTTAATGGACTGAGTTGACTGAAAGGAGAGGCGGCGCATGCGCCGCCTTTTTTTGCGCCACGGGGTCAGACCCGTCGGGTCTGACCCCAGCTGTCGAGAGCTATGCTGCGCGGTGATGGTTGTCGAAAACGGCGCAGTACAGCTGCCCCAGACCGACCACGCGGGCGGCTGGAATCTGCGCGGCCAGGGCATGGGCGGGCGCCGCCTGCGTGTCCGTTGCCAGCAGCACGCGCAGGTCAGGATTGACGCTGCGCGCGTGCGCGATGCGGCGCGCCAGGCCCGCCTGCGCGCCGGCGTCGACGACGCCGGCTAGCGGCACCACCAGCACGCGCGCGGCGATCAGGGCCGAGCGGCTGCCCATGGAGTCGCGGCCTTCGCTGTCGATGACGATGTCGTGGTAGCAGTGCACCAGGTGCTCGAGCTCCGGCTGCAAGCCCTTGGCGCTGATGGCGCGCGCCATCAGGCGCGGCCGCGTCAGGCTGCCGTGCATGGCACCGTCGTGCAGGTTCCTGGCCTGCGCCATGGCGCCCTGGCGCGGATCGGCATCGAGCAGCAGCACCTTGCGGCCGGCCAGCGCGCGCGAGGCGGCCAGCCGTCCGGCCAGGATGGATTTCTCCATCCCTCCGCGGTCATCCGTGATAGCGATGATCATCTTGGCGCACGGCTGGCATGATGTTGGCAGGGGAAACCAGCTGCAGCAGACAGCCTTCGCGCGGCGCCTCCCTGTCGCTGCAGGTCCATACGGGCAGTTCCAGCAGGGGTTCGAGTGCTTCTGCCAGGGCGGCCTGGCCGGCGGCCGACATGGGCGTCATCGGCAGGCGCAATGCGTCGCCTACCTTGCCCTGCATGGCCAGAGCTGCCTTGACGGGAGCGGGATTCGGTTCGGCAAACAGCAGGCGGATGACGGGCAGCATGGTCTTGAACAGGGCGCCCGCGGCGCCGTGGTGGCCCTGCCTGACGAGGTGGTACAGCTGCGCATACAGGTCGGGACGCACCTGGGCGGCGGCCGACATGGCGCCGTGGCCGCCCATGGACAGGCTGGCCAGCAGCAGCGCATCGTCGCCGCACAGCACATCCAGACGCGTGTCGAGCAGCAGTTCGCCCAGCTGCTGCAGCTTGCCGCCCGCTTCCTTGATGGCGACGAAGTGCGAGTCGCGCGCCAGCAGTGCCGCCGTTTGCGGTTCGATATTGACGCCCGTGCGGGCCGGCACGTTGTACAGCACGATGGACTGGTCGGTGGCGGCGGCGATGGCCTGGAAGTGGCGCACGATGCCGTCCTGCGAAGGGCGCACATACGCTGGCGCCGAGACCAGCAAGCCGGCCAGCGGATGGTCGTTGTAGCGCTGCACGGCGGAGACGACGCTGCGCGTATCGCTGCCGCCTATCCCCATCACGACGGGGAAGCGGGGGCCGACGGCTTCGAGCACGCTGTCGAGCAGCATGCCCTGTTCCGCGGCGCTCAGCATGGCCGCTTCGCCCGTGGTGCCGCACACCACCAGGCCATCGATGCCGCTGGCGGCCAGTTCGCACGCGAGCTGCTGTGCCGCGTCGAAGTCGATGTCGCCATCGCCGTCGCAAAATGGCGTGACCATCGGCACCCAGATGCCCTGGAAGTGCGCGGTGATGCGCGATGACGACATCGCCTGCTCGCAGGAGTACTGGTTCATAGCGATTTCCCCTGGCTGATGCGGCCAAATTCCGCCGCCGGCAGCAGGCGCATGACGGCATCCATGGTCAGGCGCAGGGCCGGTTCCGTGACGCACAGCCAGACTTTCATGCGCTCGGCATGATCGACCGCCTCGACGCGCATGAACGACAGCATGCCGCCGCAGGTCCTGACGACCAGCCGGCGCAGCTCGGCCAGGCAGGCTTTGTCGACCGTGATATGCATGAGGAAGGTGGGCAGGCGGGGGGTGCGGTGGGGCAGCGCTTGATGCGATGGCATGCGTGAATGGGGTTCCATGGTGGCTTTGCAGCGGTGGTTGAGGTACGTTCAAGATTAGCAGCGGGGGCGTAAAGATTCTCTAAAAAGCGGGGCCCCCGGCGTAAACGGGCTGTATGCAGGCGGCGTGAGTGTGTTGCGCAGAGGCCCCGCGCGTGGGCTTTTGTTACAAAATTGAATCGTGCTTTCGGGGGAGGAGGTTTATATTGAAAACGTCTCCGCTTTCAGTCAGCCTTGCCATGTCAGACGAAAAAGATCCCCAGCAGCCCCCATCCACCGATCCCGCAGCGCCAGCGCCGTCCCGGCCCGACCGGGTAGGCCGCCGGGCGCCCGATGATGAGCACCGTGCGCGCGACGCCGCCCCCCGCTATTTGAAGGATAACGACACGCCGCTGGCGCTGGCCTGGCGGGTGATCTCGTCGCGCTACCGTTCCATGCGCGACAAGGCCAGCCGCGATTTCATGCGGCGCACCCTGCGCATCGGCATCTCGGCGCGCATTTTCCACCCCGAGCCGGGCGCCACTGGATTGCGCAGCAAGAACCTGCAATACCTGGAAGAGTCGATTGCCCAGTGGGTCATGTCGCGCGACGTGCTGGTGTTCATGATCCCGACGGTCAATACCAGCGGCCAGCTACACCCGAGCAATATCACCCTGCGCCACTATGCGCGCCACCTGGACGGCCTGGTGCTGCAAGGCGGCGCCGACGTCTCGCCGCAGACGTATTCCGAGGCGGCCACGCGGCCCGAATGGAACGGCGACCGCGCGCGCGACCTGTACGAGCTGGAACTGCTGCACGAATTCGTCGATGCGGGCAAACCCGTGCTGGGCATTTGCCGCGGCTGCCAACTGATCAACGTGGGCTTTGGCGGCACCCTGTACCAGGACATCGCCTCGGACGTGGAAGGTGCGGCCTCCCACGTCAACGACCTGTATGACCGCCACCGCCACACCATCGTCTTCCCGAAAGGCTCGTCCCTGGCGGGCATGTTTCCGAAGGCGGGCGAGGCACTCGTCAATTCCATCCACCACCAGTCGGTCAAGGATCTGGGGCGCGACGTCACCGTGGAAGCCTATTCGCAAGGGGACAACATCGTCGAGGCCATCCGCTACCAGCGTGCCCGCTTCGTCATGGGCTTGCAGTGGCACCCGGAATTCCATTCGGCGGGCGGCGTCGAGCTGCTCGATTGCACGCCCATCCTCGATAACTTTTTGCGCGCGGCGCGGGAGACGCGGTTTTGAGTACGCATCTGATCCGCCGGCGCGCCGTGCTGGCCGGCCTGCTGGCGCTGCCCCTGGCGGGCTTGCGCGCGGCGCCGCGCCCGCATGAAGGCGCGCCGCCGTTTGCGCTGACGTCCGCCGCGCGCGCACGCACGCTCAAGGCGCGGGTGGCGCCGGCCATCGCCGAACAGGTGGTCAAGGCGGCGCGCAAGGACGCTGCGCGGCCCGTGCACCTGATGGCGCAGGTGCGCACGGGCGGCTTGCTGAAGGGAGAGGGCGGGCGCGAGACCAGCCAGCAGGCGCAGGAAGACTGGCGCCAGGCGCGCTTGCAGGCGCTGGCCTGGCGGCTGTCGGGCGAGATGCCGCATTTCGAGGCGGCGCGCCAGCTGCTGCTGGCCTGGAGCGGCAGCTATCAGCCCTCGTTCAGCCCTGTCGACGAGACGGAACTGGCCAGCCTGCTGATGGGATTTGACCTGGTGCAGGAGCGCTTGAACGGCGTCGAGCGCGAGCAGGTGCAGGCGTTTTGCCGCACCCTGGCGCACGGGTATCTGAGCGATCCGATCAAGGTGGGAGGCCCGTCCACGGCGCGCAACAACTGGCACAGCCACCGCATCAAGATCGGCACGGCCGCCGCGTATGTCACGGGCGACGCCTTGCTGGTCGCGCGGGCGAAGGAACGCTTCCTGGCGCATGTGCCGCGCAATATCGGCGCCGGCGGCGTGCCCTTCGACTTCGAGCAGCGCGACGCCCTGCATTACACCACCTACAGCCTGGAGCCGCTGCTGACGACGGCCCTGATGGCGCAGGCGCATGGCGACGACTGGTATGGCGCGCCGGAAGCGCGGCGCCTGGCCGAGGCGCTGGCCTGGCTGGCGCCGTACGCGCAGGGCAAAAAGACGCACGAGGAGTTCGCGAAAAGCGCCGTGCCCTTCGACCGCAAGCGCGTGGCCGCCGGCGAAAAGGGCTTTACGGGGAATTGGGAGACCAAGGGCGCCGCCAATGTGTATCTGCTGGCGGCGCGCTTCGATCCCGCTTACCTGTCCCTGGCGCTGGAATTGCGCCCGCCAGCCTGGGCGCTGGCGCTGTACGGCAGTGAGTTAAAACTTGTTGGTTAAAACTTCGTGCGCACGGTGAACATCACGTTGCGCGGTTCGCCGTAAAAGCCCGTCTGGAACAGGCCCAAGCCCGTAAAGTACTTCTTGTCCAGCAGGTTGTTCACGTTCAGGCTGGCCGTGACGTTCTTGCTGATCTCGTAGCGCGCCATCAGGTTGACCAGCGCGTAGCCGCCCTGCTTGATGCGTGAATAGTCCTCGATGGCGGGATTCCAGATATTGCCGTAGTAGCTGCTTTGCCAGTTGATGCCGCCACCGACGGTCAGCTTGTCCAGGCTGGCCGGCAGGCGCCACGATCCTTGCACGCGCACCAAATGGGCAGGCTGCGTGGTTTGCAGCATGGTGGAAAAGACATCCTTGCCATCCGCGTCGCGCACGTGGGTGTAGGTATAGCCGGCGCTCAGCTTCACATCCTGCATCACTTCGCCCGTCACTTCCATTTCCACGCCGCGGCTGGTGACGCCGTCGATGGCTCGATACGCTTCCTCGCCGTTGACTTCACCCACGGAGCTGGCCACATTGCTCTGGCGGATATGGAACAGGGACGCGCTGGCATTGACCTTGCCATCGAGGTATTCGGCTTTCACGCCCGCCTCGATACCTTTGCCGCGCACGGGGGCGAGGAAGTTGCGGTTCACATCGCGGTTGCTTTGCGGAGCGAAGATGCTGGTATAGCTGCCGAAGAGGGAATACGTCTTGTCGAGGTCATACACGACGCCCGCATACGGGGTGATGACGTTGCTTTCGTCGATGCGCGAGGTGATGCGTGCGGTCTTGGGGTCGAAGAAGCTGCGGTCCTGCTCCTGCCTGTAGTTGCTCACGCGCGCGCCGACGATGACGGACAGCGCGTCGGCCGGATGCAGGCGCACGGCACCATACAGGCCGCTCTGGCGCGTGCTGTCGTTGTCGTTGCCCAGACGGCTAAATGCGGGTTCCGCATACTGGCCGCGCCAGTCGAAATAGCTGCCTGCGACGGGTGGGTAGACCGATTCGTAGACGGGGCCATCCTGCTTTGCCGTCGAGGTGGAATAGCCGAGCATCGCTTCATGGCGGCGGCCGAAGGCGGTAAACGGCCCGCTGGCGTCGACGTTGACGGTGGTCTGGCGGCGGTCACCCTTGTATTTGCCCATGAAGAAATAGGCGCCTTCGCCCGTGACGGGGTCGGGATTGCCGCCGCTGGCCGAACCGAGCACGCTGTCATGCTTGCTGCGCAGCTGGTTGGCGCTCAGTGTCAGTTTCCACGCGTTGGCGAACGTGTGTTCGAGCGACGAGAACAGCGTGGTGTTCTGCATGTCGCGGCGGCTCCAGCCGGTGGCCGGGTTCCACGCGGTGGGGAAATCCGTGCGCGAGCCGTCGGCCAGCAGCACGGGGAAGCCCGTCCAGGTCGAGCCGCGCGGCTTGTAATCCTGGTGCGTAAAGCCGGCCGTCAGCAGCGTCACGGGTGTCAGGTCCGCCTCGACGATGCCGTAGGCGACGGATTTTTGCTGCGTGTAGCGGTCCAGGTAGGAGTGCTTGTCCTGATAGGCGCCGACCAGGCGGCCGCGCACCGTGCGGCTGTCGTTCAGGGGACCGGAGACATCGGCCTCGCCCCGGTAATTGTCCCACGATCCCGCGCCCAGGGTCGCCGCGCCCTCGAAGCTGGCAGTGGGACGCTTGCGCACCATGTTGACGGTGGCCGACGGGTCGCCCGAGCCGCTCATCAGGCCAGTCGCGCCCTTCAGCACTTCGATGCGGTCGTAGATGGCCATGTCGCTGTTGGTCGTGCCCCAGTCGTAGACGCCGTCATAGATGGCCGAGACGCCGTCGTACTGGAAATTGGTGACGGCAAAGCCGCGCGCCTGGAAGCTCCAGCGGTCGCTGTCATAGTTTTGCACGCTCACGCCATTGACGTTCTTCATGACGTCGGAGACGGCGTTGCTGTTTTGGTCATCCATCTGCTGGCGCGTGACGATGGTCAGCGACTGCGGCGTTTCGCGCTGCGTCAGGGCCAGGCCCGTGGCGCCGCTGGCGGGGCCGCCCGTGTAGCTGCCCGTGCCGCTGGTGGCGGCGCTGCGCTCGGCCGACGCCACCACGGTGACGCCGCTCATGACGGCCATGCCGCGGCTGTCCGCCGTGGGAGTAGTCGCGCCGGCGGGGATCTTTTGCAGCAGGTAGCCGCCATTTGCCTGCGGCACGGCTTGCAGGCCGCTGCCGGCCAGCAGCACGCGGAAACCGTCTTGTACGCCATAGCTGCCTTGCAGGCCGGCGCTGCGCAAGCCTTGCGTGGCGTCGCTGGAGAACGACAACAAAATGGCGCTGTCGCTGCCGAAGCGCGTCAGCACGTCGCCCAGCGCGCCGGCCGGAATGCTGTAGGCGCGTACTTGCCGGCTTTGCGCCTGGGCTGGCGTCGGCAGGGCCAGGGCCATGCCGATCTGCGCCAGGGCGCAGGCCAGAACGGTACGGGTAAGGAGGGAACGCGAAGCGTGGTGCATGGAATAAAGCCTTTCGTGGATGCGCAAGATGGAGACTGCCTATCTTCCAGGTCACGCGAGCACGGTAAAACAGCTCACTTTGCAGAAAATATTTTTCAGCGGGCCGCCAGTTCGATGCGCACCACCTGATGGCCCCAGAAGCGCGTGACGGTATTGCGCCGCAATTGCAGGCTGGCGCTGACGGCGTCGACGATGGCATCGACGTCGGCCAGCGGGTAGGAGCCGGACACGCGCAAACCGGCGACGGCGGGCGTGCAGTCCAGCGGCTGCTCGCTGTAGCGCGACAGCTCGGCGAGGAAATCGGCCAGGCGCATGTCGCGCGCCACCAGCATGCCATCGAGCCAGGCGCCGCCGTATGGCGCCAGCGCCTGGCGGTGATAACCGTCACTGTCGAAATGGGCGCCTTCGCCGGGGCGCAGCAGCAGGCGCTGGCTGCCGTCACCGGCCAGCACGGCGACGGCCCCTTCGAGCACGCCGGCGCTGGCATAGCCATCGTGCAGGCGCACGGTGAAACGCGTGCCCAGCGCCTGCAGCCTGCCGTGCGGCGTGCCGACGAAGAACGGCCGCTGCGCCGCATCCTTGCCGGTGGCGATGAAGATTTCGCCGGCCAGCAGGTCGATGCGGCGCTGCGCGCCGTCGTAAGCGATATTCACGGCGCTATTGGTATTGAGGGTGAGCCGCGTGCCGTCGGCCAGGGTCACGACGCGGCGCAGGTTGACGGCCGTGCGGTAATCGGCCGTCCAGCTGCGCCACGGGCCACGGCGTTCGAATCCATACAGCGAGGCGCCGCAAGCCAGCAGCAGGGCCAGCGTCTTGACGGCGTGGCGGCGCGGCGCGTTCGCCTGCACGCAGGCGCGCAGCAGGCTCGCGTGCGCCGCGGGCGGCAGGTGCTCGTGCTGTATTTGCAGCTGCTGCCACGCCTGCGTGGCGCTGCCGGCCCGCTGCAGATGGCGTTTTACTGTCGCCAGCGAGATGCCGAGCTGGCGCGCGATGTCTTCCTGCGGCAGTTCGTCGAGCTGGCGCAGTAAAAAAGCCCGTTTGACGGGAGGCGGCAGGCCGTCGAGCATGCGGTCCAGCTCAAACACGGTGGCCAGCAGCAGCGCGCGTTCCTCGGGCGAGGGTGCATGCAGGGGCGGCAGCTGGGCCAGCACGTCGAGGTACGCCTGTTCCAGTTTCTGGCGGCGGTAATGGTTGAACAGCACGCGCTGGGCGACGGTGGCGAGAAAGGCGCGCGGCTCGCGCGCGGCGACGGCGTCTTCGCGGTCGAGCAGGCGCATGAAAGTATCGTGCGCCACATCGGCCGCGCACGCCGTGCTGCCCAGTTTTTTGCGCAGCCAGCCCTGCAGCCAGCCGTGGTGGTCGGCATACAGTGTCGCGATGTCCTGGCGTTGTAGCGGCTTTGCCAGCGGCATCGCATTCCCCTTGCGTTTTTAAACAATAATAAGAATCATTCTCATTGTAGCAAGCGAGGACGGCGGCTGTAAATGACGGGCAGGCGCGCTGTGGTTTTTTGGTTGACGAACGGTAGGTCGGATTAGAGGGGCCGCCGAGGCGCGCAAGCGCGTAATCCGACGCCACCACCGGCGCTAACGATGTTGTCGGATTACGCGGCTACGCCGCTAATCCGACCTACGTTACCAGGCAGCAACGTCAGTAGTTCATGGGCTCGCCACGGAAGCAGCGGATCGCCGAATCGACCATGCCCTCGGCGCTGCCCTGCAGGCTGTGCTGCTTGCGCAGGTATTGCGCGTCGCTCCACTGCTTGGCCACGTCCGACAGGTGTTTCAGGGCCGGCGTGCTGCCCAGCGCCTCGGCGTGCGGTTCCATCTTGCGCAGGGTGGTCATGATGTCTTCGCGCAGCGACATCGTTTCGTAGGTTTTCGGATGCGTGATGGCGCCATCGAGGCCGAAGCGGCAGGCCTGGAAGCGGTTGTAGTTATATACGAGGTAATCGTCTTCCACGGGCGGGGTTTCGCGGCGTTCGAGCAGGTAGCGGCACAGCGCCTGCAGGTAGGCGGCCAGCGCGGCGGCCCGCTCCACCGTCAGCGGCGTGTCGCACACGCGCAGTTCGATGGTGCCGAATTCCGGCTTGGGACGGATATCCCAGTAAAAATCCTTCATGCTCTTGATGATGCCCGTGTTCTCCATCTTGGCGAAATACTCGTTGGAGAACTGATCCCAGCTCAGCGTAAACGGCGCGCGTCCGCTCATGGGGAATGCGAACACGGAGTTCAAACGGGCCGAATCGAACAGGGTGTCGCGGCCCTGCACATAGGGCGAGGAAGCCGACAGGGCGATGAAGTGGGGGATGTAGCGGTTCAGCGAATGCAGCAGGAACATGGCGTCGTCGCCCGAGGCGCAGCCGATGTGCACGTGTTGGCCGAAGATGGTGAACTGCTTGGCCAGGTAGCCGTACAGTTCCGAAATCTCCTGGAAGCGGGGCTTGGAAAAGATCTTTTGCGACGACCATTGCTGGAACGGGTGCGTGCCGCCGCCCGCGATGCCGATATTGAGCTTGTCGCCGGCCGTGATCAAGGTGTCGCGGATTTCCTGCAGCTGCTCCAGCAGGGGGCCGTGATGCGTGTGCACGCTCGAGTTGATCTCGATCATGCTCTCGGTGATTTCCGGCGTGACGTTGCCGGGAAACGGTTTCTTGTTCAGCAGATGCAGCAGGTCGGGGCTGGCGGCCGTCAAGTCGTAGTCCGACAGGTTCACCAGTTGCAGTTCGAGTTCGACGCCGAAGGTCAGCGCGGCCGATTGGCCAAAGGGTTCCAGCGGCATTTAGCGCTCCTTGATTTCGTGGGTTTCTTTGGCCAGCATCAGCACGCGCTGCACCAGCACGGGGCCGATCAGTTCCAGGCCCAGGGTGATGGCGGCCAGGGCGTTCAATTCGTCGCCGAAGTTCACGCCGTGCTGGCGCGCGTGTTCGAGCAGCAGGATGATGAAGACGGAGACGGGCGTCAGGGCCACGCCCGTCAGCACGCCCTTGCGCCAGGAAATGCCGCTCACATGCGAGAACGCGGCTACGCCGGCGACCTTCGTCAGCAGACGTCCGGCGACGACGGCCAGGGCCAGTCCCGCGCCGGCCGTCACGCTGGCCCATTCCAGGGTCGAAGCGGCATATACGAACAGCAGCACCGTCAGCAGCTCGCCCATGGCGCCGAAATTGCGCTGCGCCTGGCTGAAGGCGACCCTGCGGTGGCGCGCCACCAGGCCGAAGGTGAGGGTGGCCAGCAGCGGCGACAGGCTGGTGGTGTAGGTCAGGGCGACGAGCAGCATCACCGACAGCGCGAACGCCACGGTGGCGTCCTGCGCCATGTTGCCCAGGCGGCGCAGCATGGCCGGCACGACGATGCCGAAGACGGTGCCGGCGGCCACGGAGGCGGCCAGCACGGCGGCGCTGCTGCTGCTCGCCTCGATCAGGTCGGTGGAACTCTGGAACATCCAGAAGCCGACGATGATGTTGAACGTGAAGACGGCCAGCACGCAGTTCAGGGCGGTGAGGTGGACGATGCGTTCCGTGACCTGGCCCGAGCTGCGTTCCTCGTTGATGACGCGCATGATGGTGGCCGGCGAGGTGGACATGGCCAGTGATGCGAGCAGCAGCGCCGTCATCGAGGTGCTGCCGAATTCGATGCCGATGAAGTAGACGACGGCAAAGGTCAGCAGGGATTCGACCAGGCCCGTGACGGCGATCCACGGATTGTTCTTCAGCCAGCGCAGGTTGATGCGGTAGCCCACCTCGAACAGGATCAGGCCGAAAGCCACGTCGGCCAGCACCAGCATGGGGCCGGCGTCCGTCTGCGGCAGGATGCCTACCTGCGTCTGCGCGAGGACGAAACCGATCACGCCGTAAAAACTGATGCGCGGCAGGCCAGTCCAGCGGTGGCCGAATTCGCCCACCACCCAGGCCAGGGTAATGGCGAACGGCCAGGACAGGTCGGCGGCGATCGAGATCAGACTTTGCATGCTCATTCCTTTGAAATTGGCGCTGGCACCGGCCGGCAGCACGGGGGCTGGCGCGGCAAGGTCTTGGTGCAGCGGTGGTGCATAGTTTGCGCAGAGCGATGCGCCGATTCTACCGGAGCAGAAGGCGCGCACGATGTGCGCAATCGAACAGTGTCGCGACCATGGCGGCCGCGCACGGGATGCAGCAGGGTGGGGCAGGGCTGGTATCGGCGTATGGTACCCGCCCGCGGCGGAGATGCTCCGCACGGTAGTGCCGTGTCGCAGTGTACGGCATGGCGGCCTCATGCCGCCATGGACTTTTTGTTGCGTGCTTTTATTTACTGAGCAGACGCATGCCCCGTTCCAGCCCGTCGATCGACAGGGGGAACATGCGGTTGTTCATCAACTGCCGCATCACGCCGATCGACTGGCGGTACTGCCACAATCCCTCCGACTCCGGATTGAGCCAGATGAATTTCGGGAACGCCTGGGTAAAGCGCGCCAGCCACGCCGATCCCGCTTCCTCGTTGTTGTATTCCACGCTGCCGCCCGGCTGCAGGATTTCATAGGGGCTCATGGTGGCGTCGCCGACGAAAATCAGCTTGGTGTCGGGCGGATATTTGCGCAGCACGTCCCAGGTGGGAAAACGCTCGGCATTGCGGCGCCGGTTGTTCTTCCACAGGTAGTCGTAGACGCAGTTATGGAAGTAAAAGAACTCCATGTTCTTGAATTCCGTCTTCGCCGCCGAAAACAGTTCCTCGGTGCGCTCGATATGGTCGTCCATGCTGCCGCCCACATCGAGCAGCATCAGCACCTTGATGCGGTTCTTGCGCTCGGGCCGCATCCTGATGTCGAGGTAGCCCGCGTTGTTGGCCGTGGCGGCGATGGTGGCGTCGAGCGCCAGTTCATCTTCCGCGCCTTCGCGCGCGAACTTGCGCAGGCGGCGCAAGGCTACCTTGATGTTGCGCGTGCCCAGTTCGCGCTCGCCGTCATAATCCTTGTAGCTGCGCGCTTCCCACACCTTCACGGCCGTGCGGTTGCCGCCCTTGCCGCCGATGCGGATGCCTTCCGGATTCGTGCCGCCATTGCCGAACGGCGAGGTGCCGCCCGTGCCGATCCACTTGCTGCCGCCCTCGTGGCGCTCCTTCTGTTCCTTCAGCAGCTCGTTCAGGCGGTCCATCAGCTTGTCGTAGCCGAATTTTTCCAGCTGCGCCTTCTGCTCCTCGGACAGCTCGCGCTGCATGCGTTTGAGCAGCCAGTCGAGGGGAATCGCCGCGTTCGTGTCGAAAGCCGCGTTGACGCCCTTGAAGTACTGGCCAAAGGCGCGGTCGAACTTGTCGAAATGGGCTTCATCCTTGACCAGGGTCAGGCGCGCCAGATAGTAGAAATCGTCCATCGAGGCGTCGATGACGTTCTTTTGCAGCGCTTCAAGAAGGGTCAGAAATTCCTTGATCGAGACGGGAATCTTCGCATCCTTGAGCGTGAAGAAGAAATCGATCAGCATGGCGCCTGCTCTCCCGCGCGGGGCAGTGCGGCAATGGGGCGCTGCGCCAGCTTGTAGCGCAGGTGGGCGGCAATTTCCGGCCACTCGCCGCGCGTGATGCTGTACATGACGGTGTCGCGCACGGTGCCGTCGCGGCGCAGCGCATGGTGGCGCAGCACGCCATCCTTTTTCGCGCCCAGGCGCTCGATGGCCGCCTGCGAGGCGTGGTTGAAATTGTCGGTGCGCAGGCCCACCAGCGCGCAGCCGAGGTTATCGAAGGCGTGCGCCAGCAGCAGCAATTTGCAGGTGGTGT
The DNA here is from genome assembly GCF_058794735.1 of Janthinobacterium sp. GW823-FHT06H09. Lineage (NCBI taxonomy): Bacteria > Pseudomonadati > Pseudomonadota > Betaproteobacteria > Burkholderiales > Oxalobacteraceae > Janthinobacterium > Janthinobacterium sp. GW823-FHT06H09. The sequence goes on along the minus strand of NZ_JBXAHC010000012.1, from coordinate 124,899 downwards.
TGACGTGGCTGCGCTGGCAGCGCTTCGCGTACCAGGTGTAGCCGATTTCCAGGCGGCCGATGGCCGGCACCACGTCGTGGTAGCTGGTGGTGCCGAGCACCTCGCCGCTGGCCGCGTCGATGACGGCAAAGGCGAAGCGCGTGGGGCGCATCTCGATGCCCTTGAAAATGTACTGGTCCACCTGGTCCGGCTCGGGCACGGAGGTGACGCGCAGATTCCACAGTTCCCCATCCATGGCTGCCGCGCGCAGGCCGGGCGCGTGGTGCGGCGCCAAGGCTTCGAGGCGGATGCCGTGCAGTTCCAGGGGGACGAAGACCATGTCGGGGCTGATATCGTTCACCGGCGCTCCTTAGCGGTTGGTGCGCGACATGAACATCAGGCGCTCGAACAGGTGCACGTCCTGCTCGTTTTTCAGCAGCGCGCCGTGCAGCGGCGGCACGACGGCCTTGTTGTCCTTGCTGCGCAGCGCTTCGGCTGGGATGTCCTCGGCCAGCAGGAGCTTGAGCCAGTCGAGGAATTCCGACGTCGACGGCTTTTTCTTCAGGCCCGGCACGTCGCGCACTTCATAGAAGGTTTGCAGCGCCTGCGCCAGCAATTCCTGTTTCAGGTGCGGGTAGTGGACGGCGACGATCTGCTCCATCGTGTCCTTGTCCGGGAATTTGATGTAGTGGAAGAAGCAGCGGCGCAAAAAGGCGTCCGGCAATTCCTTCTCGTTGTTCGAGGTGATGATGACGAGCGGACGGTGGCGCGCCGTGACCATTTCGCGCGTCTCATACACATAGAATTCCATGCGGTCCAGCTCGCGCAGCAAGTCGTTCGGGAATTCGATGTCGGCCTTGTCGATTTCATCGATCAGCAGTACCACCGGTTCGGGCGCCGTGAATGCCTGCCACAGCACGCCCTTGACGATATAGTTCTGGATGTCGCGCACGCGCTCGTCGCCCAGCTGCGAATCGCGCAGGCGCGACACGGCGTCGTATTCGTACAGGCCCTGCTGCGCCTTGGTGGTCGATTTGATATGCCATTGCATCAGCGGCATGTTCAGCGCGGCGGCTACTTCCTCGGCCAGCATGGTCTTGCCCGTGCCCGGTTCGCCCTTGATCAGCAGCGGGCGTTGCAGGGTCAGCGCCGCATTCACGGCCAGTTTCAGGTCGGCGGTGGCGACATAGCTGTCGGAACCTTCGAAGCGTTGGCCTTGCTGGGTGTGCTGTGCTTGCATGAGCGGTCTGCCAAAGTAGGGAAATGGTGAGTATAAACAGAACTGTGGCGCGCTGCCACGCGGACGGCCTGTGCCTGCCTGCCGACAATGCGGGTTTTATAGGTGGACTTGCAAGAATATCTTGGCTAGAATCGGCAAGCAGCAGATTAATTGTCAACCTTAATTGTCAACACATAAAATCAATAAAAACCAGCACTGGCGTTTCTCCGATTACCTTTGTTCACATTGCCACTATGAAAAAAATATTTGCACTTCTCGTGCTTGCCGGCATAGCAAATGCCGTCACAGCGGCTGACATTGTAGGAAACGCCAAGGCAGCCCCTGCCAAGGTGGAAATGTGTATCGGCTGCCACGGCATCCCCGGTTACAAGGCAACCTTCCCCGAAGTGTTCCAGGTGCCGATGATCGGCGGCCAGCCGGCAAAATATATCGAGAATGCGCTGCAAGCCTACAAGAAGGGCGACCGCAAGCACCCCAGCATGAAGGGCATCGCCAGCAGCCTGTCGGACCAGGATATCGCCGATGTCGCCGCGTACTATGCGCAACAAGCCAAGCCGAACTGAGGATCAGCCAGATGATGAAAACACTACTCGCCGCCCTCGTTTGCGCCACCGTTTCGTTTTCCGTCAGCGCCGCCGGCAATGTCAACACGGGCAAGGCCCTGGCCGAAAAATACAGCTGCGCCACCTGCCACGGCAAGGATTACGGTTCGCCCATCGACCCGTCCTACCCGAAGCTGGCTGGTCAGCACAGGGATTACCTGGAACACGCGTTGACGGCGTATAAACGGGGCGACAAGGCCAACGGCCGCAACAACGCCATCATGACGGGCCAGGTGAAACCGTTGAGCAACCAGGACATCAAGGACCTGGCCGCCTACCTGCACAGCTTGCCGAGCAGCCTGGTCACTCATCGCTGAGCGGTAACGCCGGCTCAGGCTTTCAGCCCCACCCGGCGAGCAAGTTTATGCAGATTGCTGGCGTCGAGTCCCAACTGCCGCGCCGCAGCGGCCCAGTTATCCTGATGCAGCACCAGCGCTTGCCGGATGGCCTGGCGCTGGCTCGCTTCGACGATCTGATGCATCGATAGCAGCGGCGCCGCCGGCGTGCCGCACGCGGCTGGCGCCAGCGGCAGCGCGTCCGTGCCGGCCGGCGCTTCCAGCGCATCGAGGTCGAGCATATCCGTTTCCAGCGTTACTATCTCTTTGCGGTCCGCGCCGCGGATCACGGCTTTCAGCGCGGCCCGGCTGATCACATGTTCCAGTTCGCGCACGTTGCCGGGCCAGCGGTAGTGGCACAGAGCGTTTTCCGCCGCGGCCGACAGGCGCAGGCTGCGCAAGCCCAGGCGCGCGCGGTTCAGTTCCAGGAAGCCGCCCGCCAGCAGCAGCACGTCGTTGCCCCGCTCGCGCAGCGGCGGAATCGGCACGGGATACACGGATAAACGGTGGTACAGATCGGCGCGGAACGAGCCGTCGCGCACATGTTCGCGCAGGCTGCGGTTGGTGGCGGCGATCACGCGCACGTTGACCCGGCGCGGCCGGTCCGCGCCCAGGCGCTGGATTTCGCCATTTTGCAAGGTGCGCAGCAGCTTGGCCTGTATCGACAGCGGCAATTCCCCCACTTCATCGAGAAACAGGGTGCCCCCTTCGGCCGCCTCGAAACGGCCGGGCCGGTCGCTGACGGCGCCCGAAAACGCACCGCGCACATGGCCGAACAACTCGCTCTCGGCCAGCGATTCCGGCAAGGCTGCGCAATTGACGTGGATCAGCGGTTTGCCCGCGCGGCGCGACAGGCGGTGCAGGCGGTGCGCGCACAATTCCTTGCCCACGCCCGTCTCGCCCAGCAGCAGCACGGGCAGTTCGGAATCGGCGACCACCTGCAATTCGTGCAGCAAGTGCGTGATGGCGCTGCTCTGGCCGACGAAATCGTGTTCCTCGCGCGGCGCCTGGGCATCGGCCAGCATGGCGCCGCCCGACAGGCGCAGGGCGCGGATTTCCGTCTCCAGGCGCGTCACGCGCACGGCCGCCTCGATGGCGCAGGCCAGCTCGCCCAGGTCGCGCTGCGCCTGCGTATCGAAGGTGCCCACCCGCAGCGCGTCGAGCGTGATCACGCCCCAGCGTTCGCCTTCCAGGTCCAGCGCCATGCCCATGCAGTCGTGCACGGGCAGCGGTTCGCCGGCCCGCTCGGCGATCAGGCCATCGTAGGGATCGGGCAGGGAGCTGTCGTGATGGAAGCACAGCACGCCGCGCCGCTGCAGGATGGCGGCCAGGCGCGGATGGTCGGCGACGGCGAAGCGGCGTCCCAGCGCGTCGCTGGCCAGGCCGGCCATCGCCACGGGGCGCAGGTGCTCGCCGTCGAGCTTGAGCAAGGCCACGGCCTCGCAGCCGAAGTGCGCGCGCAGGCTGCCCACGAGGCGCTGCAGGCGCACGGCCACGGGCAGGTCGGCGACCAGGTCGGTGAGCAGCAGCAGGTGGATGGCGGTGGTGGTCATAAGTACCATGCAGGGTACAACGGACCACGCTTGAAAAGGGTCATATCGACCCTGCATTTTTCAAATCGTTGATTTAAAACAAGTTTTTCCTGGCACACCGTTTGCCTAGGTAAGGGTGCCGAACCGGCATACAAGACCAAGGAAAGCCTGATGAAAACGACTCCCTCCCTCCGCGCCATTGCCGCCGCCGTCTGCGTGCTGGCCATGCCCCTGTCCGTGCAAGCCCAGGCGAGCCTGCCGGCCAGCGCCGCCGCCACTGCGGCCGCTGTCAGCCAACCCTCTGCTGCCGCCGCGCTCAAGCGCTATGAACTGCAAACCAATATCGTCGACGGCAAGATGGTGTTCATCGATGCCAAGGGCCAGGTCAACCCCGTGCTGACGGCCAAGGTGGGCGACACGGTCGAACTGGTGCTGAAAAGCGGCGAAGGCGCCGAGCACGACCTGCTGATCCCGGAACTGAACGTGGCATCAAACAAGTTCAGCGCCAATAGCGGCAGCACCACCGTGCGCTTCAAGGTCACGCGCGCCGGCACGTTCACCTATTACTGCTCGATTCCCGGCCACCGCCAGATCGGCATGGAAGGCAAGCTGGAAGTCGCCGGCACCTCGCTGGCCGAAGCCGGCGCGCCGAAGGCCGCTGGCGCCGGCAGCGCAGCGGGCGAATCGAGCCAGGCCGCCGCGCTGGCCCTGTACACGCCCGCGCCGTCGCCGATGCGCGGCCCCGATCCATCGGCCGTCAGCGTGGCCGCCAATCCGGCGCAGGTGCCTTCCGCCATCGGCGCGCGCGCGCCACAAACCCTGAAATACCGCATGGAGACGGTGGAACTGCCGGGCAAGCTCGATGACGGCACCAGCTTTACCTACTGGACCTTCAACCGGCAAGTACCGGGCCCGATGCTGCGCGCGAAGGTGGGCGATACGGTGGAACTGACCCTGTTCAACGCCAAGGACAGCAAGATGATCCACTCGATCGACCTGCACGCGGTGACGGGCGGCCATGGCGGCGGACAGCACACGCAGGTGGCGCCGGGGCAGGAAAAGACGGTGACTTTCAAGGCGCTCAATCCGGGCCTGTTCGTCTACCACTGCGCCACGCCGCTCGTGCCGCAGCATATCGCGGCCGGCATGTACGGCATGATCCTCGTCGAACCGGAAGGCGGCCTGTCGAAGGTCGACCGCGAGTACTACGTGATGCAGGGCGAGATGTACACGGGCCGTCCGCACGGCGCACCCGTGCACCAGGAACCGAACCTGGAAAAAATGGCCAATGAGCTGCCCGACTACTACGTCTTCAACGGCGAAGTGGGCGCCCTGAGCAAGACGCACAAACTGCAGGCGAAAGTCGGCGAGACCGTGCGCATCTATTTCGGTGTCGGCGGCCCGAACAAGATTTCGTCGTTCCACATCATCGGCGAGATCTTCGACAAGGTGTACAGCGAAGGCTCGATCAGCAGCCCGAAAAACGACGTGCAAACCACGCTGGTGGCGCCGGGCGGCGCGACCATCGTCGAACTGAAGGTACAGCATCCTGGCAGCTATCTGCTGGTCGACCATGCGCTGTCGCGCGCCGGCAAGGGCGCCGTGGGCGTGCTGGAAGTGACGGGCGAAGCCGTGCCCGGCGTCTACCACGCGGGCGCCGTCCAATAAAACAACCCCCCATTCATCATCAAGGAACTGCTATGGAAATGATCGACCTATCCCTGGGCCAGCTGGCCCGCCGCATCCCCGGCGCCACGCGCCTGTTCGATGCGCACCGCCTCGATTTCTGCTGCGGCGGCAACAAGACCCTGCGCGCGGCGGCCGAAGCGGCCGGCGTGGACGCGGCGCCCATCGTCAAGGAACTGCAAGTGCTGGCCGGACGGATTGACGCCAGCGGCGAGCGTGACTGGCAGGACGCCCCGGCCGCCGAGCTGGTGGAACACATCCTGGCGCGCTACCACGCCGTGCATCGCGAGCAGCTGCCCGAGCTGATACGCCTGGCGCGCAAGGTCGAGCAGGTGCATGGCGACCGCGCCGACTGTCCGCACGGGCTGGCGGAACACCTGTCGGCCATGGCGCAGGAACTGGAAAGCCATATGCGCAAGGAGGAAGACGTGCTGTTCCCCATGATCGTGCGCGGCCAGGGCCCCCGGGCCGGCGCGCCCATCAACGTGATGCGCATGGAGCATGACGACCATGGCGTGGCCTTGCGCGCCATGGAGGCGATGACGAACGATATCACCGCACCAGGTGGCGCCTGCACCACCTGGCGCGCGCTGTACACGGGCCTGCGCACCTTCCGCGAAGACCTGATGGCGCACATCCATACTGAAAACAATATCCTGTTCGAGCGCTTTGCGCCGGCCGTGGTGCACTGACAAAGGAAAGACCCATGGGTCCCTACAAAAAACTCTGGTTCACCCTGATCGGTGTGCTGATCGTGACGTTTTCGCTGCTCGGCTACTACGGCACGGAAGTGTATCGCCAGGCGCCGCCGATTCCCGCGCAAGTGCTGGCGCAGGATGGCCGGCAACTGTTCGACCGCGAGGGCATCCTCGACGGCCAGACGGCCTGGCAATCCGTCGGCGGCATGCAGCTGGGCTCCATCTGGGGCCACGGCGCCTACCAGGCGCCCGACTGGACGGCCGACTGGCTGCACCGCGAACTGACGGCCTGGCTGGAACTGGCCGCGCAAGAGCAGCATGGCAAGGCGTACGCGGCGCTCGACGGCCCCGCGCAGGCGGCGCTGCGCGAAGCGCTCAAGCTGGAATACCGCGGCAACCGGGTCGATGAAGAACAAGTACTGCATCTGTCGGCGCGCCGCGTGCAAGCGATCGCCAGCACGGCGCACTATTACGACCAGCTGTTCTCGGACGCGCCTGCGCTGCACGCCAGCCGCGAGCATTTCGCCATGAAGGAAAACACCTTGCCCAGCGCCGCGCGGCGCGCGCAGATGACGCAGTTCTTCTTCTGGACGGCGTGGGCTGCCGCCACCGAACGTCCGGGCCAGAAAGTGACCTATACGAACAACTGGCCGCACGAACCGCTGATCGGCAACCAGCCCAGTGGCGAAAACCTCGTCTGGTCGGTCGCCAGCGTGGTGGTGCTGCTGGCCGGCGTGGGCTTCCTCGTCTGGGGCTGGGCCTTCTTGCGCGACCACGACGAAGCGCTGCCGGCCGCCGGTCCGCGCGACCCGCTCACCACTTTCGCGCTGACGCCTTCGCAGCGGGGACTGGGCAAGTACCTGTTCCTGGTGGTGGCGCTGTTCATCTTCCAGGTCTTCATCGGCGGCTTTACGGCGCACTACACGGTGGAAGGACAGCAGTTCTACGGCATCGACGTGTCGCGCTGGTTCCCGTATGCGCTCACGCGCACCTGGCATATCCAGGCCGCGCTGTTCTGGATCGCCACGGGCTTCCTGGCCGCCGGCCTGTTCCTCGCCCCGCTGATCAATGGCGGCAAGGACCCCAAGTGGCAGCGCCTCGGTGTCGACGTGCTGTTCTGGGCCCTCGTCGCGGTCGTCGTCGGCTCGTTCATCGGCAATTACCTGGCCATCGCGCAAGTGATGCCGCCCGAGTGGAATTTCTGGCTCGGCCATCAGGGTTATGAATATGTGGACCTGGGACGCCTGTGGCAAATCGGCAAATTTGTCGGCATTCTGCTGTGGCTCGTGCTGATGCTGCGCGGCGTCGTGCCCGCCCTGCGCCAGCCGGGCGGCGACAGGAACCTGCTGGCGCTCTTGACCGCGTCCGTGGGCGCCATCGGCCTGTTCTACGGCGCCGGCCTGTTCTACGGCGAGCGCACGCATTTATCGGTGATGGAGTACTGGCGCTGGTGGGTGGTGCACCTGTGGGTGGAAGGTTTCTTTGAAGTCTTCGCCACCACGGCGCTGGCCTTCATCTTCTCGACCCTGGGCCTGGTGTCGGTGCGCATGGCCACGACGGCCAGCCTGGCGTCGGCCTCGCTGTTCATGCTGGGCGGCATACCCGGCACCTTCCACCACCTGTACTTTGCCGGCACCACCACGCCCGTGATGGCCATCGGCGCGAGCTTCAGTGCGCTGGAAGTGGTGCCGCTGATCGTGCTGGGCCACGAAGCGTGGGAAAACTGGCGCCTGAAGGAACGCGCGCCGTGGATGGAGCAGTTGCGCTGGCCCCTGATGTGCTTTGTCGCCGTCGCCTTCTGGAACATGCTGGGCGCCGGTGTGCTGGGCTTCATGATCAACCCGCCTGTGGCCTTGTACTATATCCAGGGTCTCAACACGACTCCCGTGCATGCGCATGCGGCGCTGTTCGGCGTGTACGGCTTCCTGGCGCTGGGCTTTACCTTGCTGGTGCTGCGTTATCTGCGGCCCGACTACCGCTTCAGCCCTGCGTTGATGAAGACGGCATTCTGGGGCTTGAACGGGGGCCTGGCGCTGATGATCTTTACCAGCTTGCTGCCGATTGGCATCATCCAGTTCCACGCCAGCGTGACGGAAGGCCTGTGGTATGCGCGCAGCGAAGGCTTCATGCAGCAGCCTTTGTTGCAGAACCTGCGCTGGATACGCACCTTCGGCGACGTGGTCTTCATCGTCGGCGCCATCGCCATGGCGCTGCAGGTGGTGCTGGGGTTGATGGGCAAGGCGCCGAAGGCAGCTGTACCGCAGCCTTCAGCGGCGTAGCCCGGTTAACGCCTGCGGACGCAGTCGATATACGCGTCCGTATCCGGCGGCAAGCCCGAGCGCTGCGAAGCCCAGATCATCTGGCCCAGACATTCCATCACTTCGTGCTGGGCGGCATGGGCCGAATCGAGGCGCTGGGTCAGCTGCTGGACGGCCGGGCGGATGCCGCGCGGCTGGTCCACCTGTACCTGCTCCGTGATCGACAGATGCATGGACAGGTGCAGGAAAGGATTGGCCTGGCCCCCTTCGACGGAGTAGTCGCGCGCCAGCGCCGCTTCGACGTCGGAGAGCTCGTTTTCATACTCGGGATGTTCGAGGATCCAGTCGAGCGCGATGGCTTCCATCGGCGTGAGGATTTCGTGGGCGCGGTGCTTGCGCAAGGTGTCGCAAAAGAAGCGGCGCACGTCGTCGGAAGAGGGGTTGAACATGGCGGAAGGACTGTGGCTAAAGGGCAGCCGGCATTGTACCGCGTACATCAATTCAAGGCATCGGGGATGCCTTTTTTGCCGTCCAGCGTCCGCTTGGATGACCCGATAGTCACCGCAATTTAATACCCTCCAGTAAGTATTATCCACTACCGCCACGGCCCGGCGGCGCCAAATAACGGTGATAAAATCGCCGCTCTTGATATTTGCTCTGGACACGATGGCGATTTTGTTGTCATTGCGTGCTTCCATTGCCCGCACCTTTGCCACCAGATCTTGCTCCTGGCTTATTCCGGAGCGCGGCAGCATGCCTATCACCATCAACCTTGACCCGTCCGGCCGCCCTGGCGTTCCGGCTGGCCAACTGTTTTCATTTCATACAGCGATGGTGCCGCCACGGTGGCGCGCAAGAATCATCCTTCAGTATTCATAAACGGAGTTACGTATGCGTAAATCGCTATTACTTTTGATGTCGTGCCTGATCCTGGCGGCATGTAACAAGACCCCTCCGGCCTCGTCCGAAAAACCGGTCGACGTGCTGCTGATCGGCGCCGGCACCATGAGCGCCACCCTGGGCAGCATGCTCAAGGAACTCGATCCCTCGCTGACGATGGAAATGGTCGAGCGCCTCGATTCCGTGGCCGCCGAAAGCTCGGACGCGATGAACAACGCAGGCACGGGCCACTCGGCATTTGCCGAACTGAACTACACGCCGGAAGCGGCCGACGGCAGCATCGAGACCAAGAAAGCCGTTGCCATCAACGAGCAATTCGAAATTTCCAAGCAATTCTGGGCTTATCAGGTGGCCAACAAGCACCTGGGTGCGCCGCAAACCTTCATCAACAACGTGCCGCACATGGCTTTTGTGTGGGGTGACGACAATATTGCCTTTTTGAAGAAGCGCTACGCTGCGCTGCAAAAGGAAAACCTGTTCAAGGGCATGCTGTACTCGGAAGACCAGACGCAGATCGAGCAATGGGCGCCGCTCGTCATGCAAGGGCGCGACAAGGGCCAGAAAGTAGCCGCGACGCGCATGGACATCGGTACCGACGTCAATTTCGGCAACCTCACGCGCGGTCTCGTGAAATACCTGACGGACAGCCACGGCATGGTGCTGCACCTGCGCCACCAGGTGGAAGATATTCAGCGCGGCGCCGACGGCGTGTGGAACGTGACGGTGAAAGACTTGAACACCGGCAAGGAAAAAACCATGCGCGCCAAGTTCGTCTTCATCGGCGCCGGCGGCGGTTCGCTGCCGCTGCTGGAAAAATCGGGTATTCCTGAAGCCAAGGGCTACGGCGGCGTGCCGGTCGGCGGCCAATGGCTGGTGACCACCAATCCGGAACTGGTGGCGGCGCATGCGGCCAAGGTGTATGGCAAGGCGTCCGTCGGTTCGCCGCCGATGTCCGTGCCGCATCTGGACACGCGCATCATCGATGGCAAGAAAGCCCTGCTGTTTGGACCGTTCGCCACCTTCTCGACGAAGTTCCTGAAAAACGGCTCGTGGATCGACTTGCCTGCCTCGATCGGCACGGGCAATGTGAAACCGATGCTGCAAGCCGGTTACGACAATATTCCACTGACGAAATACCTGGTGGAACAAGTCATGAACACGCCGGAAGACCGCCTGAAGACCCTGCGCGAATACTTGCCGAACGCCAAGATGGAAGACTGGACCCTGCAAAACGCCGGCCAGCGCGTGCAGATCGTCAAGGATGACCCTGTCAAAGGCGGCTTGCTGCAGTTTGGCACGGAAGTCGTCGGCGCCGCCGATGGCAGCATCGTCGCCTTGCTGGGTGCTTCGCCAGGCGCCTCGACCGCGCCGCCCATCATGATCAAGGTGCTGCAAACGGCCTTCAAGAGCCGCCTGGCCACGCCGGAATGGCAAGCGAAGATGGTGGAAATGGTGCCGTCGTACGGTCAAAAGCTGAACAACGACCCGGCCCTGGCCAACAAGATCCGCCATTACAGCAGCAATATCCTGGGCTTGAAAGCCATCACGCTCGACGTTCCCGCTGCTGCGCCAGCGCCGGCGGCAAACTAAGCCAGCCTGACCGGCAGGGGAGTTTCCTGCCGGCATGAAAAAAGGGGCAGCCTGTTCAGGCTGCCCCTTTTGCGTGGGAGCGTGCGTTCATTGCGGCGGACTACTCCTTGCCCGGCAAGATCAGCTCCGGCGTACACCCTTCGGCGGCGATGCCGTCGCAAGGCTTGGCCAGTGCCGCGCCGTCCTGTGCCCTTGGCGCATGGGGCTGGCGCAGGTAGCGCGACGTGTGGCGGTGCGCTTGCTGTGCGTTGCCATGCACGGGCCAGGTCAGGAAGCGGGACAGCTCCTGCAAGGCGCGCTGGTACACATCGCGTTTAAATTCAATGACGACATCGAGCGGGACCCAGTATTCATGCCAGCGCCAGGCGTCGAACTCCGGATGGTCGGTCAGGCGCAGATTGACGTCGTTATCGCGCGCGCACATTCTCAGCAGAAACCAAATCTGCTTCTGGCCACGGTAATGGCCGCGAATCTCGCGCTTGATGAAGTGGTCTGGCACTTCATAGCGCAGCCAGTCGCGGGTGCGGCCGACAATTTTGACGTGTTCCTGTCTGAGTCCGATTTCCTCTTCAAGTTCGCGAAACATGGCTTGTTCCGGTGTTTCGCCATATTTGATACCGCCTTGCGGAAACTGCCATGAGTGCTCGCGCACCCGCTTGCCCCACCACACCTCGTTCTGGGCGTTTAGCAGGATGATGCCGACGTTGGGCCGAAACCCTTCACGGTCGAGCATAATGCACCTCAAACTTTCTGCGACCGAGCGTCCTTTTTTACATAATTACCCACAACTTCGCAAGCCGGTGACCTTTTCGGGGTGCGAAAAGCGCCGGAATCGCACCAATTGAGCGCATTTGTGTAAAGTATGGACGCATCAGCCAGCTAATCCTTTAAAATTAGGTTGATTATAACCCTCTCTTTTTAAAAAGAATTCACCGTTATGCGCGCCTCCCGTTTTTTTATTTCCACACTTAAAGATGCACCTTCTGACGCGGAAATCGTCAGCCACCAATTGATGATGCGTGCAGGCATGATCAAACGCCTCGGTTCCGGCATCTATACCTACATGCCGATGGGCTTGCGCGTGATCCGCAAGGTGGAAGCCATCATCCGTGACGAGATGAACAAAGCCGCCGGTATCGAACTGCTGATGCCGCTCGTGCAGCCGGCCGAACTGTGGCAGGAGACGGGCCGCTGGACCAAGATGGGCGACGAACTGATGCGCGTGAAAGACCGCCACGGCCGCGAATACGCGATCCAGCCGACGTCGGAAGAAGTCATCACGGACGTCGTGCGCACGGAAATCAAGTCCTACCGCCAGTTGCCGCTGAACTTTTATCACATCCAGACCAAGTTCCGCGACGAGCGCCGCCCACGTTTCGGCCTGATGCGCGGCCGCGAATTCACCATGAAGGACGCGTATTCGTTCGACCGCGACCTGGCCGGCATGCAAGCGTCGTACAAGGTCATGTTCGATGCCTACACGCGCATCTTCACGCGTTTCGGCCTGAAATTCCGCGCCGTGGCGGCCGACAACGGCGCCATCGGCGGTTCCGGTTCGCACGAATTCCACGTCATCGCCCACACGGGTGAAGACGCGCTTGTGTACTGCCCGACCTCCGACTACGCCGCCAACATGGAAGCGGCCGAAGCGCTGCCGCCAGCGGGCGAGCGCCCGGCCGCCGCCCAGGCGCTGACCAAAACGGCCACGCCGGACACCGTCAAGTGCGAAACCGTGGCCGCCTTGCTGGGCATCGAGCTGTCGCGCACCGTGAAAACCATCGCCCTGACGGTGGAAACGGCGGGCAAGGATGAAAAAATCACGAAACAGCATTTCATGCTGCTGCTGCGCGGCGATCATGAATTGAACGAGATCAAGGTGGGCAAGGTTGCCGGCCTGGCCGGTCACCGTTTCTCGACGGAAGCGGAAATCCTGGAAGTCTACGGCACCATCCCCGGCTACCTGGGCCCGATCGGCACGAAGGCACCGGTCACCGTGGTGGCGGACCGCACGGTCGCCCACATGAGCGACTTCGTCTGCGGCGCGAATGAGGCCGGTTTTCACTACACGGGCGCCAACTGGGGCCGTGACGTGGCCGAGCCTGCCATCGTGGCCGACTTGCGCAACGTCGTCGCCGGCGACGCGTCGCCGGACGGCCAGGGCGCACTGGCCATCGAGCGCGGCATCGAAGTGGGCCACGTGTTCCAGCTGGGTACGGCGTATTCGGAAAGCATGAAAGCCACCTTCCTCGATGAAAACGGCAAGCCTGCGCCGCTGCAGATGGGTTGCTACGGCATCGGCGTGACGCGCATCCTGGGCGCCGCCATCGAACAGAACTTCGACGACAAGGGCATCATCTGGCCTGCGTCGATCGCGCCGTTCGAGGTCGTGCTGTGTCCGATGGGCATGGACCGCAGCGAACTGGTCAAGGAAGAGACGGAGCAGCTGTACGCGGCCCTGCAAGGCGCCGGCGTGGACGTCATCGTCGACGACCGCGGCTTGCGCCCTGGCGCCATGTTCGCTGACTGGGAACTGATTGGCGTGCCGCACCGCATCGTCATCGGCGAACGGGGTCTGAAGGAAGGCAAGCTGGAATACCAGGGCCGCCGCGATGCGGAAGCGACCGGCGTTGCGCCGGACGAGATCGTTGCCTTCATCCAGGGCCAAATGGCGCAGTGAAGCGCTTATCGGTAAGCAAGGCGGCCGGCGCGCTCGCGCTGGCCGCCGGCCTGGCCTGCGTTTCCTTTGCGCAGGCCGGCAACCAGAAGGAGGAGGCGCTGGCCGACTCCGTCCGCCTGGCCCTGTCGCATGCGATCCGCGACGAACGCCCGCCGCAGCCCAAATTTGTCACGCCCGCCGACCTGCAGCGCTACCAGCAATGGCTGGCGCAGATGTCGTCACGTCTACAGCGCAAGCTGCCGGACGCGCAGTTGCGCACGGAATTCCTGGAAGCGGTATGGTATGAAGCGCGCCGCGCGGGCCTGGAACCGGCCCTGGTGCTGGGTCTGATCCAGGTGGAATCGGCTTACCGCAAATATGCCGTTTCGCTGGCCGGCGCGCGCGGCTACATGCAGGTGATGCCATTCTGGACGGGCGTCATCGGCGACCATGACCGCAGCAAGCTGTTCCACATGCAGACGAATCTGCGCTACGGCTGCGCGATCCTGCGCATGTACCTGGATATGGAAAAGGGCGATTTATACCTGGCGCTGGGCCGGTATAACGGCAGTCGGGGCCGGGCCGAGTATCCGAATGCGGTAAGGGCGGCTTGGAAGCAGTGGGAAGTCAAATAAAGGCTGGGGTCAGACCCCCGGCAGCGTTGGCGCAGAGCTCTGTATTAACGGTGTTGGGGGGGTGACCCCGGGTGAATGGGGCGGACGTAGGTCGGATTAGGTCTGAAAGACCGTCATCCGACAACATGGTTGCCCCCCCCGCAGCAAAAAAATGCCCCGCTCGCAGTAAAGCGGCGGGGCACTCACACGGCGTAGACGCCCTGTGCGTATCTGATTATTTCAAATGATCGGAGATCAGTTTCGTCATTTCAAACATGGAGACTTGGGCTTTGCCGCCGAAAACAGCTTTCAGCTTGTCGTCCGCATTGATCATGCGGCGGTTGGCCGGATCTTGCAGATCGAGTTTTTTGATGTAATCCCATACCTTTTTGGTCACTTCCGTGCGCGGCAGTGGTGCTGCGCCAACAACGGCGGCCAGATCTTTCGATGGCGTCATTGCTTTCATGAATGCTGCGTTTGGCTTGCGTGGTGTTGCCGGTGCTGCCGCTTTCTTCGCCGCTGCTGGTTTAGCTGCTGCCTTGGCTGCGGGTGCTGCTTTCTTGGCGGCTGCAGGCTTGGCTGCTGCTGCTTTGGCTGGCGCTGCTACTGGGGTTTTTTTGGCTGTTGCCATCTTCGAGCCTCCTTAACAAACACATGGGAAATTGCGCAATTAATCGCACGGCTAATATTGGTGTGGATTTACCTTGTATGCAAGTGTTTTTCACGTTTTCACGAGGAAAAAGCAGGGAAATGGCAATGCTGTCGCCCGGGCGCACCGCTTGGGAGCGCAGAACGGGGTTTTTACCCGTAAATGGCATGGTTGCTGGCTATGCGGGGAGGGGCGCTACGGAGGGAGGGAAGCGTGATGCCGGACACATGAAAATGCAATCCGGCATTATTTGAAACGGTGTTTTTTGATCTATCGACTTTCGATACGCGGCGTAAAAAAGGCCTTCAAAATCACAGCGAGCGGAGGTGATTTGTGGCGGAGAAGCGCAACCGTACTTTAGTACGGTGAGCATCGCCGGCCGCAAAGCGCCCCGCGCAGCCGATTTTGAAGCCTTCTACTACCTCATGCCAGGCATCATGCCCTTCATGGAACGCATCATCTTCATCATGCCGCCGCCCGACAATTTCTTCATCATCGTCTGCATCTGCTCGAATTGCGTCAGCATGCGGTTCACTTCCTGCACCTGCACGCCGGCGCCGGCGGCGATGCGGCGCTTGCGCGTGGCCTTGATCAGTTCAGGCTTGGCGCGTTCCTGCGGCGTCATCGAATCGATGATGCCGCACATGCGGCGCACCTGCTTATCGGCCTGATCCATGTTCTTGCCGCCCGCCGCCTGCTGGAACTGGGCCGGCAGCTTGTCCATCAGGTTGGCCATGCCGCCCATTTTCTTCATCTGCCCCAATTGCGCCTTGAAGTCGTTCATGTCGAACTTGCCGCCGACCTTGATCTTTTGCGCCAGGTCGGCCGCCGCCTTGCTGTCGACGCCCTTGCGCGCTTCTTCCACCAGGGCGAGGATGTCGCCCATGCCGAGGATGCGGTTGGCCATGCGGGTCGGATCGAACGCTTCCAGGCCGTCGAGTTTTTCCGACACACCGGCAAACTTGATCGGCTTGCCCGTGATGTGGCGCACGGACAGGGCGGCACCGCCGCGCGCATCGCCATCGAGCTTGGTCAGCACGATACCGGTCAGCGGCAGCGCATCGTTGAAGGCCTTGGCCGTGTTGATGGCGTCCTGGCCCAGCATGGCGTCGACAACGAACAGGGTTTCGATCGGTTTCACGGCGCCATGGACGGCGGCGATTTCGCGCATCATCTCTTCGTCGATACCGAGACGGCCCGCCGTATCGATGATCAGCACGTCGTGGTAGTGCTTTTTCGCCCAGTCCAGCGCGGCCAGGGCGATATCGACCGGCTTGTCCGTGCTGGTGGACGGGAAGAAGTCGGCGCCGACCTGGGCGGTGACCGATTGCAGCTGGGCGATCGCGGCGGGACGGTACACGTCGGCCGAGACGGTCAGCACTTTCTTCTTCTTTTCTTCCTTCAGGTACTTCGCCAGCTTGCCGACGGTGGTGGTTTTACCCACACCCTGCAGACCGGCCATCAGGATGATGGCGGGCGGCTGCTGCGCAAAGCTGATCTGCGACGCTTCCGGTCCCAGGTCGGCGCCCATCAGGGCGGCCAGCTCGCGCTGCACCACGCCAACGAGGGCCTGGCCTGGCGTCAGCGAGGAAATGACATCCTCGCCCATGGCTTTTTCTTTGACTTTGGCGATGAATTCGCGCACGGCGGGCAGGGCGACGTCGGCTTCGAGCAGCGCCAGGCGCACTTCGCGCAGCATGTCAGCGGTGTTCGCTTCGGTCAGGCGCGCCTCGCCGCGCATGGTCTTGACGACTTTGGCAAGCCGTTGGGTGAGATTATCTAGCATGATGAACCTGCAATGAAAAGCTTGGGAGTGGGCGGCGCAAGCCGGACGATGGCCGTCATTTTACCTTATCGCGGGTGGCTGGCGGTCCCGCGCTGCAGCGCCTGGCGGTTGGCCGGCTTTTGAATGAGTTGGTATTTCTGCCAATGCCGCGATTGCATGAAAGCCAAAAACACGGTTAAAATGAGAATAATTCTTATTTACATTCGTGGGCGCGTCGCGCCAGACCGGAAAGGGATGCCATGTCGGCCGCCGATTTTGCACAGCAACAAGACCTGCACGCGCTCTACAGCAGCCATCACGGCTGGCTGCAGGGCTGGCTGCGGCATAAGCTGGGCAATGCGGGCGACGCGGCGGATCTGGCGCAAGACACCTTCATCAGCGTGCTGACGGCTGCTTCCGCGCCGCAGATCCGCGAAGCGCGGCCTTTTCTCGCCACCGTCGCGCGCCGCCTGGTGGCGCACCGCTACCGCCGGCAAGTGCTGGAAGACGCTTACCTGGAGGCGCTCGCCTGCCTGCCGCCCGAGGTGGTGCCCGCGCCGGAAGCGCGGCTGCTGGCGCTGGAAGCCTTGCAGGAGATCGACCTGGCCCTCGACGGCTTGCCGGGTCCCGTGCGCACGGCGTTCTTGCTGGCGCAGCTCGAAGGCCTCAGCTATGTCGAGATCGCCGCGCGCCTGAACGTGTCGGCCAGCTCGGTCAAGCAATACCTGACGCGCGCCAACCGCCAGGTGTTTTTCTCGCTGCCGGCATGAGCACGGCGGCAGAACCGGCGGCACCGCCAGCCATTCGCGAGGACGTGCAGCAGCAGGCGGCCGAGTGGCTGACCGTGCTGATGTCGAGCGAGGCCAGCGAAGCGCAGCAGGCCGCCTGGCAGCGCTGGCGCGCCGCCGACCCGGAACATGAACGGGCCTGGCGGCATATCGAAGCGGTATCGCGGCGCTTCAACGGCTTGCACCGCGGCGCGGCCGCGCAGGCGCTGGCCGGCACGCAGCGCAAAGCCGTCAACGGCAAGCGGCGCCAGGTGCTGGCGTGGCTGGGCGTGGCGGCCGGCGGCGGCATGCTGGCCGCGCAGACGGGCGCCTGGGACGGCGTGCGCACCCTGCGTGCCGACTACCGCACGGCCACGGGCGAGCGGCGCGAGGTGATATTGGACGATGGCAGCGTGCTCAGCCTGAATACGGGATCGGCCGTCAACGTGCGTTTCGACGCCAGCCGCCGCCTGATCGAGCTGCTGGCCGGCGAGATCCTCGTCGTTAGCGGCCACGGTGCCGGCAGCGCCGCGCCTTTGGTGGTAGCCACGCGCGAAGGCCTGGTGCGCGCGCTGGGCACGCGCTTTGCCGTACGCCAGCAGGATGACTACAGCACGGTGGACGTGTTGGAAAGCGCCGTTGAAATCCGTCCCCGCGACAGTGCCGGCGCGCCAATGCTGCTGGCGGCCGGGCGCGGCGTGGCATTTTCCCGCCAGACGCTGGACGCGCCGCACGCCATCGCTGCATATGCGCATGCCTGGTCGCGCGGGCAGCTGATCGTCGACGACGTGACCCTGGGCGATTTCCTGGCCGACCTGGCCCGCTACCGCCCCGGCGTGATCGACTGCGCGCCGGCAGTGGCCCAGCTGCGCCTGTCGGGCGTGTTCCCGCTGGCCGACACGCAGCGCATTTTGAACATGCTGCCCAACTCGCTGCCGGTGCAGGTCCGCAGCCGCACGCGCTATTGGGTCAGCGTCGAGCCGGCGTCATAGCACGCTGCGCAGAAATATTTAGCCATCCGGCTGCCCGTTTTTCGTTTTCGCGGCACCTACAAGGTAGGCGCCTGTTTTTTACCGTCTCATGACGCCATTACTATCAGGAACTTTCATGTCGCACGCTTTGCCTTTTGTCAGTTTGCCATCCTCTCACTCCTCACTGCGTCCGCTGGCGCAAGCCGCTGCGGCCCTGTGCCTGGCCGCCAGCCTGCCGGCGCTGGCGCAGCAGGCGCCAGCCATTCCCGCGACCGAGCAAACCATGCTCGGCGTGTCCGTCACGGCGGGGCGCGATGCGACGACGGAAGGCAGCGGCTCCTACACGACGGGCGTGAGCAACACGGCAACCAAGCTGAACCTGTCGCTGCGCGAAACGCCGCAGTCGGTCAGCGTGCTGACGCGCCAGCAGATCGACGACCTGGGCATCACGACCCTGGACGACGCCGTGCAGTCGATCACGGGGCTGGTCATGCAAAAAGGCAACTTTACGGGCGATTCGGGCAGTTTCAGCGCGCGGGGCTTTCCAATCGACAACATCCTGTTCGACGGCTTGCCTACCAGCCTGGGCGCGAACGGCACGTTCAATGGCGACAATGACGACCTGGCCATCTATGACCGCATCGAGGTGGTGCGCGGCGCCACGGGCTTGATGACGGGCAGCGGCACGCCCAGCGCGGCCATCAACATGGTGCGCAAGCGCCCGACGGCCACGCCGCAAGCGTCGTTCTCGGCCAGCATCGGCAGCTGGAGCAACTACCGCCTGGAAGCCGATGCGGCCAACGCGCTCAACGCAGCGAAGACCCTGCGCGGGCGCATGGTCGTCACGGTGCAGGACAAGAAGGATTTTGTCGACGTGCTGCATGGACGCAATCACCAGCTGTACGGCATCATCGAGGCCGATCTGCGTCCCGATACCACGTTGACGGTGGGCGCGCATTACCGCAAGACGGACAACGACGGCGTCTCGACGGGCGTGGTGACGGCCGCCGACGGCCGTTTTTTGCATTTGCCCCGTTCTACTTACCTGGGCAGCGACTTCGACGGCTGGCGCCAGACCGATAAAACCATCTTCGCCGAACTGGAACACCGCTTCGCCAACGGCTGGAAGGCCAAGCTGGCGGCCACGCGCAAGACGCCCGAGATCGACACGACGTTTTCCGGCATCAACCGCCGCGGCGACACCCTGCGCTTCAATTCGCAAAGCTACCGCGCCGAACTGGCCAACACCAGCTATGACGCCTATGCCAGCGGCAGCTACAGCCTGTTCGGCCGCGAGCACGAGCTGACGGTCGGCGCCAGCCACCGCCGTTCGTCGAAAAACAGCTATGGCGGCTGGGCGCCGTACAGCTGGGGCGCGGCTGCGCCCGTGCTCGACCCGTTCCACTGGGACGCGGGCAGCGTGGCGCGCCCCGTCATCAATTACGCGCAGTGGCGCACGGCCAGCATTACCGAGCAAAGCGGCGTGTATGCGGGCACGCGCCTGCGCCTGACCGAGCCGCTGTCGCTGGTGCTGGGCGGGCGCGTGAGCTGGTACAAGGACGATGCCGGCTACTCGGTGGCGCGCGAATTCACGCCGTACGCCGGTGTCGTGTATGACCTCGACAAGCAGCATTCCGTGTACGCCAGCTGGACCGAGATCTTCCAGCCGCAGGCGTCCACCGATGCCAATGCGCAGCCCCTGAAACCGATCAGCGGCACCAACTATGAAGCGGGCGTGAAAGGCGAATACTTCGGCGGCGCCCTCAATGCCAGCGCGGCCGTGTTCCAGATCCGCCAGCAGAACCGCGGCGTGGACGACCTGGCCGGCCCGAATCCCTGCCCCGGCAGCACCTGGGGCTATTGCCAGCGCGCGTCGGGCGAAGTGCGCAGCGAAGGCGTGGAGCTGGACGTGGCGGGCGCGCTGACGCCGGACTGGCAGCTGTCGGCCGGTTTTACGTATGTGAAGGCGCAATTCACGCGCGACAGCGATCCGGCCAATATCGGTAAGGATTTCAACAGCCGCTATCCGCGCCAGCAGCTCAAGCTGGCCACCAGCTACCGCCTGTCCGGCGCGGCACAGGGCTGGCGCGTCGGCGCGTCGGTGTACGGGCAGGGCGCGACCGAGTCGAGCGACGGCACCTACCATCTGCGCCAGGGCCGCTACGCGATCGTGGGCCTGAACGCGGCCTGGCAGATCGACAGCCGCGCCGAGCTGCGCCTGAACGTCAACAATGCGCTGGACAAGCACTATTACCAGAGCATCTATTCCGATGTCTTCGGCAACCTGGTCGGGGCGCCGCGCAACTTGATGCTGACATTGAACTACAAACTGTAAACAATCACTTTTGAATGACCTATCTTGATGAAGGATGCATGGCTTATGGATGTGCAGTTGAATCTGGCCCACGCCAGGAATGGCGTGAGCCGGCGTATGCCACGGGGAGTGCCGCGATGATGAAGTTGGCCAACATGATGTTGTTTTCGCGCGTGCTTGCCGCCGTCTTTGGCGGCTATGCGCTCACGTCCGGCGTGGCCGTGCTGCTGGCGGCCGTGCTGCCGCTGTCGCGCGCCGAAGCCGTGCTGACGGCGACCCTGAGCGCCTTTGTCGTCTACACTTGCGCCGTGATCTGGGTCTTTGCCGTGCAAGACCTGCGCCGCGCCTGGCTGGGCATGCTGTTGCCAGCGATCCTGTGCGGCGGCATCGGCCTGCTGCTGTCGCGGGGTGCCGCATGAACGCCGTCAAGATAGACAAAGTGGTGAAAACGCCGCAGCAGGGCGGCCTGCGCCAGGCCATGGCCTGGCTGCATACGTGGAGCGGCCTGTGGATTTCCTGGCTGCTGTTCGCCATCTTCCTGACCGGCACCCTGGCCGTCTTCGACGACCCGATCGGCCACTGGATGACGCCCGAACACGCGTTGGAAGAAGCGGCGCATGCGAACGATCCGCCGTTGCCGAAGGTCACGGACCGTGGCCACCGCCTGGAGCTGGCGCTCGACTTCATGGCCAAGGAACACCCGAAGGCGGACATGTGGGAAATCTGGCCCGTGCAGCGTCCCGGCCACGGCCTGTCCGCCTACTGGTTCCAGCCCAGCGGCGGCTATGGCTCGGCGGAGCTCGATCCGCTGACGGGCGCCGTCATCGAACATGCGCGCGAGGCAACGGAACGGGAAACCATCGGCGGCCACCATTTCGTCGATTTCCACTACGAGCTGCACGCGGGGCGCATCGGCGTCTGGATCGTCGGCATCACCACCATGATCATGCTGGTGGCGCTCGTGAGCGGCGTCATCACGCACAAGCGCATCTTCAAGGATTTCTTCACCTTCCGCCCGGCCAAGGGCCAGCGCTCGTGGCTCGACGCGCACAACGCCGTGGCCGTGCTGACCTTGCCGTTCCAGTTCATGATCGCCTACACGGGCCTGGCATTCTTCAGCGATGACTATGTGCCGGCCCCCGTGGCCGCGCAATACGGCATGGACAATCCCAAGAAAGCCTTTTTGAGCGACTGGAACGATGCGGGCAAACCTGTGAAGACGGGCCAGCCGCTGGCCATTCCCGCGCTGGAAGCGTTCGCGCTGCGCGCCGAACAGTCCATCGGCCAGGAAATCCGCGCCGTGGTGCTGGACAATCCGAACGACGCCTCCATGCGCGTGTGCATGTACGGCTGGAATGAAGAGACGGACACGATGGAACGCATCAGCGCCAACACGGGCAGGGCTTGCTATGCGCTGGCCACGGGCGAGCAGACCGCCTTGCGTCTGCCCGGCGCGTCCGACACGGGCGGCGCGGGCCTGACGCGCTCCGTCATGTCGAATCTGCACATGGTGGGTTTTGGCGGCACGCCCATGCGCTGGCTGTACTTTTTCTGCGGCCTGGCCGGCACGGCCATGATGGGCACGGGCGCGATCATGTTCATGGTCAAGCGCCGCCAGAAGTCGGGCGGTGAGTTCGGCGCTTACACGCAGCGCGTCTACCGCGTCATCGAATGCCTGAACGTGGCGGCGATTGCCGGCCTGTCCATCGCCTGCGTGGGCTTCCTGTGGGCGAACCGTTTGATCCCCGTCGGCCTCGAGCACCGCGCCGGCTGGGAAGTGCGGGCCTTCTTCGGCGTGTGGTTTTTGATGCTCGTGCACGCCTGCCTGCGCGCGGAAAAGCGCGCGTGGATCGAGCAACTGGGCTTGCTGGCCGCCCTGTGCCTGCTGCTGCCGGTGCTCAATGTCCTGAGCACGGGCGACAACCTGGCGGCGCAGATCGCGCGCGGCGACTGGGAAAGCGCCGGCGTGGAGCTGGGCAGCATGGCCTTCGGCCTGCTGGCCGCCTGGGGCGCGTGGAAAGTCCACCAGCGCAAGGAAAAACCGCTCAAAAAGACGGCAAGCAAGGAAACACCATCGGTCAGCCTGCACGTCACTACGGAAGGACAGTCATGATTAACACCATCCTGTGCGCGCTGGGCCTGTCGTATGCGGGCATGGCCAGCCTCTCCCTGGCGATGGACCGCCACCATGGCCAGGTCTGGGGCAGGGACGCGGCGCCGAATGTGCGGCGCGCGCTGCAGCTGGCCGGCGCGGTCCTGCTGGCGCTGGCCATCTGGCCTTGCGTGGCCGGCTGGAGCGCCACCGTCGGCGTCGTCGCCTGGCTGGGTTTCATTTCGGCCGGCGCGCTGCTGGTGGCCCTGCTGCTGCCGTATGCGCCCCGCTTGCTGTTGCGTAGTTCCCTGCTGGCAGCCGTCGCCGCGCTGGCAGGTCTTGTGACGTTCCTGCGGTGATGTCCACCGCTATTTTCAAGGATAGACCGATGTATTTTTCACGTTTGGCGACACCGTTTTACTGTACCTGTAACCGCAAGGCGGCTTCCTGATGGCGGCCCGCCTGCCTTCGCGCCGCGCCCGCATCCTCGGCGGCGTGGTCTTGCTGGCGCTGTTTGGCGCCGGCGCACTGTGGGCCACGCGCGGCCCGGCCACCGTGTTCGACACGGCGCCCGTCAAGCGCGGCAATATCGAGGCCAGCGTCACGGCCATCGGCACCCTGCAGCCGCAAACCTATGTCGACGTGGGTGCGCAGGTGTCGGGCCAGATCACGCGCCTGCACGTGCAGCCGGGCAGCGCCGTGGAAAAAGGCCAGTTGCTGGCCGAGATCGACCCCAGCGTGCAGCAAGCCACGGTCGACGCGGGCCGTGCCGCGCTGGCGGGCTTGCGCGCGCAGCTGGCCGACCAGCAGGCGCAGCATCGCCTGGCGGGCCAGCAGCACGTGCGCCAGAAGCAGATGGCCAAGTTCGATTCGACGCCGCTGGCCGACCTGGAGACGGCCGAAGCCACCCTGGCCTCGGCCGGCGCCAAGATCGACCACCTGAAGGCGCAGATCGACCAGACGCAGGCCAGCCTGAAGGCGGACGAGGCGCGCCTCGGCTATACGCGCATCTACGCGCCCATGGCCGGCAAGGTGGTGGGCCTGGACGCGAAAGAGGGGCAAACCCTGAACGCCACCTACCAGACGCCGAACATCCTGCGCATCGCCGATTTGTCTGCCATGACGGTATGGACGGAAGTGTCGGAAGCGGACGTGCGCCGCGTGCGCCCGGACATGCCCGTGTACTTCACCACCCTGGGCGGCGACCAGCGGCGCTGGAGCGGCAAGGTGCGGCAAGTGCTGCCGGCGCCGCCGGTGCCCGGTGGTTCCGCCGCCGGCACGGCCCTGGCGCCGTCAACCAGCAAGGTGATCTTGTATACCGTGCTGTTCGACGTCGATAACGCCGATGGCGAATTGATGCCGCAGATGACGGCGCAAGTGGTGTTTGTCACGGCAGCGGCGAACAATGTGCTGGCCGTGCCCTTGCCGGCCCTGAAACCATCGACGGAAGAAGGCGCCAAGCCGGGGCAGTTCACGGCCCGCGTGATGGATGCGGACGGCAAGGTCGATACGCGCGCCGTCACCGTGGGCGTGCGCAACCGCCTCAGCGCGGAAGTGCTGCAAGGCTTGCGCGAAGGCGAATTGCTGGTCACGGGCGAGCAGCCGGCCGGCAGCGGCAGCAGCAGGTTCCAGCTGTGAGCGCGATGAACGAGGCCGCGTCTCTGGGACAAAGCGGAGAAGGCGGCCAGGCGGCGCCCCTGATCGAGCTTGCCGGCATCCGCAAGCGCTACGGCGGCCACGATGGCGCGCCGGCCGTGGAAGTGTTGCGCGGTTTGACCCTGGCTATCGGCGCCGGCGAATTTGTCGCCATCGTCGGTGCGTCCGGTTCCGGCAAATCGACCCTGATGCACTTGCTTGGGTGCCTGGACAGGCCCAGCGACGGCACTTACCGTTTCGCCGGCCAGGACGTGGCCAGCCTGAATCCCGATGAACTGGCGTGGCTGCGGCGCGAAGCGTTCGGCTTCGTCTTCCAGGGGTATCACCTGATCGCCACCGAATCGGCGCGCGAAAACGTGGAAGTGCCTGCCCTGTACGCGGGCATGCCGGCCGCCGCCCGCCACGCCCGCTCGGAAGCGCTGCTCAAGCGCCTGGGTCTCGGTGAACGTTTGGATCACCGGCCGAACCAATTGTCGGGCGGGCAGCAGCAGCGCGTGTCGATCGCACGTGCCCTGATGAATGGCGGGCGCATCATCCTCGCCGATGAACCTACGGGGGCGTTAGATAGCAGCAGCGGTGCCGAAGTCATGGCCCTCTTGGGCGAACTGGCCGACGCGGGCCATACCATCATCCTCATCACGCATGACCGCAAGGTGGCGGCCCAGGCGCGCCGCGTGATCGAGATCAGCGACGGCGAAATCATCGCAGACTCGGGCGCCATCGCCATTCCCGCCACATCGACGGCCCTGCCGCCGCTGGACATGTCGCGCGCCGCCCACGATACGGGCGCGTCGCTGGGCACGGAATTGCTCGACGCGGCGCGCGCCGCCTGGCGCGTGCTGTGGATCAACCGTTTCCGCACGGGCTTGACCTTGCTGGGCATCGTCATCGGCGTCGCTTCCGTGATCGTCATGCTGGCCATCGGCCTGGGCACGCGCCAGCAGGTGATGGCGCAACTGGGCGCCTTCGGCTCGAACCTGCTGTACATGGCGTCGCGCGGCGAAAGCTCGCGCATCCCCGGGCGCAGCATCACCCTGGCCGACCTCGATGCGCTCAAGGACGTGCCGGGCATTTCCCACGTGCTGCCGAATGTCACGGGCAACAAGGTGATACGCCACGGTAACCTCGACGTGCAGACCTATGTGCGCGGCACGGGGCCGGCCCTGCCGCAGATCCAGACCTGGCCCGTGGCCAAGGGCGGTTTCTTTACCGAGGAAGACGAGCGCGAGATGGCCACCGTGGCCGTGCTGGGCGCGCACCTGGCCGAAAAGCTGATGCCCGACGTGGCCAACCCCGTGGGGCAGAGCATCCTGATCGGCAACGTGCCGTTCCAGGTGATCGGCGTGATGAGCGCGAAAGGTGCGCTGACGGGCGAGAAGGATGAAGACGACGTGCTGCTGCTGCCGTTTTCCACGGCCGGCATCCGCGTCTTCGGCCAGCGCGAGCCGACGTACACGGTGATGGCCGTGGACGACGTCAAGCGCGTGACGGAGGTGGAGGCGGCGGTCGACGCCACCATGTTCGAGCGCCACCGCATCCGCGACTACGGCATCAGCAATGCGGCCGCGTCGATCGCCGCCGAAGCCAAGACGCAGGACAACATGACCATGATGCTCAGCCTGATCGCCGCCGTCTCGCTGGTGGTGGGCGGCATCGGCGTCATGAACGTGATGCTGATGACGGTGCGCGAGCGCACGCGCGAAATCGGCATCCGCATGGCGACGGGCGCGCGCCGGCGCGACATCCTGCGCCAGTTCCTCACCGAAGCCGTGCTGGTGTCGGTGGTGGGCGGCGTGGCCGGCATCGTGGTCGGCGTGACGGTGGCGGGCCTGCTGCTGGTCTGGGACGTGCCGGTGATCTTTTCGCTCAGCGCCATCGCCGGCGCATTTGCCTGCGCCGTGGTGACGGGGCTGGTGTTTGGCTTCATGCCGGCGCGCAAGGCGTCGGGACTCGATCCGGTGGTGGCGCTGGCGGGACAGTAACGCTTCATGCAGCCGGGCTTGCTGCTCCCGGATTCGCCTGTCTTTGCGCTGCTGCAACAGCGCCAAGGCAGGCTTTCCATAAAAAAGATTGCTCCTGACTCAACACACGGTACTATCTCCCCATAATAAGAAGCCGTGTTTCGCATAGCTGTGCCCTGACGGGCACACGTCAACCACCACAGGAGAACCCGATGCAGAAAAAATCAACCTTGAAGACCGGTATTGCCGCCGCCCTCATGCTGGCGTTCGGCATGGGCGCGGTGCAGGCCCAGGCGCAGGAAGTCGTGCGCCTGGGGAATTTGAAATTCGCCCATTACGGCGCCGTGTCGTACATCAAGGAAATCGCGCCCAAGTGCGGCATCAAGGTCGAAGAGCATGTCTTCGCCAAGGGCCTCGATGTGATGCAGGCGATTATCGCGGGCGAGCTGGACGTGGGCGCGACGGCATCCGAAGCGGCCATTTCCGGCCGCGCCGGCGGCGCGCCGATCTATGTGGTGGCCGGTTTTGCCAAGGGTGGCGCGCGCCTGGTGGCGGGCGCCGGGCAAAAGATCGCCAGCGTCAAGGAACTCAAGGGCAAGCGCGTGGGCGTGACGCGCGGCGGCATCCAGGAAGTGCTGCTGCTGGCCGAGCTGTCGCAGGCGGGCCTGACGTATTCGGAAACCAAGGGCAAGGACGTGCAGCTGGTGTTCCTCGCCTACGCCGACTTGAACCAGGCGCTGATGGGCAAGAATATCGACGCCATGATGCAGTCGGAGCCGCAATCGTCGCAGGCGATCAACAAGGGCTTTGGCACCGAAGTCATCAAACCGTACGACACGCCTATCGGCGAGCCCGTGCGGACCATGGTGATGACGGAAAAGTTCTACAAGGAACGCCGTCCCGTGGCGGAAAAATTCATGCGCTGCTTCGTCGAAGCGACGAAAACCTTTATCGACAACAAGGCGACGGCGGAAAAGTATGTGCGTGAAGTCGTGTTCCGCGGTCAGATCACGAAGGATGACTTCGACGACGCGATCAGCAATTCGCCGTATTCGTACGACATCTCGCCCGAGCATATCCAGGTCACCACGGACGTGATGGTGAAAACGGGCGTGGGCCGCATGACGAAACCGCCCGTGGCCAAGGACTGGGTCAAGACGGACTTGCTGGAGCAGGCGAAAAAGAGCCTGAACGTAAAGTAAATCAGGCAACCATTAAAAAAACCTCCGTGCCAGCGATGGCGCGGAGGTTTTTTTGTGGAGGCGTGGCCTTAGCGGGCGTTAAAACCCATCCAGCCTTTTTCCGTCTGCCGGAAGCTCAAGGTGTAGATGCGCGTCAGTTCATCGCCCTTCTTGAGCTGGCGGCTGATGATGGCGCCGTAATTGTCTTGCACGAGCTGGTCCGACCATTGCAGCAGGTTCTCGAAACGCTCGGCCGTCATCGCCGCCTGGCGCGCCAGCAGCGGCGCGGGAATCGCCTTCTTTTCCTGCTGCTGCATCCAGAATTCGCGGAACACCTTGTTTTCGCCGCCCATGCCGCGCGCCATCAGGCCCAAACCCATGGTCATGCCCACGGAGCCGTCCGTCTTGGCCTGCGCTTCGAGCTTGTCGGCCACGTCGGCCAGCAATTCCAGGTAGCTCACCTTGGCGCGCAGCACGGCCGAGCCCTTGATTTCATATTGCTCGTTCTCTTTCCAGCCATTGAGCTTTTCCAGCTTCGCGATGTCGAAGTACTCCTTGTACAGGTCATAGCCCTGGATCGAGGTACGGAAATACTCTTCGTACGTGGATTGTGACGGCGCATCTTTCATGCAGCCGCTTAATATAGTGCAGGCGGCCAGCAGCAGACAGGTCCAGGAAATTTTTTTGAAAGAAAACATGGCGATGGGGGCAGGTGGCGAAAAGTGAAAGATTGTTGCTCTATGGACATAATTATAGGGCTGGCTCATCCAGATGGCAACGTGGCCGTGACGCGGTGGCAGTGCGCCGCAGGAAAGATTGCCGAAATCTTGAGGGTGCGCCACCCCGCCGCGCCCGAGGCACGATATCATGGCAGGCTTGCGGTATCGGCTGGCGGCGAATTGCCTGCAGCCCATACTGTCGCTTGAATCGCGCTTGCCGGCTATGGTGTAAACTTAAACTATGCAGATCTATTTCTTTTTCATCGCCGCCCTGTTGTACGCGGCGTGCGCCGTGCTTCCCTCGTCCCGTGCCCGGCTCATTGCCGGCCTGACCGGCGTCGCCTGGCTGGCGCACGCCGCCACCCTGTGGTTCGACCTGATGGCGCCGGGCACCTTGCGCTTCGGTTTTTCCGCCATGCTGTCGGCCGCGCTGTGGGTCTCGGTGGGCGCTTACTGGATAGAGAACCGCAATTTCAGCCTGGATGGACTGCGCCGCATGGTCATGCCCAGCGCCGTCATCGCCATCGGCCTGGCCTGGGCCTTTCCCGGCAGCCAGGTCAGCATGGAAGGCAAGTCGGCCGTCTTCGGCTGGCATATTGCCGTGGCCGTGCTCGCCTACAGCACCTTGACGATCGCCGCCTTTCACGCCGTGCTGATGGCGCTGCAGGAATCGCGGCTGCATACGCGCAGCGAAAGCCGCGGCTTCATCGGCACGGCGCTGGACCAGCTGCCCGCCCTGCTGACGATGGAAAAGCTGCTGTTCCGCATGATTGGCCTCGGTTTTATTTTGCTCAGCCTGACCGTGCTGTCGGGCATCGTGTTCTCCGAGCAATTATTTGGCAAGGCGCTCAACTGGGATCACAAATCCGTGTTTACCATGCTGTCGTGGCTATTGTTTGCCGCCCTGCTGGCGGGGCGCCGCTTTCGCGGCTGGCGCGGCAAGACGGCCCTGAGTTTTACCCTGGCCGGTTTCGCCACCTTGTTGCTGGCCTATGTCGGCAGCCGTTTTGTACTGGAAGTGGTTTTACACCGAGGATTCGCATGACACGTGTTTTATTCTGGCTGGCGCTGGTGTTCCTGGTGCTGTTTGCTATCCGCAGCAAGATCCGGGGCATGCAGCAGCGCGCCCGCGCGCAGCAGCCGCCGAATCCGTTTGCGCCGCCGGGCCGGCCGCAGGAATTGCCCGATGCCGAGCTGATGCTGTGCTGCGCCCATTGCGGCGTCTACTATCCGGCCTCGGAAAACGTGCAGGCCAAGGGTCACGATTACTGCAGCCACGCGCACGCCACCGTGTAAGGGCAAGCGCGCAGCTTCGCGCGCGTTGCTCATCCGTATCGTAACGACCTCCGGCATTCGTCCGGCGTAGCATCTGCAGCAGGCGGTTCGCCACCGCCATTGCAGAAAGGCGCGCTCCCATGTCCAGTCCCCGCACCAGCCAGCAGACCGTGACCACCACCGGCATGCCGCCGGCGCCGCAACTGAGCGGTAATTCCTTGCCCATGCAGGCGCTGCGCGCGCAGATAAGCCGCATCGCCCGCTGCGGCGCGCCGGTGGCCATCCGCGGCGAATCGGGCACGGGCAAGGAACTGGCGGCGCGCGCCATCCATGCGCAGGGCGCGCGCGCCGGCTTCCCGTTTATCGCCGTCAACTGCGGCGCCATACCCGAAGCGCTGATGGAAGCGGAATTCTTTGGCTGCCGCCCGGGCGCCTACACGGGCGCGCTGCACGAGCGCCAGGGCTTGTTCCAGGCGGCCCATGGCGGCAGCCTGCTGCTCGACGAAGTTGACGACCTGCCGCTGGCCATGCAGGTGAAACTGTTGCGCGTGCTGCAGGAGCGCCGCGTGCGCAAGCTGGGCGGCAGTGCCGACGAAGCCGTCGACGTGCGCATCCTGTGCGCCAGCCAGCATGGCCTGGCGCGCGGCGTGGCCGCCGGCACCTTTCGCCAGGATCTGTTTTACCGCCTCAATGTGATCGAACTGGCGCTGCCGCCGCTGCGCGAACGGCGCGGCGATCTGCAGGTATTATGTGAGGTGATCCTGGCGCGCCTGTCGCCACGCCGGGCCGTGAGCCTGGCGCCGCCCGTGCTGGCGGCCCTGGCCGCGTATGCGTTTCCCGGTAATGTGCGCGAACTGGAAAACGTGCTGGAGCGGGCGCTGGCCTTTGCCGACGGCGGCGTGATCGCGCTCGACGGGCTGGCCTTGCCATCCGCGCCGGGCAGCATGCCGTTGCGGGCGGCGCCGGCATTGCCGGACTTGCCGGAACGGCAACTGTGCCTGCCCGGCATGGCGGCATATGGCGTGGGCCCAGTCCTGCCGCTGGACGTGTATTTGCGTCAGGCCGAGCGCGACATGATCATGCAGGCGCTGGTCCAGGCGCGTTATCACCGCGCGCGGGCGGCGCGTCAGCTGGGCCTGAGCGTGCGCCAGTTGCGTTACCGCATGCAGAAATTGACGATACAGGAAGAATTACTTGATGAGCGGATGGACGATAGATGAAGACGGCTGGTGCGACGGCGCGCTGCGCTATGACTCGCCGTACTGTGATGCGCGTCCGGACGGTGCGCAAGTCGACTTGCTGGTGATTCATAACATCAGCTTGCCGGGTGGCCGCTTTGGCGGGCCGCATGTGTCGGACTTGTTTACGGGCCGGGTAGATTATAATGCCGATCCTTCCTTCGCCGACCTGCGTGGCTTGCAGGTGTCGGCGCACTTTTTTGTGCGGCGCGATGGTGCGTTGTTGCAATATGTTTCTACTGATCAACGTGCCTGGCATGCGGGCGCGTCCGTGTTCGAAGGACGCCCGCAGTGCAATGGCTATTCCATCGGTATCGAAATGGAGGGCGCGGACGATGTGCCTTTCCAGCGGCGGCAATACCATGTGCTGGCGGCGCTGACGGCGGCGCTGGTGGCGCGCCACGGGCTGTCCCATGTGCGCGGCCACGAGCATATCGCACCGGGAAGGAAGACGGATCCGGGGCCGTTTTTTGACTGGCATTTTTATCAAGAGTGCTGGCTGGAAACCCTGCGCGGGCAGCCTGCGTTAGCGCTTACTTCGCGGGGATTGGGCTTTCCATCCATGCCCTGAAAAGTCAACCGAAATCGTATATGAAAATACAAAAAATTACGCCGACGGATGCTGGAAAACTATTGCATCGCCCTTCGATGGGCACTACAATTAGTGCAGAAGTTGGATATAAAGACTATATCTAGTGCCATCACAGACGTTTTCAGAATTATTATCAAAGCTACCCAGATTGCTGATAAAGCACTGGAACTGGCGGTTTATCACCCTTGATCATGTTTTGCGCCAGCCGGGCAGTACGGTGTGGCGCTATGGATACTGACCTGTTTTATGCATTATAAATTTACTATTTAGCAACAAATACCTGAAGAAACCCTGACCATCGGGCGTTCTATTCAACAACACACGCGGCAGCAAAACTGCAGGCTGACTTTAGCTGACAACGGGAGCTTCAATGCAATCACCACAAGATATTTCCATCCATCCAACGCCAGTATCGCCAGCGCCAGGCGCGGCCAACAGCGTGGCGAGCACGGGCGCGGCATTGGGCGACTATCGCATCATCCGCCGCAACGGCGCGGTGGTGGCATTTGAGCCTTCGAAGATCGCCATCGCCATGACCAAGGCGTTTTTGGCCGTTAACGGCGGCCAGGGCGCCGCCTCGGCACGCATCCGCGAACTGGTGGAGCAACTGACGGACGGCGTCGTCGCCGCGCTGGTGCGTCGCCATCCGGGCGGCGGCACCTTCCATATCGAAGACGTGCAAGACCAGGTGGAACTGTCGCTGATGCGTTCGGGCGAGCACGACGTGGCGCGTGCCTACGTGCTGTACCGCGCCAAGCATATGGAAGAGCGCCGCCTGCAGAAGGAAGCGCAAGGCGCGTCCGCACAAGTTTCCGCACCACAATTAAATGTCACCGACAACGGCGTGCGCCGCCTGCTGGACATGCAGGAAGTGCGCGACCTGATCAACGCCGCCTGCGCCGGCCTGGAAAAGCACGTCGATGCCGACGCCATCCTGGCTGAAACGGTGAAGAACCTGTACGACGGCGTGCCCGTCGAAGAGCTGCACAAGTCGGCCATCCTGGCGGCGCGCGCGCTGATGGAAAAAGACCCGGCCTACAGCCAGGTCACGGCCCGCATCCTGCTGCACACGGTGCGCAAGGAAGTGTTCGGCAAGGAAGTGCCGCAAGCGGCGGCCGCCGCCGAATACCTGACGTATTTCCCGCAATATATCGCCAAGGGCATCGCCGCCGAGCTGCTGAACCCGGTACTCGCCAGTTTCGACCTGGAGCGCCTGGCCAAAGCCATCGTCGCCGACCGCGACTTGCAATTCGGCTACATCGGCCTGCAAACCCTGTACGACCGCTACTTCCTGCACATCCAGGACGTGCGCATTGAAATGCCGCAAGCGTTCTACATGCGCGTGGCCATGGGCCTGGCGCTGAACGAGGCGGACCGCGAAGCGCGCGCCATCGAGTTCTACAGCCTGCTGTCCTCGTTCGACTTCATGAGCTCGACCCCGACCCTGTTCAATTCGGGCACCCTGCGCTCGCAGCTGTCGTCGTGCTACCTGAGCACCGTCTCCGATGACCTCGAAGGCATCTACGACGCCATCAAGGACAACGCGCTGCTGGCCAAGTTCGCCGGCGGCCTGGGTAACGACTGGACGCCGGTGCGCGCCCTGGGCGCCCACATCAAGGGCACCAACGGCAAGTCGCAAGGCGTGGTGCCGTTCCTGAAAGTGGTCAACGACACGGCCGTGGCAGTCAACCAGGGCGGCAAGCGCAAGGGCGCCGTCTGCGCCTACCTGGAAACCTGGCACATGGACATCGAGGAATTCCTCGACCTGCGCAAGAACACGGGCGACGACCGCCGCCGCACGCACGACATGAACACGGCGAACTGGATTCCCGACATGTTCATGAAGCGCGTCATGGAAAAAGGCGATTGGACCCTGTTCTCGCCGTCGGACACGCCTGACCTGCACGACAAGGTCGGCAAGGCTTTTGAACAGGCTTACCTGGGCTACGAAGCCAAGGCCGCCGCCGGCGAAATCCGCGTCTTCAAGAAGATCGCGGCGCTGGACCTGTGGCGCAAGATGCTGTCGATGCTGTTTGAAACGGGCCACCCATGGATCACGTTCAAGGATCCTTGCAACATCCGCAGCCCGCAGTCGCACGTCGGCGTCGTCCACAGCTCGAACCTGTGCACGGAAATCACGCTGAACACGGGCCCTGACGAAATCGCCGTCTGCAACCTCGGTTCCGTCAACATGCCGGCGCACATGAAGGAAGGCAAGCTCGATCACGTCAAGCTGGCCAAGACCATCCGCACCGCCATGCGCATGCTCGACAACGTCATCGACATCAATTACTACGCCGTCGACAAGGCGCGCAACTCGAACATGCGCCATCGTCCGGTCGGCATGGGCATCATGGGCTTCCAGGACTGCCTGCACATGATGCGCGTGCCGTTCGCCTCGGACGCGGCTGTCAGCTTCGCCGACACCTCGATGGAAGCCGTCTGCTACTACGCCTACCTGGCGTCGACGGAACTGGCCGAAGAGCGCGGCCGCTATGAATCGTACGCAGGTTCGCTGTGGGACCGCGGCATCCTGCCGCAAGACTCGGTGAAACTGCTGGCCGAAGAGCGCGGCGGTTACCTGGAAGTCGATTCCTCGTCGGTCATGGACTGGACGCCGGTGCGCGAGCGCATCGCCAAGTTCGGCATGCGCAACTCGAACTGCGTGGCGATCGCCCCGACGGCGACGATTTCGAACATCATCGGCGTCTCGGCCTGTATCGAGCCGACGTTCCAGAACCTGTACGTGAAATCGAACCTGTCGGGCGAATTCACCGAGATCAACGGCTACCTGGTGCGCGACCTGAAGGCGCGCGACCTGTGGGATGAAGTCATGATCTCCGACCTGAAGTACTTCGACGGCAGTCTGGTGAAGATCGACCGCATCCCGCAAGACCTGCGCGACATCTACGCCACCGCCTTTGAAGTGTCGCCAAGCTGGCTGGTGGAAGCGGCTTCGCGTCGCCAGAAGTGGATCGACCAGGCCCAGTCGCTGAACATCTACATGGCTGGCGCTTCGGGCAAGAAGCTCGACGAGACCTACAAGCTGGCATGGCTGCGTGGCCTGAAAACCACCTACTACCTGCGTACCATCGCCGCCACCCACATGGAGAAATCGACTTCCAAGACGGGCGCGCTGAACGCCGTGGCAGTCGACGGCGGCATGTCGGCCAGCGCACAGAGCGCCCAGGCAGCCGTTGTGGCGGCAGCAGCAGTGACCGTGGCGCCGGTAGTGGCAGCGGCGGCGGATGACGCCGATGGCGAAGCCTGCTATCTGCGTCCCGGTGATGACGGTTTCGAAGAGTGCGAAGCCTGCCAGTAAGATTTTAGTTGTCAGCCCAGAACTTCTGGGCTGATTCAATGTTGTCAATGTCCGTATTGTCCGATTCAACGGGCCTGTTGCGGATCGCCGGCTCGCCGGCATGGAAAGGAAGAAGAATATGTCGTTGTCTTGGGATGATGAAACCACGTCGGCAGCTGTGCCGCGTCCGGCGCAGCAAGCGCCGTTGGGAAATACCGATTTGAACCTGCCGGCCGGCGCCGAGCCGTCCGAAGCGAACGCCGAGCAAGTGGCGCGCCGCGTGAATGCCGACGACAAGCGCATCATCAACGGCAAGACGGACGTCAACCAGCTGGTGCCGTTCAAGTACAAGTGGGCGTGGGACAAATACCTGGCCGGCTGCGCCAACCACTGGATGCCGCAGGAAGTGAACATGCAGCGCGATATCGAGCTGTGGAAAAACCCGAACGGCCTGACGGACGACGAGCGCCGCCTGGTCAAGCGCAACCTGGGCTTCTTCGTGACGGCCGACTCGCTGGCCGCCAACAACATCGTGCTGGGTACCTACCGCCACATCACGGCGCCCGAGTGCCGCCAGTACCTGCTGCGTCAGGCGTTCGAGGAAGCGATCCACACGCACGCCTACCAGTACATCGTCGAATCGCTGGGTCTGGACGAAGGCGAGATCTTCAACGCCTACAACGAAGTCAAGTCGATCCGCGACAAGGATGAATTCCTGATCCCGTTCATCAACACCCTGACCGACCCGGCCTTCGTTACCGGCACGGTGGAAAACGACCAGAAGCTGCTCAAATCCCTGATCGTGTTTGCCTGCCTGATGGAAGGCCTGTTCTTCTACGTCGGCTTCACGCAGATCCTGGCGCTGGGCCGCCAGAACAAGATGATGGGCGCGGCCGAGCAGTACCAGTACATCCTGCGCGACGAATCGATGCACTGCAACTTCGGCATCGACTTGATCAACACGATCAAGATGGAAAACCCGCAGCTGTGGACGGCCGCCTTCCGCGAAGAGATCAAGGACCTGTTCATGAAGGCCGTGGAACTGGAATACGCGTACGCGGAAGACACCATGCCGCGCGGCGTGCTGGGTCTGAACGCGCCGATGTTCAAGGGCTATTTGCGCTTCATCGCCAACCGCCGCGCGCAGCAGATCGGCATCGAGCCGCTGTTCGCCCAGGAAGAAAATCCATTCCCGTGGATGAGCGAGATGATCGACATGAAGAAGGAACGCAACTTCTTCGAGACCCGCGTGACCGAGTATCAAACGGGTGGTGCGCTGAACTGGGAGTAATCCTTTTTCAGGCTACGCCAACAAGCGCCGTCATCGTGACGGCGCTTTTTTTTTGCGTGCGTGGCGGCGGAAAAATGCGTGCACCATCGGTGCATGCGACGAGGCCTGCGCCAGGATTTCCGGATGCCGCGCATGGCCGCATCGCACACCCGAAAAAGCTTTTCCGGAGACGCTGGTGGCGGCATTTGCCGCGCGATTGTGCGATAGCACGCGTATCGTGCAAAAAAGCGGGCGAAAACGTGTCGTGCCGGTTGCGCATTGACAAGGTTTTCGTGTACTTTATGAGATTGCAAATGCGAGCGTTAGAATGCGGGGTTTTTTAACCAGCGCGGTAGCGAAAAAACCTCGCAAAACAGGGATACAGATTTACACGGATATGCACAAAACCACACCGTTTTCGTCTGCCGCCGTGCCCGAATTTTTTCAGGCATGGCGGTTTTTTATTTGACGCATCGGTGTTGTGGCGAGCGCGATGCGAGGAGCGAAAAAACGCACGGCATCGAAAACGAATGACCGAATTCAGACTTTGCCACCAGCTGCGAGATAAAGCAGGGTGGCACCGACGATGGCTGAAGTGCTGCAAACGTGAGGAGTTGCAGCAGTTCAGCTGGTGCCGAATTCATTAGCGCAAACGACCGTTTGTGCCGATGAATAATTCGCCTGGCCTATCCCTGTGGTGGGTCGGACGGGTTTAAATCTTGTAGCTTAAATTTCTCATCTCAGATGAAGGAGAGACAAATGGCAACAGCCGCTAAGAAATCAGAAGTAAAGAAACCAGCCGCCAAGGCTGCTCCTGCCGCGAAGAAGCCGGCAGCCGCAGCGAAGACGGTTGCCGCTAAACCAGCTGCCAAAGCCGCAGCGAAACCAGCCGCAAAACCGGCCGCCAAAGCCGCAGCCAAGCCTGCAGCAAAAGTGGCTGCCAAGCCAGTAGCGAAAGCCGCAGCCAAACCAGCGGCCAAGCCGGCAGCGAAAGCCGCAGCAAAACCTGCAGCCAAGGCAGCAGCCAAGCCTGTAGCGAAAAAAGCCGCAGCCAAACCAGCGGCCAAGCCAGCAGCAAAAGCCGCGGCAAAACCAGCCGCCAAAGCAGCAGCCAAGCCAGCAGTGAAAAAAGCCGCAGCGAAACCTGTAGCCAAGGCAGCATCCAAGCCGGCCGCCAAGGCAGCAGTCAAGCCAGCAGCGAAAAAAGCCGCAGCAAAACCTGCAGCCAAGCCGGCCGCCAAAGTCGCAGCGAAGCCAGCAGCAAAAGCTGTCGCCAAGCCAGCAGTGAAAAAAGCCGCAGCGAAACCTGCAGCCAAGGCAGCAGCGAAGCCGGCCGCCAAAGCGGCCGCCAAGCCAGCAGCGAAAAAAGTCGTCGCCAAGGCAGCAGCCAAGCCAGCAGCCAAGGCAGCAACCAAGCCAGCAGCAAAAGCAGCAGCGAAGCCAGCGGCCAAGGTAGCAGCGAAGCCGGCGGCCAAGGTCGCAGCGAAGCCGGCAGCCAAGCCAGCAACTAAGGCAGCAGCCAAGCCAGCGGCCAAGGCAGCGGCGAAGCCAGCAGCCAAGCCAGCAGCCAAGCCAGCAGCCAAGGTGGCAGCGAAGCCGGCAGCAAAAGCGGCAGCCAAGCCAGCGGCCAAGGTCGCAGCGAAGCCAGCCGCCAAAGCAGCAGCGAAACCTGCCGCCAAGGTAGCAGCAAAACCTGCAGCCAAGCCAGCGGCCAAGGTAGCAGCGAAGCCGGCAGCAAAAGTTGCAGCCAAGCCAGCGGCCAAGCCGGCAGCGAAAGCAGCAGCGAAACCTGCCGCCAAGCCAGCCGCCAAACCAGCCGCAGCGCCAGTCGTGGCAGCCGCACCAGCAGCAGCGCCGGCAGCAGCTCCAGCGGCACCAGCCGCCGTGGCCGCCAAGCCAGCCGCCAAGAAGGCCGCGCCTAAAAAGGCCGCACCGAAGAAGGCAGCTCCTGTCGCCAAGCCATCGGCACCTATCGCACCTGTAGCAAAAACCGTGTTGGCACCGGCTGCAGCCTGGCCATTCCCAACCAGCACCCGCCCATCGTAATTCCAACGATACGGGTGCCTGGATGAGGCAACACGCCGCTGTGTGACTCAATCACACAGCGGTTTTTTTTTTGGAGAATTAGTCGTGCTGATCGTTATCCTTACATTGATCGTTGATACCATCGCCACCTTGCTGGGCGGCGTGTTGCTGCTGCGCTTCTGGATGCAGGCGGTGCGCGTGCGGCCGCCCTCGTCGGTGGCGCAATTCACGTTTCAATTGTCCGACTGGCTGGTGCGCCCCCTGCGCCGCGTGGTGCCGGGCGTGGGCGGGTATGACTGGGCCAGCCTGATCGGCGCCTTCCTGATCGTGCTGCTGGCCAGCTCGGTGCTGTTTATTTCCGGCGCTCCCGTCGAAGTGGTGCTGCTCAAGTCGCTGCAACGCTTCCTGCAATGGATACTCTACGGTTTCATGGCCTTGCTGATCATCGAAGCCATCTTCAGCTGGGTCAACCCGCATGCGCCGCTGGCGCCGTTCGTACGGGCCCTGAACGAGCCGCTGCTGCGTCCGATTCGCAAGGTGGTGCCGCTGGTGGGCAGTCTGGATTTGTCGCTGCTGGTGGCGCTGATCCTGTTGCAGATTGCGCAAGTGCTGGTGGGGATGATTATTGTGCTGCGATGATGGTGATGTGAGGGCGTAGGTCGGGTTAGCGTAGCGTAACCCGACATCCCCCACGAACCCGACCTACATATTAATAGCGGTAACCGAATGCCGCTTCGAACTGCTCGGCGATGCTCTCCGGCGTAAACACATGGTTTTGCGCGCCCTGGGTGGCGATCTTGATGGCGCCCAGCAAGCTGGCCAGACGGCCGCTGGTTTCCCAGCCCAGGTCGTTGGTGATGCCGAACAGCAAGCCGGCACGGTAGGCGTCGCCGCAACCGGTCGGGTCCAGCACTTCCTTGGCGGTCACGACAGGAATGTCGATGCGCTTGCCGTCCGTATAGATCTCCGAACCTTTTTCGCCACGCGTGACGATCAGCGCTTCCAGGCGGCTGGCGATGTCCGGCAGGGTCAATCCCGTGCGTTCCATCAACATTTCCATCTCATAATCGTTGGCCGACACATACGTGGCCTTGTTGATGAAGTCGATCAACTGTTCGCCATTGAAGCGTGGCAACTGCTGGCCCGGATCGAACATGAAGGGAATGCCCAGCTCGGCCAAGTCGGCGGCGTGCTTGAGCATGCCCTGGTCGCCGTCCGGCGAAATGATGGCGACCTTGGCCGGGCCTGCATTGGCGATCGGGTTTTCATGCGCGAACGACATGGCGCCCGGGTGGAAGGCGTTGATCTGATTATTGTCCGCATCGGCCGTGACGAAGCACTGCGCGTTGTAGCTGTCGGCCTTGATCAGGATGTTGGCGGTGGAAATGCCCAGCTTGTGCAGGCGCTCCAGGTAGGCGGCGCTATCTTGCCCCATGACGCCGACGATGCGCGGGTCGCCGCCCAGCATTTTCAGGCTGTAGGCGATGTTGCCCGAGCAGCCGCCGAACTCTGTGCGCATGGTGGGCACGAGGAAGGAGACGTTCACCTTGTGCAACTGGTCGGCCAGCAGGGATTCGCCGAAGCGGCCGGGGAATTGCATGATGGTGTCGGTGGCAAGCGAGCCGCAGATCAGCGATGTTTTGGTCATGATAGTGCCTGTTAAGGGTAAAAGATGGCGATATGGTAGCCAGACGCCGTGAGCTGGTCTAATGCAAAATACAGTTTGATGGTTTGTTCCGAGCGCGGCGCAAACCCCGTGTTCACGTCGATAGCGGCCGGCAGATAGTCGCGCGGCGCGATCACGCGGCGCAAGAGGGGCTTGTCGTTCGCGTCGTTGAGAATCAGTTCGATGCTGGGCCAGGCTTGCACGCTGCGGCTCTGGTTGCGCAGCAGCGAGACGTAGGAAAACGTCTGTTCCTTCAGGGTCTGCAGCTCGCCCTGCTCGATGGCCAACGCCTCGATCTGCGCCGGCAAGTCGACCTGGCAGCCGCTGAGCTTGCACAGCGTGACCAGGGTCGGCTTCCACTGCGGAAATTGCGCCGCCAGCGGATTGCGGAAGGTGGTCATTACCTGCAGGAATAATAAAAGCAGCAGTACCACCGAGCCGGCGGCCATGGCCACGCGCAGGGCCTTGCTGCTCTGTTCGCGGCGCCGGCCCTGGGTGACGAAAGCCGGTTCGTCGTCGGCCGGCGGCAGGATGGGTTCTTCCTGCTCATCGGCTGGCGCCGGCGCAACGGCGGCGGGCAGCGGCGTGAAGGCATGGTCGGCCAGCGTGGGTTCGCGGCGCGCGGGGCTGGCTGCGGCAGGCGCAGGCGGCACGGGCTTGTCCAGGCTGACTTTTTCGGTCGCGGGCGGCGCCGCTGCGGCGCCAGTTTCCAGATTCGGTTCGCGGCGGCTGTCGCGCAAATACGTGGCAAAGGCGGGCGCGTCATCGACCTGGCGGCGCTTGAAGGGCGCCATTGGCTGGGGCAACGGTGCTTCGGGCAGCTCGGCCGGTGTTTCTGCCGGTGTTTCTTCGGGCAGTTCGGGCGGTGCGTCGGCTGCTGCCTCTTCAGGCAGGCTGACGTCGAGGTCCAGCTCGATGTGCTCGCCATCGTCCGCGTCATCCTTGAGCTTCGCCGTTTCCGGCAGGATGCCAAACGGGTCAAACGAGGTGTCGAAGTCGAGGGAGTAGATGGGTTCGTCGTCCGTGGCGGACGGCAGGCTGTTGTCGGCCAGATAACTGCTTGACGGCGGGGCGGCAGTACCGGGAGCGGATGTTAAAAACGGCGATGCCGCGGCTGGATCGACCAGCGCGGCATTGCCGTCAAACACTTCCCTGCACGTGCCACAGCGCACGATGCCCCCACGTAACTTCAACTGGTCAGCAGCGACCCGAAATATCGTGTTGCAATGGGGGCATTTGGTGGCGAGGGCCATTGCTGTGCTTATGCACCTTCCGCGCGGGGCGCAGGCGCTTGCGTTGCACCCAGGCGGCCATGCAGGGCCACCCAGCCGTCTTGCTCGGCCCATACGCCCAGCTCGATGAATGGCGCGTAGGCAGCGGCCACTTCTTCCGCCTGGCGTGCCAGCACGCCGGACAGGATCAGCGCGCCGCCGTCGGCGACACGGCCCGAGAGCATCGGCGCCATCAGCTTCAATGGACTCGACAGGATATTGGCGACGACGATGTCAAACTTGGCCGTGGCGTGTGCCGACGTGGCAAACGTGTCTGGCAAGAAATATTCGATCTCGCACTGGTTGCGCTCGGCATTGTCGCGCGCCGATTCGATCGCTTGCGGGTCAATATCGACGCCGGCCACCGTTTGCGCACCGAGTTTCTTGGCCACCATGGCCAGGATGCCGGAACCGCAACCGTAGTCGAGCACGGTCTTGCCTGGGGCAGGATGGGCTTCCAGCCATTCCATGCACAAACGCGTGGTCGGGTGGCTGCCCGTGCCGAAGGCCAGGCCCGGATCCAGTTCCAGGATCAGGCCGCTTGGGTCCGGTGCCTCGTGCCAGCTGGGCACGACCCAGATATTCTTGCCGATGTGAATCGGGGCGAATTGCGACTGGGTCAAACGCACCCAGTCCTGCTCTTCCACGGGGCGCATGCTAAAGGCGGGCACTTCCGTCATGCCGACCGCTTGCGCAGCGGCGGCCACGATGGCGGCCTGGTCTGCGTCGACGTCCGTCAGCGCCACCACGCGGCTGCGTTCCCACGCCGCTTCCTTCGGTTCCATGCCGGGCTCGCCAAACAGCGGCTGCTCGGCATCCGTGCCTTCATCGGCGTCTTCCACCGATACCGACAGGGCACCCGCTTCCATCAACGCGTCGGACATGGCCTCGGCGTTGTCACGGGCGATTTCGATGACGATTTCCGTCCAGCTCATGCGCCCGCCTTGATTTCGGACTTCTTGGCGATGCTGGGGCTGCCGCCATTCAGGTTCTTGCCCAGGTCCGGCATGTCGGCCAGTTTCTGTTCCAGATAGTGAATGTTGGTGCCGCCTTCGATGAAGCGCGCGTCGATCATCAGTTCGCGGTGCAGGGCGATATTCGTGTTGATG
This sequence comes from Janthinobacterium sp. GW823-FHT06H09, assembly GCF_058794735.1. Taxonomy (NCBI): domain Bacteria; kingdom Pseudomonadati; phylum Pseudomonadota; class Betaproteobacteria; order Burkholderiales; family Oxalobacteraceae; genus Janthinobacterium; species Janthinobacterium sp. GW823-FHT06H09. The sequence goes on along the minus strand of NZ_JBXAHC010000012.1, from coordinate 82,987 downwards.
CCTTCGACCACCATTTCGGACAGGGCGATCTGCATGCGGCGGATCGCTTGTTCGCGCGTGGCGCCGTAAGCGATCACTTTGCCGATCATCGAGTCGTAATGCGGCGGCACATAGTAGCCGGCGTAGGCGTGCGAGTCGACGCGGATGCCAGGGCCGCCCGGCGCATGCCAAGACACGATCTTGCCTGGCGATGGCGTGAACTTGAACGGGTCTTCCGCATTGATGCGGCACTCGATGGCGTGACCCGACAGCAAGACGTCGCGCTGGCGGAAACGCAGTTTTTCGCCGGCGGCGATGCGGATCTGTTCCTGCACGATGTCGATGCCGGTGATCATCTCGGTGACGGGATGCTCCACCTGCACGCGGGTATTCATTTCAATGAAATAGAACTCGCCGTTTTCGTACAGGAATTCAAACGTGCCGGCGCCGCGGTAGCCGATCTTGCGGCAGGCTTCGGCGCAACGGTCGCCAATTTTCTCGATCAGTTTGCGCGGGATGCCCGGCGCCGGTGCTTCTTCGATCACTTTCTGGTGGCGGCGCTGCATGGAGCAGTCGCGCTCGCCCAGCCAGACGGCGTTCTTGTGTTCGTCGGCGAGGATTTGGATTTCCACGTGGCGCGGATTTTCCAGGTACTTCTCCATATACACTTCAGGGTTGCCGAAAGCGGTGCCCGCTTCCGTCTTGGTCATCGCCACGGCGTTGATCAGGGCAGCTTCCGTGTGCACCACGCGCATGCCGCGTCCGCCACCGCCGCCGGCGGCCTTGATGATGACCGGGTAGCCGATCTTGCGGGCAATTTGCACGATCGCTTTCGGATCGTCCGGCAACGCGCCTTCGGAGCCGGGTACGCACGGTACGCCAGCCTTGATCATGGTTTGCTTGGCCGATACTTTGTCGCCCATCAGGCGGATCGATTCGGAGCGGGGGCCGATGAAGACGAAGCCCGATTTCTCGACGCGTTCGGCAAAGTCGGCATTTTCCGACAGGAAGCCATAGCCTGGGTGAATCGCTTGCGCATCCGTCACTTCAGCGGCGCTGATAATGGCGGGCATGTTCAGGTAGCTCAGGGTCGACTGTGCCGGACCGATACAAACGGATTCGTCGGCCAGCTTGACGTATTTCGCGTCCTTGTCGGCTTCGGAGTGGACTACAACCGTTTTAATGCCCATTTCGCGGCAGGCGCGCTGAATACGGAGGGCAATTTCACCACGGTTGGCAATCAGGATTTTTTCAAACATGGTAGGTTCGCGTATGTCTGTGAGAGCCGGCGAGCCGGCGAAACAACAAGTGTGAGGGGCTAAAACTGCAAACGGCCGTTGCCGGCCGTGTGGACTGGGTTTTAGCCGATCACAAACAAGGGTTGACCGAATTCGACCGGTTGGCCGTTTTCGACCAGGATCTGGGTCACGACGCCGGCTTTATCGGAGTCGATTTCATTCAGCAGCTTCATCGCTTCGATGATGCACAGGGTATCACCTTCCTTGACGGTCGAGCCCACTTCAACATAGGCGGCGCTGCCAGGAGCGGAGGAACGGTAGAAGGTACCGACCATCGGCGACTTGACCACATAGCCCGTTGGCTCGGCGGCGACCACGACGGCAGGTGCCGCAGCGGGAGCGGCGGCTGGCGCGGCTGGCTGGTATTGCGCTTGCATGCCTTGCGGCTGCATCATGACCATCTGGTTTTGCGGCATGGCCGACGATTTGACGATGCGAACCTTGCTTTCGCCTTCGGTAACTTCCAGCTCTGCGATATCCGATTCGGCGACCAGGTCGATCAAGGTCTTGAGTTTTCGTAGATCCATGTAAAACCCCTAGGAATGTAGTTTGTTTTATGAGTGATGCGGTGATGTCCAAGAGCCTATCGCCGCGCTAAATGCGTGCAGATCGCGTAGATTAACGTTTTTTAAGCGCAAAGTCGATGGCAAACCGATATCCATCGATACCTAGCCCGCAGATCGTCCCCTGCGCGATCGCGCTGAGAAATGAGTGATGTCGAAACGTTTCGCGTTGATAAATATTCGAGATATGGACTTCCACGAACGGGATGGCGACCCCGGCCAGCGCATCGCGCAAGGCAACACTGGTATGGGTCAGGCCGCCCGGATTGATGACGATGGCATCGATCCCTTCCGCTCGCGCGGCATGGATGCGGTCGATCAGCGCGCCTTCGTGGTTGCTTTGAAAGCAGACCAGGTCGGCACCGGCCGCCATGGCTTGCGCCATTGCTGCCTGCTCGATATCGGCCAAGGTGCTGGCGCCGTAGACCTCAGGCTCGCGCGTTCCCAGCAAATTCAGGTTGGGACCGTTGAGCAGAAGGAGGTTTTTTGCCATGTATGGAAGACCGTTTTAGCGAAAGTTCCGCATTTTGCCGCCAAAGATACGCATTGGCAAGAGAAAAAAGCACGCTCCGAATTTACAATTTATCCAGATCGGCGCGTAACTGATCAAATTTCAAGCGGCCCAGATAGGTCTTTTTGACTTCGCCATCGGCGCCGATCAGCACCGTAAAGGGCAAACCGCCCGTGGCATTGCCAAAATGGCGCGACAGGTCGGTGCCGCTCATGCCGGAGACATACACGGGATAGGCAATCTTGAATTTGCTGGCAAAAGTGGCAATATTGCTGGCCGAATCGATGCCGATGCCGATCACCTGCAGGTTTTTTGCCGCATAGTGGCCTTGCACTTCGGATAACTCCGGCATTTCTTCCACGCAAGGAGGGCACCACGGCGCCCAGAAATTGACCAGCAAATTCTTGCCTTTCCATTGCGACAAGGCTTGCGTGGCGCCCGCCGCGTCCGGCAAAGACAGCGCATACAGCTCGTTGACGGGGCCCGTCGCGCCTGGCGCGATCGTGGTCGTCAGCGGTCCCGCTGCTTTCGCTTTTTCCTTGCTTAAACCGACGTAGGCGCCCATGCCGCCAAACATCAGCGCGACGATGGCGCAGGCGATCCAATTCTTTTTTGTCATAACTTTATCTATATCAATGTTAGTCGGCAGCCGGCACGCCATCGGCAAGGCTGGCGGCCAGCAGGCTGCGCAGCCCGGCGATATCGGTGCGCAGCACCTTGCCGTCCGCCTTGGCTTTCAGCGCGCCGCGCATATCGTCGAGCTCATACATGGCGGCGTGCACGCCTTCGTTTTTCCACAAGAAACTGGCTGTCTCGACCGCATCATAACGCGCTCCCTTGAAATGCGGGCTTTCCGACATGTCGAGCACGACATTTTTATTCAGCAGGAAGATGTGGATTTCCTTGGCGCTCTCGGCAAACAGCTGCAAATAGATCTCGTCGTGGGGGCCGGCCGTGCCATTGAGCACGGGGCCGCTGAGCAGGGGATGAAATTGTTGCAACGCTTCCATGACCTGCAGCGCAATCGTGCGCAGCTGGAACAGCCGTGCCGGCTGGCTGTCGGCCAGGAACAGGGCATTGTATTGCCGCACCTGCTCCTCGATCAGGTCGTTGTCAGGCAGTACATTGGTCAGGTTCGGCGCGTCACCGAGGACTTGCCGCGCCGCCTTGCGCTTGGCGCTGCCATAGTCGGCGCCATCCTGCGCCACAAGGCGCGCGGCAGCGGCGGCGATTTCCAGGCGCAACTGCGCGCTATCGTCAAATGCATCGTTCGTCATGAGCGAGATGATACTCCGAAGCGGAAAAAGTCATGGCGTCAGGTAAAATCCTGCACTTGCTGTTTTTTATCTCACCGTCTTACTTACTTAAGCGTGCACCTTTCGCACTGATCACATGCATATTCATATTCTCGGTATTTGCGGTACCTTCATGGGCGGCCTGGCCGTCCTGGCCAAGGAAGCCGGCCATAAAGTCACCGGTTGCGATGCCAACGTCTATCCGCCGATGAGCACCCAGCTGGAAGCGCAGGGAATCGAACTGATCCAAGGGTTTGATCCGGAACAGACCAAGCTGAACCCGGATTTGTATGTGATTGGCAATGTCGTCTCGCGCGGCAACCCGCTGGTGGAAGAAATCCTCAACCGCAGCCTGCCCTATGTATCGGGCCCGCAATGGATCGGCGAACACATCCTGCGCAATCGGTGGGTGCTGGCCGTGGCCGGTACGCATGGCAAGACGACAACATCAGCCATGCTGGCCTGGATACTCGAAGACGCTGGCTACGCGCCGGGCTTTTTGATCGGCGGCGTGCCGATGAACTTTGGCATTTCCGCCCGCCTGTCCGGCAAGATCGACGGCAAGAGCGCCGAGTCGGACTTCTTCGTCATCGAAGCCGACGAATACGATACGGCCTTCTTCGACAAGCGCAGCAAGTTCGTGCATTACCACGCGAAGACGGCCGTCATGAATAACCTGGAATACGATCACGCCGACATCTTCCCCGATCTGCACGCGATCGAGACGCAATTCCACCACCTGGTGCGCACCGTGCCCGGCATCGGCCGCCTCGTGTACAACGGCGACGAAGCGTCGCTGCAGCGCGTGCTCGCACGCGGTTGCTGGAGCGAACAGGAAAGTTTTGGTCAAGATGCTCACTGGCAACTGCAAGAGCAGGCCGACGGCAGCTTCGACGTGTATTTCAATGGCCAGCAGGAAGGCCATGTGGCCTGGGCGCTCACGGGCAAGCACAACCGCAGCAATGCGCTGGCGGCCATCGCCGCCGCGCGCCACGTGGGTGTGCCCATTGCCCAGGCGTGCGCCTCGCTGGCCACGTTCGAGAGCGTCAAGCGCCGCATGGAGGTGCGCGGCGTGGTCAACGACATCACCGTGTACGACGATTTCGCGCACCATCCGACGGCCATTGCCACCACCGTGGGCGGCTTGCGCCAAAAAATTGGCAGCAGCGGCCGCATCCTGGCCGTGCTGGAACCGCGCTCGAACACCATGAAACTGGGCGCCATGAAAGAGGCGTTGCCGGGCAGCCTCAAGGATGCCGATCTGGTCTTCGGTTTTGGCAGCCATGCCGCGCTGGGCTGGAGCCTGGGCGACGCACTGGCGCCGCTGGGCAAGATTGCCAGCGCCTATGAAGACATCGATACCCTCGTGGCAGCCGTGGCCGCCAGCGCCCGTCCCGGCGACCAGATCGTGGTCATGAGCAACGGCGGCTTTGGCGGCGTGCACCAGAAATTGCTGGAGGCGCTGGGCCGATGATTCTGTACCTGCATGGATTCCGCTCGTCGCCCCTGTCGATGAAGTCGCGCCTGCTGGCCGCGCAGATGCAGGCGCTGGGCCGTGAAGCACAGTGGCTGTGCCCGCAATTGCCGGCTTCGCCCAAGCTGGCCATTGAATTGGCCTTGTCATTAGTGAAAGACGTGGCGCCGGCCGACCTGACGATTATCGGCTCCTCGCTGGGCGGCTATTACGCCACCTGGCTGGCCGAGCGGCTCGGTTGCCGCGCCGTGCTGCTCAATCCTGCCATCGTGCCCCTGATCGACCTGGAGCAGCATGTGGGCGTGACGACGGAGTTCCATTCGGACAAGCCATTCGAGTTCAAGCGCGAATACATCGCCGAACTTGGAACCTTTGCTGTAGAGAAAATTACTGAGCCGCAACGCTATTTCCTGATTGCCGCCACCGGCGATGAAGTGCTCGACTACCGCGATATGGTGGCGCATTATCAGGGTGCGCGGCAGTGCGTCATCGACGGCAGCGACCATGGCATCAGCGAATTTGCCGCATACGTGGCGCCCGTGCTGGCCTTTTGCGGCATCGACGCGGACTCTGCCCAGTGAGGCCGGGTTCGCTGCGGCAGGCGCAATGGCATGCGCACGTGAACGCCGTCAATGCGCCGCCGGCCCTGCGCCACTGGCTCACGGGCGGCGGTTCGCTGACGGCCAAGCTGAAAGCGCACAGCCAGGCGTTCCGCGTGCAATGTTTGCATCAGGAAACGGCACGCTGCTTGAGCGACGAGGCCGCCATCATTGGTTTGCACCGCGCGGGCCGGGTATGGGAGCGCGAAGTGCTGTTGCGTTGTGATAACAGACCGGCCGTGTTTGGCCATACCGTCGTGCCCATGCAGGCGACGGCCACGGACTGGCCCCTGTTTTCCGCGCTGGGCGAGCGTTCGCTGGGCACGACCCTGTTTGGCGACCGCATGGTACGCCGCGGTGCACTGGAATTTGCCCGCTTGCGCGCCGGGCACCCGCTGGTGCAGCGGGCGCAGGCGGCACTGGCATTGGAAGGGCGGCGCTTTGATGCCAAGTCGCTGTTTTTTGCCCGCCGCTGCCTGTACCAGCGTCACCAGGGCTTGCTGCTGGTAACAGAAGTATTTTTGCCGGCGGTGCTCGAGTTGACGTCCGTCGCTCGCACCGCTGCAACCGACACACTAATAAACAAAGCATAACAATGAATCTATTTTTTGAAGAATCCGGCGATTTCAAGGTCGGCACGGTCCTGTCGCAAGCGGGTGAAGCCTACCAGGTCGAAATGGCCAGCGGCAAGCGCACCAAGGTCAAGGTCAAGGATGTGTTGCTGCAGTATGAAAAGCCGGCCCCGGCCGAGTTGCTCGAGCAAGCCAAGGCTGTTGCCGCCGAGATCGACCTCGATTTCCTGTGGGAAGTGGCGGGCGAAGACGAGTTCGGCTTTGCCGAGCTGGGCGCCGAGTATTTCGGCCATGCCCCCCTGCCGCCGGAAGCGGCCGGCCTGATCCTCGCCCTGCATTCGGCGCCCGTGTATTTCTACAAGAAGGGCCGTGGCCGCTACAAGGCGGCGCCGGAAGCGTCCTTGAAGGCGGCATTGGCCGGCATCGAAAAGAAAAAGCAGCAGGCCCTGGTGCAGGCAGGCTATGTGGAAGAACTGAAACAGAACCGCTTGCCCGCCTCGATGCAGCCCATGGTGCTGCAATTGCTGTTCAAGCCGGACAAGAACACGATTGAATACAAGGCGCTGGAAGCGGCGTGCACGGAATTGCACACGACGCCGCCGCGCCTGATGCTGGCCGTCGGTGGTATCGCTTCGCCGAAAGACTTGCACCTGTCGAAGTTCCTCTTCGAAAATTTCCCCAAGGGCGCCGGTTTCCCGAGCGTCCCTGTGCCGTCCGTGACAGCCAAGCTGCCGCTGGCCGACGTGGCCGCCTTCTCGATCGACGACGTAACCACCACCGAGATCGACGATGCGTTTTCCGTGCAGCCCTTGCCGGATGGTACCGTGAAAGTGGGTATTCACATCGCCGCGCCGGGCCTGGGCATCCGTCCGGAAGACATGATCGACAAGATGGCGCGCCAGCGCATGTCGACCGTCTACATGCCGGGCGATAAGATCACCATGCTGCCGGACGAAATCGTCAATGCGTTTACCCTGGCGGAAGGCACGACGTGCCCGGCACTGTCGCTGTACGCGACCCTGGACCCGAAAGCCGACTGGGCCGTCGTCAGCACGCAGACGCGCGCCGAGCTGGTGCCGATTGCCAGCAACTTGCGCCACAACCAGCTCGACGACCTTGTCAACGAGGAAACCCTGGCCAGCGGCGAAGGCGACTATCCGCACAAGGCCGACTTCGCCATCCTGTGGCAATGGGCGCAGCAGCTGGAACAGGGCCGCATGAAGAAGCGCGAAGCGTTTGGCCTGAAGCCGGAACAGAATAACCGCGTCGATTTCAACTTTTATGTGGAAAACGACATCGTCACCGTGGCGCGCCGCAAGCGTGGCGCACCGCTGGACAAGATCGTCGCCGAATTGATGATCTTTGCCAACAGTACCTGGGGCAAGATGCTGCACGACCATGGCGTGCCTGGCATCTACCGCAGTCAGGGCGGCGGCAGCGGCAATAGCTGGGCGGCAAAGATGCAGGTGCGCATGGTCACCCATGCGGCGCCGCATCAGGGCCTGGGCGTGGATCAATACGCGTGGAGCACCTCGCCCTTGCGCCGCTACACGGACCTGGTGAACCAGTGGCAAATCATCGCCTGCGCCGAGCATGGCGTGACGGCGCCGCTGGTGGCCCCGTTCAAGCCGCGCGATGCGAATCTGTTCGCCATCGTCTCGGCCTTCGACGCCGCGTATGCCGCGTATGGTGATTTCCAGTCGAATATGGAGCGCTACTGGTGCTTGCGCTGGCTGCACCAGGAAAACGCGCGCCAGGTCGATGCCGTCGTGCTGAAAGATGAAATCCTGCGCCTGGTCGACATTCCGCTGGTCATCAAGCTGCCGGGCATGCCATCGGTGGCGCGCGGTGTGCAGGTCAAGCTGGATCTCTTGCGCTGGGATGAAGTCGACCTGAGCATCGAAGCGCGCTTGCTGGAAATCGCCGCCGTGCCCGATGCGGCGGCCGATGCCGAGCTCGACTACGAAGAGGAATCGGGCGACGAAGGTGTGGAAGAGGGCGACGCGGCGGCAGAAGCTTCGCCGGAAGCGGCGAACCAGGTCAGCGACGCGGACGCGGAAGTGGCGGAACTGGCCAGCGAAGACGTGGTCAGCGAGCCCGAGGTCAAGTAAGGCCGCGGGGCGGCGTGAAAAACGGGACTAAAACTGTTTCCCGCGTCGCCCTTTGACGTAGAATTCAGCCATCTTGTATGGTGTGCTTGTTGCTAACTGGGTTGCGCGTGAAGTCTTTCCGAGAGAATCGTTTCCTGATGATCGCCGTGGCGGTATCGCTGCTGGCGCACGGCGCCTTGCTGGCGATGCATTTTGTCGCCCCGGCCCCGCAGCGGGCCGTCGCCACCGATCCCGGCCTGGAAGTGATACTGGTCAATGCCAAGCATGCGGACAAGCCGCTGAAGGCAGATGCCCTGGCGCAAGCCAACCTCGATGGCGGTGGTCAGGCCGACAAGGGCCGCGCCAAGTCGCCCTTGCCCGACATGCGCAAGGTGGAAGAGGGCGACAGCGTCAAGGCCAGCGCCCGGCGCATCGCCGAGCTGGAGCAGAAGCAGCAGGAACTGCTGACGCAGGCGGCCAAACCGACGCCCTACAGCGCCGCGCCCGTCACGGAAAAAGACAAGCCCAATCCCCTGGCCTCCGGTTCGGACTTGATGGAAAGCAGCAAGGCCATCGCCCGCATGGCGGCCGAGATCAGCCAGACCGTGGAAGACCAGAACAAGCGCCCGCGCAAGACCTTTATTACGCCCAGTACGCAGGAGGTCGGCTATGCCATGTATTACAAGACCCTGCAAAAGCGTATCGAGGAAATCGGCACCCTGAATTTCCCGCAAAACAATGGCCGCAAGATGTATGGCGAACTGGTCGTCTACATCCCCATCTTCCAGGACGGCACGATTTACCAGAAAGAGGGCGGCGTCCGCGTGGAAAAAAGCTCGGGTAATCCCGCGCTGGACGCGGCAGCCCTGGCCATCGTGCGCCGCGCGGCGCCGTTCGGCCGTTTCCCACCGAATATGTTGTCGAGTGATAAAGATGACCTGTGGGTCGTCATCACCCGTTTCAAATTTACCCGCGAAGAAAAAATGGAAGCTAACCTGACTGGCGGCAGCAATTGAACAAGCAAGAGATGAACCCCGATCAATATTGCGTCTTCGGCAATCCCATCGCCCACAGCAAGTCCCCCCTGATCCACGCCGCGTTTGCCCTGCAGACGGGCGAGCCCATCGTGTATGAGCGCCGGCTGGCGCCGCTCGACGGTTTTGCGCTGGCCGCCCGCGGCTTTGCGGCCGAAGGCGGCAAGGGCGCGAACGTGACGGTGCCCTTCAAGCTCGACGCTTGCGCGCTGGCCACCGCGCTGACGCCGCGGGCCAGGGCCGCCGGCGCCGTCAATACCCTGCGTTTTGATGGCGACATCATTCTTGGCGACAACACCGATGGCGCGGGCCTGGTGGCCGACATCGTGCGCAACGCGGGCGTGAGCATTGCCGGCAAGCGCGTCCTGCTCCTGGGGGCGGGCGGCGCGGCGCGCGGCGTCGTGCTGCCCTTGCTGGAACAGGGACCGCAGGAAATGTTCATTGCCAACCGCACCGTGGCCACGGCCGAGGCGCTGGTGGCGCAGTTTGCCGATGCGCTGGCGCACTCCGGCCAGCTGCGTGCCGGCGGCTTCACGCAGCCCGAAGGCGTCTTCGATATCGTCATCAATGCCACCTCGGCCAGCCTGGCGGGCGACTTGCCGCCCGTGCCGCCCGGTATCTTCGGCAGCCGCACCCTGGCGCTGGACATGATGTACGGTGCCCAGCCCACCGTCTTCATGGATTTTGCCGCCCAGCATGGCGCGCAGGTGCGCGACGGCCTGGGCATGCTGGTAGAGCAGGCGGCCGAAGCGTTTTACGTGTGGCGTGGCGTGCGGCCGCAGACGCAGGATTTGCTGGCGCAATTGCGGGGCAGCCTGTGAGCGCCGGCAAGAAGGGCGCGCGCAAGAGCGGCCGTGGCTATGGCTGGATCAAGTGGCTGTTCATCGTGCCCGTGCTGGCCTTTATCGTCGTGCAACTGTATTTCTTCCTGCAAATCTGGTGGTGGGTCGACCATAACCCGTCCAGCACGGCTTTCATGCGCGAACAGTTGTCTGTCTTGCAGGAAAAGAATCCGAATGCCACGATCCAGCAGACGTGGGTGCCGTACAACCGCATTTCGAACAATCTGAAACGGGCCATCATCGCCTCGGAAGACGCGAATTTTTCCGAGCACGAAGGCGTGGACTGGGAAGCCTTGCAAAAGGCATATGAAAAGAACAGCAAGAAGCAGAAAGTCGTGGCGGGCGGCTCCACCATCACGCAGCAGCTGGCGAAGAATCTGTTCCTGTCCGGTTCGCGCAGCTATGTGCGCAAAGGCCAGGAACTGATCATCACGTATATGCTGGAAAACCTGATGGAAAAGCAGCGCATTTTCGAGATTTATCTGAACGTGGTGGAATTTGGCACGGGCACCTTCGGCGCCGAAGCGGCCGCGCGCCACTATTACCGTGTCAGCGCGGCGGGCTTGAGCGCGGCGCAGGCGGCGAAACTGGCCGTGATGCTGCCGAACCCCCGCTTTTACGACCGTCACCGCGATACCGGTTATCTGAACCGGCGCACGGGCGTGATTCTGCGCCGCATGGGGGCGGCGGAATTGCCTTGATGGCGAGGCGATTCCTTTGCATAAAGTTAAAGCTGCCTGATTGGCACTATTGCGGCGCAGCATCTTAATCGCCTCCCTTGGTGCAACGCCGCACTTTTTCCGTGAAAAAGCCGTGCCGGGGGTGGTCGTGAAAAGGCCTTTGCGGGTACACTTGCGCTGTTTTCATTTTTGGCGCCAGCGCCAGCACATCACGATAACCCCACATCCGGCTGAGAGCGCGCATGATCAATGTCTTTGTATTACAGAATGGCCGGCTCAACCAGGTGCCGATCGACAGCCGCTCAGACCTCGAAAATGCCGAACCGGTGTGGGTCGACCTGACCGACCCTACCGATGATGAACGGGCCTGGGTCAAGGCCATCTACAACGTCACCCTGCCGGGCGAAGACGAAGTCAAGGATATTGAAGCGTCGGCCCGCTATTACGAAGCGGAAAACGGCGACTTGCACCTGCGCACGGATTTCTTGCGCGAAGAGGACGACGGCCCGTCGCGCGTCATCACCGTGGCCTTCATCCTGGCCCGCAAGATCCTGTTTTCCATGCATACGGACGACTTGCCCGTGTTCCGCCTGGTGCGCATGCGCGCCCGTTCGCGGCCCGGCTCGATTGCCGACTACATGGACGTGCTGCTCGACCTGTACGCCACCGATGCCGAATATTCGGCCGACGTGCTCGAAGGCATCTACCAGAACCTGGAAGAAGTCAGCACGCGCGTGCTGCAAAAGGAATTTACCGATGCGCACGCGGCCGAAGCGCTGAATGCTATTGCCCACGAGGAAGATTTGAATGGCCGTATCCGCCGCAACATGATGGATACGCGCCGCGCCGTGAGCTTCCTGATGCGCGGCCGCTTGCTCAATTCTGAGCAGTTCGAGGAAGCGCGCCAGATTTTGCGCGACATCGAATCGCTCGATGGCCACACCTCGTTCCTGTTCGACAAGATCAACTTCCTGATGGACGCCACCGTCGGCTTCATCAACATCAACCAGAACAAGATCATCAAGATCTTCTCGGTGGCCAGCGTGGCCTTCCTGCCGCCTACCCTGATCGCCAGCGTGTACGGCATGAACTTCAAGCTGATGCCGGAGCTGGAATGGTCGTTCGGCTATCCATGGGCCTGGGGCTTGATGATCACCAGCGCCATCGCGCCCTTCCTGTACTTCCGCCACCGCGGCTGGCTGAAATAAGCAGCATCGCCGGGACGCTCCCGCGTCCCGGTTTCAAGGCGAGCGCAGCAAATTCAAAAATCAGCGATAATCACTGGTATTGCGTGGTATTGAATTGGTATCTACGTTGCCTGTGTTGAGCCAGTCTTTTCCCCGTAGTCTGTCTTTTGCAGAAAAGTATCGTCATTGAGTCGTTTTCTGCGTGGCAGCGTCCGCCTGTTCCACCTATGATCGTTGCGATGCCAGCCTTGGCCGGCTGGCCGCCGCATTTCCCGTCACCGTTGTCTTCTGGAGAGTCCATGCCTGATACCGCCATCACCCCACCGCGCTTTACCCATCTGATCAGCGACTGCGATGGCGTGCTGATCGACAGCGAAGCCGTGGCCCTGCAAGCGCTGCTGGAGTTGCTGGGGCCGCGCCTGCCGAACCTGCCCGAGGGCGTCACCCTGCAAGGCTTGATCGAGCCGCGCCTGGGCCAGCGCCTAGTGCCGCTGATGCAGGATATCTACAAGGAGCTGGGCTTGCCGCAATTGCCGGCCGACGAGATCATGGCCATCGGCAACGCCGTCGATGCCGCTTGCGACGCGCAATTGCGCGCCGTGCCCGGCGTGGCGCAGGCGCTGGCCGCCATTGCGCTGCCCAAGGCCGTGGCCTCGAACAGCGTCAGCGCGCGCGTGTTGTCGGCGCTCGAGCGGACCAGCATGGCGCCGCTGTTCGACAAGCGCGTGTTTACGCCGGACCTGGTGGGCCATGCCAAGCCGCATCCGGGCGTCTACCTGGCAGCGGCTGCCGCGTTTGGCGTGCCGCCAAGCCAATGCCTGGTGCTGGAAGACAGCGTCACGGGCGTGACGGCCGCCGTGGCGGCGGGCATGACGGTATTGGGATTCATCGGCGGCGGGCATATCGCCGCCGGCCAGGAAGATAGGTTGAAAGCGGCCGGCGCGCATGTCGTGTTCAACGACATGGCCAGGCTGCCGGCGCTGGTGGCCGCGGTGATGGACACCGCGACCGTCTGATTGTGCTTATGCTAATTTAGCAAAGACCTTGCGCGCGGCAGCGATGGTGGCGTCGATGACGGCGTCATCGTGCTGCGCCGAGACGAAGCCCGCCTCGAAGGCGGCGGGCGCGAAGTACACGCCTTCGTCCAGCATCGCGTGGAAGAAGGCGTTGAACTTGCTGCGGTCGCCCGCCATCATTTCCGCGTAGCTGGTCGGCGGTGTTTCGCTGAAATAAATGCCGAACATGCCGCCGATGTAGTCGGCGCAGAACACCACGCCTGCCTCCTTGGCGGCGGCGGTCAAGCCTTCGGCCAGGCGCTTGGCCGTGGCGCCCAGCTGCTCGTAGAAGCCCGGCTGCTGGATCAGTTTCAGGGTGGCCATGCCGGCCGCCACGGCGACCGGGTTGCCGGACAAGGTGCCGGCCTGGTAGACGGCGCCCAGCGGCGCCATGTTGTGCATCAGCGCCGCGCTGCCGCCGAAGGCCGCCACCGGCATGCCGCCGCCGATCACCTTGCCCAGCGCGGTGAGGTCGGGCTGGATGCCGTACAGCGCCTGCGCGCCGCCCAGGGCCACGCGCAAGCCGCACATGACTTCATCGAAAATGAGCAGGGCGCCGTGCTGTGTGCACAGCTCGCGCATCGCCTGCAGGAATGCCGGCGTGGCTTTCACCAGGTTCATGTTGCCGGCCACCGGTTCGACGATGACGCAGGCGATCTCCGCGCCGAAGCTGTCGAAGGCGTCCTTCAGCTGTTCCACGTTGTTATAGTCGAGCACCAGGGTGTGCTTGACAAAATCTTCCGGTACGCCGGCCGACGTCGGGTTGCCGAAGGTGAGCAGCCCGCTGCCCGCCTTGACCAGCAGCGAATCGGCGTGGCCGTGGTAGCAGCCTTCGAACTTGACGATCTTGTCGCGTCCCGTGGCGCCGCGCGCCAGGCGCAGGGCGCTCATGGTCGCTTCCGTGCCCGACGACACCAGGCGCACCTGCTCGATCGACGGCACCAGACGCGTGATTTCCTCGGCCATCAGCACTTCGCCTTCGGTCGGCGCGCCGAACGACAGGCCCAGCGCAGCCGCATCCTGCACCGCCTTTACCACTTCCGGATGGGCGTGGCCGACGATGGCCGGGCCCCACGAGCCGATGTAGTCGATATAGCGCTTGCCGTCCGCGTCCCAGAAGTACGGGCCTTCGGCGCGCGTGATGAAGCGCGGCGTGCCGCCCACGGAGCGGAAGGCGCGCACGGGCGAGTTGACGCCGCCTGGCGTGGTTTTTTGTGCGCGGGCAAACAGGATGTCGTTCTGTGAAGTCGTCGTCATGATAATCGTGCCTTGAGAGTGGATCGTTGTCTGTGTCGTCTGTGTTTGTCTGGACGGGATTATTGGGCGCCGTGCTGGCGCTGCTGCCGGAACAGCCGGTTCGGCACCAGCTTGCCCATGCCGTGGCGCTGCGCGTGCGCCAGCGCGCCGGCCGTGAATTCCTGCGCCGCCACGACCACTTGCGGCACGTCGTCTTCGTTTTCTGCCAGGGCCAGCAGGGCGGTGGCCGCCGCCGACAGGGTGCTGCCGGCACCGTTGAAGATGCCGGGCAAGTGCTGCCATTCGTCGTGGCGCACCACGCCGTCCTCGCCGAACAGGGTATTGGCGCGCAGCTTGCCTTCGCCCATGCCGGACTTGCTGGCATCGGCCGGCATGCCGGTGACAAGCACGTACTCGCAGCCCAGCGCCACCAGGTAATCGACGTCGTTTTGCAGGGTGTCGTCCGGATCGGCGTCGCGCCAGGTCTCGGCCAGGCGCTCCAGTTCCACCGGCGAGAGCACCAGCAGGGTCGTTTGCGGGATCAGCAGCTGGCGCACGGCCGTGAGGATGTCCTCGTCGTCCATGCCCTGTTCCGGCAGCGCCGAAATGAAGGGATCGAGGATCAGCGGCACGTTCGGATAGTCGGAGACGATTTCGGCGATGGCCGTGACGTTTTCCACGCTGCCCAGCGCGCCGATCTTGATGGCGGCCACGGACATGTCTTCCAGCAGCACGCGCGCCTGGTCGGAAACCCAGTCCGGGTCGACCGCCTGCACGTCTTCCACGCGTGCCGTATCGCTGATCAGCAGGCCCGTGGTGACCGACAGGCCATGGCAGCCGAAGGCTGAAAACGTGGCCAGATCGGCCTGGATACCGATCGCGCCGACCGGATCGGACACGCCGAAGCTTAATATGAGGGGAGAAGTTTGGTTTTGCACGGCGGGTAGATTAAGATACCTAATTCAGCATTTTACTTGATTGAAGGGTGGCAGAACGTGAGTAGCAACGAAACAACGCAGCAATTCCAAACGTGGATGTGTCTTATTTGCGGCTGGGTTTATGATGAAGCGGCCGGCTTGCCCGACGAAGACATCGCTCCGGGCACGCGTTGGGCCGATGTTCCGATGAACTGGACCTGTCCTGAATGCGGTGCGCGCAAGGATGATTTCGAGATGGTAGCGCTGTAATCAATCAGGTCCACGGGATGCCGCTGCCGCACGCAGGTGTCGCGGCTGCCTGTGCTATGGTATGAAAAATTGTCGAATAATCACATGACGCGATCTTCCTTGCCAGAGGCGCCGTCCGATGCCGTGTGTGCCGGCGTCACGGTACTCGTCATCGACGACAGCGCGACGATACGCAGCGCGGCCGCGAAGATCCTCGGCGAGGCCGGTTATCGCGTGGTGGTGGCGGAAAACGGCTTTGCGGCCCTGGCCAAGATCGCCGACTGCCAGCCGGCGCTGATCGTGTGCGACATTATGATGCCGCGCCTGGACGGCTACCGCACCTGCGCGCTGATCAAGGCCAGCGCCGCGTATCACGCCACGCCGGTGCTGATGCTGTCGTCGAAGGAAGGCTTGTTCGACCGCGCGCGCGGCGCCATGGCGGGCGCCAGCGCCTGCCTGGTCAAGCCGCTGGCGCGCGAGGCGCTGCTGGAGGCCGTGCGGCTGCACCTGGCCGGGCATTTTGAGTAAGTGTTTTTATTGATTGACAACGCAGCAAGGAAGCAGATGGCCATACACACAATTCTGATCGTCGATGACTCGCCGACAGAACGCTACTACCTGAGCGAGATGCTGGTGCGTGCCGGTTATGCCGTCCTCACGGCGCAGGACGGCGCCGACGCGCTGGCGCAACTCAAAGAGGCCAGGCCCGACCTGATCCTGATGGACGTGGTGATGCCCGGTGCGAATGGCTTTCAGATCACGCGCGCGATTGCGCGCGATCCCGAACTGCAGGACGTGCCGGTGATTATCTGTTCCAGCAAGAGCCAGGAAACGGACCGCATCTGGGGCTTGCGCCAGGGCGCGCGCGATTACCTGGTCAAACCGGTGGTCGAAGCCGAGCTGCTGGCCAAGATCGCCGCGCTTTCCTGAGCATGCAAACGATGCCAGGTCTCGGCGTGCCTACAGCGGCCTTTCCGCCCGCCGCTGCCGCCATGCCATCTTTCGAGACGGGCACGCGGCAGGGGCGCTTGCGCCAGTATCAGCTGCAATTGATCGAGCGGATACAGGCGGCGCGCAGCGGCGCGCTGGCTGCGCGCAAGGAACTGGGCGTGATGCTCGGTGGCCGGCCCTGCCTGCTCGACCTGACGCAGCTTGGTGAAATCGTCATTGCCGCCGGCGTGCAGATCCAGGGCGTGCCGCTGGCGCAGGACTGGTACCTGGGCCTGGCGGCCATGCGCGGACGCCTGACGGGCGTCGTCGACCTGGCCCGCTACATGGGCGAACCGGCTTGCGCGCCCGGCAATCACTGCCGCATCATCACTTTTTCTCCGCGCCTGGGCCTCAATTGCGCACTGCTGGTCGAGCGCGTACTGGGCTTGCGCCAGCTGCGCACGATGCAGCCCGTCTCCGTGCCGGATGCACCGCCGTCGTGGGCAGCGCAGGCGCTGCGCGACAGCGAAGGGCAGCAGTGGCTGCGCCTGGACCTGGCGCAGCTGGCGCAAGCGGAACGCTTCCTCGATGCCGGCTTTGGCGGCCTCGCCGACTACAAGGATATTTGCTGATGGGCGCCCATTCCCCCATCCTGGCGGCCGCCATGCCCGAAGCGGAGCACGCGCCCGGCGAGCCGGCATCGGCGGCCGACCTGCCGCTGCGCCTGCGCGACGCGCTGGGACGGCGCAAGTCGCTGGCCAGCACGCCGGTGCGCGACTTGAAGCTGCCGCTGATCGGCCATTTGCCGCTGCAAAAGCAGCTGAGCATCCTGTCGACGGTGATGGCCCTGAGCCTGGCCGCCAGCCTGCTGTTCGTGGGCCTCAATACGCGCAGCGGCAATATCGCCTCGGCGCAGACGCAGCTGGCCAGTGATGCGCTGATGCATTCGCAGCGCATCGGCAAGGCCGCGCCGAACGCCGTGCAAGGCAATCCGGAAGCGTTCCGTCAGCTCGAGGAAAGCCGCAATGAACTGAACCAGGATTTCCGCCTGATGCTGCGCGGCGGGACGTATCACGGCCGCGATATCGGCGAGTCGCGTTCCGCCCTGCTGGCGGCCGTGGCCGACGCGCGCAAGAAGTGGGCCAGCAGCGACCGCGCGGCCAGCACCATCCTGCGCCTGAAACCTGAATTGGGCGAATTCGACAAGACCTTGCAGCAATTGAACGCGCTGTCGCCGGCGTTGCTGGCGCAGACCGAGGAAGTCGCGGCCCTGAAGGTGCAGCGCGGCGGCAATGCGCGCGACCTTGCCGTCATCGGCCGCCTGATGATGCTGAGCCAGCGCATGAGCCGCAGCGCCAGCGAGTTCCTGTCGTCGGGCAGCATCAGCTCGGAAACGGCGTTTTCGCTGGGGCGCGACACGACGTATTTCCGCACCGCCGTCGAAGGGCTGTTGAATGGCAGCGTGCCGCTGCAACTGGCGCCCACGCGCGACGCCGAACTGCGCGACCGGCTGGTGGCGCTGAAAGCCAGTTTCGACACTTACCAGAAGCTGGTGTCGTCGATACTCGACCGGCTCGATAAATTCAGTTCGGCGAAAAGCGCCGAACAGCTGATCTTCAACGAGAACGAAGATCTGCGCCAGCGTTTGACCCTGCTGCAGCAGATGTACCACGTGAACCAGGAAACCCTGGGCATGGCCTTCTGGATGATGGTCGGCGGCGTGTTGCTGACCCTGATCGCGGCGGCCGGCATCGGCAGGGTGCTGCTGCAGGACTCCGTCAACCGCACGCGCGACGCCGAGCGGCGGCGCCAGGAGGCGGAAATCCTGCGCCTCCAGTCGCAGGGAAAAGAGGAAGCGGCGAAGGCCAGGAATGACCAGAACCAGGCGGCCATCCTGCGCCTGATGAACGAATTGCAGAAGGTCGCCGATGGTGATCTGACGGTGCAGGCCACCGTGTCGGAAGACATCACGGGCGCCATCGCCGATTCCGTCAACTACACGGTCGAGGAATTGCGCGGCCTGGTGGGACGGGTGACGGCGACGGCCGAACAGGTCAACCGCGCCTCGACGCAGGCGCAAAGCATCTCCAGCAAGCTGCTGATCGCGTCGCAGCAGCAGTCGCGCGAAATCCAGGGCGTCAGCGCCACCGTGGTCAAGATGGCCAATGCGATTACCGACGTGTCGAAGTCGGCCAGCGTCTCGGCCGACGTGGCGCGCCAGTCGGTGGCGGCGGCGCAGCAGGGTTCGACGGCGGTGGAAAACGCCATCAAGGGCATGCATGAAATCCGCGAGCAGATCCAGGATACGTCCAAGCGCATCAAGCGCCTGGGCGAATCGTCGCAGGAAATCGGCGAAATCACCGAGCTCATTTCCGACATCACCGAGCAGACCAATGTGCTGGCGCTGAACGCCGCCATCCAGGCCGCATCGGCCGGCGAGGCGGGGCGCGGCTTTTCCGTCGTCGCCGAGGAAGTGCAGCGCCTGGCCGAACGCTCGGCCGCGGCCGCCAAGCAGATCGGCGCGCTGGTGCGCACCATCCAGGCCGATACCCAGGATGCGACGCGGGCGATGGAAACGTCCACGCAGGGCGTGGTCGAGGGCGCGCGCCTGTCCGACGCGGCCGGCGCGGCCTTGAACGACATCAGCCAGGTGTCGAAACACCTGGCCGAACTGATACAGGGCATCTCGTTCGCCACTGGTACGCAGGCCGGTTCGGCCAGCGGCGTGGCCTTGAATATCCAGCATATCCTGAGCGTGACGGAGCAGACGCAGGACGGCACGCAGCAAACGGCGCAGTCGATCCATAAACTGTCGATGCTGGCGCAGGAACTGAAAAACTCGGTGTCGCGCTTCCGCGTCGCCGCCTGAACGTCGCGCCAAGCCAGGGCGATTTCTTTACCGAGGCATGCATGAGCACACCAGATAGTCCACAGCAGTCCAAGCCGTTCGACAGCGAACCTTTGTCCTGGGTGATGGTGGAAATCCGCGAAGCGCTGGGCCGCTCGAAAACGGCCCTGTTCGAAGCGGGCGGCCGCGAACGCGAGGAACGCGCCACGGCCCTGCAGCATGCGCGCTCGCACCTGCACCAGGCGCATGGCGCGCTGGTGATGGTGGACGTGGCCGGCGCCAGCCTGCTGACGGACGGCGCGGAACAGGCGCTGGCGCGCTTTCGCGACGGCAGCCTCGAGTACACGCTGGACCATGCGCAGATCGTCGCCGCACTGTATCAGGCCCTGACCGAATACCTGGAAGACCTGGTGGCCGGCACGCCGCCGCAGCCGGCGCGTTTGTTCCCCTACTACCGCGACCTGCAAACCCTGCTGGGCGCCGAGCGCATCCACCCGGCCGACCTGTTTTTTCCGCCCTCCGCCATGCTGGAAGGGCAGGCCATCGCGCTGGCCGACACGCCGCCCGTGGCGGACTATCCTGCCTGGCGCGGGCGCTTTGAAAAATCCCTGCTGCCCTTCCTGAAGGCGCAGGATGATGGGGTGCGGCGCCAGCACGCGGGCGAGCTGCACGCCACCTTGACCCTGGTGGCCGACGCGCAGCAGGAAGCGCCGGCGCGCACCTTCTGGTTCGCCATGCAGGCGTTCGCGGGGCTGGCGGCCAGCGGCGAGGGCATGGGCACGCTCAACGTCAAGCAGCTGTTCGGCCTGATCAACCTGCAGTTGCGCCGTCTGGCGCAGGGCACGGCCAGCCTGCCCGAAGCGATGCTGCGCGACGCCCTGTTCTTCATCGCCGCGGCGCCCGAGCCGACGCCGGAGGCACGCCAGCTGCGCGCCGCTTTCGCCCTGGACGGCATGCTGCCCGCCGACGTGGAAACGCGGCGCTACGGCCAGGTCGACCAGGATGCCCTGCAAGGCGCCCGCGCGGCCCTGGCGCAGGCGCGCGCCAGCTGGAGCCGCCTGGCGCAAGCCGACCTCGATCCTGCCCTGGGCCCGGATTTTGAAGCGTCGCTGCAACAGGTGGCGGCACATGTGGAGACCTTGAAGCAGCCGGCCCTGGCCAGCCTGCTGCGCGAATGCGCGGCCGTGGCGCGGCAAGCCGTGGCCAGCGGGCGCAGCGCGGCCCTGGAGAATGAAATCGGCATGGCGCTGCTGTTTGCCGACACGGGACTGGAGCAGCTGCGCCGCCTGCCCGACGATTTCGCCGGCAATGCGGAAACCATCGCCGCGCGCCTGCAGGCGCTGCTGGCTGGCGAAGCGCCGCCGCCCGTCACGGCGGGCGAGCTGTCGCGCCAGATCGAGCAGGGCCAGACCGTGGCCGCGCTGGCCGAAGACATGAAGACGGGGCTGCGCCAGGTGGAAAAGGTGCTCAACGCCTACTACGCGGATGCCGCGGGTGCGGGGACGGCGGGGGCACTCGATGGCGTCGCGCCCGTGCTGGAGCAGTTGCAGCGGCAGCTGGCCGGGCTGGGACAGGAAGACGCGCGCGCCGCCGTGCTGCAGGTCGATGCGGCCGTGCGGCAGCTGGCCGGTGGCGACGCCAATGCGCACGCCGAAGCGCTCGACGAGATCGCGCAAAATGTCAGCGCGCTGGGCTTTTTTGTCGATATGCTGGGCCGCAACGCGCAGGCGGCCAGCGGGCGTTTCCATTTCGATGCGGCCGCCGGCACTTTCCGCGCGCTGCCATTTGAAAAAGTCGCCGCCGCCGGCGCTGTACCGGTACCTTTGCTCGACCAGGCCCTGGCGCCCGCAGCACCCGCCGGCATGGATGCCGCGCCGGCCGTGACCGATGTCGACGCGGAGATGCTCGACATTTTCATCGCCGAAGCGCGCGAAGTGCTGGCCTTCATCGACACCACCCTGGCCTTGCCGCGCGAGCAGGCCGCCAGCGGCGACCACCTGGCCATGCTGCGCCGCTCGTTCCATACCCTGAAAGGCAGCAGCCGCATGATCGGCCTGGCGCAGTTTGCCGAAGCGGCCGGCGCCATCGAGCGCGTCATGAATACCTGGCTGGCCGAAGCGCGTCCCGCCAGCGACGACTTGTTTACCTTGCTCAATTACGGCTGGTACCAGCTCAGCGAATGGGTGGCCGAACTGGAAGGCGGCGCGGGGCGCGAGCGCGAGGCCGGCATGCTGCTGGCGGCGGCCGAGCGCGTGCGCGAAGGGGGACCGTTCGAACTGCGCAAGCCGCGCCCGGCCGCGCCGTTGGCCGGCAATGGCAATGTGATCGGACTTCCTTTGGCCACGGCGCCCGCGCTCCACGAAGCGCCGGACGATCACCTCAAGCACGTGGGCGAACTGCGCATCAGCCTGCCTTTGTACAACATCTACCTGGCCGAGACGGATGAATTGCTGCGCGTGCTCACGCGCGATTTCGGCGAGTGGCGCCATGAACCGCGCGCCGTCAGCGCCGAGGCGCTGCAAGCCGTGCATACGCTGGCGGGGACGTCCGGCACGGTGGGCTTCCAGTCCCTGCGCGACCTGGCGCACGCGCTGGAAACGGTGATCGAAACGGTGGTGCCGCCACTGGCCGGCCTGCGCGCCGAACAGCACGACGTGCTGGAGCAGGCCACGCAGCGCATCGGACAAATGCTGCAGGCGTTCGCGCTGGGCGACCTGGCGCCAACGCAGCCGGACATGATCGAAGCGCTCAACACTCTGTGGCGCGCCTTGACGGCGCCGCCTGGCGAAAGCAAGGAAGACCGCCTCGACGCCCTGTTTGCGGACGCTTACGCCAGCATCGTCGGTACGCCGGTGCAGCCTGCCGAGCCGCTGGCCGAAGTGCCGGCGCCGGCGCCAGCGCAGGCGCCGACGCAGGAGAGCGGCGCCAGCGACGACCTGTTCGATGCCGGTTTCGAACACGCACCGCCATTGGAGCATGCGGCGCCGGAAGCGCCGGCACCGGCCATCATGCCGGCCGATGCGGCCGCGCTGCTGGCGGCGAGCGCCGGCATCAGCGATGAACTCGACCTCGATTTATTGTCCGTCTTCCTGGAAGAGGGCGCCGACCTGCTGCCGCAGATCGGCGAGGCGCTGCGCAGCTGGCAGCAGCAGCCGCACGACAGCGGCCAGGCGCAGATGCTGCTGCGCACCCTGCACACCGTCAAGGGCAGCGCGCGCATGGCCGGCGCCATGCGTCTGGGCCAGCATGCGCATGAAATCGAGACGCATATCGAAAACATGCTGCACGCGGGCACCGCCACGCCGCAAGCTTTCGAGGAATTGCTGGCCCATTACGACCATGCGCTGCACCTGTTCGAGCAGCTGCAGCAACCGTTGCTGCCCTTGCCGGGCATGGAAGACACCCCGGTGGCCGAACCGAAGGCGGCGCTGGTGCGCGTGCGCGCCGATATCCTCGACCGCCTGGTGAACCAGGCCGGCGAAGTGTCGATCACGCGTTCTAAAATGGAAAATGAAGTGGGCGTGCTGGGTGCCTCGCTGTCCGAGTTTTCCGATAACCTGGCGCGCCTGCGGCGCCAGCTGCGCGAAGTGGAAATGCAGGCCGAATCGCAGATCGCTTCGCGCATGGCCGTCGGCAGCGAGCGCGAATTCGACCCGCTCGAATTCGACCGTTTTACGCGCCTGCAGGAACTCACGCGCATGATGGCCGAAAGCGTCAACGACGTGGCTTCGTTCCACGAAAACCTCAGCCACAGCGTCGATGCGGTGACGGACGACCTGGTGCTGCAGGCGCGGCTGACGCGCGAGCTGCAGCGCGACCTGATGCAGATCCGCATGGTGCCGTTTGCCAGCATCGCCGAACGCCTGTTCCGCGTGGCGCGGCAAAGCGCCAAGGAAGTCGACAAGCGCGTCAACCTCGACATCCGCGGCGGCGGCGTGGAAATCGACCGCAGCGTGCTCGAACGCATGGCCGCGCCCTTCGAACACCTGCTGCGCAACGCCATCGTGCACGGCGTCGAGCCGCGCGATGCGCGCCTGCTTGCTGGCAAGAGCGAGACGGGCGAGCTGCTGGTGCAGGTCAGCCAGCAGGGCAATGAAGTGGCGATCGCTTTTTCCGACGATGGCGCGGGGCTGGATCTGGAACGCATCCGCGCCAAGGCGCACGGCGCCGGCCTGGTGCCGACGGACGCACCTTTGAGCGACGCGCAGGCGGCCGAGCTGATTTTCACGCCCGGATTTTCCACCGCCGACAGCCTGACGGAACTGGCAGGACGCGGTTTTGGCATGGACATCGTGCGCTCCGAAGCGCTGGCCCTGGGCGGGCGCGTGGAAACGCAGACGCAGGCGGGCCTGGGCATGCGCTTCACCATCCACCTGCCGCTGACCCTGGCCGTCACCCAGGTGGTGCTGCTGGCGGCGAACGGCAAGACGTATGCCTTGCCGTCGGTGCTGGTCGAGCAGGTGCTGCACCTGAAAGGCGAACAGCTGGAGCAGGTGCGTGCGGCCGGGCGCATCGAGTCGCACGGGCAGTCGCTGGCGCTGCATCACCTGTCGGCCATGCTGGGCGAGACACCGGCGGAGCAGGCCACGCAGCGCCATGCGCCGGTGCTGTTGCTCCGGAATGGCAATGACAGGCTGGCCTTGCAGGTCGATGACGTGGTGGGCAACCGCGAGGTCGTGGTCAAGCACGTGGGTCCGCAACTGGCGCGCATGCCGGGTATCGCCGGCGCCACGGTGCTGGGCACGGGCGACATTGTGCTGATCCTCAACCCGGTGGCGCTGGCGCAGCACCTCGAGCACCATCCGGAACTGCTGTCGCAATATGCGCTGGCCAGCCGCGAGCAGCACGCAGCTTCCAGCGTGCTGGCCGTGCCAGCCGTGCGCGTGATGGTGGTTGACGATTCGCTGACGGTGCGCCGCGTGATGCAGCGCCTGTTCGAGCGCGAAGGCTACCAGGTGCTGCTGGCCAAGGATGGCCTCGATGCGCTGGAGCAGCTGCATGCGCTGGAACCGGCCGCCATGCCGGCGCTGCTGCTGGTCGACGTGGAAATGCCGCGCATGGACGGTTTTGATTTGACGCGCAATGTGCGCAGCGACGACAAGACGCGCGCCATTCCCGTCATCATGATCACCTCGCGCAGCGCCGACAAGCACCGCGCGCATGCATTCGAACTGGGCGTGAATGCGTATTTCGGCAAGCCGTTCCAGGAAGAGGAATTGCTGGCCGAGGTGGGACGCTTGCTGGCCGACGGCGTGGTGTAACACGACGCCGTCACAAGCGCCAACGATGTTGTCGGATTACGCGGGGCCTTGCCCCGCCAATCCGACCTACGCTCTTGCACGATGGCGCATGTCGGGTAGGTCGGGTTAGCGCGCAGCGCGTAACCCGACATCACCGTAATGCCAATCAATTACCTGCTTACCCCACCACCTTCACCACGGCATAGCGCTCCAGGGTCTCCTTGCGCGCCTCGTCGTGCTGCACGATGGGTTCGGGATAGTCGCGTCCCAGCACGATGTTTTTTTGCTCGAGCAGTATGCGCGGCACCAGCCAGGGCGCGTGGATTTCCTTGTCGCCCAGCGCCTTCAGCTGCGGCAGGTAGCGGCGGATGAAGCGTCCGCCGGCGTCGAATTTTTCCGACTGCGTGATGGGATTGAAGATGCGGAAGTAAGGCTGCGCATCGCAGCCGGACGACGATGCCCATTGCCAGCCGCCGTTGTTCGAGGCCAGGTCGAAGTCGTTCAGATGCCGCGCGAAATACGCTTCGCCGCGCCGCCAGTCGATGCCCAGATCCTTGATCAGAAAGCAGGCCGTGACCATGCGCAGGCGGTTGTGCATATAGCCCGTCTGGTTCAGCTGTGCCATGGCCGCGTCGACCAGAGGATAGCCGGTGCGCCCCTCGCACCAGGCGGCAAAGGCGGCATCGGCCTCGGCTCCCGTTTCCCAGGCGATGGCGTCGTAGGCCGGTTTGAAGGCGCCGCCTTCCACGTGCGGGTTCTGGTACAAAATCATGGCGTAGAAATCGCGCCAGATCAGTTCGGCCAGCCACACGGGCGCCCCATCGCCGCCGCCGCCCCGGTCCATCAGATCGACCACGGTGCGCACCAGATAGCGCAGCGACACGGTGCCGAAACGCAAATGCATGGACAGGTAGGACGGTCCCTTCAGGGCGGGAAAATCGCGCGCCACGTCATAGCGGGCCACGCGCGGCAAAAAATCCTCGAACAGCGCGCTGGCGCCCGACATGCCGGTGGGGATGGCCAGTTCGGCCAGGTTGCTGGCCTCGAACCCCAGTTCGCCCAAGCTGGGCAGGGGCGACGGCGTGCCGGCGCGGGGCGGCGCCAGGCTGGCCGCATGCGGTTCGATAGCGAACGGCGCCAGGCAGGCGGGTTCGGCGCGCATTTTCTTCAGCCAGGCATTTTTATACGGCGTATAGACGGTGTAGGGTTTGGCCGAGAGCGTCAATACCTCGTCCTTTTCAAAGATGACCTGGTCCTTGAAGCTGAACCACAGGCGCGCGTCGTGCGTGAGCGCGGCGGCCACCGTGGCGTCGCGGGCGATCGCCTGCGGTTCGTAGTCGTGGTTGGCAAAGACGGCGTCGGCGTTCAATTCGGCGGCCAGGCGCGGAATCGCCTCGGCCGCGTCCGCGTGCAGCACGATCAGGTCGCCGCCCAGCTGGCGCAGCTCGGCGGCCAGCTCGGCCACGCTGGCATGGATGAAGTCGATCCGCCGGTCGCGGCGCGGCAGGGCTGCCAGGATGGCGGTGTCGTATACGAAGACGCAATGCACGGCCTGGCTTTGACGCAGGGCGTGATGCAGTGCAGCATGGTCAAACGCGCGCAGATCGCGGCGGAACCACACCAGGGAAGTCTTAATTGTCATTATTTCGCGTGTTCAAGGTCAAAGATAGGCGATTTTTTGCCGTCAACAGGGCTTTATGGCCGCTCGCGTCGCGCCTTTGGCGTCGCTGCGGCGGCAATTCAGTGTAAACTAGCGGGTATGTTCGCGGTACTTTATGTGCGACAGCGATTTTGCAATCAATTTTACAATTGGCATTGAAATGCGCCTGCAGGCATAGCGAATTGATCATTAATTTATAACATAACAAGAATAACGCCTGGCACCACGGTGCGCGCCGCCCAAGATATGCGGCCGCTTGCGCCGGGCGTACGATAGCGGGGTAAGCGAGACTTGCCAGCAAGCCCACAGAGAGAGCATCGCGTATGAAAAAGAGTAAAATCGACCAGACTCTACCAGGACATCGTCTGATGCAGGGTGTGGGAGAGCCGGCCGCGACCGGTTCCTCCACCCTGAATCTGGCGAACCATTTCCTCATTGCGATGCCGGCCATGCAAGATCCGATCTTCGGCGGCACGGTCGTGTACGTGTGTGAACACAATGAAAACGGCGTGCTGGGCGTCGTCATCAACAAACCCACCGACATGACCATGGAAGTGCTGTTCGACCGCATCGACCTGAAACTCGAGGCTGGCAGCGACACGCCCATCATCAACGAGCCGATCATGTTCGGCGGCCCCGTGCAGGATGACCGCGGCTTCGTGCTGCACACGCCGGGCGCGCGCTATTCCTCGTCGCTGACGGTGACCGATGAAGTGGCGTTTACCACCTCGATCGACGTGCTCGAAGCCGTCGCCAAGGGCGATGGTCCCGAGCGCATGCTCGTCTCGATCGGCTACTCGGGCTGGAGCCCGGGCCAGCTGGAAGACGAGATCGGCCGCAACGGCTGGCTGACGGTAGGCGCCTCGGCCGATATCCTGTTCGATTTCCCCATCGAACAGCGCTACGTGGCGGCCATCAAGTTACTCGGTATCGATCCCCTCATGCTGGCGAGCGAGGCTGGCCACGCATGAGCGGTGACGCCATCGACACCATCCTTGCCTTCGATTTCGGCTTGAAACGCATCGGCGTGGCCATCGGCAATACCATGATTTGCCAGGCCAAGCCGCTCAGCGTGATCACGGCCACGGCGAACGAGCCGAAGTTTGCCGCCATCGATAACCTGATCAAGGAGTGGGGCGCCAGCCGCATCGTGGTGGGCTTGCCCAGCCACCCCGATGGCACGGAACACGAGATGAGCGCGCGCTGCCGCCGTTTCGCCAACCAGGTGCATGGCCGCTTCAACCTGCCCGTGGAACTGGTCGACGAGCGCTATTCCTCGGCCGTGATCGCCGCCAAGCGCGGCGAAGTGATCGATGACCGCGCCGCCGCCATCATCCTGCAACAGTATTTCGACGCGAATTATTAATCTGACCCTAGACTCCCTCCCTGAATGATTAAGAACTCTATGCCGCATCCTGCGAATCCTTCCCAACTCGACGCCGAGGCCCTGTATGCAGATTTGCTGCAGCAGGTGCGGAGCGGCCTGACGGGCATCCCCAACGTGGCCATCGTCGGCATCCATTCGGGCGGCGCCTGGCTGGCTGAACGCCTGGCGCGCGATCTGAATCTGCTCGACCGTCTGGGCGTGCTCGACGTGTCCTTCTACCGCGACGACTTTGCCCAGAAGGGCTTGCATGCGGACGTCAAGCCGACGCAAATCAGCTTCGACGTGGCCGGCGCCACCATCCTGCTGGTCGACGACGTGCTGTACACGGGCCGCACCACGCGCGCGGCCATCAACGAATTGTTCGACTATGGCCGCCCGGCCAAGATCATGCTGGCGGCCCTGGTCGACCGCGGCGAACGCCAGCTGCCGGTGGCCGCCGATTTCGTGGCCGCCTTCACTGCCGTGCCGCCGGGCCAGGCCCTGGTCCTGAAGCAAGCCGACGATGGAAAATTCACGCTCACCATAGATAACAACCATGCTTAATCCGCAACTGAATAAACACGGCGAACTGCAACATCTGCTGACGATCGAAGGCTTGCCGAAGTCTATCGTCAACCATATCCTCGACACGGCTTCCTCGTTCGTCGGCATTTCCGACCGCGACGTGAAAAAGGTGCCGCTGATGCGTGGCAAGAGCGTTTTCAACCTGTTCTTTGAAAACTCCACGCGCACCCGCACCACCTTCGAAATCGCCTCGAAGCGCCTGTCGGCCGACGTCATCAACCTGAACATCCAGGCCTCGTCGGCCAGCAAGGGCGAATCGCTGCTCGACACCATCGACAACCTGTCGGCCATGCACGCCGACATGTTCGTCGTGCGCCACGCGCAGTCGGGCGCGCCCTACCTGATCGCCAAGCACCTGATCGACACCAAGCAGCCGCACGTCCACGTGGTCAACGCGGGCGACGGTCGCCACGCGCACCCGACCCAGGGCTTGCTCGACATGTACACGATCCGCCACTACAAGAAGGATTTCACCAACCTGACGGTGGCCATCGTGGGCGACATTTTGCACAGCCGCGTGGCCCGTTCCGACATCCATGCGCTGACCACTCTGGGCGTGCCGGAAGTGCGCGCCATCGGCCCGCACACCCTGCTGCCGGGCGGCCTGGAACAGATGGGCGTGCGCACCTTCACCAACATGGATGAAGGCCTCAAGGGCGTGGACGTGATCATCATGCTGCGCCTGCAGAATGAGCGCATGAGCGGCGCGCTGCTGCCGTCGGCGCAGGAATACTTCAAGAGCTATGGCCTCACGCCCGAACGCCTGGCGCTGGCGAAGCCGGATGCCATCGTCATGCACCCGGGCCCGATGAACCGCGGCGTGGAAATCGATTCGGCCGTGGCCGACGGTCCGCAGGCGGTGATCCTGCCGCAGGTGACCTTCGGTATCGCCGTGCGCATGGCGGTAATGAGTATTTTGGCTGGTAATCAGGGCTGATAGCCCAAGGACGAGTAAGCGAGCATGACGACACTACATATCAAGAACGGCCACCTGATCGACCCTGCCAACGGCATCGATGGCTTGCAAGACCTGTTTATCGCCGACGGCAAGGTGCTGGCCGTGGGCAGCGCCCCGGCCGGCTTCACCGCCGACACCACGTTTGACGCGGCCGGCCTGGTGGTTTCCCCCGGCCTGGTCGACCTGTCCGCGCGCCTGCGCGAGCCGGGCTACGAATACAAGGCGACCCTGGAATCGGAACTGCAGGCGGCGCTGCAGGGCGGCGTCACGAGCCTGGTCTGCCCGCCCGACACCGACCCCGTGCTCGATGAGCCGGGCCTGGTGGAGATGCTGAAATACCGCGCCAAGACGCAGAACAAGGCCCACGTGCACCCGCTGGGCGCGCTGACCATGGGTTTGAAGGGCAAGTCGCTGACGGAAATGGCGGAACTGACGGAAGCGGGCTGCATCGGCTTCGCGCAGGCGGAAGAGCCGATCGAGGACACCACCGTGCTGCTGCGCGCCATGCAATACGCGAACACCTTCGGCTACACGGTCTGGCTGCGCCCGCAAGACCCGCACATCGGCCGTGGCGGCATCGCCCACAGCGGCCCGCTGGCGTCGCGCCTGGGCTTGT
This sequence comes from Janthinobacterium sp. GW823-FHT06H09, assembly GCF_058794735.1. Lineage (NCBI taxonomy): Bacteria > Pseudomonadati > Pseudomonadota > Betaproteobacteria > Burkholderiales > Oxalobacteraceae > Janthinobacterium > Janthinobacterium sp. GW823-FHT06H09. Next base: position 53,203 of record NZ_JBXAHC010000012.1, on the reverse strand, counting down.
CCGGCGTGCCCGTGATGTCCGAAACCATCGCCCTGCACACGATTTTCGAATTGATGCGCGCCAGCCGCGCGCGCGTGCACCTGTGCCGCATCTCGTCGGCGGCGGGCCTGGAACTGATCCGCGCCGCCAAGGCCGAAGGCTTGCCCGTCACCTGCGACGTCGGCGTGCACCATGTGCACCTGACGGACGCCGACATCGGTTTCTTCGATCCGAACGCGCGCGTCACGCCGCCGTTCCGCAGCCAGCGCGACCGCGATGCGATCCGCGCCGGCCTGCTCGACGGCACGGTCGACGCCATGTGCTCGGACCACACGCCCGTCGACGACGATGAAAAACTGCTGCCGTTCGGCGAAGCGTCGCCCGGCGCCACGGGCCTGGAACTGCTGCTGTCGCTGGCCCTGAAATGGGCCGACGACTACGCCTTGAACCAGCCGCAAACGGGCGAGCGTCCGCTGGCGCGCGCCGTGGCCAAGGTCACGTCCGATGCGGCGCGTGTCGCCGGCATCCCGGCCGGCAGCCTGGCCGTGGGCGAAGCGGCCGACATCTGCGTCTTCGATCCCGCCGCGCGCTGGACCGTGTCGTCGGCGTCGCTGGCCAGCCAGGGCAAGCACACGCCTTTCCTCGGCTATGAGCTGAGCGGCATCGTCAAGGCGACCATCGTTGCCGGACAGGTGGCGTTTCAGCGTTAATTTTTTGTATCGGAGCCGTAGGTCGGAGTAGCGGTACGCGTAATCCGACAAGTCCATGGCGGCTCCTGTCGGCTTACGCAGCGCCTCGCGGGCGCTGCCAAGCCGACCTACGCAGCTGCATGGCTTTGCTTCCAACCTTGGTGTCATTTGAAACTTCTGCTTACCTACCGCCTCGCGCGCATCGCCATTCACCTGAGCTGCGGCATGGCCAAGAGCGCCGTGCTCTTTCCCTGGCTGGACCTGGAAGGGCGCAACCGGCGCATCCGCCGCTGGTCGACGCAGCTGCTCGACATCTGCGGCGTGCACGTGGCGCAGCCGGCGGACAGCGTGCCGGCACTCGACCATGCGATGATGGTGGCGAACCACGTCTCGTGGCTCGACATCTTCGTCATCAATGCCGTCCACCCTTGCCGTTTCGTCGCCAAGGCGGAAATCCGCGCCTGGCCTATCCTCGGCTGGCTGGCGGGGCGCGCCGGCACCATCTTCATTTCGCGCGGCAGCAAGCGCGACCTGCGCCTGATCTTCCAGGGCCTGGTGGACAAATTGACGGCGGGCGAACGCATTGCGTTTTTCCCCGAAGGCACGACCGCCGCGCAAGGGCAGATCCTGCCGTTTCACGCCAACCTGTTCGAGGCGGCCATCGACGCGCAAGTGCCGGTGCAGCCGTTCGCGCTCGTGTACGTGGATGACAAGGGGGCCTTGCATCACGCCGTCGACTTCATCGGCGACATGAGCTTTGCGCAAAGCATGGTGGCGATCCTGAGCGGCCCGCCGATCACGGCGCGCCTGACCTGTCTGGCGCCAGTGGCGACGGCCGACGCGCACCGGCGTGAGCTGGCGGCGGCAACGCAGGCGGCCGTGGCCGCTGCGCTGCCGCTGGAAAAGGCGGCCTAGTTTTTGACGTGCAGCCAGCGCGCATGCGCGGCGCGGGCCAGGTAGTCGAGGATGAAACCTAACATCCCGATCAGCACGATGGCGGCCATCAGCTCCGAATACGCGAGGCGGTCGCGCGTGTCGAGGATGAAGTAGCCGAGGCCGGCCGATACGCCCAGCATTTCCGCCGGCACCAGCACGATCCAGATGATGCCGATGGCCAGCCGCACGCCCGTCAGGATATCGGCCGTGATGCCCGGCAAAATCACCTTGAAGACGATCTCGCTGCGCGTGGCCGACAGGCTGCGCGCCAGCAGCAGCCAGTTCGGGTCGAGCCGCGCCACGCCGGCCGCCGTATTGAGCAGGATGGGCCAGACGGCCGCGAACGCCAGCAGGAAGTATACGGGCGCGTCGCCGACGCCGAGCACCATCACGGCGATCGGCATCCACGACAGCGGCGAAATCATGCGCAGCAGCTGGAACAGCGGCATGGCCGCGCCGGAAAAGCTCTTCGACATGGCCACCAGCACGCCGAGCGGCACGCCGATTACGATGGCCAGCCCCAGGCCCACGGCGACCCTTTGCAGGCTCAAGACCACGTGCAGCCAGATATCGGAACCACCGAGCATCTCCCTGAACGCCAGCGCCGTGGGCAAGGGCGCGAAGGCGGTGGCGATCGGCGTGGATTTCTCCAGCGCCGTCACGCCCATGGACCACAGCAGCAAGGCACAGGCCAGCCCCACCAGGGGCAGGCCGAACTTCGTGAACAACTTGCTTGCCATCGTCAGACCGCCACGGTTTCGCTGCGCAGCAGATTGGCCGGCAAGCCGAAGGCGGCCGGTCCGCCGACTGCCGTGATGGCCTTGCGCACGAAACGGTCATCGACCAGGTCGCGCGCGGCGAATTTCGGATCGAGATTCGCCAGGAAGCGCGTATCGCCCTCCACCTTGGTGCGGCCGATGGCGCGCACCAGTTCTTCCGTGTACGAGGCGAATGGATAGGGCTGGAAGTCGATGCGGCGCTGCTGCCAGTTCTTGTGCACGATCAGGCCCTGCTTTTCATAGCCGGCGTAATCGGTGGTGGCCAGCACCTTCGTCAGCACCTGCAGCGGATGCGGCGTGTAGCGGTGCTCGCCCACGTTCGACAGCAGCTTGGCCGTATCGACCTGGTTCGAACGCGTCCACAACTGCGCCTTGACGATGGCGTTGGTGACCTTTTGCGCCCATTCCGGGCGCGTGTTGATGTCGCGCTCGGACAGGAAGGTGACGCAGCACGCATGGTTTTTCCACACGTCGCCCGAGAAGCGCAGGATCTTGCCGATGCCGGCGTTTTCCGCCGCCGCATTGAAAGGCTCGGCCACGATGTAGCCGGCAATCGACTTGCTGGCCAGGGCCGAGACCATTTCGGCCGGCGCCAGCACGATCAGGTTGACTTCATTCGGCTTGATGGCCGCGTTGCGCGCGCGCGTGACCGGCGTCAGGCCATTCGAGGACAGGATCTGCTGCAGCAGGATGTTGTGGATCGAGTACCAGAATGGAATCGCGACCGTGCGTCCGCCCAGGTCGGAGACCTTGTTGATGTCGTTGGCCACGGTCAGCGCGGAGCCGTTGACGTGGTTCCAGGCGACGACTTTCGCGGGGAACTTGGCGCCGTAGCGCACCCACAGGGTGGCCGGCGACAGCAGGTGGATGACGTTGACCTGGCCGGCGACGAACGCTTCGATGATCTGCGCCCAGCTGCGGAACAGGCGCGGCGTTTCCGCCTGCAAGCCTTCCGCCTCGAACAGCTTGCGGGCGTGGGCGACGAGCAGCGGGGTGGCGTCGGTGATCGGCAGGTAGCCGATTTTTACGGGCTGGTCATCGCCTTTCGGGCCTTGCTGGGCCATGGCGTCGCCGGCGAACAGCAGGGGAGAGGCGACGCTGGCCGTGGCCAGGGCCGACATGCGCAGGAAGTCGCGCCGCGTCAGGCCGCAGTCGCAATCGGAGGAGGCGCAGATATGCAGAGGTTTGTTATCGTGTGGGAGGGACATGAAGGTTCCAATAAAGTGCATTAGTGGGCGGCGTGGGCCTGATCTTGCTGTTGCAGCGCTTGCAGGGCGTCGAGGATGTCCATCTTGAGGGCGATCACGTCGGCGCTGTGGCCGATGCGCGGCTGGTCGATGGCGACGGGCCATTCGCGCACGATGTTGCCCGGCTTGCCGCCCATGAGCAGGATGCGGTCGGCGACGAGGATGGCTTCGTCGATGTCGTGCGTGACCAGCAGCACGGCCGTGTGCCAGCGGTGCACCACGTCGACCAGCAGCGACTGCATCTCGGCGCGGGTGATGGCGTCGAGGGCGGAAAACGGTTCGTCGGCGAACAGCAGTTCCGGTTCGCGCGCCAGCGCGCGGGCCAGCGCCACGCGCTGCGCCATGCCGCCCGACAGCGCGGACGGATACAGTTTTTCGCGGCCCTTCAGGCCCACCGCTTCGATGGCTTGCGCCACGCGCGCCTCGTGCGCTGCGCGCGTGAGCTGCGGCTGGTGCTTGAAATCCAGACCGAAACCCGCGTTGCCCGTGACGTTCAGCCAGGGCAAAAGGCTCGCCTGCTGGAACACGAGGGCGCTGCGCGGGTCCGGTTCGCGCATGGGCGCATCGAGGAATTGAATGGCGCCCGTCGATGGCGGCTGCAGGCCGGCCAGCACGCGCAGCAGGCTCGATTTGCCGCAGCCGCTGCCGCCCAGCAGGCAGACGATCTCGCGCTTGCGCACGCCCAGCGAGACGTGCTGGAACACGGGCGTGCTGCCCGCATAGGAAAAGCTCAGGTCCTGCGCCTGCAAGGCCCAATCAGCAACGCTCATGCCGGGGCTCCCGCTGCCGCCTGCTGGCTGTCGAACAGCTGCAAGGCCGATTGCAACTGCGTCAGGCTGGGGGTGACGATGGGGATGAACGATGATTCGCGCCAGCGGCGGGCAAAGCCCTGCTGTTCGGCGTTCAGGTAGGCGCGCCCGCCCATGGCTTGCAGTTCCAGCATCAGCGCCTGCTGCAGCACGTCGGCCAGCTGTATGCGCAGGCGGAACATGGCCGGCGCCTGCGTCTTGAAGCGGCCATCGTGCACGCCGGCCAGCAAGGTGGCGACGGCGCTTTTCAGTGTCGCTTGCAGCGCTTCGATGCGTGGCGTGAGCTGGTTGCGCGAGCCGGCCGAGATTTGCGCCGCCTTTGCCAGGCTGGCGCGCGCCAGGCCGATCGACAGGCCGCATTGCATGCCGAGGAACGATGGGCGCACCTGCGGCAGCCAGGCCGGCGCGTTGTCGCTGATGATGTCCGCGGCGGGGATGTGCACCTGCGCCAGCTTGACGGAAGCCGTATTGCTGCCGCGCAGGGCAATCAGGTCCAGGTCATCGCTGCGCTTGACGCCCGCCGTGCCGCTGTCGAAGGCGACGATGACGGGGGGCGCGCCGTCGTCGGGCGCCACGGCGGCCGCCGCGACAAAGCCGGCCTTGCGCAAGTTGGTCACCCAGGCCAGGCCGCCGTCGACGAGCAAGCCGTCATCGTGGCGCGCGCCCGTGATTTGCAGCTGTTCGATGCCGGACAAAAATTTCATCGCGTTCGACAGACCGCTGGCGCCTGCCTGCGTGCCGGCCAGCAGGCCGGGCAAACGGCGCTCGGCCAGTGCGCGGTTCTCGCTTTGCAGCAGGAATTCGATGAAGCAGCGCTGGCCCCAGAAGACAAAGGCCGCCGTCACCGATTGCTCGGCCACTTTGGCGATGGCGTCGATGGCGTCGCGCACGTCGCCGCCCGCGCCGCCGTGTTCCTGCGGTACGCCGATGGCCAGCAGCTTGTCGCCGGCCAATGCCGGCAATACGGTTTCAGCCAGCTCCGGCGATTGGTCGAGCTGGTCGGCATGCATGTGCAGCCAGTGAGTGAGGTTCGCCATGTCAGACGGCGCCAGGCAGGTAGGGGGTCAATTGCGGATTGACTGGCGTGCCGGCCAGGCTGTTGGAGAAATTGCACAGGGTGGCCAGGCTGATGCCCAGCACGACTTCGAGCGCCTGCTGTTCGTTGTAGCCGGCGGCCAGGAAGGCTTGATATTCGGCGTCGCTGACGGCGCCGCGCGTGGCGATGACGGCCGTGGCGAAGGCGGCGACGGCGTCGAGCTTCGTATCGCCCGTCGGCTGGCCGTGCTGCAGGGCACGCACCGTGTCCGGTGTCTGGCCCGCTTTTTTCAGCGAGATGGCGCTATGGCCGGCGATGCAGAAATCGCAGCCATGGATGCGCGCGGCCGTGATCTGCACCACTTCGCGCTCCATCAGGGTCAGGCTGGCGCGCGCATTGATGCCGGAGACGGTCAGATAGGTTTCCAGTGCCAGCGGGGCATTGGCCAGCACGCCGATCAGATTGGGCAGGAAGCCATTGTTGGCGATGGCCTTTTCCACGAAGGGGCGGCTGTCGGCCGGGGCGGTATCGAGAGTGTGCAGCGTCAGACGGGACATGGGGTACCTTGCTAAGTTAGTAAGTCACCCGGTCATTATATCGGCCATGCCGTGCACGCAACAGACGTCAGCGTCGTCCTTTTGTGCTCGTTCGTCTGCGATTGTGTGATCCTTGATTCCGGCAGGCTCTTAGCTGGCCAGCTGGCGCAATCGCTGGTCGCGCCGGTAGGCGCCCGGCTGCTCGCCCGTGACCCGCTTGAAGGCGCGCGTAAAGGCGGCGTGCGAGCGGTAGCCCACCAGTTCGGCGGCGCGTTCGACGGAGACGCCGTCGTGCAGACGCCGCGCGGCGATCTTCATGCGCAGCAGGAGCAGGAACTGGGCCGGCGAGTGGCCGCTGGCGCTGGCGAAATGCTTGCAGAAGCTGGCGCGCGACATGCACGCTGCCTTGGCCATGTTCTCGATCGACCAGTCGTCGGCAGGGGCGTCGAGCATGCGTTCGAGCAGTGGCGAAAATGCGGGCTGGTGCAGCAGCGACAGCAGGCCGGCCGCCACCTGCTCGCCCTGCGCCACATGGCGGATCAGGTAAAAGAACAGCAGCTCGACCAGGCGCGCGATGAGCGGCGACGGTTGCTCCGGATCGCCGCCTGCTTCGGCGAGGATCAGGTCGAACAGCGCGGCGGCGGCGCTGAAGGCGGGCGCGTCGCCGCGTATCAGCAGATACGGCGGGAACGAGTCGACGATCAGCGCGGAGAGGGCGCCGCGAAATTGAAAGAAGCCGCAGGCCAGCGCCGTCGCCGGCTGCTGCGTGGGCGTTTGCAGCGGCAGCATCGCTTGCGCGCTCGCCGCCTGCAGCGGATCGCTGTGGGGACTGAGGAAGTGCGGCAAGTCGCGCAGCAGGAAGACGCCGTCGCGCGGGCCGAGCGCAATGGGCGCCGCGCCGTCGAGGTGCAAGTAGCAATGGCCATCGAGCACCAGGTGAAAGCTGCCCAGTTCCCGGCCCGCCGTGGAAGCGCGCCAGCGGCCGCAGTACTGGCCCACATGCAGGACGGCGGTGTCGAGTTCCAGGCTGCCGAGCAGCCAGCGCGCCAGTCTGTCGGTATCAGGATGCATGGGATCGCAAAGGCAAAAGCTCCATCATACGGGCCAGACGCGGCAAGGCCAACGACCGATTTCGACTAAGCATATGCGCGCCAAGCTTGGCGCTTACTGCTTGCCGCTGTGCTGCTGGAACGCGGGGCAGTCGACTTGCAGCAGCGAGCGGTCTTCCAGGCACACGGCCGAGAGTTTCCCGCCCCAGACGCAGCCGCTATCGAGTCCGATCAGGTGCGGCCGTAGTAGCAGTCCCAGCGCCGACCAGTGGCCGAAGACGATGGTGTCGCCGGCGCTGCGCCGGCCCGGCACGTCGAACCAGGGCAGCAGGCCGGAGCCTGGCGGCGGGCTGCCGCTTTCCTTCATCTTGAAATCCATCACGCCGTCCGGCGTGCAAAAGCGCAGCCGCGTCATGGCGTTGACGATGCAGCGCAGCCGGTCGGCGCCCTGCAGGTCGTCGCGCCAGGCGGCCGGCTCGTTGCCGTACATGGTGCGCAGGAACGCCACCCAATCGTCGCTGCGCAGCATGGCGGATACCTCCCCGCTCAGGGACAGGGCCTGGGCCGCGCTCCATTGCGGCAGCAAGCCTGCATGCACGAGCACATGGCCATCGTGTTCCAGTGCCAGTGGCCGCTGGCGCAGCCAGTTGATCAACTCCTCGCGGTCGGGTGCATCGAGGATGTCGGCGAGGGTGTCGGACGCATGCTCGGGCCGGATGCCGTTGGCCACGGCCAGCAAGTGCAAGTCATGGTTGCCCAGGACGCTGTCGGCCAGGCCTTGCTGCGCCAGGGCGTGCACGTGGCGCAGGGTGGCCAGCGAGGCCGGGCCGCGATTGATCAAGTCACCCGCGAACAGCAGGCGGTACGGACCGCCCGCTGCCGCCTGGATCCGTTCGATCAATTCGACGGTTTGTGCATGACAGCCTTGCAGATCGCCGATAAAGTAAGTTTTCATATGTGCCGGGGTGAAGTGAACTACGCGCCTGCATTATAAGCATGCCCGCCCTTTGGCGTTGGGGCATTTCTGGCAGGTGCCCGATTGCGCGCATGGCCGGCGGGAAGAAAAACGCGGGCGCCGATTATGCCGCATGGGAATTTGATTCAGCGGTATGTCACGCTGCCGTATAGGAATACTAATCCGCCGGCATGCCGTTCAGGCACGCGGGAATGCCATTTAATTCATGGTTATTCATTTTTCATGCGTGCGTCCGGTATATTCTTCATTTAATCTTAATGTTGGCCCGCCAAATAAATCGAGGGCCGTGATTCAATTGATGATGGATTATGCGTTGGTGCACAGATATTTATGCAATGTAGTATATTCCACGTGATTTTATTATTTAAATGAATATAAAGGATGTACCAATGGATCTGTCTACGATGACGATGCTGGAATTGCGCAAACTGGAAGATAATGTCAAACAGGAATTGAACAGCCGCGAGCGCCAAGACTTGAACAAGGCGCGCGAACAGATCATGGCCATCGCGCAGCAAGCCGGTATTCCGCTGAAACAGCTGATACTCGATGGCTTGCACCCGCGCACGGGCAAAGTCGCGGTGCGTTACCGCCATCCTGAGAATGCGGCCGAGCAATGGACAGGCCGTGGCCGTCAGCCGCTGTGGGTCAGGCAGTGGGTGGAATCGGGCAAGTCGATCGATCTGCTGCGCGTATAATTCGGTATACTCTTGGCGTAGTGGCAAGCCGCCAGCCGCGCGCTGCACCTTGCCAGGCACCTTATTGACCCTACTTATACCGGCCACACCATGCTCCCATTGTCCAGAACGATCTTCAAGGCCTACGATATTCGCGGCATCATCGCTAAAACCCTCGATGCCGGCGTGGCCCACAAGATCGGTCAGGCATTTGGCCAGGCCGCCCTGGCCAAGGGCGAGCAGCGGGTCGTGATCGGCCGCGACGGCCGTCTGTCGGGACCGGAATTGACGGCGGCGCTGGCGCAGGGCTTGCAAGCGGCGGGCGTCGACGTGATCGACCTGGGCGTGGTGGCCACGCCGATGGTCTACTTCGGCACGAATGTGCTCGACACGCGCTCCGGCATCATGGTCACGGGCAGCCACAATCCGCCCGACTACAACGGCTTCAAGATGGTGCTGGCCGGTGAAGCGATCCACGGCGAAGCGATCCAGGCGCTGTACCACAGCATTGTCGCGCACGACGGCAGCGCCAGTGCCAAGCCGGGCACCTATGCCACGCACGATATCCGCGCCGCCTACCTGGCGCGCATCCTGGGCGACGTCAAGCTGGCGCGCCCGATCAAGATCGCCGTCGACTGCGGCAATGGCGTGGCCGGCGCGTTCGCGGGCGACCTGTTCCGCGGCATGGGCTGCGAAGTCATCGAACTGTTCTGCGAAGTCGATGGCCACTTCCCGAACCACCATCCGGACCCGGCGCACCCGGAAAACCTGCAGGACCTGATCCGCTGCCTGGCCGAGACGGATGCCGAAATCGGCATCGCCTTCGACGGCGACGGCGACCGCCTGGGCGTGGTCACCAAGGATGGCCAGATCATCTACCCTGACCGCCAGATGATGCTGTTCGCGGCCGACGTGCTGACCCGCCATCCTGGCGCGCAGATTTTGTACGATGTGAAATGCACGCGCCACCTGGCGCCGTGGATCAGCAAGCATGGCGGCGTACCGCTGATGTACAAGACGGGCCACTCGCTGGTAAAAGCCAAGCTGCGCGAAACGGGTGCGCCGCTGGGCGGCGAAATGAGCGGCCATATCTTCTTCAAGGACCGCTGGTACGGTTTCGACGACGGCATGTATTCGGCCGCGCGCCTGCTCGAAATCCTCACGCGCGAAGCGGATCCGTCGGCTTTGCTGAATTCCCTGCCGCAGTCCGACAGCACGCCGGAACTGCACCTGGAGCTGAAGGAGGGCGAGAACGTCGCGCTGATGGACATGCTGCGCCGCGACGCCGTCTTCCCCGGCAATGAACAGATCATCACCATCGACGGCTTGCGCGTGGAATACGCGGACGGCTTCGGCCTGGCCCGCTCGTCGAACACCACGCCAGTAATCGTCATGCGCTTCGAAGCGGAAACGCCGGCAGCCCTGGCGCGCATCCAGGGACAGTTCAAGAGCGTGATCCTGGCCGCCAAGCCTGACGCCGTGCTGCCGTTCTGACAGCATGGCCGCTCAACCTGGCGCACAGGCGCCCTTGAAAATCCTGCTGGTGCGCGTGTCCTCGCTGGGCGACGTGCTGCATAACCTGCCGATGGTGGCGGACATCGCCCGCCATTTCCCGAACGCGACCATCGACTGGGTGGTTGAAGAGGGCTACACCAGCCTGGTGCGCCTGAACGCGCGCGTCAATACCATTTTCCCGTTCGCGCTGCGGCGCTGGCGCAAGAGCCTGGGCAAGAAAGAGACGCGCGCGGAAATCGCCGCCTTCTTCCGCAGCCTGCGCCAGACGCGCTACGATTATGTGTTCGATACCCAGGGCTTGCTCAAGACGGGCATCATCATGGGCGCCGCGCGCCTGGCGCCGGGCGGACAGAAGGTCGGCCTGGCCAATGGCAGCGAAGGCTCCGGCTACGAAGGCATCTCGCGCCTGTTCCACACCAAAAGCATTTCGCTCGACCCGCGCACGCATGCGGTAGCGCGCGGCCGCCTGGTCGCTGCCGCTGCACTCGGCTACACGGTCGACACGCCGGCCGATTTCGGCTTGCCGGAAGTCTCGCGCAACGAGCCGCGCCCGGACTGGATGGGCGAGGCTCCCTGCTGCGTGTATTTCCACGGTACGGCGCGCGACGCCAAGAAATGGGCGCCGGAAAACTGGATCGCCCTGGGCCGTGCCTTGGCACCGATGCCGATTTTGCTGCCCTGGGGTTCGCCCAGGGAAAAGGCGGAAGCCGAACAACTGGCGGCCGCTCTGCCGAACGCGCGCGTGCTGCCGAAACTGTCGATGGACGACGCCACCCTGCTGGCGCGCCACGCGGCGCTGGTGATCGGCGTCGACACGGGCCTGACGCATATCGCGGCCGCCTTCGTGCGCCCGACGGTGGAAATCTATGCCGATTCTCCGCTGTGGAAAACGGAAGGCAACTGGTCGCCGAACATCATCAACCTGGGCGACAAGGGTACGCCGCCCGGCGTGCCGGAAGTGCTGGCCGCGGCACAACGCCTGCTGGCCGAGCATCCTCCCGCCTGACTTCAACCGCCTGACCTTAACATTCAACAATCATGCGACTTCTTTATACCCTTGCCTGGTGGCTGGCCTTGCCCCTGGTGCTGGCGCGGCTGTGGCTGCGCGGACGCCAGGAACCCGGCTACCGCCAGCACTGGGGCGAGCGCCTGGGCTTTTACGGCCGCCAGCCGACAACGGCTACAGACACCATCTGGCTGCACGCCGTCTCCGTTGGCGAGACGCGCGCGGCCGAGCCGCTGATCGATGCGCTGCTGGCCGCCTGGCCCAGGTGCCGCATCGTCCTCACGCACATGACGCCGACGGGGCGCGCGACGGGCAAGGCGCTGTTCGCCAAACACGGCGCGCGCCTCGTGCAAAGCTATCTGCCCTACGACACGGGCGCCATGCCGGCCCGTTTCATCCGCCATTTCGCCCCGCGCATCTGCATCCTGATGGAGACGGAAGTGTGGCCGAATCTGATCCACCAATGCACTCGCTACAAAGTGCCCGTGGTGCTGGCCAACGCGCGCTTGTCGCAGCGTTCGCTGGGCAAGGCGCAGCGTCTGGGCAAGCTGATTGCCGATGCGGCGCGCGGCATCACCCTGGTGGCGGCGCAGACGCAGGACGATGCCGATCGCGTGCGCCAGCTGGGCGTGCAGGACGTGGTGGTCACGGGCAGCATCAAGTTCGACGTCGTCGTGCCCGAGGCGGCCCTGGCGACGGGGGCAGCGCTGCGCGCCGCCATCGGTGCGCGCCCCGTGCTGCTGTGCGCCAGCACGCGCGAAGGCGAAGAGCAGCTGATCCTCGATGCATATATCCGCGCCAGCTTGCCGGCGCATGCGCTGCTGCTGATCGTGCCGCGCCACCCGCAGCGCTTCGACGAGGTGGAAAAATTGATCGCGGCGCACGGCCTGGCCGTGCAGCGCAGGTCCGGCCTGGCGCAGGACGATACCGTTGCGGCGGGCACGCAGGTGCTGCTGGGCGACTCGATGGGCGAGATGTTTGCATATTACGCGGCCTGCGATTGCGCATTCGTTGGCGGCAGCCTGCTGCCGCTGGGCGGGCAAAACCTGATCGAACCGGCGGCCCTGGGCAAGCCCGTGCTGATCGGCCCGCACACCTTCAATTTCGCGCTGGTCACCGAGCAGGCGATTGCCGCCGGCGGCGCCGCGCTGGTGGCGGATGCCGATGCGCTGATGGCGCAGGCATCTGCCTTGCTGCAGGATACCGCGCGTTTATCGTCGATGGGTCAAAAGGCGCTGGCCTTTGCCAACCAGCACCGGGGCGCCACGCCGCGCACCATCGCGGCGATTCAACCTTTATTGTTGGTTTAATTCCGGGGTCAGACCCGCCGGGTCTGACCCCAGCTTTGCGCCGTTTGGTCGGAGTACCGTTAAAACAACACCGGCAGTTCTTGCGAGCGCTTCCTTAATGCCTGCTTGGCCCCATCGTAATCGGGATAGATCGATTCCACGGTGGCCCAGAAGCGGGGGCTGTGGTTCATTTCCAGCAGGTGCGACAGTTCGTGCGCCACGACGTAATCGATCAGCGGCAGGGCGAAGTGGATCAGGCGCCAGTTCAGGCGGATCTTGCGCTCGATGGTGCAGCTGCCCCAGCGCGTGCCGGCCGACGACAGCGACAGCGAATCGTAGCGCACTCCCAGCTTGTCCGCATACAGGTCCAGCCGTGCTTCGAACAGCTGGCGCGCCTCGTGCTGGAACCAGCCCTTCACTTTTTCCTTCAATTGCTGCTCGCTGCCCGTGGGCGTGACCCACACGTGCAGCTCATTGGTATCGCGCTGAAAGCTGGCGCGGTGGCGCGGCGCCTGGTGCAATCGCAAGGTGATCTCGCCACCGAGGTAGGGCAGCACGGCGCCATCGACCCATGCCACGGGCGGGCGCTGCTGGCGCTGCACCTTGCGCTCGCCCCGTTCCAGCAGTTTCGAGACGATCCAGCCTTGCTTGGCGCGGATGGCGTTGTCGATTTCGGCCAGGGTGACGCGCTTGGGCGCGGTGACGCGCAAACCGTTATCGTCGATCATGAAGCCGATGGAACGGCGCGTGGAGCGGCGCAGGGCGAATTCGACGAGGTGGCTGCCCAGCTGCAGCTGGCGCAGCGGCGGGCCATCGGCGGTGCGTGGCGGGGAAGGCAGGGGAGGCGGGGCAGGGCGAACGATGGGCGGCGCGGGCGCCACTACCGGTGGCGCCACGGGCGGCGCTGGCGGTGCCGTGGGGCGCACCGCCGGGGGCGTGCTGGTCGAGACGTCATGCGCGAACAAATCCAGTTGCTGGTCGCCGACCTTGATGGTCTTCATCTGCTGGCGCAGTGTCGGCTCCTGGATGACCGCGCTGATGCCGTCTAGCCAGCGTTGTAGGCGTGAGGCGAAATGACGCGCATTTCTGATTCTATCCAATTTTCCACCTGTTGCATCATGCTGTCCGGGGTTTGCCCTTCCGGCGAAATCGGTTTGCCTATCGAGACGGTGATCAGTCCCGGGCGTTTGAGGAATGACTGCTTGGGCCAGCACTCGCCTGAATTGTGCGCAATCGGCACCACCACGGCGCCCGTGGCGATGGCCAGACGCGTGCCGCCGCTCTTGTACTTGCCCGCCTGGCCCACGGGAATGCGGGTACCTTCAGGGAACATGATAATCCATTGGCCATCGGCCAGCCGGCGCTTGCCATGTGCGACCACGCTCTTGAACGCATGCTTGCCCTGCTTGCGGTCGATGGGGATCATGCGCAGCAGCGCCATGGCCCAGCCGAAGAAGGGGATGTACAGGATCTCCTTCTTGAACACATACACGAGCGGACGGGGCAGGCTTGGCAGCAAGAAGATGGTTTCCCATGCCGACTGGTGCTTCGACAGCACGATGGCCGGCGCGTCCGGGAAGTTCTCGGCGCCCTTGACTTCATAGCGGATGCCGCAAATGACCTTGGCGCACCACAGGATAAACACATTCCAGCGCGAGGTGACCCAATAGCGCTTGTTGTAGCTCAATGGCGCGGCAAAAAAGCACACGCAGGCCCAGACGATGGTGGCCACGATCATGATGATCATGAACAGCAGTGATCGCAGGAACAGGGAAATATTACGCAATGCGGTTCTCCGAAGATTAGATACTGAATGCCACGGTGGGCGCCGGTGCGGCGGGCGCCTTGAGCAGGTGGTTCACGACGGCGGCCAGGTCGGGGAAGACCTGAGTGCCGGGCGGCAGGCCACCCGTCTCGTTGGTTTTTTCGCCCTTGCCCGTCAAGACCAGGTAGGGCACGCAGCCGCTGATGAAGCCGGCCTGCAGGTCGCGCAGCGAATCGCCGACGGTGGGCACGCCTCGCAGGCTGGTGTTGTAGCGCTGCGAGATTTCATGGAACATGCCCGGTTTCGGCTTGCGGCAGTCGCAATTGTCCGCGCCCGCATGCGGGCAAAAGAAGATGGCGTCGATATCGGCGCCCACCTGCTGCGCCAGGGTGTGCATCTTCTGGTGGATCGCGTTGAGCACCGTCATGTCGAAGTATTCGCGCGCGATGCCGGACTGGTTCGAGGCGACTACGACGCGATAGCCGGCCTGGTTCAGGCGGGCTATCGCTTCGAGCGAACCGGGGATGGGCAGCCATTCGGCCGGCGACTTGATGAAGTCCGGCGAGTCATGATTAATGACGCCGTCGCGGTCGAGAATAATCAGTTTCAGCGCCGGAGTGCCCATTATGCCGCCAGCTTGGAAATGTCGGCCACGCGGTTCATCATGCCGTGCAAGGACGACAGCAAGGCCAGGCGGTTGTTGCGCAGGGCGACATCCTCGGCCATCACCATCACGTCGTTGAAGAAGCCATCGACGTCATCGCGCAGCTGCGCCAGGGTTTGCAGGGTGCTGGTGAAGTCGCCCTTGGCGAAGGCCGCATCGACTTCCGGCTGCACGCGCGAGACGGCGGCGGCCAGTTTTTTCTCCGCCTCGTCCTGCAGCAGCGCCACGTTGACGCCGCCGGCGGCGACCTGGCTCACGGCTTCCTCGTTCTTTTTCAGGATGTTCGTGATGCGCTTGTTGGCCGCTGCCAGCGAGGCGCTTTCCGGCAGCGCGGCAAACGCCTGCACGGCTTCCAGGCGCTGCACGATGTCGTCCAGGCGGTCGGGATTCTGCGCCACGACGGCTTCGATTTCATTCGGCGAGAAACCGCGCTCGCGCAGGATGCCGCGCAGGCGGTCCAGCATGAAGGTGGTCACATCCGCGACGGGGTCCTTGAAGCCTGGCACCGACGCGAACTGCGCAGCGGCGTCAAACAGCAAGCCCTGGATCGACAAGGGCAGGCGTTTTTCCAGCAGCATGCGCAGCACGCCCAGGGCGTGGCGGCGCAGCGCGAACGGGTCCTTGTCGCCTGTCGGCGCCAGGCCGATGGCCCAGATGCCGACCAGGGTTTCGAGCTTGTCGGCCAGGGCCACGGCGGTGCCGGTGGCGGTCGATGGCAGGCTGTCGCCGGCAAAGCGCGGCTGGTAGTGTTCGGAGGCGGCCAGCGCCACTTCTTCCGGTTCGCCGTCATGGCGCGCGTAGTACGTGCCCATGATGCCTTGCAGTTCGGGGAATTCGCCCACCATGTCGGTCAGCAGATCGGCCTTGGCCAGCAGGGCGCCGCGTTCGGCCAGTGCCACGTCGTAGCCCAGCTTGGCGGCGATGGCGCCGGCCAGCGACTTGACGCGCTCTGTGCGGGCCGCTTGCGTGCCCAGCTTGTTGTGATAGACGACGTTGGCCAGCAGCGGCAGACGCGATGCCAGCGTTTTCTTCTTGTCTTGCTCGAAGAAGAACTTGGCGTCGGACAGGCGCGGGCGCACGACGCGCTCGTTGCCGCCGATGATGTGCTCGGGCGTGTCCGTCTCGATGTTCGAGACGATCAAAAAGCGCGAGCGCAGCTTGCCTTCGCTGTCCGTCAGCGCAAAATATTTCTGGTTCGTCTGCATCGTGAGGATCAGGCATTCCTGCGGCACGGCCAGGAATTCTTCCTCGAAGTGGCACTCATACACGACCGGCCATTCGACCAGGGCCGTGACTTCATCGAGCAGCGCTTCGGGCATCAGCACCTGGTCGGTGCCGGCCTTGTCCAGCAGCTGGGCGCGGATGCGCTCCTTGCGTTCTTCGTTGCTGGCGATGACGCTGGCGTTGAGAATCAGCGACGGCGCATAGTTTTCCGCGTGCGCGATGGTGATCGGTTCTCCGTCGGTGAGGAAGCGGTGGCCCAGGGTGGTGCGGCCGGCCGTCAAGCCCAGCAGGGTCAACGGCAGGATATTGATGCCGTGCAGGGCGATCAGGCTGTGGGCCGGGCGCACGAACTGCACGGTGGTGCCGTCCGGACGCTGATAGCTCATCAGTTTTGGAATCGGCAGCTTGGCGGCCGATTCCGTCAATGCGGCCTGCGCCCCTGTGGCGAGCTGGCTGCCCGGCGCCGTGTAGGTGTAGAAGAAGCTTTCCGCCTTGCCGTCGGCGGCGCGTTCCAGCTCGGCCACCGTCAGATCGGGGAAGCCCAGCGCGGCCAGTTTCTTGGCCAGCGGCGGCGTGCCGTTGCCGTTCGCGTCCAGCGCCACGGAGACGGGCAGGACTTTTTCGCGGATCGATTTGTCGGGCGAGACTTCGCGCACGTTGGTGATGGAGACGGCCAGGCGGCGCGGCGAGGCGTAGCTGGTGGCAACGCTGTCGGCTTCCAGGAAGTCGCGCGATTTCAGGCCGTTGACGATACCGGCCGTGAAGGCGGCGCCCAGTTTGGCCAGCGCTTTCGGCGGCAGTTCTTCGGTCAGCAGTTCGATGAGCAGTGTTTGGTTCATGGTGTTCTTGTCAGGTACGGCGGTGTGGAGGCTCGAATTAGGCGGCGGCTTGGTCTGCGGCGGGCAGCATCGGGAAACCGAGGCGTTCGCGCGAGTCGTAATACGCTTGCGCCACCAGGCGCGACAGGGTGCGCACGCGGCCGATGTAGGCGGCGCGTTCCGTCACCGAGATGGCGCCGCGCGCGTCGAGCATATTGAAGCTGTGCGAGGCCTTCATGATCTTCTCGTAGGCGGGCAGGGTCAGTTGCAGTTCGATCAGGCGCTTCGCTTCCGCTTCGTAGTTGCCGAACTGTTCGAACAGCAGGTCCGTATTCGCGTGCTCGAAGTTGTAGGTCGATTGCTCCACTTCGTTCTGGTGGAAGACGTCGCCGTAGGTCAGTTTTTTCGTAATACCGTTTTCTTCCCACTCGGTCCATACCAGGTCATACACGTTTTCCACGCCCTGCAGATACATGGCCAGGCGTTCGATGCCGTAGGTGATCTCGCCCAGCACGGGCTTGCAATCGAGGCCGCCCACTTGCTGGAAGTAGGTAAATTGGGTCACTTCCATGCCGTTCAGCCAGACTTCCCAGCCCAGGCCCCAGGCGCCCAGGGTCGGGCTTTCCCAGTCGTCTTCGACGAAGCGCACGTCATTCTGCTTCAAGTCCAGGCCCAGCGCGGCCAGCGAACCCAGATACAGGTCGAGGATGTTTTCCGGCGCCGGCTTCAACACGACCTGGTACTGGTAGTAGTGCTGCATACGGTTCGGGTTTTCGCCATAGCGGCCATCTTTCGGGCGGCGCGACGGCTGCACATACGCGGCGCGCCACGGTTCCGGGCCGATCGCGCGCAGGAAGGTACCGGTGTGGAAGGTGCCGGCGCCGACTTCCATGTCGTAAGGCTGGAGCAGGGCGCAACCTTGCTTGTCCCAATAGGTTTGCAAGGTCAGGATAATTTGTTGAAATGTGAGCATCGTATGAGTTCGCCGCGCGGGAGACTGCGCGCTGTTAAGGTTTGCTTGAAGCCCGCACGCCGCTAACAAGCGCGTCCGGGCCGGGGTTTTGCTAATTTTAGCGGTTTTTACGGGCCCACTGTGACTCTTCGGGCAATATCGGCCGCTTATTGCTGCGCGGCGCGGCCACGGCGGGCGGCGCGCGACAGCAGAAAGGCCGTCAGCAGGGCCAGCGCGGCCAGGGCCAGCACCAGTTTGTTGCCATACAGAATGTATGGCGTCATGCCGCCCATGCCCTGCACCTTGGCCGCCAGCGTGGCTTGCTGTTCCAGTGGCAGCAGGCTTTGCACCACGCCCTTGCCGTCGATGACGGCGGTGGCGCCCGTGTTCGTCGAGCGCAGCATCGGGCGACCCGTTTCCAGGCTGCGCATCTGCGAAATCTGCAGATGCTGCGGAATGGCGATCGAGTCGCCAAACCAGGCCAGGTTCGAGATATTGAGCAGCACGGACGCCGACTGCTTGCCATGGCGGTGCGCGCTGGCCAGCTGGCCGGCGATTTCCTCGCCAAACAAGTCTTCGTAGCAGATATTCGGCAGCACCAGCTGGTCGCGCACCTGCAGCGGCGCCTGCACCTCGGCGCCGCGGCCCATGTCGCCCAGCGGGATGGCCATCATGGCGACGAACCAGTGCAGGCCGGGCGGCACGAATTCGCCGAACGGCACCAGATGGTGCTTGCGGTACTGGTAGTAGGGACCGCCCGCGCCATTGGGGGAAATCCCCAGGGCCGCATTGTAGAAGCGCTGCTGCTCGTCGAGCACGGGCATGCCGACCAGGATCGTGCTGCCCGTCTGCTGCGCATACGTCGCCAGGCTATCGAGATAGCCGGGCGGCAGCTGGTGCGGCAGCACGGTGACGGCCGTTTCCGGCGTGGCGATCAGGTCGGCCGGCGTGCTGGTGATGGCGCTCTGGTACATCTGCAGGGCGCCCAGCACGAAGCCGGGGTCGAATTTCTGCTGCTGCGGCACATTGCCCTGCAACAGGCGCACGGTGATGGGGCGCCCGACCGGGTGGGTCCAGTTCACGTATTGCAAGCCAACGCCGGCCGCGTACAGAGCGATGACGCCGCCCAGCGCGCTCCAGCGCGTGCGGTGCAGGGGGTGGACGAGCAGCAGCAGGGCGCCGGCGGACAGCGCCGCCAGCCAGCCCAGGCCGTACGATCCGACGATGGGGGCAAAGCCGCCCAGCGGGCTGGCATTGTGGGCGTAGCCGGTGGCCAGCCACGGGAAACCCGTAAACAGCCAGCCGCGCGTCCATTCGAACAGCGTCCACGTGGCGGGCAGCACCAGCAAGGTCATGGCGGGCAGGGACAGCACCCAGCGCTGGCGCAGCCAGGCGGCCGCGCCCATGGCCAGGGCCACGTAGATGGCCATCAAGAGTGCCAGCAAGGCCACGGCGATGGCGGCGATCGGCGCGGCCATGTCGCCATAGCGGTGCATCGAGATATACAGCCAGTGCGTGCCGGCCGCGCACCAGCCGAAGCCGTAGGCCCAGCCGATCAGTGCACCGGCCTTGACGTTTGCCGCGCGCAGCACCTGGTAGAACAGCACGCCCAGGCTGAGGATTTGCAGCGGCCAGTAGCCGAAAGGGGCGAACGCCAGCACGGCGACTGCGCCGGCAACAAAGGCAGTCAGCATGCGCGCCCAAGTGCTGCGGGGCGGTTTGGCGGGGGCGTTGGGGTCGGCGCGTCTGAAACGCATTTACAGCACGCGCATGTCAGAGTTCCAGTTCCGGCACATTGGGCAGGCGCTCGACGAGCAGCACGTGCACCTGGCGCGCATCGGCGCGCAGCACCTCGAAGCGCAAATTGCCCAAGTCGAAGATGTCGCCCTTGTGCGCCATGCGGCCCAGGTACTTCGAGACCAGGCCGCCGATGGTGTCGACGTCGTCGTCGACCAGGTGGCTGCCCACTTCTTCGTTGAACTGTTCGATCTCGGTCAGCGCCTTGACCCTCCAGCGGGGGCCGAACTGGCCTTCCTTGAGCGAGAGGATATTGTCCTCCGCTTCGTCGAAGTCGTATTCGTCCTCGATATCGCCGACGATCTGTTCCAGCACGTCTTCGATGGTGATCAGGCCGGCGACGCCGCTGTATTCATCGACGACGATGGCCATGTGATTGTGGTTGGCGCGGAAATCGCGCAGCAGCACATTCAGGCGTTTCGATTCGGGGATGAAGATGGCGGGGCGCAGCATGTCACGCACGTCGAAAGTTTCTTCTGCGTAATAACGCAGCAAGTCTTTCGCCAGCAGGATGCCGATGACCTTGTCGCGCTCGCCTTCGATCGCGGGGAAGCGCGAGTGGGCGGTCGACAGGACTTCCGGCATCCATTCCTCGATCGGCTTGCTGATGTCGATGACATCCATTTGCGAACGGGGAATCATGATGTCGCGCGCACAGAGATCCGACACCTGGAACACGCCTTCGATCATCGACAGGGCGTCGGCGTCGATCAGCTTGCGTTCATGCGCATCGTGTAGAACTTCGAGCAATTCTGCACGGTTCTCTGGCTCGGGGGAAATGAGTGCGGTCAGGCGTTCAAACAGTGACCGGTGGGGCTTGACGTCAGTTCTGACGCCACTAGGGTGCTCGGGCATAGGAGGCGTGAGCCGTTGTTGCGAAGGGATATAGGATACACCAAAAGTGGGGGAATACCGGATTTCCCCGCTTTTGATGCAAATTTAATACGTTGAAGTGCGCCGTTGCGCGATCTTTTACGCCGCTTCCGGGCCCAGCACGCGCGCGCGCAAGTGCGCCACGTCGGCCTGCCAGTCGGCAAAGTGTTCGCTGTCCTGCCACAGCTGGCGCAGTTCCGACGCTTCGGCCGTGATCTTGTCGAAGGCCAGGCGCGCCTTTTCCAGCAGCGGCGGCGTGACTTTCTTCCTGCAGGCGGCCACCCATTCGTCAACCTCGGCCGTGGCCGGGTCGTCCTCGCCCGGCTTGCCCAGCAGGCGCGCGATCACTTCCAGCGCGGCCAGCGCCTCGGCGGCGAACGGCGCTTCCAGTTCCGCTTCCTGGCTGTCGATGACGTTGTCGAGCGTTGTCTCGACCAGTTCCAGGGTTTTATATTCGTGCAAATCCTGCGCCCAATCCATGGCGTAGTCGTTGCCGAAGGCGTCAAGTGCCCAGGTGCCCATCATGTGTCCTTGTGTGTACGTTGGCGCTATTTGGATGTAGGTCAGACGCAGGTCAGATTAGCGCAGCGTAATCTGACACTGTGGTGCTCCGGTTACGTTGACGGATGTTGTCGGCTTACGCCCTGCGGGCTAACCCGACCTACCCGACCTACCGACCGCCCCAATCTGCGCGGTTTATTTTGGGTCCGCGTACGGATCGGCAATGCCGAGTTTGGCCAGGATCTCCGTCTCCAGCCCTTCCATCTCGGCCGCTTCCTCGTCATCCATGTGGTCGTAGCCCTGCGCATGCAGCACGCCGTGCACGATCAGATGGGCCGTGTGCTCTTCCACGCTCTTCTTTTGCTCTGCCGCTTCCTTTTCCAGCACGTCCGTGCACAGGATGATGTCGGCGCGCGTCGGCTCGTCGTCATTCAACTCTTCGCCTTCGTTGTAGGCGAAGGTCAGCACGTTGGTGGCGTAGTCCTTTTCGCGGTAGTCGCGGTTCAGGCTGCGGCCTTCTTCCGCGTCGACGAAGCGGATGGTGAATTCGGCCGGGGCGAACAGGGCCGCCTTGACCCAGCGGCGCACTTTCGGGCGCGTGATCAGGGTTTCCAGGCGGGCATCCGGGTATTGCACGGACAAGGACAGTTTATTTTTTTCGGACATTTTTGGCGGCAGCTGGTTTCAATAAGGAGGGCAGGTGGGCGGCGTCGGCATTGGCCGCCTGCGCCGTTTCATAAGCGTCGACGATGCGCGCGACGAGCGGATGGCGTACCACGTCGGTGCTGTTAAATTGCGTGAAGCCGATACCGCGTACGTCTTTCAATACGTGCACGGCGTCGATCAGGCCGCTTGTCTGGCTCTTGTGCAGGTCGACCTGCGTCACGTCGCCCGTCACCACGGCCTTGCTGCCAAAGCCGATGCGCGTCAAAAACATCTTCATCTGTTCGACGGTCGTGTTTTGCGCCTCGTCGAGGATGACAAACGCGTGGTTCAGGGTGCGCCCGCGCATGTAGGCCAGCGGGGCGATCTCGATCACCTGTTTTTCAAACAGCTTCTGCGTGCGGTCAAAGCCCAGCAAATCGTACAGCGCGTCGTACAGGGGGCGCAGGTAGGGGTCGACCTTTTGCGCCAGGTCGCCCGGCAAAAAGCCCAGGCGCTCGCCCGCTTCGACGGCGGGGCGCGTCAGGATGATGCGCTTGACGGCGTCGCGCTCGAGCGCGTCGACGGCGCAGGCGACGGCCAGGTAGGTCTTGCCCGTGCCGGCCGGACCGACGCCGAAGCTGATGTCGTGTTCGAGGATGTCGCGCAGGTAGGCGATCTGGTGCGGCGTGCGTCCGCGCAGGTCGGAGCGCCGCGTTTTCAGCACGGGGCTGGCGATGTCCGGTTCCACAAAAGTGCTGGCGGGCGCGTTGGCGTGGTGTTCCGAGGCGGCGGACAGGCCCGCGCGCTGTTCCACCAGGGCCAGTTGCACTTCTTCCAGCGGCACGACCTTGTTGGCGATGGCGTAGAACTGTTCGAGGATTTCCACGGCGCGCTCGGCGTTGCTGCCGCCGACGATGAATTTCTCGCCGCGGCGGAAAATCGTCACGTCGAGGGCGGCGGAAATCTGGCGCAGGTTTTCATCGAGCGGTCCGCACAGATGCGCCAGGCGCGTGTTGTCGAGCGGCTCGGGGATGAAGTAATGCGGCTGTATCGGGGCTTTGGTTTTCAACTGGCTCTTTTCAATGCGGGGGCGCTGGCGACAAGTTCGCCGCGCAGGGTGTAGGAGTGGCTTTCGGTGATGCGCACGTCGACCAGCTGGCCGATCAATTGCAAACCGTCCGGGCCGGCGTCGAAATTGACCACGCGGTTGTTCTCGGTGCGGCCTTGCAGCTCGCTATCGTCTGTATCCTTTTTGGAGCGGCCTTCGACGAGGATGGTTTGCACCGTGCCCACCATGACCAGGCTGTATTTGCGCGTATTGGCGTCGATGGCCGCCTGCAGCTGCTGCAGCCGGGCCAGTTTCACGTCGTGCGGCGTGTCATCTTCCAGGCTGGCGGCCGGCGTGCCGGGGCGCTTGCTGAAGATGAAGCTGTAGCTGTTGTCGAAGCCCACGTCCGCGATCAGCTTCATCATGGCGTCGAAGTCGGCCTGCGTCTCGCCAGGAAAGCCCACGATGAAGTCGGACGAAATGGCCATGTTCGGGCGCACGGCGCGGATGCGGCGGATGATGGACTTGTATTCGAGGCCCGTGTAGCCGCGCTTCATGGCGCCGAGGATCTTGTCGGAACCGTGCTGCGCCGGCAGGTACAGATGGTCGACCAGCTGCGGGATCTTCGCGTAGGCGTCGATCAGGCGCTGCGTGAATTCCTTCGGGTGGCTGGTGACGAAGCGCATGCGTTCGATGCCGGGAATGTCGGCCACGTATTCGAGCAGCAGGGCGAAGTCGGCGATCTCGCCGCCTTCCATCGCGCCCCGGTAGGCATTCACGTTTTGCCCCAGCAGGGTGATTTCCTTGACGCCCTGGGCGGCCAGGCCCGCCACCTCCGTCAGCACGTCCTCGAAGCGGCGCGACACTTCCTCGCCGCGCGTGTAGGGCACGACGCAGTAGCTGCAATATTTGCTGCAGCCTTCCATGATGGAGACGAACGCCGAAGCGCCTTCCACCTTGGCCGGCGGCATGTGGTCGAACTTTTCGATTTCCGGGAAGCTGATGTCCACTTGCGCATCGCCGCTGGCGCGGCGCAGTTCGATCATCTGCGGCAGGCGGTGCAGGGTTTGCGGGCCGAACACCATGTCGACATACGGCGCGCGCTTGACGATGGCGTCGCCTTCCTGCGAGGCCACGCAGCCGCCCACGCCGATCAGGAGGTGCGGCTTGGCCAGTTTCAGCTCGCGCAGACGGCCCAGGTCGGAAAACACTTTTTCCTGCGCCTTTTCGCGCACGGAGCAGGTGTTGAGCAGGATGACGTCGGCGTCTTCCGGCGTGTCGGTGCGCACCAGGCCATCGGAGGCGCCCAGCACGTCGGCCATCTTGTCCGAGTCATACTCGTTCATCTGGCAGCCGAAGGTTTTAATGAATACTTTTTTCTGCATGGAGTCGGGCGCTTATCGGTAAATGTGGCGGCAAACAAGATGGGTGGGCAGGATGCTGCGGCGCAGGGGGCCGCTCAGGGTTGGGCGCGGTGGATGACCGGCCGGGCGCCTCTGGCTGCCCGGTGGCAGGCTCGCTGCAAGTTCAGGCCATAGTTTAGCGTAAATCGCCGGCACGGGCCATGTCGTGCTGATCTTGCCGGCAAGGTTGCGATGTGAACAAGGCGCCCGGAACGGCGATGCTGAAAAGCATTTATTGCTGTACGGCACCATTGATTTGTAACAAGTTGCTGCAAAGCCTTGTGTGCGCCCGCTGGCATCCTAATGTGTTGAAATAGCATCGTTGCCAAGCCAACCAGCAGATTGATTGATATTTAACAATCAGGAAGTTTGCGCGAGGCGCAGATGCTGCGTGTTTGGACTAGTATATTGTCTTATATGCAATTCATTTTGGTGGGTTGCAGTGCTTTTACTCACGCGGCAAGTTGCGTACGTTGGCCGGGCGTGGCTGTGCGAGTCCTGTGCGGGCAGTGCGATAAGGAAAAAGGCGGGGGAAGGCTGAATCAGTTGGAAAGACGTTTATTTAAACACTCTAAGCCAGCCTTAAGTTCGTATCGGCATTATTTTCTACATTCACCAGACGAGGAAAAATCATGGCACATCATGCATTAGCATCGCAAGAGAGTTACAACCCGAACCACCTGCTGGATATTCTGCTGAGCAAGATGCAGCTGAAGAATGATGCAGCCCTGTCGCGCCTGCTTGAAGTGGCGCCACCGGTCATCAGCAAGATCCGCCACCACCGCTTGCCGGTCGGCGCCTCGCTGCTGATCCGCATGCACGAAGTGACGGGCATGAGCATCCGCGACCTGCGCGACTTGATGGGCGACCGCCGCACCAAGTATCGTCTGTCCGACGCCCAGGGCCGTCCAAAAGCGGAAGACCGCGGCGATGCGCAAGAATCGAATTACGCGCACTGATGTGGCGGTTGCGCGCTGACTGTGCCGCTTGCGTAGCTGCTGGCGGCAACAGGCTGGCGTGGACCGGGCAGCATGGACCGGGTAACATGGATGTATCGCAGTACCGATAACGGCTTTCGCTTCGCAGCGAGAGCCGTTTGCGTTTGCGGCCTCGTGAGGATCTTGATTAGCTCAGCAGTGCCGAGGTGATTTCGTCGTAGCGCAGTTCCGTTTCGCGGAACAGCTGCAGATACGTGTCTTCGCCCAGGCCCAGCGCATCCCAGGCCACCGGCGAGACGCGCGGCACCATGTCGTCGCCTGCCTGCGCCAGGTCGAGCGCGCAGACAATCGCATGGGCCACGTGGATCAGCGACGCGAGAAAGCCTGCCCCCGGCGCTTCCGGCTGCAGGTAGTTGCCCAGCGCCAGGCGCATGGTGTCGGAAAAGTTCCAGTGTTCGGCCAGAGCCACGGCCGCCTGCACGTGGTCCACGCCCAGCACGGCCTGCTCCGCTTCGAGCAGGCTGCAATCGTGCGCGGCCTGGTGTGCGATGACTTGCGCGTAGTGCGCGGGAAAGCTGCTGACCAGCACCAGCCGTCCGATGTTGTGCAGCAAGCCAGCCGTGAATGCGTAATCCTGGTTGAAACGGATCTGCCGCGCCAGCACCTTGGCGCAGGCGGCCGTCGCCACCGAATGGCGCCAGAAGGCCTTGTCGTCGAAACCGGGGCAGCGGCCTTCCGGGAAGCAGCCCGTGATGGCGGCCGAGGTGATCAGGCTGCGCGTGGTCTGGAAGCCCAGGTAAGTGATCGCCTGCTGGATGGTGGTGGCCTTCACTTGCAGGCCATAGTGCGATGAGTTGGCCAGGCGCAGGGTTTTTGCCGTCAGCGCCTGGTCATACGACACTTTTTTGGCCAGCACGGAAATATCGACGTCTTCCTGGTCTATGCTGTTGAGCAGTTCCATGACGACGGCGGGCAGCGAAGGCAGGTCATCGAGGTGGGCGACGATATCGTCGAGCGTCAGCTGGGTGCTCATGCGGCCTCTCCCGTGCCCAGGCGGTAAGCCGTGACATAGTTGCGCAGCAAGGTGGTGGCCGCATCGAGGGGATCGTCCGGGTCATGCTTGCGGAACAGGTAGGCCAGCCGTTCGCTGTCGGCCGCCTGCTGCGCGGCGATTTCTTCCGGCGACGGGGGCGGCGCCTGGATCGGCAGCATGTCGATGTTGTGGCGGGGCATCAGAGCCAGCATGTTTTCCGTCAATACCGCGCCTTGCGGCAACAGCACTTGTCCATGCGCATCGAGCAAGACATCCGACAAGATCATGCCGGGACGAACTTGTTCCAGGGGTAGATGTTGATGCGTGACCGCCATGACGACTCCTTAGATGATTGCGGGATATTACCATTGCCATGACGCAATGTCTCAACCTGCATCAAAGTCTCTATCAAAACTGGGAATGCTGTAAATCTTGCCAATAAGCATGTCATACCGTACATTTGAATCAGGCCCTTGCATTGCTGACGTATCTGCGCCCGCGCCGCGGGCTGGCGGCTGGCCTGGCCCGGGGAGTGTTGATTGATGGTGAGTATCCAAGTCCGGCTGACCCTGCTTTTTGTCGTGATCGTCACCTTGGTGCTGGGCATTTCCGGCAGCTATACCCAATATACCTTGAGCAAGGAACTCGAATCGGGCAGCGCGCGCCTGCGCAGCGGCGTGCTCACGCGCTTGCAGACCAGCTTGCCGTCCGCCCTGTGGGACCTCGATAAATCCAAGGTCGACAGCATCGTGGCGGCCGAAATGCTGCCGCCGGAACTGGTCGGCATCCGCGTCTATGACGCCTCGGTCGGTTTGTTCGCCGGCGAGGTGCGCGACGCGGCCGGCACGCTGGTGCCGCTTGAGGCGGACGTGGCCATGGGCGGCACGCCCGTCGAGGCGCCGCTGGTGTTCCGCGACGCCGTGGCGGCGGCCTCGGGCGGCAAGCCGGTGATTGTCGGCAAGGTCATCGTCAATTTCAGCCGCGCGCAGATCGATGCGGCCTTGCGCAGCGAAGTGCGGCGCAAGGTACTGGAAGTGTTGCTGCTTGACATCATCCTCGTGGGCGCCCTGGCGCTGAGCCTGCGCATCGTCTTCGGGCCCCTGAAACAGTTGCGCGACGGCTTGTTCGACCTGGCCACGCGCGGCAGCGACGAGGTCGAAGAGCTGCCGGAAAACCGGCGCGACGAACTGGGCGATGTGATCCGCGGCTTCAATGCCGTGCAGCGCAAGCTCAAGTCCATCATCGAAGGCAGCCGCGAGGCGGAAGACATGGCGCGCCGTTCGCAGCAGGCAACGGCGCAGGCCATGGACGAGCTGCGCCGCGCGCAGGAATCGTTGCTGCAATCGGAACGCCTGGCCTCGCTGGGCAGCCTGGTGGCCGGCGTGGCGCATGAAATCAACACCCCGGTCGGCATCGCCCTGACCAGCGCCTCGGTGCTGAAGGAAGCCACCGATGACATCAGCGCGGCGGTGGCAGGCGGCAGCGTGAAGAAGACCGACATCGTGCGCTACCTGGAAACGGCCGGCGAAAGCGCGCGGCTGATCATGAACAATGCCTACCGGGCTGCACACCTGATCCACAGCTTCAAGCAGATCGCCGTCGACCAGGTCAGCGAGGCGCGCCGTTTGTTCGAATTGCGCGACTATATCGGCGAAGTGATCTCGAGCCTGCAGCCGACCCTGAAAAAGACGCGCATCAGCATCGATATCGATTGCCCGCCTGACATCATGCTCGACAGCTATCCGGGTGCGCTGGCGCAGGTGCTGACCAACCTGGTCTTGAACTGCGTCGAGCACGCCTTCGATGCGGACACGGCGGGCAATATCCATATCGGCGTGCGCCGCGACGGCGACGCGATCGCCATGCAGGTGCGCGACAACGGCCGCGGCATCGCGCCCGACATGCTCGACCGCGTGTTCGATCCGTTTGTCACCACGCGGCGCGGGCAGGGCGGCACGGGGCTGGGCTTGAATATCGTGTTCAACTTGATTGCCAAGCAGTTTGGCGGCACCATCACGGTCAGCAGCACCTTGGGGCAGGGCGCGACGTTCCTGCTGCGCCTGCCCACGGTGACGCCGTTGCCGGAAAGCACCAGCAGCCAGGCATAGTCAAGGAGATGACATGGCACAGATAGAAAACAGTCAGCAAGTGGCGCTTTTGCGCGGGATCAATGTGGGTCGCGCCAAGCGCGTGGCCATGGCCGACCTGCGCAAGCTGCTGGGCGACCTCGGTTTTGCGCAGGTGCGTACGGTACTCAACAGCGGCAACGTCGTGTATGACGGGGGAGCGGTGGCGCCGGCCGAGGCCGCTGCCCGCATCGAGGAAGCGCTGGTGCTGAAACTGGGCGTGGCGGCCAGGGTGACGGTGCTGTCGGCCAGCCAGTTTGCCGAACTGGTCGAACAAAACACCCTGGCGCCGGCGACCGATGCGGCACGCCTGCTGACCTTGGTGCTGAACAATCCGGCCGACGTGCAGCGCCTGACGCCGCTCTTGCAGCAGTCGTGGCAGCCCGAAGCGCTGGCGCTGGGCCGCTGGGCCGCGTATGCCTGGTGTCCCGATGGCGTGCTGGCCAGCAAGGTGGTGGCGGCGCTCGGTGTGCTGCTGGGCGACGGCGTCACCTCGCGCAACTGGGCCACCATGCAGAAATTGCATGCGCTGCTGAACGGAGCGGATGCGGCAGCCATATCCTCATTTACCAAGGAGCACTGATGCCTTCCATTTCAGGGACATTCGACGTCATCATCCGTCCGGAAGCCTTGTCTGACACGGCCGCGCAGTCGGGGCTGGGACGCTTGTCGCTAGCCAAGCGCTACCACGGCGCCCTCGACGCCAGCGCGCAGGGCGAGATGCTCAGCGCGCGTGCCAGCGTGACCGGTTCGGCAGGCTATGTGGCGCTGGAACGGGTGGAAGGCACTTTGGACGGGCGCCACGGCAGTTTTTATTTGCAGCACAGCGGCAGCATGACGCGCGGCGCGCCCGCCTTGTCCGTGACGGTGGTGCCCGATACGGGCACGGGCCAGTTCCAAGGACTCACCGGCAGCCTGGCCATCCGCATCGAGGAGGGCAAGCATTATTATGATTTTACGTATGATATTGTTGAGACGCCATGAACTGGGATATCGTCAAGGGCGTCTTGATCGTGCTCGTCGCCATCAGCGCGGTGGTGACGGCCTTCGTGCTCATGTCCGCCTCGGGCCCGGACAAGGCGGGCTGCATCGCGCGCGCCCTGAAGTCGGGCATTCCGGTGGGGAATATCGAACGGGTCTGCCGCCTGCTCGATAAATGAGGACGCCATCAAAAAACATTCCGCACCAGGCGGAATGTTTTGCAGCAGCGCACTTGCCAGCGCAGGCGCCGTCAGTTGTCGAATTTTTCCTGTTTTTCGCCGTGCAGGCTCAAGGCCACCAGGCCCAATCCCACCAGCAGCATCGAGTACATGCTCGCTTCCGGCACGGCGGCCGGTACGCTGGTTTGCTGTGCGGTCGCGGCCGTCGTGGGCCTGGGCGGCGCCAGGGCCGCATGGCGCGCGCCACTGCTGCTCCAGTGCGGTGCCGCCGTCGCGGTGCTGCTGGCCAGCAGGCGTGCATACGGCAAGTCCGGCGTTTCCCAGCCAGGATTGTTATTCAAGCTGATGCTTTCATCGATCGTCACGCGTTCGCCGGCTTCCTGCTTGCCGGCCGTCGTGTCGCTGACTGCCGCCATGCTCCCCGTGCTGGCCGACAGCGCCAGCAAGGCCACGCATAACGGCTGATAGATTCTCATCGTGCTCTCCCTGTTGTTCACCGCGCGGCGCAGCCGAAACCGGCTAGCGCATGGACGGACAATTCGCCTGTACGGGGGCGTATCATGATTTTTCTGCTGTTCTCCCATTACAGCATAGATCGTGACATTTTTGATACGTTTATTTCCTCTTTATTACGAATATTTGTCATTTTGATAGCGTAAACATGATCGCTGCCGCACACTTTGCATAAGCACGCTATCGCCGAAAAACACTGTTGTTTTTTTGTGCGAATCGCCAGCAGGAAAACAATATATTGATTAGTATATTGTTTATCGCACGCTATTCAATATGACCGCCTGTGGGAGGGCACGATGGAGACAGTCGCAACACAACACGCCGAATACAACCTCGACGCCATGCGGGGTTCGGCCTACAAGGCCAGCTCGCTGCTCAAGGCCATGGGCAATGCCGACCGTTTGATGCTGCTGTGCCAGCTATCGCAGGGCGAGCATTGCGTCAGCGACCTCGAGCAAAAAGTGGGCATCGGCCAGCCGACCCTCTCGCAGCAGCTGGGCGTGCTGCGCGAAGAGATGTTGGTGGCCACGCGGCGCGACGGCAAGCAGATCTATTACCGCGTCGCCAGCGCGCCCGTGCTGGCCGTGCTGCAAGTGCTGTACGCGCAATTTTGCGCGCCGCGCGCCCCGTTCAACGACGAAGCCGACTGATCCTGCCATGACGATA
Organism: Janthinobacterium sp. GW823-FHT06H09; assembly: GCF_058794735.1. Taxonomy (NCBI): domain Bacteria; kingdom Pseudomonadati; phylum Pseudomonadota; class Betaproteobacteria; order Burkholderiales; family Oxalobacteraceae; genus Janthinobacterium; species Janthinobacterium sp. GW823-FHT06H09. Next base: position 22,554 of record NZ_JBXAHC010000012.1, on the reverse strand, counting down.
GCCTGGCAACACTTCACGCCATGGGCCGCGCTGGCAGGCGGCATGCTGATCGGTCTGGCGGCGGCACTATTGATCTTGTTCAATGGCCGCATCGCCGGCATCAGCGGCATCGTCGGCGGCTTGCTGCGCCCGCGCAGTGGCGACCTGGGCTGGCGCATCGCCTTTCTCGCCGGCCTGATCGGCACGCCCCTGCTGTGGCAGTTGTGGCGAGCCTTGCCGCCCGTGCAGATCGACGCCGGTACGCCGGCCCTGATCGCGGCGGGCTTGCTGGTGGGCGTGGGCGTGCGCTATGGCGCCGGCTGCACCAGCGGCCACGGCGTGTGCGGCCTGTCGCGTCTGTCACCGCGTTCATTGGCGGCCACCATCGCCTTCATGGCGGCCGGTTTCCTCACCGTGTATCTGTTGCGCCATCTGTGAGCAAGCTTATGAGCAAGCTCATCCTTTCCCTGTTGAGTGGCCTCGTCTTTGGGCTGGGCCTGATCGTCTCCGGCATGGCCAACCCGGCCAAGGTGCTCGGTTTCCTCGACCTGGCCGGCGCCTGGGATCCGTCGCTGGCGCTGGTGATGGGCGGCGCCATCGGCGTGGCCCTGCCCGCCTTCTGGCTGGCGCGCCGGCGCAGCAATTCGCTGCTGGGCGAGCCCATGCAATTGCCCGCGTCGCGCCGCATCGACCGGCGCTTGCTGCTGGGCAGCCTGGCCTTTGGCGCGGGCTGGGGCATCGCCGGTTTCTGTCCCGGTCCCGCCCTCGTGTCGCTGCTGGCGGGCCAGCCGAAGGCCTGGCTGTTTGTGATCGCGATGCTGGCCGGCATGCTGCTCTTTGAAGTGCTGGAGCGCCGCAAGGCACCTTCGCCGGCCTGAGACGGTACAATCTGGCGCATCGCCACTCTGGATACTGCTTACATGAAGACCGTGATTTTCCGCGCCGGCGCGCGCGCCGCCCTGCTGTGCAGCATGCTGGCGCTGTCCGCCTGCGGCGGCTTGCTGAAGAAGGAAGCCCCGCCCCCTCCCGCGCCCGTGGCCGACACCTTGCCCAATCCGCAAGTGCTGCTGCTCGGCGAAGTGCATGACAATGCGCAAGGCCACCGCCTGAGGGTCGCGGAATTGCAGCGCCGGCTGGCGGCCGGCTGGCGTCCCGTGATCGTCATGGAGCAGTTTGATCGCGAAAACCAGGCCTTGCTGACGCGCGCCGCGCGCGATTGCGCCGACCCCGATTGCATCATCCGCGTGATGGAACAGCCGCGCTGGGACTGGAGCTTGTACCGGCCCGTGCTGGACCTCGTCATCAGCTACCAGCTGACCCTGGTCGCCGGCAACCTGTCGCCGGCCGATGCCTCGCGCATCGTGCGCGACGGTATCCAGTGGTCCATGCCGCCCGCGATGGTCGCCACGTACCTGGCCGCGCCCGTGCCGGCCGATATTCTGGAAGGGCAAAAGAAGGAAGCCCAGGCGGCCCGCTGCAATATGCTGCCCGACATGATGATCAACGGTGTCGTCAACGCCCAGGTGGCGCGCGATATCTGGATGGCCAAGCTGATCCGCGACCAGGCGCCGCGCGACGTGGTGTTGATCGCCGGCAATGCGCATGTGCGCAAGGATATCGGCGTGCCCCGCTGGCTGAAGCTGGCCGACCCGCAACTGAACCTGCGCAGCATCGGCTACCTGGAACAGGGCGTCGCCGGCTACCAGGGCACGTTCGACCTGACGCAAACGATGCCGGCGCAGCCGCGCCCGGACTTGTGCGCGAAGTTTAAAAAATAAAGTTCAAGAAATAATCTCTACTGCTGCACCCGCACCAGGGCGCTGACCCGGCTGGCCGTGTCGAGCAGTTTCGGCAGGCTGTGTTCCAGCAGATGCGCCACGGACGGCCCCGCCGTCTGGCCGCTGACGTTGATCGCCGCCACCACCTTGCCGGCCCGGTCGAACACGGGCGCGGCCAGGGCGATCAAGCCCTGTTCCAGCTCTTCCTGCACCAGGCACCAGCCCTGGCGCCGCACTTGCGCAATCTCTTCCATCAAGACCTCGATATCGACCTTGGTCGCCGGCGTGATCTTCAGCAGCGCCATCTTCGACAGCCGTTCGCGCAACGCGTCGGGCGCCAGGCCCGACAGCAACACTCTGCCCATCGAGGTGCAGTAGGCGGGCAGGCGGCTGCCGATGCCCAGGTTGATCGACATGGTGCGGTGCGCGGACAGGCGCACGACATACACGATGTCGTCGCCGTCGAGCACGGTGGCCGAGCACGACTGGCGCAAGGTCTGCATCAATTCTTCCAGCAGCGGCTGTGCCTGCGTCCACACGGGCAAGGATGACAGATAGGCGTAACCGAGGTCGAGCACCTTGGGCGTCAAACGGAACAGCCGTCCATCCGCTTCCACATAACCGAGATGCAGCAAGGTGTGCAGGATGCGCCGCGCGCCCGCGCGCGTCAGCTGCGCCCGTTCCGCCACTTCGCTCAAAGTCTGCTGCGGCGCGTCCGCGCCGAAGCTGCGCAAGACGGCCAGGCCCCGCGCGAACGATTGCACATAGCTGTCGCCGGGACGCGGCGCGCCGTCGGCATCGACGGTTTCTTCGGTGGAAAGGGAGGTGCGGCTGCGTGCGGTCATGGCAATTCCAATGGGGCAAGGTGGCAATTATAGCCATGGCGCTGGCGAAAACGGCAAATTGACAAGCGCCCCGATCAGGCATATTCTCACGAATAAGTTCTAAATGCGAATATTTGTTCGATATACGAACAAATGACTAATGAGTTTGATTGGGAGGAGACCGCAATGATCGACAAACTGCGTTCCAGCGTCCTAGATGCGCTGGCCGATATCCACGATGGCGCCACCGTCATGATTGGCGGCTTCGGCGGCGCGGGCCAGCCGGCCGAGCTGATCGACGGCCTGATCGCCCAAGGCGCGCGCGACCTCGTCATCGTCAACAACAATGCGGGCAATGGCGACACGGGCCTGGCCGCCCTGCTGAAAAACGGGCAAGTGCGCAAGATCATCTGCTCGTTCCCGCGCCAGGCCGATTCCCACGTCTTCGACGCCCTGTACCGCGCGGGCAAGCTGGAACTGGAATTGGTGCCGCAGGGCAATCTGGCCGAGCGCATCCGCGCCGCCGGCGCCGGCATCGGCGGCTTTTTTACGCCCACCGGTTATGGCACGGACTTGGCCAAGGGCAAGGAAACGCGCGAGATCGACGGGCGCATGTATGTGTTCGAGTCGCCCATCCACGCCGACTTCGCGCTGATCAAGGCGGAGCAGGGCGACCGCTGGGGCAACCTGACCTACCGCAAGACGGCGCGCAACTTCGGTCCCATCATGGCCATGGCCGCCAAGGTCAGTATTGCTTCCGTACACGAGGTGCTTGACTTGGGCAGCATCGACCCCGAACACGTCATCACGCCGGGCCTGTTTGTGCAGCGCATCGTGCAAGTGCCGCGCACGGCCACCGGCCCCGCCGGCTTCAAAGCAGCCTGAGGAGTATCAAATGCATAAATGGAATCGAGACCAGATGGCGGCCCGTGTGGCGGCCGATATCAACGAAGGCGCCGTCGTGAACCTGGGCATCGGCTTGCCGACCCTGGTGGCCAATCACTTGCCGGCCGGCGCGGAGATCATCCTGCACAGCGAAAACGGCGTGATCGGCATGGGCCCCGCGCCCGCGCCGGGCGAGGAAGACTACGACCTGATCAACGCGGGCAAGCAGCCCGTCACCCTGCTGGCGGGCGGCAGCTATTTCCACCACGCCGACAGCTTCGCCATGATGCGCGGCGGCCACCTGGACATCTGCGTGCTGGGCGCGTTTCAAGTGTCCGCCACGGGCGACCTGGCCAACTGGCACACGGGCGCGCCCGACGCCATTCCCGCCGTGGGCGGAGCCATGGACTTGGCCATCGGCGCGAAAAAAACTTGGGTCATGATGGAATTGCTGACCAAGGGCGGTGAAAGCAAGCTGGTGCAGGCCTGCACTTATCCGCTGACGGGCATCGGGTGCGTGAGCCGCATCTACAGCGACCTGGCCGTGCTCGACCTGGGGCCCGCCGGCGCCACCGTCGTCGAACTGGCCGATGGCCTGAGTTTTGAACAGTTACAAGCCTTGACGGCCGTGCCGCTGACGGACGCGCGCTAACTCACCATCAATACACTTTCTTGGAGGAAAGAACATGACCCACGCATACATCTGCGACGCCCAGCGTACGCCCTTCGGCCGCTACGGCGGCGGCCTGTCCGGCGTGCGCGCCGACGACTTGGGCGCCGTGCCCATCCGCGCCTTGATGGCGCGCAACCCCAATGTGGACTGGACGGCCGTCACGGACGTCCTGTACGGCTGCGCCAACCAGGCGGGCGAGGACAACCGCAACGTGGCGCGCATGGCCGCCTTGCTGGCGGGATTGCCCGACAGCGTGCCGGGCGCCACCCTGAACCGCCTGTGCGGCTCGGGCCTGGATGCCATCGGCAGCGCCGCCCGTTTCATCAAGAGCGGCGAAGCGGGCTTGCTGGTCGCCGGCGGCGTGGAAAGCATGAGCCGCGCGCCGTTCGTCATGGGCAAGGCCGACAGCGCCTTTTCGCGCGGCATGAAAATGGAAGACACGACCATCGGCTGGCGCTTCATCAATCCGCTGATGAAGGCGCAGTACGGCGTCGATTCGATGCCGGAAACGGCGGAAAACGTGGCCAGCGACTTCGGCATCAGCCGCGCGGACCAGGATGCGTTTGCCCTGGCCAGCCAGGTCAAGGCCCTGGCGGCGCAGCAGGCGGGCGTGTTCGACAGCGAAATCTGTCCCGTCAGCATTGCACAGAAGAAGGGCGATCCCGTCGTCGTCGCCCGCGACGAGCATCCGCGCGCCACCACCCTCGACACCCTGGCCAAACTGAAACCCGTCGTGCGCGCGGACGGCACGATTACGGCCGGCAACGCGTCCGGCGTCAACGACGGCGCGGCGGCGCTGCTGCTGGCCGATGAGGCGAACGCGGCCCGCTTTGGCCTGACGCCGCGCGCCCGTGTCGTGGCCATGGCCACGGCCGGCGTGGCGCCGCGCATCATGGGCATCGGCCCCGCACCTGCCACCCTGAAAGTGCTGGCCATGACGGGCTTGACCCTGACCGACTTCGACGTCATCGAATTGAACGAAGCATTTGCCGCCCAGGGCCTGGCCGTGCTGCGCCAGCTGGGTGTGCGCGACGACGATCCGCGCGTCAACCCGAACGGCGGCGCCATCGCCCTCGGTCACCCGCTGGGCGCGTCCGGTGCGCGCCTGGCCATGACGGCCGTCAACCAGCTGCACCGCACGGGCGGGCGCTATGCACTCTGTACGATGTGCATCGGCGTGGGCCAGGGCATCGCGCTGGTGCTGGAACGGGTCTGACCGGCAGCGCCTGATGGCGAAAAATAGTTGCCGGCAGTACGTATTAACCCGTATGCCGGGCGGCTTTTTGACCTTGATCAAGGGCGTATGATGCAAAACCAGCCCGCGCAATCCGGCTGGTATTGGTTTTTTTACACGAACAAGAAGATTGATATGACTTCCCACGATACTCCGCATGACGTTGCGCAGCTGACTTCCCAGCAGCGCATCAAGGCCATCATTGGCGCCTCTTCCGGTAACCTGGTCGAATGGTTCGACTTCTACATTTACTCGTTCTGCGCGCTGTATTTCTCGCACGCCTTCTTCCCTTCCGGTAACTCGACCACGCAGCTGCTGCAGACGGCCGGCATCTTTGCCGCCGGCTTCCTCATGCGCCCCGTGGGCGGCTGGCTGTTCGGCCGCATCGCCGACAAATACGGCCGCCGCCAGTCGATGATGATTTCCGTGCTGATGATGTGCGGCGGCTCCTTGATGATCGCCGTCATGCCAACCTATGACACCATCGGCGCCTTCGCGCCGTTCCTGCTGCTGGTGGCGCGCCTGTTTCAGGGCCTGTCCGTGGGCGGCGAATACGGTACCAGCGCCACCTACATGAGCGAAGTGTCGGAATCGGGCAAGCGCGGCTTTTTCGCCTCGTTCCAGTACGTGACCCTGATCGGCGGCCAGTTGCTGGCCTTGCTGATGCTGGTGGTCTTGCAGCAACTCCTGACCCTGGAAGAGTTGCGCGCCTGGGGCTGGCGCATCCCGTTCGTCTTTGGCGCCCTGGCGGCCCTCGTCTCGCTGAACCTGCGTAAATCCCTGACGGAAACGACCACCGCCAGCGAGCGCAAGGACAAGGATGCGGGCAGCCTGCGCGGTTTGCTCAAGCATAAGCGCGCGTTTATCACGGTACTCGGCTTTACGGCCGGCGGTTCGCTCGTGTTCTACACGTTCACCACCTACATGCAGAAATACCTGGTCAACACGGCCGGCATGGATACCAAGACGGCCAGCGCCGTCATGACCTGCGCGCTGTTGGTGTACATGATTCTGCAGCCGGTGTTCGGCGCCTTGTCCGACCGCATCGGCCGCCGCACCTCGATGCTGTTCTTCGGCGGCCTGGCCACCCTGTGCGTGCTGCCGATCATGCATGCCTTGAAGGATATTTCCAGCCCGTACGCGGCGTTTGGCCTGATTATCATCGCGCTGGCCATCATCAGCTTCTACACGTCGATCAGCGGCTTGATCAAGGCGGAAATGTTCCCCGTCGAAGTGCGCGCGCTGGGCGTGGGCCTGTCGTACGCGGTCGCCAACGCGATGTTCGGCGGTTCGGCCGAGTACGTGGCGCTGCAGTTCAAGGCCTGGCACGTGGAAGAGTATTTCTATTGGTACGTGACCGTCATGTGCCTGATTTCCTTCATCGTCGCCATCCGCATGCCGGACCCGAGCCGCTCGGGACTGCTGAAGTAACGTTGTCGTAAAATGGGGGACACTGCGTGGGGGGACACTGCGGTGTCCCTTTTTCATTGCCGCCTTTTTATCGTGCCGATCAGGAGTTTTCATGTCGTATGTCATTCCCGCACCGATCCAGCCCAGCGTTCCCGTCACGGGCAGCGTTGATACTTTCCCCGTCCACCGCATCTATTGCGTGGGCCGCAACTATGTCGACCATGCCAAGGAAATGGGCCACACGGGCCGCGAGGCGCCGTTTTTCTTCATGAAGCCGGCTGACGCCGTGCTGCCCGTGCCAGCCGGCACGACGGGCGAGCTGCCGTATCCGGCGCAGACGCAGGATTTCCAGCACGAGATGGAGCTGGTGGTGGCCATCGGCAAGGGCGGCAGCGATATCGGCGCGGCCGATGCGTTGAGCCACGTGTGGGGTTATGCGATCGGCCTGGACATGACGCGTCGCGACGTGCAGGGCGCGGCAAAAAAACTGGGCCGTCCGTGGGAGACGGGCAAGGCCTTCGAACACTCGGCGCCCATCGGCCCCATCACGCCGGCCGCGCAGGCAGGTGACGTCCAGCACGCCGCCATCACCCTGCACGTGAATGGCGAGCCGCGTCAAAGCAGCAGCATCGATATGCTGATCTGGAACGTGGCCGAAACCATCGCCGACCTGTCGACCTATTTCACCTTGCAGCCGGGCGACCTGATCTACACGGGCACGCCGGCCGGCGTGGCTGCCGTGCAGCGCGGCGACGAACTGGTGGGCGCCATCGATGGCCTGGGCGAACTGCGCGTGAAAGTGGTCTGAGCGGACAAGGAGGGCGGCATGATGAACGACACATATTCCGTAGCACAACCGACGCGCGCCGAGATCGACGCCCTGGCGGGGCCGGCCCTGCTGGAATTCGGCACGGGCTGGTGCGGCCACTGCCGCGCCACAGAAGCGCCGCTGGCCGCCGCGTTGGCGCAGCACCCCGCGGTAGCGCATATTCGCGTGGAAGACGGCCCCGGCCGCGCGCTGGGGCGCTCATTCCGCGTGAAACTGTGGCCGACCCTGATTTTCCTGAAAGATGGCCAGGAAGTGGCGCGCCTCGTGCGCCCGCTCGACAGCCGCGAGATCGAGCAGACTTTTGCATTGATCGATGCGTAGGTCAGTATAGGTGGGCGTAGGTCGGCGTAGGTCGGCTTAGCGCAGCGTAAGCCGACACCACCGTACATGCTCCATCACAACTTCTTGCCGCACCGCAGCACTGCGCGTATGATAAGCCGCTTACAGCAAGATCAACCGCATCCTGCGTGATGCAGCGCGATCATCGCCGGCCCGCTCCACCCGGAGGGGCCGCAGGCAAGGACTCACCACAAATGACCGATGCCGCGATGCCGACGCGCGGGTCTGGTACGGAATGCCTGGCGATACGCCGGGCCTGATACACGTCGCCCATCCCCTGACGCCTTTCCTGCCGTGCCCCGGGTAACCGGATGGCGCACGACCGTTGTTTCTCTAAATCAGCACTGATCACGGCGCGTTAGCGCGCGTTGGTACACCGTTGTCTGCCGTTAACAACGGCGTGTTGCGGCGTGGAATTTGTTTGCGAATTTAATAGCAATTTCGCAGCAAATACGCCCGCGCACAGCTATGATATGTGAACCGCGCGCCTAGACAACGTGCTGTGCTGCTGCCTGAAAAAACATCCAGAGAATGGCCTTTAGACACCCTCCCCAAGGAGCGCAGTAAATGAGCACCCCCCCCAAGAAAAATTCCCCCGGCACGGTGCTGTTCGCCAGCCTGATCGGCACCACCATCGAGTTCTTTGACTTTTATATCTACGCCACCGCCGCCGTGCTGGTGTTCCCGAAACTGTTCTTCCCCGCCGGCGACCCGTCGGCCGCCGTGCTGCAGTCGCTGGCCACGTTCGCCATCGCCTTCTTCGCCCGCCCCATCGGTTCGGCCGTGTTCGGCCACTTCGGCGACCGCATCGGCCGCAAGGCCACTCTCGTGGCGGCCCTGCTGACCATGGGTATCTCCACCGTCATCATCGGCTTGCTGCCGACGTATGCCGCCATCGGCACCTTGGCGCCGCTGCTGCTGGCGCTGTGCCGTTTCGGCCAGGGCCTGGGCCTGGGCGGCGAGTGGGGCGGCGCGGTGCTGCTGGCAACCGAGAACGCGCCACCGGGCAAACGCGCCTGGTACGGCATGTTCCCGCAGCTGGGCGCGCCGATCGGCTTTTTCCTGTCGGGCGGCATCTTCCTGCTGCTGAGCGAAACCATGACCGATGAGCAGTTCTTCAGCTACGGCTGGCGCATCCCGTTCCTCGCCAGCGCGCTGCTGGTCATCGTCGGCCTGTACGTGCGCCTGAAGATCACGGAAACGCCGGACTTCCAGAAAGTCATCGACAAGAACGAAGTCGTCAAGCTGCCCGTGGCCACCGTGTTCCGCCAGCATGGCCGCATGCTGTTCCTGGGCACCATCATCGCCCTGGCCACCTTCGTGCTGTTCTACCTGATGACGGTGTTCGCGCTGAGCTGGGGCACGACCAAGCTGGGCTTCACGCGCAAGGAATTCCTCGTCGTGCAGCTGTTTGCCGTGCTGTTCTTCGCCCTGACGATACCGTTTTCGGCCGTGCTGGCCGACCGCCGCGGCCGCCGCGCCACCCTGATCTGGGTCTCCGTCGCCATCGCCATCTTCGGCCTGGTGCTCGCGCCGATGTTCGGCTCGGGCGTGACGTGGGAAGTGACCGTCTTCATGGCTGTCGGCCTGGGCTTGATGGGCATGACCTACGGACCGCTGGGCACGATGTTGTCCGAGCTGTTCCCGCCCGAGGTGCGCTACACGGGCGCTTCGCTCACGTTCAACCTGGCGGGCATCCTGGGCGCCTCGCTGGCGCCGTACATCGCCACCTGGCTGGCTACCAACTACGGTCTGCAGTACGTGGGTTATTACCTGTCGCTGGCGGCCGTGCTGACCCTGGGTGCGCTGCTGATGGTGGGCAAGCCGCGCGCGGGCAAGGAAGCCTGGCAGTAACACGCCTCTGACCCCGGAGCATCCGAAAGCCGCCAGCTGCAACCAGCTGGCGGCTTTTTTTGTCGGTAAAACGCCACGCCGCACGCCTGCCGAGATTCTTGTTGACAGTCAAAATCGGCTGGTGGTAAGGTGTGCACACGTGTGCAATACAGTGCAAGGCCTTACAAAGCACATCCCGGGACAGTGACACCGCAAGATAGCGGTGCGGTCTGAAGTACCACAACGATAACGAACTTGGAGTGAGACGATGAAGATGCGCAATGTTGCGATTGCTATAAGCCTGGCCCTGCCGATGACGGCCATGGCCGCCGAGGAACGCCTGTCCGTGCTGTGCTCGGCCGACATGGAATGGTGCCAGCTGATGAAGAACCGCTTCGAGGCGGAAAGCAAGATCAAGGTATCGATGATCAGGAAGAGCGCGGGGGAAGCCTACGCGAAGATCCGCGCCGAAGCGTCGAACCCGAAATCGGACATCTGGTGGGGCGGCACGGGCGACCCGCACCTGCAGGCCGCCGCCGAAGGCTATACGGAAGAATACAAGTCGCCCACCCTGCCCAAGCTGCAGCCGTGGGCGCTCAAGCAGGCCGAGACGGCCAAGTACCGCACCGTCGGCATCTACATCGGCATCCTGGGCCTGGCCTACAACGAAAACGTGCTGAAGAAGAAAAACCTGCCGCCGCCCCAGTGCTGGAAAGACCTCGTCAAGCCCGCCTACAAGGGCGAGATCGAGATGGCCAACCCGAACTCCTCGGGCGCCGCCTACAACGCGCTGGCCACCGTGGTGCAGCTGTTCGGCGAAGAGGAAGCCTTCGATTTCCTGGCGAAAATGGGCCAGAACGTCAGCAAGTATCCGAACGCGGGCGTGGCGCCGGGCGAGGACGTGGGCCGCGGCGAAGCGGGCGTGGCCATCGGCTTCATGCATGACCTGATGAAACTCACCGTGGCCGGCTTTCCCGTGAAAGTCTTGCCGCCCTGCGAAGGCACGGGCTACGAGATCGGCTCGATGAGCATCGTCAAGGGCGCGAAAAACATGGAGCAGGCAAAGAAATTCTATGAATTCGCCCTGCGTCCCGACGTGCAGAGCGAAGCCGTCAAGGCGCTGGCCTTCCAGATCCCGTCCAACGCGGCCGCCACCATTCCCGCCGCCTCGCCGCGCCTGGAAAACATCAAGACCATCAACTACGACTTCGCCAAGTATGGCGCCTCGGACACGCGCAAGCGCCTGCTGCAACGCTGGACCACGCAGATTTATTCTGCCGGCAATTAACGCGCGCCAAAACTTACTGCGCGTCGCGATTTGCAGCCTGCGATGCTCACTGTGCTAGCGCACAGCTGCGCGTCTCGGCCGCAACTCACTGCCGCTCGCTACAGTTTTGGCAGGCGTTAAACCTATATACATTGTTCAAAACGTCTGGAAAACAGAGCGCACCGCGCAACAGAATTTCAGACGTTCATAGTTGGATGAAACTCATGAAAAAGATATTTTACGGCTGGCTGCTGGCCGCTTTGGCAGCGTTGTGCCTGTTGCCCTGGCAGCAGCAGGAAGCGGGCCTGTTCGCGGGCGAATGGCTGCGCGACGGCCAGTTCTTCAGTGAACGTGGCGCACCGGCCGTGTTGCACGTGCTGTCGTTCGGCGCCTGGCCGCTGGGCGTGTTCTTTGCCCTGATCGCCGCCAGCGCCGCGCTGGTGGCCGGCAATCCCCACCGCAAGACCCTGGGCCTGGGCCAGATCGCCCTCGGCGGCGCGGGCCTGCTGTGGCTGGCATGGCTGGGCTGGGGGCCGCTGGCCGCCGGCACCGGCCTCGGTTTCGGCGCGCTGCTGCTGGCGCTGTGCCTGCTGTTCCTGCTGACCTCGGGCGCCGCCGCCTGCGGCGTGTGCGGCGGCGACGCCTTCGTGGCCGGCGCCATCGGCCTCATCATCTGCCTCATTTCCCTGTTCGTGCTGTTCCCCGTCGCGCTGATCCTGGTCAGCGCCGGCCAGCCCCTGGACGATGGCGGCACGGGCGCCGCCGCCCTGGCGCGCCGCCTGGCCGACCCCGGCATCTGGAGCCTCAATTGCGTGGCCGGTCCCGGCCGCTGCGGCGTGGCCTGGAACACCCTGGCGCTGGCCTTGCTGACGGGCGTGTCGGCCACCTTCCTCGGTCTCGTGTTCGCCCTGCTGGTCACACGCACGAATGGCCGCTGGGTACGCCCCATGCGCGCCATCACGATTCTCCCCATCGTCACGCCGCCGTTCGTGCTGGGCCTGGCGCTGATCTTGCTGTTCGGCCGCAACGGCGCCATCACGGGCCTCGTCGGCGAACTATTTGGCATCGAACAAAGCCGCTGGCTGTACGGCATGACGGGCGTGTGGCTGTCGCAGATGCTGGCCTTTGCGCCGATCGCCTTCATGACATTGATCGGCGTGGTCGAAGGCGTCAGCCCCTCGCTGGAAGAAGCGTCGGGCACCCTGGGCGCCAGCAGCTGGCAAACCTTCGTCAAGGTCTCCTTGCCGCTGATGCGTCCCGGCATCGCCAATGCCTTCCTGTTGTGCTTTATCGAAAGCATGGCCGACTTCGGCAACCCGATGGTCTTGGGCGGCAACTTCCACGTGCTGTCGACGGAAATTTTCTTTTCCGTGGTGGGCGCCTCGAACGACCAGGGCCGCGCGGCGACTTTGGCCATCGTGCTGCTGACGTTTGCCGTGGGCGCCTTCTTCATCCAGAACCTGTGGCTGGGCAAGAAATCGTATGTGACGGTGACGGGCAAGGCCGACCATGGCGGCCACGCCTTGCTCAACCCGCGCCTGAAAACCACCTTGTGGACCATCGCCCTGCCATGGTTCGCCTTCACGGCCCTGATCTACGGCACCGTGGTGGCGGGCGGCTTCGTGAACAACTGGGGCCAGGACAATGCCTTCACCTTGCGCCATTACATCGACGCCTTCGGCATCACGGCGGGCGCTGCCGGCTGGCACTGGACGGGCCAGGCCTGGCCGTCGCTGTTCACCACCTTGACGATTTCGGCCATCGCCGCGCCCTTGACGGCCTTTGTCGGCATCCTGTCGGCCTGGCTGCTGGTGCGCCAGCAATTCGCCCTGAAGAGCGCGTTCGAGTTCGGCACCATGCTCAGCTTTGCCATTCCCGGCACCGTCATCGGCATCAGCTACATCCTGGCGTTCAACTCGGCGCCGATTGAATTGACGGGCACGGCGACGATTCTGATCCTGTGCTTTGTCTTCCGCAACATGCCGATGGGATTGCGCACGGGCATCGCCGCCATGCGCCAGCTCGACGGCAGCCTGGACGAGGCGTCGATCACCCTGGGCGCCAGCAGCTGGACCACCATGCGCAAGGTCATCCTGCCGCTGCTGCGCCCGGCCATCGCCTCGGCCCTCGTGTATGGCTTCGTGCGTTCGATCACGTCGATCTCGGCCGTCGTCTTCCTCGTCAGCGCCGATTACGACATGGCCACGTCCTACATCATCGGCCTGGTGTCGAACGGTAACTACGGCACGGCCATCGCCTATGCCACGGTGCTGATCGTCATCATCCTGCTGTGCATCCAATTGATCCATTTGTTGGTCGGCAAGCGCCGCCTTCGCCGCGTCAGCGCCGAAAAAACGCTGCCGGCCGCCGTTCCCAACCTGGAAAAGAGCTACGCATGAACCACTTTACTACCCAAGCAACAGAGCTTGCTGCGCTGGAATTCGATGGTGTTACCAAGCGCTACGGCAAGGCCCTGGCCGTGAACGATGTGTCGTTCACGATCGCCCCGCGCACCATGGTCACCCTGCTGGGCCCCAGCGGCTGCGGAAAGACGTCCACCCTGCGCCTGATCGCGGGCCTGGAACGCGTCAGCGCCGGGCGCATCCTGCTGGCCGGCGAGGACGTCACCCTGACCTCCGCCGCCGAGCGCGACGTCAGCATGGTGTTCCAAAGTTATGCACTGTTTCCGCACATGACGGTGCTCGATAACGTGTGCTACGGCTTGACCGTCTCGGGCGAGACCAAGCCGCGCGCCGTGGAACGGGCGCAGGAAAGCCTGCGCCTGGTGGGCCTGGCCGACTTTGCCGCGCGCTTCCCCAACGAGTTGTCGGGCGGCCAGCAGCAGAGGGTGGCCGTGGCCCGTTCGCTGGTGCTGCAGCCCAAGGTCTTGCTGCTGGACGAGCCGCTGTCGAACCTGGACACGAAACTGCGCCGCCGCGTGCGCGACGAGATCCGCGACATTCAGGTCAAGCTGGGCTTGACGGCCGTGTACGTCACGCATGACCAGGAAGAGGCGCTGGCCATTTCCGACCAGATCATCGTCATGAACCGCCAGGTGATCGCGCAAAAGGGCACGCCGCACGAGCTGTTCGAGTCGCCGGCCGACAAGTTCGTCGCCGACTTCATCTGCAACGCGAACATCGTCGATGGCGTGATCGAATCGGTGGCCGACGGCAAGGCCGTCTGCGTCATGGGCAAGCTGCGGCTGCGCCTGCCATGCCGCAGCCAGCGCAGCGGCGAAGCGAGTTTCGCCGTGCGTCCGGAAGCGATCCTGCTGTCGCCCGCGCAGCCGGACAGCGCCATGGTGGTGCGCGTGGCGCGCGCCACTTACCTGGGACGCGAAATGCAATACACGCTCGAGACGCCGGTCGGCGAACTGTTTGCCGTCTCGCACGACTTGAGCCAGGTTTTCACGCAAGGCACATCGGTCGCCATGACCGTACACGAACATGGCGCAGCCATCATTGGAGGACAAGCATGACAGATATGACACAGGCAGCGGTACTGGCCGACGCGGCGACCCTGGAACGCTATGCCTACGCCCGGCACATCATCGGCCAGGCGGGCGAGATCGCGCTGGGCATGTTCCAGCGCCGCACGGAACTGGTGATCGAGGAAAAGGGCTTGCAGGACATGGTCAGCATCGCCGACCGCATGGTCGAGGATTTCCTGCGCGCGCAGATCGCCGAGCGCTTCCCGGAAGACGCCGTGGTGGGCGAGGAGCGGGGCGGCGGCGCGTCCGACGCGCGCTGCGTGTGGGTCATCGATCCCATCGACGGCACGGCCTGTTTCGTCAACGGCATGCTGGCCTGGTGCGTGTCGATCGGCGTGCTGGTCGACGGCCAGCCCGCCATCGGCGCCGTGTACGACCCGAATGCGGACGAGCTGTTCCACGCCTGCCTGGGGCAGGGCGCGCATGTGACGGCGAAGGCGGGCGAAACGCGGCTGCGCGTCAACGACGTGGCCAGCCTGCAGGGCGGCGTGCTGGGCGTGGGCTTTTCGCACCGCGTGGGCACCGATACCTTTTTGCCCTTCCTGCTCGACGTGCTGGAAGAGGGCGGCATGTTCATCCGCAACGGTTCCGGCGCACTGATGATCGCCTACGTGGCGGCCGGGCGCCTGATCGGCTATTTCGAGCCGCACATCAATTCCTGGGATTGCCTGGCGGGCATCGTGCTCGTCAACGAGGCGGGCGGGCGCTGCAATGATTTCCTGGCAGATAACGGCCTGGAAAAGGGCAACCCCATCCTGGTGGGCGGCCCCCGCTTGTATCCGCAACTGGCGGCGCTGGCCTTGCCGCGTTGTACCTGAACACATTGACTGAAAGGGAGGGCAGGCGTCCGGCGAGGGACGCATGTAGTGGCAACACGCTGTTGAGCATCATGAGTAATCCACCACCATAAAAACAAGCAGGAGACAAAATGAAAAACGGGATGAAAAAGAGCACCATGCAGTTGAACAAGATCGCCGCCGTATTGTTGCTGGTCGCACCAGGTTGCGTGCTGGCCGAATCGAGCGTCGTCGTGTACGGCCGGATCCACGCGGGCTTCGACCGTATCGAAACGTCAAGCTCGGCCACGGCGCCGAATGGCGAGTCGGTATCGCGCGTATCGGACAATTCCTCGAAGATCGGCTTCCGGGGAAGGGAAGATTTGGGCAATGGCAACACGGCCTTCTTCCAGATCGAGGGCAATGCCAAGCTCGACGATGGCACGGGCGCCATCAATAGCAAGGATACCTTTGTCGGGCTGGAAAACCCCGCCTATGGCCGCATCGCGCTGGGCCGCTTCGCCACGCCGATCCGCCAGATCAACGGCTACACCAACCGTTTCGTGGGCGAAGGCATCCAGGATGACGCCAACATTTCGCAGCTGGGCGGCGAAGGCTTCAACCGCCGCAGTTCGAACGCCGTCAGCTATCGCACGCCCGTGGTACAGGGATTCAGCGCCACGATTTACCGCGCCAGCGAAAACGAGGCATCGAACGGCGACCGCATCTATTCGGGCATCGTGCAATACGCAAACGGTCCCGTGAAGGGCGCCGTCGGCTATGAAAAGCACAAGGACTTGCGTCCTGGCTTCAGCGAAAAGATGTTCCGCGCCGTGGGCAATTACAACTTCGGCGGCGGCGACGTAGGCGTGGCCTGGAACCGCATGGTGTATGACGTGGCCGGCGGCGACTTGCAGCGCGACTACTTCACCATCACGGGCGCCTACAAGGCGGGCGGCGGTGCCTTCATCGGCCGTTTCGGCGTGGCAGGCGACGTGTCGGGCAGCGCGCCCAACGGCAGCAGCGTGACCATCAAGGCCACCACCCTGGTGCGCGGCGACGACAGCGGCGCCAAGCAGGCGACCCTGGGCTACGAATATTACTTGTCCAAGCGCAGCACCGTGTATGCCTACTACACGCAAACGAATAACGACAAGAACGCCAACTACACGTTTGGCGGCAATGCCTTCGCCGCCACCAAGAAGGGTGCCAAGCTCAGCGGTGTAATGCTGGGCGTCATCCACCTGTTTTAACTTTTTTAGCCCGGATTTGCACACGTGTGCATTTCCGGGCCAAGCGATACCGACTATCAAGGAGATGGAAATGATTCAAGTGGCATTGTTCGGCGCCGGGCGCATCGGCCGCATTCACGCCGGCAATCTGGTACGCCAGCCCGGCGTGCGCCTGAAATACGTGGTAGACGTGCATGCGGGCGCGGCGGCGGAAGTGGCGGCCCTGCATGGCGCCAGCGTCGCCAGCGTGGAGGCTGTGCAGGCCGACCCGGAAGTCAAGGCCGTGCTGATCGCGTCGAGCACGGATACGCATGCGGACCTGATCGTGCGCGCGGCCGCCGCCGGCAAGGCCATCTTTTGCGAAAAGCCCGTCGACCTGACCCTGGAGCGCGCGCGCGCCGCCGCCGCTGCCGTCAAGGACGCGGGCGTGCTGTGCATGATCGGCTTCCAGCGCCGCTACGACCCCACGTTTGCCGCCGTCAAGCAGCGCATCGCGGCGGGCGAAATCGGCACGCCGGAGTTGCTCATCGTCACCAGCCGCGATCCGGGCCCGCCGCCCGTCAGCTACATCCAGGTGTCGGGCGGCATCTTCAAGGATATGCTGATCCACGATTTCGACATCTTCCGCTGGATACTCGACGATGAAGCCGTCAGCGTGCATGCCACGGGCAGCTGCCTGGTCGATCCGGCCATCGGCGCGGCGGGCGATCTCGACTGCACGGCTGTGACCATCCGCACGGCGAAGGGACGCTTGTGCCAGATCAATACGACGCGCCGCGCCGCCTACGGCTACGACCAGCGTTTCGAAGTGCTGGGCAGCGCCGGCATGCTGCAGGCAGGCAACCACAAGCCGACGGAAGTGACGGCCTATGGTGCCGTCAACGTCAGCGTGGACAAGCCGGAAGACTTTTTCCTGGAACGCTACCGCGCCGCCTACGCCAGCGAAATGGCGCACTTTTTCGACGCCTTTGCCCATGGCGCGGCGCTGCGCACCACCGTCCACGATGGCTTGAAGGCGCTGGAACTGGCCGAAGCGGCCACCGTGTCGTGGCGCGAGCAGCGCATCGTGCAACTGTCATAAGGAAACAATGCCATGAAGAATACGACTGAATTTGCCCAGGGCCGCGCGCTCGACGTGATCTGCCTGGGCCGCCTGGCGGTGGACCTGTACGCGCAGCAGATCGGCAGCACCCTGGAAGACGCGACGAGCTTTGCCAAATACCTGGGCGGCTCTTCCGCCAATATCGCCTTCGGCACGGCCAGGCTGGGCTTGAAGTCCGCCATGCTGTCGAAGGTGGGCGATGACCACATGGGCCGTTTCCTCACCGATACCTTGGCGCAGGAGGGCTGCGACGTCAGCCACGTCGGCATCGACCGCGAGCGGCTCACGGCCCTCGTCATGCTGGGCATCAAGGACAAGCACACCTTCCCGCTGATCTTTTATCGCGAAAATTGCGCCGACATGGCCATCGAAGCGTCCAGCGTCGACGCCGCCTTTGTCGCTTCCAGCAAAGCGTTATTAATCACCGGCACGCATTTCTCGACTAGCGCCATGCACGCCGTCAGCACGCAAGCTCTGAAATTGGCGCGCACGAACAAC
Source organism: Janthinobacterium sp. GW823-FHT06H09 (assembly GCF_058794735.1). Classification (NCBI taxonomy): domain Bacteria; kingdom Pseudomonadati; phylum Pseudomonadota; class Betaproteobacteria; order Burkholderiales; family Oxalobacteraceae; genus Janthinobacterium; species Janthinobacterium sp. GW823-FHT06H09. Next base: position 4,402 of record NZ_JBXAHC010000012.1, on the reverse strand, counting down.
GTGCGCACCGTGCTCGACATCGATTACCGGCCTGTGCTGTGGGGCTTGTCGGGCAAGGCGGACGGCGAAACGCGGTTCGTCTCGAACGATGGCGTCACTAAGCACTTGCAGGCGATCCTGCCGCAGTTCGACCTGATCGTAGGCACGGAAGAGGAATTCATGATCGCCGGCGGCGGTGCCGACATCATGGCGTCCCTGCGCGCCGTGCGCAAGGTGAGCAGTGCAACCCTGGTGGTCAAGCGCGGGCCGCTGGGCTGCGCCGTCATCGAGGCGGCCATTCCTGCCGGTCTCGATCAGGCGTTCAACTATCAGGGCGTGCGCGTGGAAGTCTTGAACGTGCTCGGTGCGGGCGACGCTTTTCTGTCCGGTTTCCTGAAAGGCTGGCTGCGCGGCGAGGATTACGAAGCGTGCTGCCGCTACGCGAACGGCTGCGGCGCCCTCGTCGTGTCGCGCCACGGCTGCGCGCCGGCCATGCCGTCGCCCGTCGAGCTCGACTATTTCCTGGCCAATGCGGCAAAGCTCACGCAGCCGGACCAGGATGCGACCTTGTCGCGCCTGCACCGCACGACGGTGGCGCGCAAACAGTGGAATGAGTTGTGCGTGTTCGCGTTCGATCACCGCACGCAATTCTTTGAGCTGGCCCAGCAGGGCGTGAGCGACGAAGCGCGGATTTCAAAGCTCAAGCAACTGTTCGTGCAAGCCGTGGGCCAGACGGAAGCGGCGCGCGGCTTGCAGGGCGGCACGGGCGTGCTGATCGATGACCGCTATGGTGTCGACGCGCTCAACGATGCGACGGGGCGCGGCTGGTGGATAGGCCGTCCCGTCGAGATGCCGGGCTCGAATCCCTTGCAGTTCGACTGGGGCCGTTCGCTGGCGTCGCGCTTGACGCAGTGGCCGAAGGAGCACGTGATCAAGTGCCTGGTGCAGCTGCATCCCGACGATACGCCGGAAAACCGCCTGGAACAGGAAGCGCAAATCAAGGGCTTGTACGACGCGGCGCAAATCACGGGCCATGAATTGCTGCTGGAAATTATTCCTGCCAAGTCCTTGCCGCAGCACGACGACACCGTGTATCGCGCGGTGAAACGCCTGTACAACCTCGGCATCTACCCGGAATGGTGGAAACTGGAAAGTATGTCCGCCCAGCAATGGCAAGCCATCGATGCCCTCGTGCATGAGCGCGATCCGTATTGCCGTGGCGTGGTGCTGCTGGGCTTGAACGCGCCGATTGCCGCCCTGGCCGCCAGTTTCGAGCAGGCCAGTGCCAGCACCACTTGCCGCGGCTTCATGGTGGGCCGCACCATCTTCCAGGAACCGAGCCGCCGCTGGCTGGCCGGCGAACTCGACGATGCGGGCCTGATCGCCGCCGTGCGCGCCAATTTCGAGCAGCTGATTGCCCTGTGGCAGCGCACGCGCAACCGCCTGGAGCGTGCCGCATGAGCGCCACCATCAGATTGACCATGGCGCAGGCGCTGGTGCGCTATCTGTCGGTATTGCGTACCGAGGATGGTCAGCCTTTGTTCGGCGGCGCCTTCGCCATCTTTGGCCACGGCAACGTGGCGGGCCTGGGCGAGGCGCTGTACCAGTACCGCGAGCAATTTCCCACCTACCGCGCCCACAATGAACAGGCGATGGCGCATGCGGCCATCGCCTATGCGAAAGCGCACATGCGCCGGCGCATGATGGCGGTGACCAGCTCCATCGGTCCGGGTGCGACGAATCTGCTCACCGCCGCCGCCTTGGCGCACGTCAACCGCCTGCCCGTGCTCTTGCTGCCGGGCGACGTCTTCGTTTCGCGCGCGCCCGACCCGGTGCTGCAGCAACTGGAAGACGGCACGGATGGCAGCGTGTCGGTCAACGATGCCTTCAAACCGCTGTCGCGCTACTTTGACCGCATCGTGTATCCGGAACAATTGCTCACGGCCTTGCCGCGCGCGATCGCCGCCCTGACGGACGCGGCCGCCTGCGGCCCCGTCACCTTGTCCCTGCCGCAAGACGTGCAGACGATGGCGCATGACTATCCCGTGGATTTCTTTGAACCGAGAGTCGTGCGTTTCCGCGCCGTGCCGCCCGTCGAGCAGGAACTGGAAGAGGCCGCGTTGCTGTTGAAAAACGCAAAACAGCCGCTGATCGTCGCCGGCGGCGGCGTGCTGTACGGCCAGGCCGGCGCCGCCTTGCAGGCGTTTGCCGAACGCCATGGCATACCCGTGGCGGAGACCCAGGCGGGCAAGAGCAGCTTGCCGTGGGACCACCCTTTGCAGCTGGGCGCCATCGGCGTCACCGGTTCGCCGGCCGCCAACAGCCTGGCGGCGCAGGCGGACGTGGTGCTGGCCGTCGGCACGCGCCTGCAGGATTTCACGACAGGGTCGAACTCCCTGTTTGCGCAGGCGCAGCTGCTCAGCCTGAACGTCAACAGCTTTGATGCGCTGAAACGCCGCGGCCTGGGTGTACAAGCGGACGCGACCCTGGGCTTGCAGGGCCTGTCGCGGCTGCTGGGCAGCTGGAATAGCGCGGGCCAGTGGCTGGAGCGCGCGCAGCAGGCAGGCAACGCCTGGCGCGCCACCGTGCTGGCCATTACCGGCAAACGCGAGGTGGCCGGCTTGCCGTATGACGGCGAAGTCATCGGTGCCGTGCAGCGTTCCGCAGTCGACTCCACCACCCGCGACATCGTCGTCTGCGCGGCCGGTACCTTGCCGGCAGAACTGCACAAGCTGTGGCGCACGTCGGCGCCGGGCGGCTACCACATGGAATACGGCTACTCGTGCATGGGCTATGAGATCGCCGGCGGCCTCGGCGTCAAGATGGCCAAGCCGGAAGCCGAGGTCATCGTCATGGTGGGCGACGGCAGCTATCTGATGATGAATTCGGAAATCGCCACCTCCGTCATGCTCGACAAAAAACTCATCATCGTCGTACTCGACAACCGGGGTTACGGCTGCATCAACCGCCTGCAGCAGGCCTGCGGCAATGCCTCGTTCAACAATATGCTGCCCGACAGCGCCCCGCCTATCGACTTCGCCCTGCATGCGCAATCCCTGGGCGCGCTGTCCGAACATGTGGGCTCAATTGCCGAACTGGAACAGGCCATGCTGCGCGCCCGGGCAGCTTCGCGCACGTACCTGATCTGCATCGACACGGACGCCACGCGCACGACGCAGAAGGGCGGCTGCTGGTGGGAAGTGGCCGTGCCCGAGGTCTCCACCCAGTCCGGCGTGCAAGCTGCCCGTGCCCGTTATGAAAACGATCGCCTGAAACAAAGGAATTGAAATGACTACCTGGAATGTACGTATCGGCATCAACCCGATCTCGTGGATGAACGACGATTTACCGAGCCTGGGCGGCGAAACGCCGCTGGAAACGGCGCTGAAGGAAGGCGCCGAGATCGGCTACGTGGGTTTTGAACTGGGCAACAAGTTTCCGAAAGATGCCCCGGCCCTGAACGCCGTGCTGGGCAAATATGGTCTGGCCTGCGTCTCGGGCTGGTATTCGGGCCGCCTGGCGCACCGCTCGGTGGAAGAAGAGATCGCTTCCGTGGCATCGCATTTACGTTTACTTGCCGACAGCGGCGCCACCGTCATGGTCTACGGCGAAGTGGCCGACGCGATCCAGGGCGAAGCGCGCCCCCTGTACAAACGCCCTCGCTTCCAGACGCAGCAGCAATGGCAGGACTACGCCGACAAGTTGACGGCCTTTGCCGCCCACTTGCTGGCGCACGGCGTGCGCCTGGCCTATCACCACCACATGGGCGCCTACGTGGAAACGCCGGCCGACGTGGACCAATTGATGGCCCTGACGGGTCCCGAGGTTGGCTTGCTGTTCGACACCGGCCACATCACCTTCGCCGGCGGCGACGCGCTGGCGGTGCTCAATAAACATATCGACAGGATTTGCCACGTGCATTGCAAGGACGTGCGCCCGAACGTGGTGAAACTGGCCCGCAATGGCCACTGGAGTTTTTTGCAGGCCGTCATCAATGGCGCTTTCAGCGTGCCGGGCGACGGCTGCATCGACTTTCCGGCCATCCTCACACGCCTGTATCTGCACGGCTACGCGGGCTGGCTGGTGGTGGAAGCGGAGCAGGACCCGGCCGTCGCTCCCAGCTATCAATACGCGAAGATGGGCCACGATTACCTGGCGCGCCTGGTCGAGGCCATCCCGCGCCTGGGCCGGGAGGCGGCATGAGCCCGCTGCTGGTCAAAGCAGGCAAGGCCGGCGGCAAGATTGTGGAAGTCACGCCCGCATCGGCCGGCTGGACGCACGTGGGCTTTGCCGCCCACCGCCTGGCAGCGGGCGAGGTCTTGACGCTGGAGACGGGCCGCCGCGAACTGTGCCTCGTCGTGCTGACGGGCACGGTCACGGTGCAGGCGGGCGGGCAGATATGGGAAGGCATCGGCAAGCGCGC
>NZ_JBXAHC010000011.1:57589-239939 GCF_058794735.1 Janthinobacterium sp. GW823-FHT06H09 | reverse complement strand
CGGGGTGGAGCAGTCTGGCAGCTCGTCGGGCTCATAACCCGAAGGTCACAGGTTCAAATCCTGTCCCCGCAACCAATTCGAAGCCGCTGGTTCCTCGCAAGAGGGCCGCGGTTTTTTCGTTTACGGCGCGAGGTCTTCTGCCTGCTGGCGCGCATACACGATCAGCCGCAAGTGGCGGTCCGCATCGATGGTCAGCGAGGTGTGCTCGTAGGCGACCTGCTCGCCGCCGACGTCCAGGCGGCGCACGCCGGCGCACGGCGCATGCACGTCATGGCGGCGCCACCACTGCTTGAACTCGGGCGAGACCTTTTCCAGTTCCTCCACCAGCGCGTGGATATCCGCTTCCTGCGTGGCGCGCGCGTAGTCGCGGCGAAAGCTCGACAGCATCAGCGCCGCCTGCTCTTCCCAGGCCGTGAAGCGCGAGCGCAGCAGTGGGTCGGTAAACAGCAACCATAGCAGGTTGCGGCGCGCCGGCACATGCGCGCCAAAGCCGAACAGGGCGTCCGCGCCCGCATTGAACGCCAGCACGTCCCAGCGCAGGTTGAGCACATAGGCCGGATGCGCCAGTTCGTGCATCAATCGGCGCACGGGCGGCGGCACCACGCAAAACGTCTTGCCCTCTTCGGCCGGCGGACGCGCATGCGCCAGCAGGAACAGGTGGCGCCGTTCGCCGCCGTCCAGTTTCAGCACTTCGGCCAGCTTGTCGAGAAAGGCGCTCGAGACGCCGATGTCGCGCCCCTGTTCCAGCCAGGTGTACCAGGTCAGCCCCACGCCGGCCAGCGCCGCCACTTCTTCGCGGCGCAAGCCCGGCGTCCTGCGCCGCCCGCCGCCGGGCAAACCCACGTCCTCGGGCGACAGCCGCGCGCGGCGCGCCTGCAGGTAGGCGGCCAGTTCGTGGCGGGTGCGGGCCAAAGTGCGCATGGTGGGGGTTTTCCGGTGAGCCTGTTGCTGCCAGTAATAGCATAAACAGTTAAATTGTAATTGTTTATATTGTATTCCAAAATGCCTGCTTTCTTCCCGAAAGCGTGCCCATGTCTGACTATTCTTCCTCCCGTGCCGCAGCGCCTGCCGACTCCGCGCTGCCTGTCACCGTCTACCTGATCGCCGTGGGCGCGTTCGCGCTGGGCATGGCGTCGTATGTGACGGCGGGCCTGATGCCGATGATCGCCGGCGCCTTTTCCGTGTCCCTGGCGATGGCCGCTCAGCTGGTGACGGCGTTCACCCTGGCCTATGGCCTCGGCTCGCCCCTGGCCGTGGCCTTGCTGCCGGCGCGCGCGCAACGCTCCGGCCTGTTACTCGCCTTGGGCGTGTTCGTGCTGGCGAACGGGGCCAGCGCGCTGGCAGCAGGATTTTCCAGTCTGCTGGCCTGGCGGGCCATGGCCGGCATCGGCGCCGGCGTCTACCTGGCGCTGGGCATCGCGGCGGCGGCGGGCGTGTCGGCGCCGCGGCAGCGTGGCAAGGCCATCGGCGCGATCATGGGCGGCATGGCGGGCGGCACGGTGCTGGGCGTGCCATTGAGCTTGCTGCTGGCGCAGCAGCTGGGCTGGACGGCGGCCCTGTGGCTGGTCGCCGTCCTCGGTGCGCTGGCGCTGGCGGGCTTGCTGTGGAAACTGCCCGCGCTGCCGGAAGTACCGGCGACCTCGCTGCGCCGCAAGCTGGCCTTGCTGGCCGATGGGCAGGTGCTGGCCATTCTGCTCGTGTCGCTGCTGGCGGCCATCGCCAGCCTGGGCATGTACACGTTTATCGCGCCGCTGCTGGCGTGGTCCGCGCACGGCGCGGAAATTTCCACCACGCCCTTCCTGTGGGCGTGGGGCGTGGGGGGCATCGCGGGCAGCGTATTGGTGGGACCACAGGCGGACAAGGTGGCGGCGCCGAGGCTGACTAGGCTCATCTTGCTGCTGCTGGCGCTGGCCTTGTGCGCGCTGCCGCTGGCGGCCAGCTGGTCGGCCTGGCTGATGCTGGCGCCTATCGTGCTGTGGGGCGCGGCTGGCTGGGCTCTGCAAGTGCCGCAGAACCAGCAGTTGCTGGCCGTGCGCGCGCGGCAGGGCGACGGCAACCTGGCCATCGCCCTCAACGAATCGGCGCTGTACCTGGGCAGCGCCATCGGCGCCGCAGCAGGCGGGGTACTGCTCCTGCTGGACTGGCCCGTGTGGCTGCTGGCGGCCTGCGCCGCCCTGGTCGCCACCGCAGCGTTGCTGCTGCAATGGTGCGGCGTGAAATGGATTGCAGAATTCCGGAAAATGGAAGAGTCTGTTTAGTGACTTTCCAGCTGCGCGTACACGGCGTCGGCGATCTTGCCCAGCTCCTGTTTGGGCAGGCTCGCCGAGAGGGCATAGCCGAGCTGGCCGTCGATCCAGTAAAACACGCTCAAGTCCTTTTCCTGCGTGTAGCGGAAGGCCGTTTCCTGCTTGCCGGCCCGTTCTTTTGCCACGTACAGGGTCAGGCGCTGGCCTTTGCCATCTTCATACATGAATTGTGCCACGGGGCCGTCGCCATCGCCGGGCAGCAAACGCCCGCCGATCAGGTGGTAGCCGAGCGGCGACAGCGCAGGCGGCTGCAATTTGCTGCCCAGGCGTTTCGACAGCCATTGCACCAGGTGCGCCTCCTGTTCCGCGCCCACCTCGACGGGGTGGCGCACTTCGGGCGTGTAGACGGCATGGGCGATGGCGGCGCTGCGCGCCAGGGAGATGGGGCTGGCGCTGGCGCTCCGCATGTCACCGCCATCGCCGCCATCGCCGCGCAGCAGCCAGCCGCCCGCGCCGCCAGCGAGCACCAGCACGACGGCAGCTGCCGCCTGCATGGCGGGGCGGCGCCAGGCGCCGTTCGCCGCCGGCGGGGCCGCCGCCTGCAGCAGGGCAGGCGGTACGGCTTCGTCCAGCACGGGATCGAACAGGGCGCGCAATTGCCGGTTCTGCTCGCGCCACGCATCGACCCTGGCGGCATCCCCGGGATGCGCGCGCAGGTGGGCGTCGACGGCCGCGCGCTGGTCTTCGGGCAGGACGCCGTCGGCCAGGGCGTGCAATTGCGCTTCGCTGATGGCTTGCGTTGTCATTTCACGACTTTCAGGGTGGGTGGGCCGCTGCCCTGGCTGCCGGCAGGGCGGCCATCGAGCAGGGTGCGCAGCTTGTCGCGCCCGCGTGACAGGCGCGACATCACGGTGCCGACGGGAATGTCGAGGGTGGCCGCCACCTGCTCGTACGGCATCTGTTCGAGCGCGACGAGCAGGATCACTTCGCGCTGCCCCAGCGGCAAACGGGCCAGCGCCGCATCCATCTCGCCGATGGCGATGGCTTGCCCGGGCGCGCGCTCCGGCGCGGGCAGCACGGTATCGTCGTCGAGCTCCTGCAGCGCCAGGCCGGGGCGGCGCAGCTGGTCCACGTGCAGGTTATGCATGATGGAGAACAGCCAGGGCCGCATCTCGCCACCCCGCTGCCATTGATCGAGCTTGCGCCACGCCCGCTCCACGGTGTCCTGCACCAGGTCGTCCGCGTGCAGGGCCCCGGCCAGCGCGCGCGCATAGCGGCGCAGGCCGGGCAGGCACGCTTGCAGCTGGCGGCTGTCCTCTTGCGTGGTCATCGTGGCGGCGGGATAGTGAGCTTAGGGCTTGACGACGTGCCACACGTTCTTGAAATTGTCGCCGGCCACATCGCCTGGTTTTTTGTCTTCCTTGTACAGGTACAGGGGCTTGCCCTTGTAGGTCAGCTGCATGGCGCCGTTGTCTTCGCGCTTGATGCTGCCATACGGGGCGGCGGGCGCCGCGTCGGTGGCGATGACGGCGGGCCAGGCGACCAGGCAGCCGCCGCTGCAGGCGCTCTTGCCGCTGTCGGCGACATCCTTGTCGAACACATACAGGGTCATGCCGCTGGCATTGACCAGCATGCCGTTGGCGGGCATGACGTCGGCGGCAAAGGCCAGGGGGGCGGACAAGGCGGTGAAAAGGGCAGTGGCGGCGAAAGTGGTAAAGCGCATGATGATCTCCTTGAGGTTTTGGTGGGGCTTGCAAGGGATAGACGCGTGCCGCCCGCCGTTTATTCCCGCTCGTTTGACATATTTTTTGCCGGCGCATGCAGGCTGGCCCACAGGTGGGCGGCCGCCATGGTGCGGTGCGGCGCGTACTGGCGCAGCCACTGTTCCGTGCGCGCCATGTCCGGTTTCGTTTCCTCTCCGAGCAGCTTTTGCAGGGCGGCGCGGATCGCCACGTCGCCGTGCAGCGAGCAGTCGGCATAGCCGTAGCCGCGCAGCAGCGCGTAATTGACGGTCCACGGGCCGATGCCCTTGACGGCCAGCAGCGCCTGCGAAATGGCCGCCACGTCGCCGGAAGGGGGCAGTTCCAGCGACAATTCCCCGTCATCGACGAGATGCGCCAGGCGCAGCACGGTTTCCGCCTTGGCGCGCGAGAATTTGCGGCTGGTCAGATCCTCGATGTCCAGCCGCGCCACGTCGCGCGCCTCCGGGTAGCACCACAAGCCGCTGCCATGCCGGCGCCCCGCCTGCAGAATGAAGGTGCGGCGCAGGGAAATGGCGAACGGCAGGTTGATCTGCTGGCCGATGATGGCCCAGGTCAGCGCCTCGAACGGGCTGGCCGATTGCACGATGCGCAATCCCGGGTTAAGCCGGATCAAAGGCGCCAGCAGCGGATCGCCGGAGGCCAGCTGCGCGAAGGGTTGCGGGTCGATGCGCAGGCCGAGGATGTTGAGCAGGGCGCCGTGCAGCGCCGTGTGCAGAGCGTCGCTGGCGCTGCCGTCGATCTCGGCGCGGCAGACGGCCGCGGCGTCCGCGAACGCCACGTCCAGCACGACGGGCACGCCGGCAAGCAGGATGCCCTTGCGCAGGCCCGTCGCGGTGACCTGTTCCGCCACGGCTTCCGTATCGCGGCTGTGAAAGGCGATGACGTCGTCGCGGCGGTAGCCGGCGGGCAGGGGGAGGGTCCAGTGCAGCAGGGTCATGGTGGCCAAATTCAGTGAAGGTAGCAGGGGCGCGCCGCCGGCGCACCGCGTTTCTTGCTGCGGTCCTTAGCGGGCGCAGATGTCGGTGGTGGGCGGGCTCAGGGCCGCCGCGTGCTGGATCTGTAGCGCGTCGGGCACGCCATTTTTCACGGCCGTCAGTTCGGCCAGGATGGAAATGGCGATTTCGGCCGGCGTCTTGCTGCCGATGTACAGGCCGATGGGGCCATGCAGGCGCGCCAGCTGCTCGGCGCTGACGTCGAACTGCAGCAGCCGTTCGCGGCGCTTGGCGTTATTCGCGCGCGAGCCGATGGCGCCGACATAAAAAGCCGGCGATTTCAATGCTTCCATCAGGGCCAGGTCGTCGAGCTTGGGGTCGTGCGTGAGGGCGACGACGGCGCTGCGGCTGTCGAGTTTTAATTCCAGCACCAGGTCGTCCGGCATGGCGTGCAGCAGGGGCACGCCCGGTACGTTCCAGCCGCCCCGGTATTCCTCGCGCGGGTCGCAGACGATGACGTGGTAATCCATGGCCGTGGCGATCTGCGCCACGAAGCGCGACAGCTGGCTGGCGCCGATGATCAGCAATCGCCAGCGCGGGCCGTGCTGCGTGGTGAGCACCGCGTCTTCCAGGGCCAGCCCGGCGCCCGGCGTGGCGCGCTGCAGGGTGACGGCGCCGCTGGGCAGGTCGAGGCGGCGCTCGACCAGTTCATGCGCTTCCAGGCGTGCCAGCAGTTCGGCCACCTTGCTGTCCGCGTGCAGCGGCTCGATGGCCAGTTCGATGGTGCCGCCGCAGGGCAGGCCGAAGCGGTGCGCCTCGTCGGCGCTGATGCCGTAGCTGACGATTTCCGGCAAGGTGCGCACGATGCCGTGCACGCGCACGGTGTCGATCAAATCATCCTCGATGCAGCCGCCGGAGACGGAGCCGACCACCGTGCCATCGTCGCAGATGGCCAGGGTGGCGCCCACGGGGCGGGGGCTGGAGCCCCAGGTCTTGATGACGGTGACGAGTTCGCAGCGGTGCCCGGCGGCGAGCCAGGCGGCGCTGGTTTTCAGAACTTCAAGGTCGATGCTGTCCATGGGGCGCGGAAGGAAAGCCGCAGGCAGGCGGCAAAGTATGGAATATTTTTTAATATTGTGGCTATACTACGCTCTCCAACAGCCTGCGGAGAGTTTTCATGTCGAACGACCAAAAGACGCAAGATGACGGCATCCCCAAGTTTGGCAAACTGCTCATCGCCCTGTTCCTGGCGGTGGTATTTTGCGGCGCCCTGACCTGGGTCATGGGCACCTATTTCCCGAACTTCCCCGGCGCCTGAGCAAACCTGCTGCATCAGGCGCCTTTGGCGTTTAAGGCTTCAACGGCTTCTTCGCCGCCTGCTTGGCGCGCACGTCAGTGACGGCGCGGTTGATCGCCGCCATGCGCGAGTTGGTGCCCGGGTGCAGGGCCGTGTAGCCGTTGGCGACCGTGGCCGGCACTTGCGTGGCCAGGCGCTGCCAGAAGCGGGCGGCGTTGTCGACGTTGTAGCCGGCGCGCGCCAGCAGGTAGATGGCCAGGGTGTCGGCTTGCACGTCGAGTTCCTGCGGCATGGCCTTGATGCCGGCGGCGCCCGTCAGCATCGATACGTCGGGCTGCACGGCGCCCAGGCTGTCGATGATGCTGCCGGCCGTACCCGCCGTGCGCTGGCTGCGCGCGTGGTCGAGGATGTTGTGCGCCATTTCGCGGGCGATGACGAAGGCGATGCCTTCATCGTTTTGCGCCGCATTGACCATGCCGCGCGTGAGCATGATGCGCGAACCGTCCGAATACGCGTTGATATTGTCCGCATTGCCCAGGGCGACGCGGAAGGCGCAGGCGCGCGTGACGGGAATTTTCAGGTCTTGCTGCTGGCCGTCGCGGGCGATGGTCATGTTCAGGCTCGCGCTTTTCGAGGCCAGCGGGCCGACGATGGCGCCGAACGGGCCTTCCGCTTTCGGGCCGGCCGGCAGCGGCTTGCCTTCGGCGGCCAGCAAGCCATCGCCCTTGCGCAAGCCGGCGCGCGCGGCGCCGCTGCCCGGCAAGACGCTGGACACCTGCATCTGCTCGCCGTAGCCGAGTGCCGCCTGCGCCGCGTCGGCATAGATACCGGGGTAGGAATACTTGTTCTGCGCCGTGAAGCCCAGCAGGTTGCGCGCATACGTCTTGCACAGGTCCGCATTATTGATCAGCAGGGGCGCCGACACTTTCGACAGGCGGTCCTGCAGCGCCACCATCTTCACCAGTTCTTCCTGCGCCGCCCTTTGCTGCGCCGTCGGCGCGGGCGCATCGGGCGCCGGCACGACGTTGAACGGGCCGCTGACATTCGTCGCCGGCGTGGTGCAGCCGGCCAGAATGGCCGCGCCGGCCAACAGGAGGGGAGTGGCCAGTCGGCGCAGCGAGGTTGGGGCTGGGATCAGATGGCGGAAACCTGGCATAAGTGTCAATCCTTAATGTTTGCCGGTGCTGCCGAAACCGCCAACACCGCGTTCGCTGTCGCCGAATTCCTCGACGACGTTAAAGCCCACTTGCAGCACCGGCACGATAATCAGTTGCGCCAGGCGTTCCATGGGATTGAGCGTGAATGCGCTCTGGCCCCGGTTCCAGGTCGATACCATCAGCTGGCCCTGGTAATCGGAGTCGATCAAGCCTACCAGATTCCCCAATACGATGCCGTTTTTGTGGCCCATGCCGCTGCGTGGCAAAATCATGGCCGCATACGACGGGTCGCCGATGTGGATGGCCAGGCCGGTCGGAATGAGCACCGTCTGACCCGCTTCGATGGTGATGGATTCGGCTATGCAGGCGCGCAGGTCGAGTCCCGCGCTGCCCGGGGTGGCGTAGGCCGGCAGCAGTTCTTGCATGCGGGCGTCGAGGATCTTGATGTCGATATTTTTCATGAATCTAAATGAGCTAAAGCGTATAAAAAAGATTATTTGAGCAGCGAATTCCTGGCGATCCGCTTCGAGATTTCCGAAATCAGCTGGCGCGCCAGGTTCAGTTTCGGGGCGCGCGGCAGCACGGTATGGCCTTCCTCGTCGAACAGGATGATGGTGTTGTCGTCCTGGCCAAACGTGTTCTGACCGATATTGCCGACCAGCAGGGGAATGCCTTTTTTCTCGCGCTTGACCGAGCCGAATTCCACGAGGTTTTCCGATTCGGCGGCAAAGCCCACGCAGTACGGATAGCCGGCCAGGTTGGTGCGTGCCGCCACGGTGGCCAGGATGTCGGGATTTTGCACGAACTGCAGTTCTGGCACGGAGCCGTCGGCCTGCTTTTTCATCTTCTGGTCGCTGGCGTTGGCCACGCGCCAGTCTGCCACGGCGGCCACGGCGACGAAGACATGCTGGCCGTCGACGTGGGCCAGTACCACATCATGCATCTGCTGCGCGCTTTGCACGTCGATGCGGCGCACGCCGAACGGCGCGTCCAGGGCCGTCGGGCCGGAAATGAGCAGCACCTCGGCGCCCGCTTCGCGCGCCGCGCGCGCCACCGCATAGCCCATCTTGCCCGAGGACAGATTGGTGATGCCGCGCACGGGGTCGATGGCCTCGAAAGTGGGGCCGGCCGTGACCAGCACGCGCTTGCCCGCCAGGACTTTCGGCTGGAAGGCTGCGATCAGCTCCGTCAAGAGCTGTTCCGGCTCCAGCATGCGGCCCAGGCCAGTTTCGCCGCAGGCCTGTTCGCCGGCGGCCGGGCCGAACAGGGTGATGCCGTCGTCGCGCAGCTGCTGCACATTGCGCTGCGTGGCGGGGTTTTGCCACATTTCCACGTTCATGGCCGGCGCCACGAGCAAGGGCAGGTGGGAGGGACGGGCCAGGCACAGGGTCGACAGCAGGTCGTCGCACACGCCATGGGCGAGTTTACGCAGAAAATCGGCCGAGCACGGCGCGATCAGGATGGCGTCCGCGTGGCGCGTCAAATCGATATGCGCCATGTTGTTGTCTATGCGCGCATCCCACTGGCTCGTGTGCACGGGGTGGCCGGACAGCGCCTGCATGGTCACGGCCGTGATGAAGTGGCTGGCGGCATCCGTCATGACCACCTGCACCGAGGCGCCGGCCTTCGTCAGCGCGCGGCACAGTTCCGCCGCCTTGTAGCAGGCGACGCCGCCCGAAAGTCCCAGGACGATTTTTTTGCCGGACAATTCCATGCCGTTCTCCCGCGTGTTTATTTGTTTACCCGGCGCAGTTCATCGATGATGAACAGGGCCGCGCCGATGCAGATGGCGCTGTCGGCGATATTGAAAGCGGGGAAATGGCCCCAGCTTTTCCAGTGGAAGTCGAGGAAATCGACCACGTGACCGTACACCAGGCGGTCGATGGCGTTGCCCAGCGCGCCGCCGAGGATCAGCGCCAGGGCCCAGCAGAACATGCGCTGGCCGGCGTGCTTTTTCAGCAGATAGATGATGTAGATGGCGGCCGCCAGGGCGATGCCGGTGAAGAAATAGCGCTGCCAGCCGCCCTGGTCGGACAGGAAGCTGAACGCGGCGCCCTTGTTATACGCGAGCACCAGGTTGAAATACGAGGTGATGACCATCTCTTGCGCGTAGCGGAAGGTCTTCAGGATCGTGATCTTGGTGATCTGGTCGAACAGGATGACGATGGCGGCGATGCCCAGCCAGGGCACGAGCGACGCCGAGGAGGACGATTTCGATGAAAAACGGTTTTTAGTGGCCATATTTTTCCAGGGAAGATAAAGCCGCCGCCTGGCAGCAGGCGGCGGTTGGAAGTGGGACGCAGGCAGCGCCCCGGGATGACAGTCTATGCGAAACGGCGCGATTCGCCTTTTCCAAACAGGTTGCTGACGCAGCGGCCGCACAGGGTAGCATGTGCGGCGTCCGTGCCCACGTCCGCACGGTAGTGCCAGCAGCGCTCGCACTTCGGCGCCGTCGACGCGGCCACGACCACTTCCTCGGCTGCTTCGTCTGCCACTTCGGCCACGCTGGCCTGCGAGGTGATGAAGACGAATTTCAAGTCGTCGCCCAGGGTGGTCAACAGCTTGTACTTCATCGGCGCGGCCTTGATCGTCAGTTCTGCCTGCAGCGAGGAACCGATGGCGCCCGAGGTGCGCAAGTCTTCCAGCTGTTTGGTGACGTCCGTGCGCACGGCGCGCAGGGCCGTGTATTTCTCCAGCAGGTCGGCCGCGTCCGACACTTCCGGCAGCTGCCACCAGGTTTGCGTGAAGATGGTTTCATCGCTGGCGGCATAAGCATCCGCGCCGGCGAAGACGGCCCACGCTTCTTCGGCCGTGAACGACAGGGCCGGGGCCATCAGGCGCAGCAGGCTTTGCGTGATGTGCCACAGGGCCGTCTGCGCCGAACGGCGCGCGTGCGACGTCAGGCCCGAGGTGTACAGACGGTCCTTCAGGATGTCCAGGTAGAAGCCGCCCAGGTCTTCCGAGCAGTAGGTCTGCAGCTTCGACACGACGGGGTGGAACTCGTAGCGCGCGTAGTTGTTCTCGATCTGCTGCTGCAGCGATGCCATGTTGGCCAGCGCATAGCGGTCGATTTCGAACATCTCCGCCACCGGCACGGCGTCCGTGGCCGGATTGAAGTCCGATGTGTTCGCCAGCAGGAAGCGCAGGGTGTTGCGGATGCGGCGGTACGATTCCGTCACGCGTTTGAGGATTTCATCGGAGATCGACAGCTCGCCCGTGTAGTCGGTCGAAGCGATCCACAGGCGCAGGATGTCCGCGCCCAGGGTGTCCGAAATCTTTTGCGGCGCCAGCGTGTTGCCCAGCGACTTGGACATCTTCTTGCCTTCGCCGTCGACCGTGAAGCCGTGCGTCAGCAGCGCCTTGTACGGCGGGCGGCCATTGAGCATCGATGACACGAGCAGCGACGAGTGGAACCAGCCGCGATGCTGGTCCGAGCCTTCCAGGTACAGGTCGGCCGGGAATTGCAGCTGCGTCGAGTGCGAACCGTGGCCTTGCGGGCCGCCCAGCACCGTCTGGTGCGTGGCGCCGGAATCGAACCATACGTCCAGGGTATCCTTGTTCTTGGCATAGATGGCCGCTTCGTCGCCGATCAGGTCTTTCAGGTCCAGCGCCTGCCATGCCTCGATGCCGTCTTTTTCGATCAGCTTGGCCACTTGCTCCAGCAGTTCCGGCGTGCGCGGATGCAGGTCGCCCGTTTCCTTGTGCACGATGAAGGCCATCGGCACGCCCCACTGGCGCTGGCGCGACAGGGTCCAGTCGGGACGGTTGGCGATCATGCCGTGCAGGCGCGCCTGGCCCCAGTCCGGGAAGAACTCGGTGTCGGCGATGCCTTTCAAGGCCGTCTCGCGCAGGGTGGCGCCGCCGTCTTTCGGCGTCACGTCCATGCCGGCGAACCACTGCGAGGTGGCGCGGTAGATCACAGGCTTTTTGTGACGCCAGCAATGCATGTAGCTGTGGTCGAACATCTTGACTTCGAACAGGGCGCCCGCTTCTTTCAGGGCGGCGCAGATCGGCTTGGAAGCGTCCCAGATGCTCATGCCGCCGAACAGGGGCAGCGTCGAAACGTAATTGCCGTCGCCCATGACGGGCTTGATGATGTCGTCGTCCTTCATGCCGTGCGCCTTGCACGAGATAAAGTCGTCCACGCCATACGCGGGCGCCGAGTGCACCACGCCCGTGCCGCTTTCGGCGGTCACGTAATCGGCCAGGTACATCGGCGACAGGCGGTCGTAGAAAGCGTGCGACGCGTGCAGCGGATGGCGGAAGCTGATGCCTTCCAGCGCGGCGCCGTCGCAGGTGGCGATCGTCGTGCCTTCGAGCTTGAAGCGCGCCAGGCTCGATTCGACCAGGTCTTGCGCCAGGATCAGCAGCAAGGGCTTGCCGTCGCGCGAGGTTTCGACCAGTGCGTATGTCAATTCAGGATGGACGTTCAGTGCCTGGTTCGACGGGATGGTCCACGGGGTCGTCGTCCAGATGACGACGAAGCCGTTTTCGGTCGGCAGTGTCGGCAGATTGAAAGCCTTGGCCAGCTTGTCGAATTGGGCGAACTTGAAGCCGACATCGATGGCCGGGTCGCGTTTGTTTTCGTATTCGATTTCAGCTTCCGCCAGCGCCGACTGGCAGTCAAAACACCAGTTGACCGGTTTCAGGCCGCGGTAGACATAGCCTTTTTCCAGCAGCTTGCCCAGCGCGCGCAGTTCGTCGGCTTCATTGCCGTGCGCCATGGTCAGATACGGGTTGTCCCATTCGCCCAGCACGCCCAGGCGAATAAAGTCCTTCTTCTGGCGCTCGACCTGCACGTTGGCGTAGGCGCGGGCCTTTTCCAGCACTTCAGCCGTCGGCAGGTTCTTGCCGTGCAGTTTTTCGATCTGGATCTCGATCGGCATGCCGTGGCAATCCCAGCCCGGCACATACGGCGCGTCGAAGCCGGCCAGCGAGCGCGACTTGACGACCATGTCCTTCAGGATCTTGTTGACGGCGTGGCCCAGGTGGATGTCGCCATTCGCGTACGGCGGGCCGTCATGCAGGATGAATTTCGGACGCCCGGCGGCAGCCTTGCGCACGCGCTCGTAAATCTTCTTGTCTTGCCATTGCTGTACCCATTGCGGCTCGCGCTTGGCCATGTCGCCGCGCATCGGGAATGGGGTTTCCGTCATGTTGACCGGGTATTTGCTTTCAGGCTTCTTGTTCTGCTTGGGCGTGGCTGGCTTGTTTTGATCGGACATAGTCTTCTTTAATGATATTGAATGGTTTGCGGCGGCAGGCGCCGCCAGGCGACGGAGTTGGCCGGCGTCAAATTCGGTCGGTGGCGGTAATGGCGCCGCTGCGCTGCTCAAAATAGGCGCGCGCCTGGTTCGAGTCGCGCTCGATGGCGGCCGTCAGAGTGGGCAAGTCGTCGTACTTTTCTTCGTCGCGCAGCTTTTCCAGGAACTCCACGCGTACCAGCTTGCCGTAGCAGGACTGGGCGAAATCGAACAGATGCACCTCCAGCAAGACGCGGCCGCTGTCGTCGACGGTGGGGCGCACACCGAGGCTGGCCACGGCTGGCAGCGGTAGTGGTCCCAGGCCGTGTACTTGCACGATGAAGATGCCGGACAGGGCGGGGCGGTGCGCCACGCGCAGGTTCAGGGTGGGGAAACCGAGGGTGCGGCCCAGCTTCTGGCCGTGGATGACGTGGCCGGATATGGCGTACGGATGGCCCAGCAGCTGCGTGGCCAGCGGGAAATCGCCGGCGGCCAGGGCCAGGCGCACGGCCGACGAGGAGATGCGCGTGCTGCCATTCATCACCGTCGGCAACGTTTCTACGTGGAAACCGTATTCGCGGCCCGCTTCCTGCAGCATGGCGACGTCGCCGGCGCGCCGGGCGCCATAGCAGAAATCGTCGCCGACCATCAGCCATTTCACGTGCAGGCCGTCGACGAGGACTTTTTCCGTGAATTCCTGCGGCGTCAGGGCGGCGAACTGGGCGCTGAAATGCTCGACGACCACCCGGTCGATGCCGGCGTCATCGAGCGACTGCAGCTTGTCGCGCAGGTTGGCGATGCGCTGCGGCGCCTTCGACAGGTCGCCCGCGCGCTGCGCGAAGAACTCGCGCGGGTGCGGTTCGAACGTCATCACGGCCGCTTCGATGCCGAGTTCAGTGGCAGCTTCACGCACGCGCGCCAGCAAGGCCTGATGGCCGATGTGGACACCGTCAAAATTGCCGATGGTCAGAGCGCAAGGCGCTCGTGCCTGGGCATTGGGAAGTCCGCGGAATACCTTCATAGGAATCTGATGAAAAACTGTGCCAAAAGGGGGATTATACGGACTGTTTCAGGGATGCACACCCGGCAGGGCAGCCGCACGGGTAATTTCCCTGCTGAAATGATAAAAAGCGTTGCCGGCAAGGGTGCTGGCAACGCTTTTAGTGGTGGGCACTCGACTAGCTGCCCGACAATATCCTGGGGATATTATCTTATTTATTCATCAAGGCCCAGTAGCGGGCCAGGTCAGCCGCGCCATCCGTGCCCTTGACGGCTTTCAGCGCGGTCGATGCATTGGCTTTCTTGCCGGCGTGGATGTAGGCGATGCCCAGGTGCAGCTTGGCTTCTTCCGGATACTTGGCGGTGCCCAGTTTCACGGCGTCATTCATCAAGCCCAGGCCTTTTTCTGCCTGGCCATCGTAGACCAGGGCGAAGCCCAGCTTGCTCAAGCTGTCGGCGTCCTTGTTCTTGACGTATTCCGCTTCCGACTTGGCGGCGTTGGCCTTCAGGTCAGCCTGGGTCTTCAGGGCCAGGTCTTTCAGGCGCTGGTGACGGGCGGCATCGGCGCCGGTGCCCAGCACGCCTTTTTTGTAGCCCTGTTCGATGATGCTCAGCGCTTCGCCAGGATTGCCTGCTTGCAAGGCCAGCTGGCTGATTTCCATGTATTCGGAAGGCTTGGTGAACAGGCCGTTGGCCAGGCGCAGGCGCTGGACGTCCAGGCCAAGGCGTTGCGAGAAGCCGGGTTTGCCCGAGACGCGGTTCAGCAGGTCGGCCCAGTAGCTGGTTTTCGGATAGCTCGACGCCAGTTTTTCCAGGGTCGACACATAGCCGGCCTTGTCGTTCTGCTTCAACTGGATGTTGGCCAGCATTTGCAGGCTCGCTTCCGAGTTGCCGCCGCGCGCTTGCAGTTCTTTCGCCGCTTCGGCGTAGTTGCCGCTGACGTAGTAGGTCTGGATCAGCAGTTCGCGCATCTGTGGATCTTCGCGGTCTTTCAGCGAACGTTTGATCCAGGTGATGGTGTTCGGCCAATCCTTGGCGCGGTAGTACATGCCTGCCAGCGCTTGCGTGAATTTGGGAGCTTCGGCGGCGCTCAGGCGGCCGGAATTGATGACGGCTTCGAAAGCCTTGATGGCGGTGCCGTTGTCGCCGGCGGCGGCAGCGGCAGAGGCGCGCACGCGCTCGATCTGGTAGCTTTCAAAGGCGGTCTTGCCGCCGACGCTGTCAGCTTCGCGCAGCTTGGCCAGCGCTTCCTTGTTTTTGCCGCTGCTAGCGAGTTTTTGCGCTTCTTGCAGTGGCTTGCCCACTTCGGCACGCACGGTGTCCGCGGCGTATGCCAGCGAGCCCAGGCCGATTACGGGAGTTGCTGCGGTAAAACCGATAGCGGCCATGACGAGGCCGAGATGAGCGAGACGAAACTTGGACATAAGAAAGTCTTTCAGTAAAAAGCGAATAGGCAGGAAGTCCTGCCTATTCGGATGTAAAGAGAACCTGATTGCTGCAGCTTACTGGAATTGCTCGTTGCCGACCAGACCGATTTTGGTCACGCCCAGACGCTGCGCCGACGCCATCACACCGGCGACGACTTTGTATTCCACCAGCTTGTTCGGACGCAGATGCACTTCCGGCTGGTCTGCTTGCGCAGCAACGTTGCTCAGCTTGGCTTCCAGCGAAGCGCGGTCAGGAACGACCTGATTGTCCCACAAGATCGTACCGTCAAAATCGACATCGATCGTGACGACCACTGGTTCGGTTGTCGGTGGCGGCGGGGTGCCGACCGGCATGTTCAAGTTCACCGAGTGGTTTTGCTTAGGAATCGTGATGATCAACATGATAATCAGCACCAGCATCACGTCGATGAGGGGCGTCATGTTCAGTTCCATCATTGGTTCCGGATCCGCGCCTGGAGCGCTTCCCGAACCGACATTCATACTCATAGTGTTTCCTTTAAGAAGTCCAACGAAGCACCGGGCGAAACTGCCGCCCGGTCAGCTTCCGGCAGTGGCGCGCCCTTGTTGCCGGGGCGCCGCTGCCAGTTGCTATCAGCCCTTGTCAGGTGGTTCGGTGATGAAGCCGACCTTCTGGATCCCGGCACGTTGGGTCGTGTAAATAACCCGGCCGATCGATTCGTAGCGTGTTTCTTGGTCGCCACGAACGTGTACTTCCGGCTGCGGTACTTTCACTGCTTCAACTTTCAGATAATCGAACAGTTCGCTCGTATCTTTCAGTTTCTTCTGGCCCAGATAAATCTCGCCATCCTTGTTGACAACGATGTTGACGTTTTCTGGCTTGCTTTGAAGGGCTTGGTTGGCCTCGATCGGCAGATCGATTTTCTGCAATTTGAGGACAACCGGACTGGTGATCAAGAAAATGATCAGCAAAACCAACATGATGTCGACGAGCGGCGTCGTGTTGATTTCTGACATTACTTGATCTTCATCTCCGCTGTCGGAGCCGACGGACATCGACATGATTCTTATCCGATCTTTTTAGCGCCGGCAGCACGGCCAGCTTCGCTGGTCGACATTGCGCCGGAGATCAGTACCGAGTGAACGTCGGCGCTGAACGAGCGTACGTCTTCCATTGCGGTTTTGTTACGACGCACCAGCCAGTTGTAACCCAGAACGGCAGGAACGGCGACCAGCAGACCGAAAGCGGTCATGATCAGTGCTTCACCAACTGGACCTGCAACTTTATCGATCGACGCGTTACCGGTCATACCGATGTTGGTCAGCGCGCCATAAATACCCCAAACGGTACCGAACAGACCGATAAACGGTGCGGTCGAACCAACGGTTGCCAGGAACGACAGGCCATCTTGCAGACGCGACTGGACTTTGTCCGAAGCGCGCTGGATCGACATCGTCACCCAGGTCGACAGGTCGATTTGTTCCAGCAGGGCGCCGTCATGGTGAGCCGTTGCCTTGGTGCCCGATTCAGCGATGAAGCGGAATGGCGAGCCTTCGGTCAGGGTTGCCGAACCAGCAGCGATCGAAGGAGCTTTCCAGAATTTGGCAGCGGTTTCTTTCGCTTGCTTGAAGATCTTCATTTGATCCATCAGCTTGGTGATGATGATGTACCAGCTGCCGATCGACATGATGGCCAGGATGATCAGGGTGGCGCGTGGCACGAAGCCGCCGTCCCACACTGCTTGCAGGCCGAACGGGTTGTGGACTTCTTCGGTTTTGGCTGGAGCTGCTGCGTCAGCGGCTGGAGCTGCTGCGTCTGCTGCTGGAGCGGCTGCGTCAGCAGCTGGTGCTGGTGCTGCTGCAGCGTCTGCCGCTGGAGCCGAAGCGGCAGCCGATGCTGGCGCGTCAGCGAATGCCGGAGCTGCTACCAGAGCGGTAGTAGCGGTAACGGACAACAGAACCGCGGCAAAAAATGCGGACAAACGGGTATTCTTAAACATGCTTCCTCCAAAATTAAAAATAACAGATCGCTGAACGTAATGACAACGAAATCATAGTGTGAGACAGGGGATAACTGCCTCGGGTTTTAATCCAGCGACCAAACGTATTGCATTTGCTGCCAGCCTTGTTCCGGCTTGCCGTCAACTGTTGCCGGCTTAAATGTACAGCGGCTAATACCTTGCACTGCGGCTTTGTCCAGGTCTCTGAAGCCGCTGGACTTCACGATCTTCGAATCAGCGACCTTGCCGTCTACACCGATCAGGAACGACAGTGTCACCACACCGGTTTCCTCATTGCGCTGCGACGACTTTGGATAAGCCGGCTTTTCGCAGACACTGAAGTCAACCACGGCCGGCGTACGCACCGATTTGGCTGGTCCAGGAGTTGGCGCAGGCTGTGCAGGCGGTGCTGGCGGTGCCAATACATTCGTGGCTGGCTTCACGGCAGTCGTATTTGCAATCACGTTCTGCTGTGGTGGCGGCTGCTGCACGTTCACCTCGACTGGCGGAATGAATGGCGGCGGTGGCGCTTTCATTTCTGGCGGCGGTGGTGGCGGTGGAAGATCCTTCGGTGGAGGCGGTTTGACTTCCTCGATAATCTTGGTTTCAACCGGTTCCATCATTTTGGTGACCAACCGCTTGCCCAAGCCCGTCACGATCCCGTAAGCCGCGAGAACGTGCAGCAGGACAACGATAGTGATGCCTGTGTAGTTCTTGGGACTTTTCTCGTTCGAAAAATTCATGCCTGCTTTCTCCAAATACCATCTCTTGTCTTGCAACTGAACCCCAAAATGACGACACAAAGCTCCAGCCGTATCCGGGACGTCGCCGAATTATACATACGAATTCTTTATTTTACACAGATTTTTAACGCCTAAAACCGGTTAAATTTTTGGCGCTTTTGCGCCCTGAAAACGTACTTGCTTATGTCATCTTTGCACGCTTTCGGACATAAAAAAAGGCGGTCTTATCGGTTTTTTACAGCCGTTTTGGGCTACCACTGCTAAGTTCTCCGATGTGCCCATCTGGCGGAATTATATTTCGTGATATTCAATATGGAAACCGCTAAATTTGGAGGAAAATCTTTCCTTTTGGAAATGTTTTAGCTCGGAACCAGACCACTTAGCGGCGCGCGCGCACCAAACGGGTGCGGAAGGGACTTTATCAAGGTCAAAAAAGGCGGTCCCGGCGGCCCTTTTGACGCCGCCAGGCCATACGGAATTCCTATGTAGGCATAGGAAACGCTTATATTCTTGCCATTGATTATTATCAATAAATCATTTCATGGCCGGACGGCAGGGTCGTCGCGCCGGTTGCGTTTTTCCCGCCGGCAATTCAAGGTGCCCAGGACGACGCCCTGCGGGTCGACCGTATCGAGGTGGACATCAAAGCCCCACAGCCGCGCCACGTGCTTGAGCACCTCGGCCGCCTGCTGGTTCAGCGGGCGGCGCTGGAACTGCGTGTGGCGCAAGGTCAATGCGCGGTCGTCGCGCGTATTGACGGACCAGACCTGGATGTTCGGCTCGCGGTTGCCCAGGTTGTACTGTTCGGCCAGCTGCTGGCGCACGTAGCGGTAGCCGGCATCGTCGTGGATGGCGGAAATGGCCAGCTTTTCATTCTTGTCGTCGTCGAGGACGGCAAAGAAATGGAATTCGCGGATCAGCCGCGGCGACAAATACTGGGCGATGAAGCTTTCATCCTTGAAATTGCGCATGGCAAAGTCCAGGCTCTTGCGCCAGTCGCTGCCGGCCATGTCGGGGAACCATGCGCGGTCTTCGTCCGTCGGATGCTCGCAGATGCGGCGGATGTCGCTCATCATGGCAAAACCCAGCGCATACGGGTTGATGCCGCTGTAATACGGGCTGTCGATGGGCGGCTGGTAGACCACGTTGGTATGGCTTTTCAGAAATTCCATCATGAAGCCGTCGCCCACCACGCCTTCGTCGTAGAGCTGGTTCAATATCGTGTAATGCCAGAAGGTGGCCCAGCCTTCGTTCATGACCTGGGTTTGCCGCTGCGGATAGAAATACTGGGAAATCTTGCGCACGATGCGCACCATCTCGCGCTGCCACGGTTCCAGCAGCGGCGCGTACTTCTCGATAAAGTACAGCAGGTTTTCCTCGGGTTCGGGCGGAAAGCGGGGAGCGGCCTTGCGCTGGTCGTCCTCGTCGTCGTCCTCGTCGCGCCGGGGCAGGGTGCGCCACAGCTGGTTGATCTGCGACTGCACATAGGCTTCGCGCTCTTTCTGGCGCGCATATTCCTTCGCCATCGACAGTTTCGCCGGGCGCTTGTAGCGGTCCACGCCATAGTTCTGGATGGCGTGGCACGAGTCGAGCAGCAATTCCACGGCATCGACGCCATGGCGCTGTTCGCATTCGGCGATGTAATTCTTGGCAAACACCATATAGTCGATGATGGCGTCCGCATCCGTCCAGGCACGGAACAGGTAATTGCCCTTGAAGAAGGAGTTATGGCCGTAGGCCGCATGCGCGATCACCAGCGACTGCATGGTCAGGCTGTTTTCCTCCATTAAATAGGCGATGCACGGATTGGAGTTGATGACGATCTCGTAGGCCAGGCCCATCTGGCCCCGCTTGTAGCTTTTCTCGGTGGAAAGAAAATGCTTGCCGAACGACCAATGGTTGTAGGAGACGGGCATGCCGACCGAGGTGTAGGCATCCATCATCTGTTCGGCCGTAATGATTTCCAGCTGGTTCGGATAGGTGTCGAGGCCAAACTGTTTCGCTACGCGGCGGATTTCCTCGTGGATTTGCTCGATCAGCTCGAACGTCCATTCCGACTGCTCGGGCAGGGCGTTCGGGTGGCGCAGGCGCACGAACGGTTCGCCCGGAGTATTGCTGGCGCGGTCAAAGGCTGCACTCATCATTTCACCTGTTTCTTGAACAGTTCGCGGAAGACCGGGTAGATATCGGCCGGCGTGACGATCTTTTGCATGGCGAAATGGGCGTGATGGTCGAGCACGCCCGCATATTGCTCCCACAGGTTTTGCTGCGGGCCGTCGGTGATCTCGACATAGGTGTAGTACTGCACCTTGGGCATGATGGTATTGATCAGCAACTGGCGGCACAGCATGGAATCGTTGTCCCAGTTGTCGCCGTCGGACGCCTGCGCGACATAGCTGTTCCATTGCCCGGCGCCATAGCGTTCGTCGATGATGGTGTTGAG
Source organism: Janthinobacterium sp. GW823-FHT06H09 (assembly GCF_058794735.1). NCBI lineage: Bacteria > Pseudomonadati > Pseudomonadota > Betaproteobacteria > Burkholderiales > Oxalobacteraceae > Janthinobacterium > Janthinobacterium sp. GW823-FHT06H09. Next base: position 219,710 of record NZ_JBXAHC010000011.1, on the reverse strand, counting down.
CAAGTGCAGCGCGGACGACACGACGGTGCCGCCGGACTCGCGCGAATTGAAGAATTCATGCTCGTCGACCTCCGCCGCCGCCGTATGGTGGCGGATGAAGACCACCTCGATCTTGTCGTAGACGCGCTTGAGGAACAGATATAACAGGATGAAGAAGCGCTTGGCCGTGTCCTTGCGCGATTCGTCCATGGAGCCGGAGACGTCCATGATGCAGAACATGACGGCCTGCGTCATCGGCTTGGGCACCTTGATGCGGTTGCTGTAGCGCAAGTCGAACGGGTCGATGAAGGGAATCGCCAGCAGGCGCGTGTGCAGGTGGTGGATCAGGCGGCGCAGTTCCGTGACGAGCGGGTCGCTGTCGGGCGCGCCTTCGTGCAGCAGGGCCGCCAGGTCTTCCTCGGCCTGCGCCAGCTGCTTGCGGGCGCCGCCGCCGACGGCGATGCGCCGGCCCAGCGCGCCGCGCAGCGAGCGCAGCACGTGGATGTTCGATGGGGTGCCCGACATATTGTAGCCGGCGCGCTGGTTCTTGAATTCCGTGGTGGCCGTCAGCTGGGTTTTCACCATGTGCGGCAATTCCAAGTCTTCGAAGAAATAATTCATGAATTCTTCGCGCGACAATTCGAAGATGAAATCGTCTTCCGTCGTCTCGTCGCTATTGCCCGCCTTGCCCCGCCCGCCGCCACCGCCGCCTTTCGGCCGGGCAATCTGGTCGCCTTTCAGGTATTCCTTGTTGCCGGGATTGACCACTTCCCATACGCCGCCATGCGCGTGGCCAAACGACGGTTCGCCCACGTCCTTGACGGGGATGCTGACCTTCTCGCCATTCTCGACGTCCGTGATCGAGCGCCCCTTGATGGCGCGCCCCACGGCATCCTTGATCTGGCCCTTGTAACGCCGCAGGAAACGCTCGCGGTTGACGGCGGATTTATTCTTGCTTTGCAAGCGCCTGTCGATAAGGTATGTCAAAGGGTGCCTCCTTGCTTCTCGTCTTGCGCGCCCCGCCGGTCGTCAGGCCGGAGCGCGCCTCCGCTGTCCGCGCTAGGATGACTTGCGTACTCGCAAGTACCATTCGCATAACAGGCGTACCTGCTTGGCCGTATAGCCTTTTTCCACCATGCGGGCCACGAAGTCGGCGTGCTTGTTGGCATCGTCGGCACTGGCCTTGGCATTGAAGGAAATTACGGGCAGCAATTCCTCCGTATTCGAAAACATTTTCTTTTCGATCACCGTGCGGAACTTTTCATAACTGGTCCAGGCGGGATTCTTGCCGCCGTTCGAGGCCCGCGCACGCAGCCCGAAGTTGACGATTTCGTTGCGGAAATCCTTCGGATTGGAAATACCCGCCGGCTTCTCGATCTTTTCCAGCTCATTGTTCAGCGATTCGCGATCAAAACTTTCGCCCGTGTCCGGATCGCGGTATTCCTGGTCCTGTATCCAGAAATCGGCGAACGTCACATAGCGGTCGAAGATATTCTGCCCGTATTCCGAATAGCTTTCCAGGTAAGCCGTCTGGATCTCCTTGCCGATGAATTCCACGTAGCGCTGCGCCAGGTGCTCTTTAATATAGGAGAAGTAGCGCTGCTCGAGTTCCGGCGCGAACTGCTCGCGCTCGACCTGCTGTTCCAGTACATATAATAAGTGCACGGGATTGGCGGCCACTTCGGAATTGTCAAAGTTGAACACTTTCGACAGGATCTTGAAGGCAAAGCGCGTCGACAGCCCGTTCATGCCCTCGTCCACGCCCGCGTAATCGACATATTCGTGCATGGACTTGGCTTTCGGGTCCGTATCCTTGAGGTTTTCGCCATCGTAGACGAGCATCTTCGAGAAAATGCTCGAGTTTTCCGGGTCTTTCAGGCGCGACAGGATGGCGAACTGCGCCATCATGCGCAGGGTGCCGGGCGCGCACGGGGCTTTGACCAGCGAGGAATTGGCCACCAGCTTGTCGTAGATCTTGATTTCGTCGGAGACGCGCAGGCAGTACGGCACCTTGACGATATAGATACGGTCAAGAAACGCCTCGTTGTTGCGGTTGTTTTTAAAGGTCTTCCATTCCGACTCGTTCGAGTGCGCGAGGATGATGCCGTCGAACGGTATCGCGCCAAAGCCTTCCGTGCCCTTGTAGTTGCCTTCCTGCGTGGCCGTCAGCAGCGGATGCAGCACCTTGATGGGCGCCTTGAACATTTCCACGAATTCCATCAAGCCCTGGTTGGCCAGGCACAGGCCGCCCGAATAGCTGTAGGCATCGGGGTCGTCCTGCGCATAGTCTTCCAGCTTGCGGATGTCGACCTTGCCCACCAGCGAGGAAATATCCTGGTTGTTTTCGTCGCCCGGCTCCGTTTTCGAGATGGCAATTTGCTTGAGCACGGACGGGTAGCGCTTGACGACGCGGAACTGGTTGATATCGCCATTGTATTCATGCAGGCGTTTCACGGCCCACGGGCTGGGGATGTTGCGCAGGTAGCGGCGCGGGATGCCGTAATCCTCTTCGAGGATGGTGCCGTCCTCTTCCTCGTTGAACAGGCCCAGCGGCGATTCGTTGACGGGCGAGCCTTTCAGGCAATAGAAGGGCACGTGTTCCATCAGCGACTTGAGTTTTTCCGCGATCGACGACTTGCCGCCGCCGACGGGCCCCAGCAAGTACAGGATCTGCTTGCGTTCTTCCAGGCCTTGCGCCGCGTGGCGGAAATACGAGACGACTTGCTCGATGACTTCCTCGGTGCCGTAGAACTCGCGGAAGGCGGGATAGATCTTGATCACCTTGTTGGCGAAGATGCGCGACAGGCGCGTGTCGTTGCGCGTGTCGACCAGCTGCGGCTCGCCGATGGCGGCCAGCATGCGTTCGGGCGCGCTGGCATACGTCAGCTTGTCCTTCTTGCACAGGGCCAGGTACTCGGTGAGCGACATTTCCTCTTCGCGGGTGCGCTCGTAGCGTGCTGCATAGTTATCAAAAATGGTCATGTCAATGTCCTTTAATGTAAACCTGAACTGCCAGTCACCATGGCCGCCCGCCTGGCACTCGCCTGGGCTTGCCGTCTGAACTTTTCCTGTACCTCGTACCGATTTTTATTGTTGTTTCAAGCCCGGCTGTCTTTGCGAGTCCGGATTGCCCGGACCAAAAAACTGGCGCTTGATGCCGTGCGCTGACGTGGCCAGCCGGCTTTTTTTTCACTGTTGATAGCGCTTGTTGCACCTACCATTACCCCATGAAATTTATTATTGCTCTAAAGGATCAGGAAGTCAAAAGATATGTCAGCATATCCTTAATACTTGTTTGTAAATTGTTGATTTAATTGGATAAATCATCAAATTTTCCATCGATTTCAATGAACCTTTTTGTCCCTTTTAAATCATCATACGACAATTCGCCAGCGCGTGCCGGTGCATGCCGTGGCGCTGCCGTTGCCGGCGCCACGGCGGCCGGGCGCCGGTGAGGCCGGCCATCTTGCGCTAAGATGCCTGCATGTCTGATGGCCCTGCGCGCCGCGCGCGCGTGCCAGCATTTTTATCGCCACCCTATAAGGAACACCCATGATGAACCCCCAATTGCGCGCGATCGTCCGCGGCATGCCGAAAGCCGAATTGCATATCCATATCGAAGGCTCGCTGGAGCCAGAACTGATTTTCGCACTGGCCGAGCGCAATGGCGTGCCGCTGGGCTATGAATCTGTGGAACACTTGCGCAGCGCCTATGCTTTTACGGATTTACAGTCTTTTCTCGACATTTATTACGCTGGCGCAAGCGTGCTCTTGAAAGAGCAGGATTTCTATGACATGACGCAAGCCTACCTGCGCCGCGCCGAAGCCGATAACGTCTTGCACACGGAAATCTTCTTCGACCCGCAGACGCACACGGCGCGCGGCGTGCCGATGGCCGACGTGATCAACGGCATCCACCGCGCCTGCCAGGACAGCCCCGTCAGCGCGGCCCTGATCCTGTGCTTCCTGCGCCACCTGAGCGAGGCAGAGGCGTTCGAGACCCTGGAAGACGCGCTGCCGCACCGCGACAAGTTCATCGGCATCGGCCTCGACTCGTCGGAAGTGGGCAATCCGCCCGAGAAATTCTCGCGCGTGTTTGCCCGTTGCCGCGAACTGGGCCTGCACCTGGTGGCCCACGCGGGCGAGGAAGGCCCGCCGGCCTACATCCGCACGGCGCTCGACGACTTGAAAGTCGAACGCATCGACCATGGCGTACGCTGCCTGGAAGACGCGGAACTGACGGCCCGCCTGGCGCGCGAACAGATCGCGCTCACCGTCTGCCCCCTGTCGAACACCAAGCTGCGCGTGTTCGACCAGATGCATGACCATAACCTGGTGCAACTGCTCGACGCCGGTCTGCTGGTGACGGTGAACTCGGACGATCCCGCGTATTTCGGCGGCTACATGAATGACAATTTCGACGCCATCTTCGATGCCTTGCCGCTGGGCCTGTCCCACGCGCAACGCTTGGCGCGCAACGGTTTCATCGCCGCCTTCCTGCCGCAGGCGCAAAAAGACGCGTTTCTTGCCACCGTCGATGCGTATTTCGCGCAGCACGCCGCCGCTCACGGCATCGCGCAATAACGCATCACAACCAACTCGCATAAAGACCCGCCGCCCATGTTCCGCCTCTCCCTGAAAATGACCGGCCGCGACTGGCGCGCCGGGCAACTGCGTTTCCTGCTCGTCGCGCTGATCGTCGCCGTGGCGGCCCTGTCGGCCGTCGGCTTCTTCGTCGACCGCCTGCGCGCGGGCCTGAACCGCGACGCGCACCAGCTGCTGGGGGCCGACCTCGTCATCAGCGCCGACCAGCCCGTCAATGCGGCCTGGCGCGCCGAAGCGCAGAAGCGCGGGTTTATCCTGGCCGACACGGTGACGTTTCCCAGCATGGCGCAGGCGGGCGAGGGCGAGCGATCGCTGTCGCAACTGGCGTCCATCAAGGCCGTCTCGCCCGGCTACCCGCAGCGGGGCAAGCTGAAAATCACGACCAACGCCAGCGAAGCGCAGGATGCCGTGGGCCAGGCGACCAGCCAGGTGCCGGCGCCCGGCACCGCGTGGGTCGATGCGGCTATCCTGTCCAGCCTGAACGCGAAGCTGGGCGACACCCTGACCCTGGGCGACAAGGCATTTACCGTCACGCAACTGATCGCCAGCGAACCGGACCGCGGCGCATCGTTCCTCAATTTCGCCCCGAGAGTGATGCTGCCCTTGAGCGACCTGGCCGCCACGGCGCTGGTGCAGAACGGCTCGCGCGTGTCGTACCGGCTGCTGCTGTCGGCGCCGCCCGCCAAGGCGGCCGAGCTTGCGCAATATCAAACCTCGCTGGAAAGCCAGATCAAGGCGCAGTCCATCAAAGGCGTGCGCATCGAATCGCTGGAATCGGGCAGCCCGCAGATGCAATCGACCCTGGACCGCGCCGACCGTTTTCTGTCGCTCGTCGGCCTGCTGTCGGCCATGCTGGCGGCCGTCGCCGTGGCCATGGCGGCGCGCCGCTTCATGCTGCGCCACCTCGACGCCTGCGCCATGCTGCGCTGCCTGGGCTTGACGCAAAACCAGGTCACGGCCATGTACGTGATCGAATTTTTACTGGTGGGCCTGGTGGGCAGCCTGATCGGCGTGCTGGTCGGCTTCGGCGGCCACCTGGTGCTGCTGGAGCTGTTGGGCAAGCTCGTGCAGAGCGACTTGCCGCCCGTGTCCCTGCTGCCCGCGCTGCAGGGCGTGGCCACCGGCATGCTGCTGTTACTCGGTTTTGCTTTGCCGCCGATTTTGCAGTTGCGCAATGTGCCCCATAACCGGGTGATCCGCCGCGAGCAGGAGCCGCCGCAGGCGCTGGCCCTGGCCACCTACGGCCTCGGCATCGCCGCCTTCGTCGTGCTGCTGTTGTGGCAGGCGGGCGACGTGAAACTGGCCTTGCTGACGGCGGCCGGCTTCCTCGGCGGCTTCGCCCTGTTCGCCCTGGCCGGCTGGCTGGGCATCAAGTCGCTGAAAAGCCTGCGCGGCGCCTTCAATCACCAGGGCTGGCGCTTTGCCGTCACGTCATTGCAGCGCCGCCCGGGCGCCACCGTCATCCAGGTGGTGTCCCTGGCCTTGGGCCTGATGGCCTTGCTGCTGCTGACGGTGGTGCGCGGCGACCTGATGGTGGCCTGGCGCAATGCCACGCCGCCCGATGCGCCGAACCGCTTCATGATCAATATCTTGCCCGAGCAGAAAGACCCGATCGCCGCGCGCCTGGCGCAGGCCGGCGTGGCCAATGCACCGCTGTATCCGATGATACGGGGGCGCCTGGTGGCCGTGAACGGCAACGCCATCACGGAAGCCACGTACGAGGACGACCGCGCCAAGGGCCTGGCCGACCGCGAATTCAATCTGTCGACGATGGCGACCATGCAGGAAGAAAACAAGCTCGTGGCCGGCAAGTGGTTCAGCGACAAGCCCGGCGCGCCGGCGGAAGCGTCGGTGGAAGAGGGCATCGCCAAGACCCTGAAGCTGAAGCTGGGCGACAAGCTGCGCTTCGACATCGCCGGTCAGAGCGTCGAAGCGGCCATTACCAGCTTGCGCAAGCTGGAATGGGGCTCGATGCGCGTCAATTTCTTTGTCATCATCAATCCGGCCGCCATGGCGGACACGCCGCAGACGTGGATCACGGCCTTCCACCTGCCGCCTGCGCAGGCGGACCTGGGCAACGCCCTGCTGCGCGACTATCCGAATTTGACGGTGGTCGACGTGGGCGGCGTGCTCAAACAAATTCAGGGCGTGCTGGACCAGGTGGTGACGGCCGTCGAATTCCTGTTTGCCTTTACCTTGGCCTCGGGCTTGCTGGTGCTGTATGCGGCCTTGATGGGCTCGCAGGATGAGCGCACGCGCGAAGCGGGCCTGCTGCGCGCCCTGGGCGCCACGCGGCGCCAGCTGGCGCAGGCGCAGCTGATCGAGTTTTCCCTCGTCGGCGCGCTGGCCGGCTTGCTGGCCGCATCGGGCGCGGCGGCCATGGGCTGGGCCCTGGCGACGTACCAGTTCAAGTTCGCCTGGAGCTTCGCGCCGGGCGTGTGGGCCTTCGGCCTGCTGGCCGGCGCCCTGTGCGCGATCGCCGGCGGCTGGCTGGGCTTGCGCAATGTCCTGAAACATCCGCCGCTGCAGACCTTAAGGGAAGGCTAAACAATGACGCCGTCGCCCGCGCCTGCGCGCAGAAATTGCGCGTAGGACATCACCGGCTGCCCCAGCTGGTGCGCCGGCACGTCGAACAGGGCCCAGAAATACGTCACGCCGCCCAGGCAGATGGTGGGCGCGGCGCAGTAGCGAAACCAGTTCTCGCCTATCTGCGCCGCGTACATGCCGTCGCTGTTGGCGTCGGAAAAGTAGGGAATCACGCGCATTTCCAGCAGGGCCTGCAGCAATGAATCGGGCGCGTCGCTGTCGCGCGCCATTTCATACTGCGTGTGCAGGCTGCGTTCCGTCTCGATGATCATCAGCTTGGCGTGGCCGTCGCGCGTGAAGAACAGGATGCCGCTGGGATTGGGGAAAATATAAAACTCGACGAAGCCGTGGCGCTGGCACAGCTCGTGCACGACGGCGGCCAGCGCCTCGTCTTGCAGGAAACTGTAGTCGTGCAGCATCAGCAGATCGCGCACGGTTTCCGATTGCTGCAGGAAGAATTCGCGCTGCAGGGCAACGATTTCCTGTTCCAGAATGTCGAGCGCATCGTCGTCGCTCTTCTTGATGTAGCGGTCGATCAAGCCCCGGTTGAAGGCCGTCACGGCCACTTTTTCATCGGCCGCGCCCGTAAATAGAATCTTCTTGCACGGCAAGTCGCGCACGGCCTGGCAGAATTCCAGGCCATTCATCTGCGGCATCGAATAATCGACCACCAGCACGGAAGGCACGGCAAAGCGCTGCGCCTGGCCGCTGATGCGCCAGATGCGTTCGATGTCGAGCGCCACGTTGCACTGGTCGGGCGGCAGGTTTTGCGTGTCGAAATTGACGTGCAGCGGCGTCTCGCCCGGCTGCGTACTCTGGCGCAGCCAGTGCAGCGCGCTGCTCGTGTCGTGGAAAGTCTTGCGCGCCAGGCCGGGATCGAGCTGGAACGCCAGGCTTTTCAGGAAGGAATCGCTGTCGTCGATCAATACGGTCAGGGTCGGATGGGTGTAGACGGGCAGTTGCATGCGTCACCTCGCGCGGTGGATGGATGGAAAACGGTTGTGCGTGGGCACGGGCAGGGGCTGGGGAAATTCCAGCACGAAGATGGCGTAGGCGCCTTCGCGCGCGACGCAGCGGATGCGCGCCTGCCAGGCTTGCATGATTTGCCGGCACAGGGCCAGGCCGATGCCGCTGCCGTTATGCGAGGGATACGAATAGAAGCGGTCGAAGATCAGCGGCAGGCGGCTGGCCGCGATGCCGCAGCCCGTATCGATGAACAGCAGGCGCGGCACGGGATGGGCGCCATCGATGATGATGCGCACTCTTCCCTTGCCGGCGCGGTGGATGCTTTTCAAGGCATTGCGCAGCAGATTCAGCAGGATGACCACGCACAGCTCGGACTGGCCGGGAAACGTGAAATCGGCGCGCACGTCGACCTTGACGATGTCGCGCTGGGCCGTGCTGGTAAACGGGTAGCGGCGCAGCACGGCCGTCACGCTGTCGTGCATGGCCACCGCCTCGTTGGCTTCGAGCTTGCGGTTGACGGCGCTGGCGCTGAGCAGGAACAGATCGATCATGTGGTGCATATGGCGCACTTCGAACTGGATGCGCGCCAGCGCTTCCCCGCTGGCCTCGTCCGGCGGCTGCCCTTGCAGGTTTTGCCGCAGCCCGCGCTGCAGCCCGCGCACGTTTGCCTCGACGCTGACGAGAGGCGTGCGCAATTCGTGCGCCACGCTGCCCAGGCCGGCCGCCAGCCCGGCCAGTTTCTCCTGCGCGCCCACGTTGCGGCCCACCTTGACGACGGACAGCACGGCAATCGTGAACCAGTGCACGGGCAATTGCTGCAAGACGTCGCGGCTGAGCAGGAAGGCGGGATCGCCGGCCACGGCAAACGCCAGGCAAGCCAGCAGGGTGCCGCTCAGGTAGGCCAGCACGGCGATGCGCGTATCGAAGTGAAACAGCACGACCAGCGCCACCAGCAGCGAATGCGCCCACATGCTCGAGGCGTGGTTCATCAGGAACATATATGTAAAGAAAAACGGCAGTTCGAAGGTCAGCCCCAGGAACAGGTAGACGCTGAACCAGGTATTGCTGAAGCGGTCAGGCCATAGCGCGGGCAGGAACAGCAGGGCGGAGATGGTGCGCAGCAGCGGCGATTCGTATTCTTGCGGAAAGAAATAATGCCACAGCGCGTAGTACATGGGCATGCCCAGCGCACCGATGAGCGCCAGGGTGCGCACCTGAGCGCGCCGCACCGGCGTGTGTTCGATGGCGTCGTGGAAATGCAGGAAAGGCTGGAGCAGCTTGCCTTGCCACCGTTTTCCGGAAGGGGACTGCGCATGCATCATGATCAGAGGGGCGTGTTCGTTGAGGCGTGTCAATGCAACATGATCGGCGGGTTCCCTCTGTATCAGCACAATATCGGCACAACTGTTGAGCTGTATCAAACGCTTGCCGGATGACTCGCGCATGTTGGATGCGGTAGTTCCCACCGCAACCAATCAGGAGTTCCTATGATAAACGCTATTTCCCCTCTGCCGTCCCGCGCCATCCATGCCGAGCAACGGATGCCCGCCTTCGTGCGCGCGCGCATGGATGAGCACTATGTCGAGCGCATCGAGAAGCTGCTCGGCGGCGAGCACTTGCATGAATGGCAAGCCGTGCCGGCCAGTGCAATCATGCTGGCAGGCAATGATTACCTGAACATCGCCGGCGAGGCGGCGTTGCTGGCGGCCCAGGCGCGCGTCTTGCAGGGCGGCGGCGCCATGCTGATGTCGTCCGTGTTCCTGCAGGAAGGCAGCCGCCAGCACCGGCTGGAACACAAGCTGGCGGATTTTCTCGGCAGCGAAGCGTGCGTGCTGGCGCAGTCGGGCTGGGCCGCCAACGTGGGCTTGCTGCAAAGCCTGGCCGGACCCGGCATCCCCGTGTACCTCGACATGCAGGCGCATGCGTCGTTGTGGGAAGGCGTGCAATCGGCGCAAGCCGTGCCCGTCGCCTTCCTGCACAACGATGGCGCCCACCTGCAGCGCCAGCTCGACAAGCATGGCCCCGGCATCATCATCGTCGATGCGCTGTACAGCACCAACGGCAGCGTGGCGCCGCTGCTGGACATGGTGGAAATTGCCGAACGCAGCGGCAGCATGCTGATCGTCGACGAGTCGCACTCGCTGGGCACGCACGGCCCGCAGGGCGCAGGATTGGTGGCGGAGCTGGGCCTGGCCGAGCGCGTGCATTTCCGCACGGCGTCATTGGCCAAGGCGTTCGCGGGCCGGGCCGGGCTGATTACCTGTTCGGCCCGTTTCAAGGGCTATTTTTTGTCCGCTTCGCGGCCCGCCATCTTCAGTTCCTGCCTGCTCGAACACGAGCTGGCGTGGTTCGATGCGGCGCTCGACTTCATCCGCGCCGCCGATGGCCGCCGCGCCGCGCTGCACCGCCACAGCGTGCAGCTGCGCCAGGGGCTGATGGATCTCGGCTACAACGTCAGCGACGGCACGGAGCAGATCATCGCGCTGGAAGCGGGCAGCGAACCCGATACCTTGATCCTGCGCAAGGCGCTGGAACGGCACGGCATCTACGGCGCCGTCTTTTGCGCGCCGGCCACACCGAAGAACCGTTCGCTGGTGCGCCTGACCCTGAATGCGGGCTTGCGCGAGGACGAGTGCGCAAGAGTGCTGGCCGCCTGCGCCGCCATCCGCGACGAGACGGGCATGGCGCGCTGGCCCTCGACGCGGCGCCTGCGCAAGCTGGCGCTGGTGTAGCGCGCGTCAGCCGTTCGCGGGCTGGTTGCCGGCGATCGTGCCCAGCAGCATGGACAGGGGCGCCAGCTGGTCCGCGCTGGCATTGCCCAGCAATTCCTGGCCCAGCGCCTGTGCCGTCGTATTCGCGTGCGCCAGCAATGCCAGTCCCGCTTCGGTGATGGCGGCGTAGCCGACGCGCGCATCGCGTGCATCGGCCTGGCGCGCCACCAGGCCAATTTTTTCCAGCGGCATCAGCGAGCGCGTGATGCCGGATGCCGTCAGCGCCAGGCGCTCGGCCAGGTCGATGCGGCGCAGGCGTCCGCCGGGCGCCCGCTGCAAGTGGTACAGCAATTGGTAATCGCTGAAGCTCAGGCCGTGCAGATTGCCCAGGATGCTGTCGAAGCGGCGCACGATGAGCGCCTGGGCGCGCGCCAGGCGCAGGCAAAAGTCCAGCGCGCCGCCGCCGTCCGGCGTCGGGAGAGTGTGATCGGTCATGACATCCTTTTCATTTGCTGCGCAGTGCGTGAGTGCGCAAGTGTAAAGCATGGCCGCTCAATAGCGTGCCTGTCCCTGTTCCAGCAGCTGCGCCTGGTGCAGCGCCAGCAGGGTGTCCAGTTCGGCGTCCGCATCGAAGGCGGGATCGGCGGATTGATCGACGGTGTCGATGATGTCGAAGCGGAAAGCCGCCGCACCGTCGCGCCGCCAGTCCGCCTGCAGGCGGGCGTTGCGGTGCGTACCCAGCGTGAGTTCGAAGCGGTGGCGGTTCAGCGCGCCGGGCGCGTTGCGGCTGCGTTCGAGCAGGGTGCACCCGCTGGGCAGGTGGCGCAGCGCGATGATGCCCAGCGCGGGCGCTTGTTGCCGGTAAGCTGCTTTCAAGGCTGCTTGCTGTGTTTTATCCATGTTGTGATTTCCTTAGGATTGGGTGACGTAATCGGTGCTTGCGATGTGGGCAATATCCGTGAACAGGGCGGCGGCGATGGCGGCGGCCAGCAGCAGAGCGCCGCCGGCGCAGAACAGCTCGCCAACGCTCACGTGGCGCAGCAGCGCACCCGTGGCCGCCGCCGACAGGGGCGCCAGTCCCAGGAAGATGCCCATGAACACAGCCATCGCCCGGCCCAGCATGGCGGGCGCCACGCGCCGCTGTATCCACGTAAAGATGGCCACCTGCACATAGCCGCCCAGCACTCCCGTGACGGCCAGCAGGACCGCGCCGTGCCAGGCCGCGCCGATTTGTCCCAGCGCCATCAACAGGCAAGCCACGATGGCGTCGGCGGCTAGCAGGGTGGCGCCGAAATGGCGGCGCAGCCAGGCGCCGCCCAGGCTGGACGCCAGCATGCCGGCCAGGGTGCCGGCGCCGTGCGCGCCCATCAGCATGCCCAGCGCCGCGGCGCCGTGCAGGCGCTCGCTGGCCAGCACGGGCAAGGCGACTTGCAGCGGACCCATGACGAAGAATGCCACCACGGCCCAGTAGGCATAACAGCTGCGCAGGGGCAAGTCGCGCCACACCATGGCCAGGCCCGCCGCCATGTCGCGCCACATGCCTTGCGGCGCCGCAGCCGCAGCCAGGGGCCGCAGCTTGACTTGGCGCAAGGTCCACGCGGAAAACACAAACGTCAGCGCATCGATGGCGAAGGCGGCGGCCAGCGCCGCCATGGAGGTGTGCTGCCCGTTACCGTGGGCACCCAGCACGAGCGCCGCCAGCAGGGGACCGGCCAGCAAGGACAACTGGCGCGCACCCATCTGCAAGCCATTGGCTTTCTGCAACGTAGGTGCAGGCACGGCTTGCGGCAGGATGGCCGTGCCGGCCGGAATGCCGAAGGCGGACGCGATGCCCAGCGCCAGCGCGGCCGCATACGCGAGCGCCAGGCTGGCCAGGTCCAGCACCAGCAGTCCCGCCAGTGCCAGCAGGATGGCGGCGTTCGCATATTTGCTCAGCAGCAGCACGCGCCGGGGCGAATAACGGTCGGCGATGGTGCCGCCCAGCAAGATGAGCACGGCGCGCGGCGCCCCCATCAGGGCCACGGCGATACCGAGGCTGAGGCTATCGCCCGTCAGGCTCAGCACCAGCCAGGGCAGGGCCAGCATGCTGAACTGGTCGCCCAGCATGGAGACGAGTCCGCCGCCCAGCAGCCAGCGGAAGTTGGTATTGCGCAGCAAATCAGTGTCGGTGGCGGTTGGCATATTCATCTTGTCCCTGTTTTAAAATTGCATGGTAGTTGATGAAAGCTTGATCAGTCAAGTATATTGCCATTTATTGCGGCAGGGAGCGCTGGCGCTGCATGGAGCGCCGATGCTTGCGCTATCATGGCGGCCATGACTGATACCATTGCCCCCACCCTGTACGAGACCATCGGCGGCGCCCCCGTGCTGCGTGAAATGGTCGACCGTTTTTATGACTTGATGGAACTCGAAGCCGAGTTCGCCGGCATCCGCGTCATGCATCCGCCCTCGACGGACGGCTCGCGCGACAAGCTGTATTTCTTCCTCACGGGCTGGATGGGCGGACCGGATTTGTATATCGAGAAATTCGGCCACCCGCGCCTGCGCGCCCGTCACTTGCCCTACGCCATTGGCACCAGCGAGCGCGACCAGTGGCTGCGCGCCATGGCCTGGGCCATGGAAGACACGGGCATCGAAGAATCCTTGCGCGTGCGCCTGATGGAATCGTTCTATCAGACGGCCGACTGGATGCGCAATAAAGCTGACTGATCCCATGAGCCCAATCGAGTTCTACAGCCTGCTGGGCGCCGCCATCGCCGCCATCGTCCTGTTGCTCTTGCTGCTGCTGCGCCCCCGTGGCGCGGCCGGCGATGGCGCCACCACCCTGGCGCTGGTGCAGCAGCACCAGCAGCAAAGTCTGGAACGCATCGACCGGGTCGAGCGCGAAGTGCGGCTGCAATTGCAGGCGTCGGCGCAAGCGACGCGGCAAGACCTAGCGGCTGGCCTGGCGCAATTCCAGGCGGCAACCCTGCAGCAGCTCGACAGCCTGCGCACGCAGATGCAGGCGCAGGGGAAAGTCGGGCGCGAAGAGCAGGCGCAAAGCCTGGCGCGCTTTGCCGAAAGTACCAATCAAACCCTGGCCCAGCTGACGGAATCGAATGCGCAGCGCATGCTGGAAGTGCGCGCCACGCTGGAGAACAAGATCCGCGACTTGCAGGCCGACAATGGCGCGCGGCTGGAAGAAATGCGCAAGACGGTCGACGAGAAACTGCACGCGACGCTGGAAACGCGCCTTTCCGCCTCGTTCCAGCAAGTGTCGGAGCGGCTGGAAAAAGTCCACCAGGGACTCGGCGAAATGCAGCAGCTGGCGCTGGGCGTGGGCGATTTGAAGCGGGTGCTCACCAACGTCAAGACGCGCGGCACCTGGGGCGAAGTGCAGCTGGAAATGCTGCTGGAGCAGGTACTTACTGTCGACCAGTACGCGAAGAACGTGGAAACGTTGCCGGGCAGCGGCGCGCGCGTGGAATTCGCCCTGAAGTTGCCGGGCATGGTCGATGGCGGTCCGCCCGTGTGGATGCCCATCGATGCGAAATTTCCCAAGGAACAGTACGAGCGCCTGGTCGAGGCGGCCGAGCGGGCCGATGCGGACGCCGTGGCCCTGGCCGGCCGCGAACTGGAGCGGGCCGTGCGGGGCGAAGCGAAAACCATCGCCGAGAAATACCTGGCGCCGCCGCTGACGACGGATTTCGCCATCCTCTTCCTGCCTACCGAGGGGCTGTATGCGGAAGTGCTGCGCCGCCCGGGCCTGGCCGACGAATTGCAGCGTGTGCACCGGGTCAGCATTGCCGGGCCATCGACCCTGACGGCCTTGCTCAACAGTCTGCAGATGGGTTTCCGCACCCTGGCGCTGGAAAAGCGCTCGTCCGAGGTGTGGCAAGTGCTGGGCGCCGTCAAGACGGAATTCGGCAAGTTCGGCGACGTGCTGTCGCAAACCCGGCTGACCCTGGAAAAGGCGGCGAAGAATATCGAAAGCGCGGAAGTGCGCAGCCGCCAGATGGCGCGCAAATTGAAATCCGTGGAAGCCTTGCCGGGCGAGGCGGCTGCCTTGCTGCTGGGTAAGGCGGACGGCGAATAGCGCCGCCCTGTTCGCCGCGGCGGCCGGCTAGGCCTGTTGTTCCTCATCCATCTGGCGCTTGACGATGGCAGCGGTGATGCTGCCGGGCGCATCGAGCTCGCGCTGCGCCAGCGTGCGCATGGCGTCATTCGCCAGGCCGGCCAGCAAGGCGGCGCACAGCGCGTCGGCCTCGGCGGCCTGTCCCTGGCCGCGCAGTACGGCAGTGGCGATCCGCACGTCTTTCACCAGATTCATCAACTCCGCCGCCAGGCGCGGTGCCGTGCCCGGCGCAGGAAGCAGGGGCTGGCTGGCGGCCAGAGTATTGACAGTCTCGAGGTGTGCCAGCGGTGCGGGGCAGCGGTAGCGCTCCGCCAGCGCAAAATTGCCCACTTCGACGACGGCCGGCAGCGCTTGCCAGGCGTGCCGGCGCGCCAGTTCCGGGGCGCTGACGTCCAGCCGGGCGAACAGGTCGGCGGTGGAGCGGACATCGCCCAGCGTCTCGTTCATTTCGACGATAAGAGAAAAACGCGATGCGCGCCCGAACGCGTTGCTTGCCGGCGGCACGCTACTGTCGTGGCGTCCGAAAACGTGCTCGCCTGACAGCAGCAGCCGTATTTGCGCGTCACGCTCCACCTGCAGCGCGGTGTACGCCGGCGCGTAGGCCTCGGCCAAAAACTTCCACTCCAGCATGGGGATGAAATAGCTCGACCTTGCCGGATTCACGACTCGTCCGGCGTCGGCGAACAGCTGTTGCAGCAGCGGCAGCGCTTGCGCATGCCGGCCTTCCGCGCGCAGCGCAATGAGACGTGCTAAGCGGCTATCGATATCGGGCATGGCGGTCCTTGTCTGGAATGCATCATAGTAACAAGTCCGCACCCGGCTGGCTACGCATCAGGCGGCATGCTTGCCGGCCCGGCGTTTTCTGGCGGCGAAGGCCGTCAGCGCCAGTCCCGCCAGCAGCATGCCCCAGGTTTGCGGTTCCGGCACGGCCGGCAAGACGGTCGGCACCGTCGGTGGCAAGCTAGGGATGATCACGGTGGGCGGCACGATGATGCTGCTGCCCCGGTCCGGCGGCAGGCCGCCTCCACCCCCGCCGCCGCCGCCCATGCCGGCAGGCGGCGTGATGCCGCCGGCGGTACGCACATAATCGAAGGGCAGGAAAGGAATGCTGGCCACCTCGGGCGGCATGGCGCCGCCCGTGAACGAGCCGCCGCGCAAGGCGTCGGGATTGTCGATCAGGGGCACGCCTGCCGTTTCCGGGGCGGCGGGCGCGGCGGCAACGGGTGCTGCACCGCCGGGAGCGGCACCACCGGGAGCTGCGCCGGCGGCTGGCGGCGCCGACGCGGGCGCCTGCGTGATGCGGCTGACGTTGCGGCAAATCGTCGGCACCAGGATGCACTGGCCCTGCACGCAATACACGAGTCCCCGTTCCTGCATCTGCTCGTTCCAGCCCGCACGCGTGACGTTGCGGCAGACGCGGCCGGGGCCGAAATGCATGTCGCTGATGCGCGCGTTGTAATTGCCCTTGCCGCGGATGGCGTCGCGGCTGATCACCACGATCTCATCGTACTGGCGCGCGCGCATGCGCGCCTTCAATTGTTCGCGCACGGGCTGCGCGATATCCGTATAGCGGTCCACGGCCGCCACCACGTCACCCATGAACGGGTCGACGCCGGGACGGTTCCAGTTGCAGTTGTCCAGCACGTCGGTGCGGGCCACGCCTTTCGCATACGCGGGCAGGGGAGCCAGAGACAACATGCCGAATAGGACTGCCGCACCCAGCATGCAGGTACTCGCCAACCATGGGCCGTGTTTCATTGTTAGTTTCCTCGTGAAAACAATATCAAAATTGAACTTTTGCGTGAGTTCGAATGTTATCACCGAAGAAACTTCAATATCAACTAATAAATAAAATTATTACAATTAGTGTTGTGTTTATTGATTTATTTTGACGAGAAATGATTAATATTTTTATCTCGGCGGGCGCAGGTGTGCCGCGCAGGAGCAAATTGATTGCGAAGGGGAAATGCAAACGGCCCGCGCAGGGCGGGCCGTCAAGGAGAGGGGGAGGGGCAGTTGCTTACATCAGGCCATGGAACAGCACAATATCGACGAGGTCGCCTGCCGCCACGTGGCCTTGCGCCTCATGCAGCACGATCATGCAATTGGCTTGCGTCATCGAGCGCAGGATGCCCGAGCCTTGCGCGCCCGTCACACGCACGTGCTGGCGCCCGTCCGCGCCGCGCTCGACGATGCCGCGCTGGTATTCCGTGCGGCCCCGTTTCTTGCGGATCGGTGCCTGCGCCGCCACCTGCAGCAGGGGCAGGCTGGCCGTGTCCGCGTCGGCGCCCATCAGGCGCAGCAGGGTGGGGCGGGCGAGGAAATAAAACGCCGCCATCACGGCCACCGGGTTGCCGGGCAGGCCCAGCAGCAAGGCCGTGTCGCCCTCGCTGGCAATCCGGCCAAAGGCCATGGGGCGGCCCGGGCGCATGTTGATTTGCCAGAAAGCCACGTCGCCGAGGCGGGCCAGGATCTCGCGCGTAAAATCGGCCGCGCCGCTGGACACGCCGCCCGAGGTGATGATGACGTCGGCCTTGGCGCAGGCGCCGCGCAGGGCCGCTTCCAGCGCCTGCGGATTGTCCTTGACGATGCCCATGTCGAGCACCTCGCAGCCGAGGCGGGTCAGCATGCCCAGCAGGGTGTAGCGGTTGCTGTCGTAGATGCAGCCCGCATCGAGCGGCTCGCCGATCGAGCGCAATTCGTCGCCCGTGGAAAAGAAGGCCACGCGCAGGCGGCGGCGCACGGGGACGGTGGCGATGCCCAGCGAGGCCAGCAGGCCCAGTTCGGCCGGTCCGAGTATCTTGCCTTGCAGCAAGGCCGGCTGGCCCTGCATCAAGTCTTCGCCCCTGAAGCGGCGGTTGTCGCCGGGGCGGATGCAGTCCGGCGCCAGCGTGATGCTGGTTTCATTGGCTTGCAGCACCAGTTCCTGCGGCACCACGCTGTCGCAGCCGTCGGGCATGACGGCGCCCGTCATGATGCGCGCGCATTGGCCGCGCCCCACTTTGACCGTGCCGGGACGGCCCGCCAGGATGGTGTCGACCACGGCCAAAGTCACTGGCGTGTCGCCGCCCAGGTCGGCACCATGCAGCGCATAGCCATCCATGGCGGAATTGTCGTGCGCGGGCACGCTGATGGGCGAGATGATGTCGGCCGCCAGCATGCGCTCGAACGCCTGCGGCAGCGGCAATTCCTCGATCCCGGCCACGGGCGCGACGGTGTCGGCCAGGATGGCTTGCGCCATCGGCACGCTCAAGCCCCGCGCCTGCAAGGCGGCCAGCTCGTCCGGGGTATTGATGTTGCCGAACGCGGCGCCATCCTCGAACAGCACTTCGGCCAGCTTCAAGGGGCCGTGCCAGGTGCGCATGCGGCGTTCGCCGCCGCGCAGGTAGGCATCGAGCTGGGGCAGGGCGGCAGTCTTGACAAGACAGAAGACGGGGTGCGGCCGGCGCACGGCCGATCCCGTCGCCGGATCGGTTTCCTCGGTGACGGCGATGGCCAGGTCGGCATCGTTTTCGACCAGGCCGGCGGCCAGGCGCGCGGCCAGGTCGGGCGGCAGCAGGGGTGAATCGCACGGCACGGTGAGCAGGTAGGGCGTGCCGGCGTGCCGCATGCCGCTGTGTAAACCTGCCAGCGGACCCAGCTGGCCCGGCAGCGCGTCCGGCCACACGGGCAGGCCGAAGCGCGCGTAATCGCCGGCATCGGCATGGACGCTGACGGCCAGCTGGCCCACTTGCGGCGCCAGGCGCTGCAGCACGTGGCGCGCCAGGGGCTGGCCATGCAGGGGCAGCATGCCCTTGTCGCGCTGGCCCATGCGCGTGCCCAGGCCGCCGGCCAGGATCAGGCCGGTAATGTCGTGTTTGTTGATCATGTCAGGTAGGAAAATGGGTGCATGCGCCATGGTAGCAGCGGCGGGCGCGCGCCGCGCCCGATTCAGCCGCCGATGTACGACATTTCCACTTTCTTTTTACCGTGCTCAAGCGCGCCGCCCGTCAGATCCGTCTGGCTGGTGCGCAATTGCGAATAGCGGTCGGCGCGGCCGCGCCACAGCTGCGCCACGGCCGAGGAAATTTCCGCGTCACTGTGGCCGCCGCGCAGCAGGCTGCGCAAGTCGTGGCCGCTGCTGGCGAACAGACACGTGTACAGCTTGCCTTCGGTCGAAAGGCGGGCGCGGCTGCAGTCGGCGCAGAACGCTTGCGTGACGCTGGAAATGAGGCCGATTTCGCCGCCGCCATCGGCGTAGCGCCAGCGCGCCGCCGTCTCGCCCGTGTAGTTCGGGTCGATGGGCAGCAAGGGCATGTGTTCGCCGATACGGCGCACCACCTCGGCCGACGGGATGACTTCCTGCAAGTTCCAGCCGTTCGAGGCGCCCACGTCCATGTATTCGATGAAGCGCAAGATGTAGGGCGTGCCCTTGAAGTGGCGCGCCATGGGCACGATTTCCTGCTCGTTCATGCCGGCCTTGACGACCATGTTGATCTTGATCGGTCCCAGGCCCGCCGCATGCGCGGCAGCTATGCCTTGCAGCACGTCGGCCACGGCGAAATCGACGTCGTTCATGCGCTTGAAGGTGGCGTCGTCGAGCGAATCGAGCGACACGGTGACGCGGTTCAGGCCCGCATCCTTCAAGGCTTGCGCCTTTCTGGCCAGCAAGGAACCGTTGGTCGTCAAGGTCAGGTCCAGCGGCTGGCCCGACGGCGTGCGCAGTGCGGCCAGCATGGCGATGAGCTTTTCGATATTCTTGCGCAGCAGCGGCTCGCCGCCCGTCAGGCGGATCTTTTCCACGCCGTGCGCGACGAACAGGCGCGCGATGCGCGTGATTTCCTCGAACGACAGCAAATCCGTGTGCGGCAGATACACGTGGTTCTTGTCGAACACGTCCTTGGGCATGCAGTACACGCAACGGAAATTGCAGCGGTCGGTGATCGAGATGCGCAAGTCGTGCAGGGGCCGGCCCAGTTGATCGTTCAGCAGGCCTGTTGGCGCTTCCAGGGCGGCCGGGATGGCCGGAGCGGCCCGTCGCCGCTCCGTCATCATGATGATTTTTTCTGACATGAGCCTAATAATCTTGCTGTTTTTCTAATTCCGGCGCCGCATAAGGGCCGCCGGATTCGCTAACCATACCACGATCGGGGCGCGGTCGTCAGCAGCCGGCTAGAAACCCGCTTCGCGGCGCGCCACGCCCGCGGCCGCGCGCAGGAAACGCCATGCCGGCGCTTCCCATTCCCCGGCGATGGCGACCCTGCCGCGCCACGCAGGGCTGCTGGCCGGCAGTTCGGCGTCCGCATCGAGCAGCACCCGGTATACGGCCTGTTCGGGATACAGCACGCCGTTCTTTTCGCGCACCAGCACGTCGCCGCCGAACAGCGCCGCCAGTTCCGGCTCGTTCAGGGTGCGGCTGGCATCGCGGTCGATGCTGGCCACGGTCAGGCGCAGCGCGGGGCCGGCCAGGCCGTCGGCGAGGAACAGGGCACGGTCGCCGCGCGCGATGCGCCGTACGGCATCCTGGTCGACGTAGGCCACCACCTGCCAGCGCCCGGCGCCCACCAGCGAACCCAGATATTCCTGCCCTTTGAGCCATTCGCCGGGCCGCAGGTCGGGATCGACGTCGACCAGCACACCCGCGAACGGCGCCAGCGGCCGGTAGCGCTGCAAGTCCGCGCCCACCGTCGCATGCTCGGCGCTGGCGTAGGCCAGCTGGTCGTTCAGCACTTGCCAGTCCTTGCGGCTGGCGGCGTCCAGGCCCGCCGCCGCCGATTGCCATGCCAGCAAGTCCTGGCGCGCGCCCGTCTCGCCTTCGCGCAGCGCCAGTTCGGGCGATGACAGGCGCAGCAGGGGCTGGCCGGCGGCGACGCGCTGGCCATTGGCCACCGGCAGCGCTTCAAGCGCCGCGTGCGCGGGCGCGTACAGCGCCAGGCGCGCCTGCGGCTGCAGCACGCCGGAGGTCAGCACCCGGTCCGGCCACGGCAGCATCAGCAGCAGCGGCAGCAGCGCGGCCAGGCCGGCGCTGCGCCAGGCGCGGCGGCTGTGCCGCAGGGCTTCGCGACGCGAGCGCCACACCTGCAGTTCGCGCCACAGCGGCAGCGCGACAAACCAGCAGATCTCGACGAGGAACAGCAGGATGCCGACGGCCTTGATGAAGAAGTGGTACACGAGTGCGGCGATGCCCAGAAACAGCACCAGCCGGTAGATCCATACGGTCCAGGCGAACAGGATCAGGCCGGCGCGCCGGCGCGGCGGAAACGATTCCGGCGCCGGCTCGTTCAGCGCGAACAGGCGTTCGCGCAAGTCCCAGCGGGCCAACGCGAATGCGCGGCTGTGCAGGTTGGGCAGGCCCAGGTAATCGGACAGCAGGAAGTAGCCGTCAAAGCGCATGAAGGGACTGGCATTGATGGCCACGGTGGTGATCCAGGTGGTGGTCGAAAGCAGGAAGGCGACCTGCTTGGGGCCACCATCGGGCAGCCAGGTCCAGGCCAGCGTGGCCCAGGCGGCGATCATCAGTTCCGTCATGATGCCAGCGCCCGCCACGGCCAGGCGCTGCTCGCGGCGCGCCAGCTTCCACACTTCGTTGGTGTCCGTGTACGCCACGGGCCACATCACCAGGAAGGCCAGGCCCATGGTCGGCACGCGGCAGCCGTAGCGCTTGGCCGTCAGCGCGTGGCCCATCTCATGGCAGACTTTGGCGAAGGTGATGGCGGCGCCGTACAGCAGGGCACCATGCCAGCTCAGCGTGTCGAGCAGGGTGGCGGAAAAGCGTTCCCAGTCGCGGTAGGCGCCGGCCACTCCCAGCAGGCCGGCGGCCAGCGTCAGCCAGCGGAAGGCGGGCGAAAACAGCCACCCGAGGCGCGGCGCGAGCCAGTCCAGCCAGCGGTCCGGACGCACCAGCGGGATGCGGAAAAACAGGTAGTTATGCAGCAGCCATTGCTGCCAGCTGCCGCGCTGGCGCTGGCGCGTGGCCGCCATCGCCGCCGCGGCGCCCTGGCGCGGCTGCAGCAGCTGCTGCTCGCGCAGGAAGTCGAGAAGGCGCTCGATGGCGCCGCCGTCGAGTTGCAGGGTGGTGCTCTGGTTGATGTCGTCGATGAGGGCCTGGGCGTCGTTGTTCTCCCAGCGGCGCAGCATCTCGAAGCTGGGCCAGTCGAGCTGGAAGAACAGGTTGCGCACGGGGTCGTGCAAGGTCCAGCTGGGCTGGCCGTCGGGCAGGCGTGGGCCGGCATGGATGGACAGCTCCTGGCGCAGCAAGGGTAAGGCGTGCATGCGGTTCCGTTCTACACGGCGATGAACTGGCGGATGCTGGCCAGCGGCCGTCGCAGTATCCAGTAGAGCAGCGGCACGCGTTCGCCGCCCAGCTTGGCCGTGCCCTTCAGGCCGATGCGCTGGCCGGTGGCGCCGTCCAGCCTGGCGCGCACGCGGTAGGCATAGCTGCCGTCGGGGCGCGCGGTGGCGCGGTGGCTCATGTAGCGCACATTTGCTTCGAGCGGCGTCAGCGGCGCGGCGGCCAGGTACAGCTTGAGCGGGGCCCGCTCGGCCAGCGGAATGGCGTCGCCGATCGGCACCCACGCTTCGATCTCCACGTCGTCGGCGGCCGCCACCTGCATGATGCGTTCGCCCGTCTGCACGGGCCGGCCTATCCATTCCGACGGGTCGTCGAACAGGGCGATGCCGGCATGCGGCGCCAGCACGCGCGAGCGCTGCGCCTGGCCCTCCAGGAACGCTGCCTGCGCCTGCTTCTCGGCGATCTTGCCCAGCAGCGCGGCCAGCTGCGTCTTGGCGCGCGGGTCGTTGAGTATCATCTGCGCCGTCTGCCGGTACTCGGCCTGCGCCGTGGCCAGCCCTTCGCGCGCGACGTCGAGGCGGCTGCCGATGGGCGCCTGGTCGAACGAGAACAGGGGCTGGCCGGCGCGCACGACCTGATTCGGGCGCACGGAAAATTCGGCGATCACGCCATCGAGGGGCGCGCGGATGGTGGCCGGATTGGCCGCCACCAGCTCGCCCGGCGCCAGTACCGTCAGGCGCACGGGAAACAGCAGCACCGCCAGCACTGCCAGCGCGGCGCCCAGCCGGCGGCGCCAGCGCTGGCCTTGTCCATCGCCCTGCCACCACAGGCGCAGCCGCGCCGGCAGCGCCGCCGGCGACCAGCGCGCCGGACCTTGCCTGGCGCGCCACGCATGCTGCCAGATATCGGCCCATTCGGTGAGCAGGGCCAGCTGCCCGGGCTGCAGCGGCGCGTCGCCGGCCAGCAGCAGGCCCGCCTGCCCGCCGGCGCGGCCCGTGGCGCGCAGCGGCACCCAGGTGACGGCCACCGGCAGCCATTCGTCCCAGGCGGCGGCGATGGCGGGCGGCAGTTGCGCGGCCTCGACGGCCAGCGGCGCGGCGTCCGCATGGCGCTCTGCCAGCGCCCGGCACAGCTGCACGAGCCACTGGGCATACGGGGCGTTGGCTTCCACTTCCACCACGCCGGACAGGGTGTGCACGCCGCCGGCGTCGAACCACAGCGCCGCCTGGCGGTACGGCGCCAGCGCGCGGCTGTCGTTCACCAGCAGGAAGGCCAGTTCATTGGCGCTGGCCGCGGCGCGTGCGCGCTGGGCCAGTTCGAGCAAGGTCAGCAGGGGATCAAATGCCACCGCGTCGTTCATGCATGCGCTTTCGCCGCCGCCGCGCTACGCGACAACGCCGCCAGGCGCTCGGCGCCCGCGCCGTGCACGGCGCCCAGTTGCGCACTCAGGCCGGGACGTCCCACGGGGTCGGCCGGGCCGGCGTCGCGCGCCGAGGTCTTGATGACCTGGCCATCCCTGGTGATGACGATCTTGAAGGTTTGCACGGCGACGCGTCCCTGGGCGTCGCGCGCCGTGACCGTGAAGTGCAGCGTGCCTTCGAAGCCCGGCGGCGCCGTTCCCTCGAAGCGCGCCGCGCGGCTGTCGAACCTGAGCCAGGCAGGCAGGGGCCTGCCGTCGGTCTGCTGCGCGCTGAGCTGGAACGGCGTGCCGCCGCCGGACTGCACGAAGGTGTCGGGCGCCAGTTGCACCGCGATCCGTTCGCCGCTGTTGAACGCCTTGTCACCGATCGGCACCTGCGAGAGCAGCGCATCGCTGCGCGACGGCAGTTCCGGCAAGCCGGTCGGCGTGAAGGCCGTCAGCAGCATGGCGGGGTTGGTCAGGGCGGCGATGCTGACGGGGGCCAGCGGGTTCCTGGCAACGTCGGCCGCTCGGCCGCCGTTGGCGCCGCTGCTCGGGCTGAACAGCGCCAGCGTGTCCGGTGCCAGCACGCCGGGAAGGGCTCCGGCGGCAGCGCTGGCGGGGGCCTTTTCGGCAACCTTGTCCGCCGGCGCGGGGGCTTCCGGCAGCACGCGCACGGGCGGCGCCACCACGGGAGGCACCACGGGCGGCACCACCACCACGGGCGGCTTCACAGGTATGCTCACTTGCGCCGCCAGGATGGCGCCGTTGTTGCCGGCCGTATCGCGCACCACTACTTGCACCTGGCCGGCGGCGACGCCGGCCAGCGACCAGCTGTTGCCGGCCACGCCAGCCGCCTGCCAGCTGGCGCCGCCATCGCGCGAGACGAGTACCGATTCGCCCGCCGCCAGCGGCGCCGAGAGGTTGCCGCCAAGCACATTCTCGCCCGATAGCGTGGCCGAGGTGGCCGTGGCGACGGGGGCGACGGTGTCGAGCACATACGCTTGCGCGAAGGCGGGACCGTTGCCGGCGTCGTTGCTGACGCGCGCCATGAGGGTGCCGCTGCCGCCCAGCGTGACATTGATCGCCCACGCCGTCGCGCCGCCGGTAGCCGCCGCGCTGCGCCAGCTGGCGCCGCCGTCGAGCGAGACTTCGACGCGCTGGCCGGCGGCCAGCGGCGCGGACAGCGTACCGCTGATCGTTTGCGCGGCCACGTTGGTGATGAAGTCGCTGTCGCTGGCGCCCGTGTCGGCCGACAGCGTGGTGCCGGTGATGCCGGTCGTGGGCGGGGTCAGGAGCGTGCCGATGGTGAGTTCGCCATTGCTGCTGTCGCTGGCGACGTTGCCGGCCAGGTCGGTGACGCTCGCCACCACCTCGTAGCGCTGGTTCAGGGCCAGCGTGAGTGTGCCGCTGAGCGGTACGGCGGTGGCCAGGTCCAGGCTCCAGGCGCCCGCCGCGGGAACGACGGCATAGGTGGCGCCGCCGACGGAGACGGTCATGGTTTCGCCCGCCGACAGCGTCGCCGAGCCGCTCAGCACGGGCGTGGTGCTCATCGTCGCCAAGGGGGCCACGGTGGGCACGCCGGCTGCCGTGTCATAGATATACGCCTGGCTCGCCGCGACGCCGTCATTGCCGGCCGTATCGGCCACCTTGACCAGCAGGGTGTTGCTGGAGGTCAGGGTCTGGCCGGCCAGCGACCAGGTGTTCTGGCCGACGGTGGCGGCGGCGGTGGCCCAGGTGGCGCCGTTGTCGAGCGAGACGAGCACGCGCTCGCCGCTGGCCAGGTTGGCCGACAGGGTGCCGCTGACGGTTTGCGCCGCCACGTTGGTGATGAAATCGGTGGACGAGGCGCCGCTGTCGGCGGAAAAAGCGATGCCAGCCACGCTGGTGGCGGGGGCGCTCGTGTCGAGCACGTAGGCCGTGCCGGTGGCGGCGCCATTGTTGCCGGCCGCGTCGGTGACGCGCAGCTTCAAGGTGTCGCTGGCGGCCAGGGTGACGCCGGTCCAGGTCAGCGTCGTGCCGGACACCTTGCTGGTGATGTCGGTCCAGGTGGCGCCGTTGTCGAGCGAGCCGTAGACGATGTCGCCGGCGGCCGGCGCGCCGCTGAGGGTGGCGCTGATGGTCTGCGCCGCGGTGTTGGTGATCAGGTCGGTGCTGCTGGCGCCGGTGTCGGCCGACAGCGCGATGCCGCTGAAGCTGGTGGTCGGCGCCATGGTGTCGAGCACATAGGCTTGCGCGTAGGCGGTGCCGTTGTTGCCGGCGGCGTCGGTGACGCGCACTTTCAGGGTACCGCTGCCCGACAGCGTCTGGCCGGCCAGCGACCAGGTGTTGGTGCCGGTGCTGGCCGTGGCCAGGTTCCAGCTGCCGCCGTTGTCGAGCGAGACGTAGACGTACTCGCCGGCCGCCAGGTTGGCCGCCAGCGTGCCGCTGATGGTCTGGGCCGCGGTCCTGGTGATGAAGTCGGTGCCGGAAGTGCCGGTGTCGGCCGAGAAGGTGGCGTTGGCCACGGTGTTGGTCGGCGCGGCGGAGTCGATGACGAGGTCCTTGTTGGCGCCCAGCGAGCCGGCCGTGCCCGGCGTGGCCAGCGTGACGTCGGCTGGCTGGTTGGCGCCGCCGGCATCGAGGATGGTGGCGCCGTTGAGCACCAGCGCGGCGCTCGAGCTGTAGTCGAGATCGGCGCTGTTCTGGCCGGCGCCGACCGTGTAGCTGAACGTCAGCGTGCTGGTGCCCGAGCCGCCGGCATAGGTGGCCTGGCCGCCGCCGTCGAGCGCCAGGGTCGGCGTGCCGCCCGTGGTGTCGACGTTGACCGCGGTGGAGAAATCGACCGTGATGGTGATGGTCTGGCCGGCGCCGTAGGCGCCGTCGGCGGTGCTGGCGCCGACGCCGGTGACGCTGGGGTTGCTGCCGTCGACATTGACGCCGGCCGTGCTGCCGACGCTGTTGAGCGTGACCACGGCGTCGTTGCCGGCCGTATCGCGCAGCGTGCCGCCGTGGGTCGACAGTGCGCCGACCGTGATGCCGTTGGCGTCGATGTCGCCGCTGGGCACGGTGTAGCGGAACAGCAGCGCGCTGGTGCCGGAGCCGGACACGTAGTCGGCGTAGCGGGTAGTGGCGCCGACCACGAGGGCGATGCGCGGCGTGCCGCCGGTGGTGTCGACAAGGACGGCCTCGTCGAAGTTGACCGTGAAGTCCAGCGCGCCGCCGCTGTAGTAGGTGCCGTTGGCCGGCACCGCCACCGTGGCGACGGCCGGGGCGGTGGTGTCGACCTCGATCGTCAGCGCGGCCGAGGCGGCAGAGGCGTTGCCGGCGGTGTCGGTGGACACGACCGTGATGGTGTGGGAGCCTTGGGCCAGCGCGCCGGTGGTCAGCGTCCAGCCGCCGGCGCTGGCGGTGACGGTGCCCAGCAGCGTGGCGCCGTCGAACACGGTGACGGTGCTGCCGTTCTCGGCCGTGCCGCTCAGCGTCGGCGTGGTGTCGCTGGTGATGCTGTCGTTGTTCTGCACGCCGGTGTCGCTGGCCGTGGCCAGCACCGGTGTGCCGGGCGTGGCCGGCGTGCTGGTATCGAACATGTAGGCCTGGGTCTTGACGCTGCCGGTGTTGCCGGCGGCGTCGACGACCTTCAGCTGCAGCGTGTCGCTGCCGGCCAAGGTGACGCCGTTCCAGCTCAGGCTCGTGCCGCTGACCTTGCTGGTGATGTCGGTCCAGCTGCCGCCGTTGTCCAGCGAGCCGTAGACGATGTCGCCGGCGGCCAAGGTGGTGCTCAGGGTGGCGCCGATGGTCTGCGCCGCGATCTTGGTGATGAAGTCGCTGGCGCTGGCGCCCGTGTCGGCCGACAGCGCCAGGCCGCTGAAGGTGATCGTCGGCGAACTGGTGTCGAAGGTATAGGCTTGCGACAGCACGGCGCCGTCGTTGCCGGCCGTGTCGCTGACCTTGACCTTCAGCGTGCTGCTGGCGCTGAGCGTGCGGGCCAGCGACCAGGTGTTCTGGCCCACGGTGGCGCTGGCGGCGGCCCAGGTGGTGCCGTTGTCGAGCGAGACGAGCACGCTCTCGCCGCTGGCCAGGTTGGCCGACAGGGTGCCGCCGATGGTCTGCGCCGCCGTTTTGGTGATGAAGTCGGTCGGCGACGTGCCGGTATCGGCCGAAAAGCTGACCGTGGCCACGCTGGTGGTGGGCGCGGTGGTGTCGAGCGTGTAGTTCTGGAAGCTCAGCGAACTGTCGTTGCCCGCCGCGTCGGTCACCTTGAACATGATGGCGTTGCTGCCTGCGCCCAGGGTGGCCCCGTTCCAGGTCAGCGTGGTGCCGGACACCTTGCTCGTGATGTTGGTCCAGCTGCTGCCGCCGTCCAGCGACCCCCAGACCACGTCGGTGCCGGCCGGCGCGCCGCTGAGCGTGGCGGTGATGTTCTGGCCTGGCGTCTTGGTGATGAAGTCGGTGCTGTTGACGCCGGTGTCGTCCGACAAGGAGATGCCGGTGAAGGACGTGGTCGGCGCCGTGGTGTCGAGCGTGTAGCTGTGCGTGTAGGCGGTGCTGGAGCCGTCGGCGTTGGTGACGCGGGCCTGGAAGGTGCTGCTGCCGGCCAGCGTGGTGACGGTGCTCCAGCTGCTGGAGCCGACCGTGTAGGTGGTGGCGTCGCTCCAGCTGCTGCCGTTGTCATATGACACCTGGACCTTTTCGCCCGTGCTCAGCGTGGTCGACAGCGTGCCGCTGATGATTTGCGCGGCGGTCTTGGTGATGAAGTCGCTGCCGCTGGTGCCGGTGTCGTCCGACAGGCTGGCGCTGCTGACCGTGACCGTGGGCGGGTGCGAAATAGCCTTGACGTCGGTGATGTCGAAATTCTGGAACAGACCGAAATCGCCGGAACTGAACACCACCTGCTTGACGTCGTTGATCGGTTTGCTCAGGCCGGAATTGAGCAGGGTCTGCCAGCCGTTAGCCAGCGAGTTCACGGTGAGCGTGTCTGTGGTGTTGTTGCCATACGTTAAGTTGATCGTCAGCGAGCCGGTCAGGACGCCGACATCGAACGAGCTGATGTCGAAGGTGTAGCCGGAAGCGATGGTGACCGTCAGCCTGACTTCATTGGTGGGCCCCTGGTAGGCATACAGCCCGTCGGTGCCATAGGTGCCGTCAATGCCCAGGCCGCCGGCGCTGGCGCCGCCGTAAAACGTGACGTTTTGGCCGTTAACCTGTTTGACCACGGTGGTCGAGCTGTAGTCGGCGTCGCTGCCGGAGAAGCTGACCTGTGTGAGCAGGCCCTGGTAGTCGGCGATGTCCAGCGCTTTGGCGTCGATCTTGCCGGCATGCGCTTCGAGCGTCCAGTTGCCGCCGATGGCTGCCGCGCCGGTGGCGTCGCGCGACGCCGCGACATCGGCGCCCGTGATGCGCGCCAGGTCGGCGATCAGCGGGTTATGGCCGCCGGCGGCGACATCGCAGCCATACAGCAGCAAGTCGCCGTCGGCGCTCAGGGCCTGGCCCAGCTGCGCCATTTCCGATTGGACGGCAGCCGACGACAGGGAGGCATCGGTCAGGCGCGCGGTGCCGAGATTGATGGTGCCTTCGGATCCATGCGACAGGATGTGGATCGCGTCGATTCCGCTCTGGCTGGCCGCCCATTGCGCGATCTGCGCCAGGCCGTCACGGCTGCCGTCGAATTCGACGATGCCGACGCCGGCGCGCACGCCCGCCTCCAGGCTCTTGTAGTTGTCCACCGAGGTGTCGACCAGCACCACTTCCTTCTTGCCCTGGTCCTTGGCCGGCTCGGCCGCGCGCACCGTGACGGCTGGCGGCAGCGGCGGCGCGCTTTCGTGCGCCTGCGCCGCGTGGGCGGCGTCGGCCACGGCGCCGTCGAACATGAAGCGCTGCTCCAGCGGCAGCAGTTGCGAGGCGCGGCGCAGCGGACGGCGCACGGAAGTCGTTGCCGCGGCAGGGAAGAGGGGATGGTTCATGTCAGGCTCCTGGTGATACGTGACTGGCGCGCTTGAACGGCGTGCCTGGGGCGGCGAATTGGGCGAGGTGGGCGTCGATCTTGCGGTCGAGCGCCGGCCGCCATTCGGGCGGCATGATGGCCAGCACCTGGTCTTGCAGCTGCCGCGCCTGGTCTTGCAGGGCGGGCTCGCTCAGGCGGCTGCGGGCGGCGCTGGCCCACAGATAAATCTTGGCCAGGTTGGCGGCGCCGGGCGCGCCCGTATCGGCGTCGGGCGGCAGGTGGGCGTACAGCGTCGCCGTGGGCAGGTAGGCGGGGACGTAGCCCTTGCTCGCCAGTTCTTCCAGGGCAAGCAGCGCCGCCTCGCCCTCGGCTTCGCCGCCTTCTCCCTGCGCTTGCATGATGGCCAGCTGGTAGCGCGCCTCGTCGACCTGGCGTTCCGCCGCCATGCGGTACCAGTGGCGCGCCATGGCCGCGTCGTGCGGCACGTCGCGGTCGTTGCGCAGGTAATTGGCCAGTTTCAGCATGGCCGGCGGCGAACCGGCCTGCGCCGCCTGGGCGCACAGCGCCAGGCCGTGCGGCACGTCCCGGGCGACGTAGCGGCCGCGGACATAAAATTCGCTGGCCGAGCACAGTGAAATGAGGTGGCCGTTCGCGGCGGCGGCCAGGTAGCTGGACAGCGCGGCGGCGGCATTGCCTGGCGCGTCCGGAGTGCGCATCAGGCAGTCGCCGGCGAAATGCAGGGCCGTCGGTATCTTGCCCTGAGCGGCCTTGCCGAACCACGCGCAGGCGGCGTCGGGGTCGGCTGGCCGGCCCCAGCCATTCTGGTGGAACTGGGCCAGGGTGAACTGGGCGAGGGGATTGTTCTCCGCGTGGCGCAGGAAGGCCGGGTAGGCGTTGGCATAGTCGCCCTTGGCCAGCAAGGCATATGCGGCTTGCAGCGGCAGGGCATGGTCGGCCGGCCGCCCGGCGCGCGCGCCCGGCGCCGCCAGCAGCGTCAGGGACAGCAAGACTTGAAAGAGGCGGTATGGCTGCATGATGATTTCGGCGGCCGCTCCGCTCGGAGGCGGCCGCGCAACACAAGGTTAGGTGGCGCGGTCCGTCAGTTCGACTGCGGGTAGATGCCGACGGAGGCGATGTAGTAATACATGGCCATGGACGGCTGCATGATGCTGAACGCGGCGCCCGTGCCTGTAGGGCCGCTGACGGCAGCCGGCAGGGAGCCGTTCAGCGTCACCGGGGCGGTACCGGCTAGCGTAATGGCAGGCGAGCCGGCGGAGGTGACGGTAATGCTGCCGCCCAGGGAGCCGCCGCCCATGACCACGTCGGGTGCGCTGGTGTTATACAGCTTCGCCACCGGGGTATTTACCGCTCCCGGCACGCCGCCGGCCAGCGGCGTGGCCGACGCACCCGCGGCGCTGCTGGCTTTCAGCGTCAGTGTCAGCGCACTGGTATTGGCGGTGTAGGTGACGGGCGCCATCGAAATGGTGGTGGGCGTGCCGGTCGTCTGAGCCAGGTTGACCGAGCCGCTGACCTTGCTCAAGTCGACCGCCGGCAAGGTATGCGCATGGGCCGGCAGATTGGCCATGGTCAGGGTGGCGCTGACAGTGCCTACCTTCTGGCCCACCGTGTAGCTGGTGTTGGCGTCGACGGTGCCGGCACCGATCACGGTGCGGCCGCGCAGGTCCGGCAGGTTGAAGGTGGTGTTGCCGCTGCCGCCATAGGTCGTGCCCAGCAGCGAGTACAGCGCGGCATTCTGGTTGACGTTGAGGGACTGGCCGTTGGCCGGCAAGTAGCCGTACAGGTCATTGCGGGTCCAGGCCATCACGCAGATGCTGGAAACATAGGGTTCGGCGGGGCAGGCATAGCTGGCCGTGCTCCAGCTGGCTGCGGCTGCGGCAACGGCAGCGAGCGTCAGGCAGCGGGCGACGCGGTGCGGACGAGATTTCATGGGCTCTCCTTTTGGTCTAAGCAGGGTGAAAAAATCATTTTGCCGGCGGCTGCATCAGCACCTTGCCGCTCATGCCGGCCACCAGTTCGCCGAAGCGCCCGTCGATGACGGCGCTCAGCTTGACGGACTGGCTGACGGGGTCGACGCGGGCGCCGATGCGCTGCACCTTGGCCGGATAGCTCTTGCCCGTTTCGTCGATGCTGACCTGGAAGGGCGTGCCGTTGCGCACCCAGCTCATCCAGCGAGATGGAATGATGAATTCCAGCACCAGGGTGCTGTCGTCCAGAATTTCCAGCAGGGCCTGGCCCGGCTGCACGTACTGCTGTTCGCGCGCCTTCTGCTCGGCGATGCGGCCGGCGAACGGCGCGACGATCTGGCATTTGCCCAGCAATGCCCGGTTGGCGGCCACTTCGGCCTGCGCCTTGAGCGCTTCGGCCCTGGAAATGTCGAGTTCGACCTTGCCCACGGAATTGAGGTCGGCGAGTTTCTGGTTGCCCTGCCAGTTGGTCTCGGCCGCCATCCGCGCCGCTTCCGCCTTGGCCAGCTGCGCCTGCTGCAGCACGCAGTCGAACTGCACCAGCAACTGTCCCTGCTTGAAGGCCGCGCCTTCCGGCAGCGGCAGGCGGTTGATCTTGGCGCCGATCTCGGCGGCCAGGGTGGTGTAGCGGCGCGGCGCCAGTTGGGCGCGGATTTCCCGCGTTTCCAGCGTGGCGCCGGCGCTGGCCGGCTGCGGCGCGGCGGCCAGCGCGGTGTGCTGCAGGGTCAGGGCCAGCGCGCCGGCCAGGGTCATGCGTATTGCGGGTGCGACCAACTTCATGGACGGTCCTCAGGCGATGGCAGCTGGGCCTGGTTCCAGGTCTGCAGCGATTGCGCGACGGCCGCCGTCAGTTCGGCCAGCGGCATGTCGGACGAGCCGTTGACCACCGGTTCCATGCCCAGGGTCGCTTGCAGGCGCGATGCGGCGGCCTGCGCGTTCGACAGTGCCTGGTAGCGGCGCAGCTGCGACAGGACGGCCGTGCTTTGCTGCGAAATGCGGTCCAGCGCCGACTGTTTCTGCGCCTCTGCCTGGTTGGCGATGTGCTGGGCGATACGCCCGTCCACTTCGGCGATGGCGTCGGCGCGCTCATACTGGCGGGCCGTGTTGGCGTATTGCTGGCGAGCAATATGAAGCTGGCTCAGCACAGCCATCTGCATGGCCATGCGGCGCTGGTTGGCCAGACTCACGCCCGCGTCGGCCAGGCGCATCTGCGCCGGCGCCGATAACAGGCCCAGCAGGTTGAACGAGATCTGCGCGCCGGCCTCGTTCCAGTTCTGATGGATCAGGTAATCGTCGTTGCTGTGCTTGACGCCATAGTTGAAGGACAGGCCGGGGAACAGCTTGAGCATGGCGCGCCGGGTTTCCTGCTGGGCGATGCGGGCGTTGTAGATGCCTTCGCGCAGGTCGGGATTGCGCAGCAGCGCCACTTCTTCCATTTTTTCGATCGGCTGGTTCAGCCAGGCCGTGTTGACGTCGCCGCCCGCTTCGACCACGCTATAGCCGCTGCTCAGCGGCAGGGCGGTCAGGGCCGCCAGTTCCACGCGCGCCGTCGACAGTTCCTGCTCGATGGTTTCCAGCAGGCGCAGGTTTTCCAGCAGCTGGCGCTGGTAGCGCAACGGTTCCAGTGGCGAACGGATGCGGTCGCTCTCCGCCGTGCGCGCATCCTTCAGGGCCGCTTCCGATTCGGCGATGGTGCTGCGCAGCAGGGGCACCAGCTTCTGCGCCGCCACCACGCGCCAGTAGGCGGTGCGCACGTCGAGTATCAGGTTGTGCAGGGCCTTGCGGCGGCGCTCGCCGGCGATCATCACGCGGTCCGCATTCTGCCGCGCCGCGTAGTAGCTCTGGCCGAAATCGAGCAGGCTCCAGGAAATGCCCAGTTCCGTGCTCAGCACCTGGCGGCTGGACGAGATGTAGGGATTGGCCAGCGACGGCGCGCCCGTGACGGAATCGACGCTGCGCGTGATCAGGTCATTGTTGCGGTCGCGGTAGCCGGCCGAGGCGATCAGCTTGGGCAGCATGTCGAACTGCCCTGCCTCGAAGGTGCCCATGGCAACGGCTTCCTCCATGGCCTTGTAGCGGCGTTCGGCGTTGTATTTGATGGCGCGGGCGATGGCGCCATCGAGGGTCAGGGGGCCGTTCAGCGCTTCCACGTCGCGCGCCAGGGCCGCCTTGTCGTCCTGCAGCGTGGCGCGGACCTCTGCCGTGGAAAGCTTGGCCGTGCCGACGTCGAGTGTCGAGCAAGCGCTCAGCAGCCATAAGCTGGCGCAGCCGAGCATGAGTGTCCTGATCGCGGAAGTGGGCATGGGATGATGTAATTGTTGAGCGCGCATTAATGGATATTCTCGAGGAAACTGCCGGGTTAATGACGGTGAAACAGTAATTTGCTTTCGAGTAAGTATATGACGTCGCACTCATTCAAATAATCAATTTTTCATTTGTTGCATATATGCCACATTTATTTATTTGAGAATGATATGTCGGGGGGATGACAAATCGATCACGGTGCGGCTGTGCTCGCAGGTCGGGCGCAGCCGCGCAGAGCGTGGCGCCATGCCTGCCGGGTCCAGGTCTGGTTGCTGGCGTGAGAATGGAGAGATACTAAATTGCTGAAATAAATATTCTATTTATTAATGGTATATATATGCCGCCAATTAAATTAACCTGCATCAAATCCTGATTATTAATAATAAGGAAATAATATCCTCCGCGCTTGTTGGTGGAGATTCTGTTGATGCCGGCGGGATGCGATGATTGTCTGGCGCGACGCTTCCGTGTTCAAGCCAGCCAGGCACGCGCCAGGCCGATGGCGGCGCAGACCAGCAGCAATTTGATGGTTCCCACTTGAAACCTGATCAGCGCCACGCCGGCCGCCAGCGCGATGATCATCGCCAGCCAATCCCAGTGGGGCAGCGGATTTGCTTGCCAGAACACATGGCGGCCAAAGAACAGGGCCAGGCTGGCGATGACGCCCACCACGGCCGCCGAGATGGCCGTCAACGGCGCGCTCAGGCGCAAATTGCCGCGCGACGCTTCCACCAGGGGCGCACCGGCCAAAATGAAGATAAACGAGGGCAGGAAAGTAAACCAGCTGGCGACGAACGCGCCGCATATGCCCGCCAGCCACAGCTGTTCTCCCATCACGGCATGGCTCCAGCCGCCGACAAAGCCGATGAAGGCGACGATCATGATCAGGGGGCCGGGCGTCGTCTCGCCCAGCGCCAGGCCATCCATCATCTGCGCGCTCGTGATCCAGTGGTAGTGGTCGGCGGCGCCCTGCACCAGATAGGGCAGCACGGCGTACGCGCCGCCGAACGTGAGCAGGGCGGCCTTGCTGAAAAACACGCCCATCTGCGCCAGCGGCTGGTCCGCCCCGCCCGCCAGCGCCAGGCCCAGCCAGGCGAAGAAGGCCAGCGCCAGGCCCACGGCGGCCGTGCCAAGCAGGCGCGGCCAGCGGAAGCGCGCGTGGTCCGGCGTGGGCGTGTCGTCATCGATCAGGGCGGCGCCGTAGCGGGCCGCACCGCCATGCGAGGTACCGCTGGCATGAAAATGGCCCGGCAGCCAGCGGCCGCCCGCCATGCCCAGCAGGGCGGCGGCGAGCACGATCAGCGGAAATGGCAGACGTAGTGCGGCGATGGCGACAAATGCCGCCGCCGCGATGGCGATCAGGGTGGGACTGCGCAAGGTGCGCCGGCCCAGGCGCCAGGCGGCCGCCAGCACGATGGCGACGACGGCCGGCTTGATGCCGTACAGGATGCCGGCGATGGCGCCCACGTTGCCGTACGCCATGTAGAGCCATGACAGGGCGATCAGCACCAGCAGCGAGGGCAGCAAAAACAGCAGGCCCGCCACCAGGGCGCCGCGCGTGCGGTGCATTAGCCAGCCGATGTAGATGGCCAGCTGGGTCGCTTCCGGCCCCGGCAGCAGCATGCAGTAATTGAGGGCGTGCAGGAAACGCTGCTCCGAAATCCAGCGCCGCTTTTCCACCAGTTCCGCATGCATCATGGCGATCTGGCCGGCCGGGCCGCCAAAGCTGACGCAGCCCAGCTTGAGCCAGTACCAGAAGGCGCTGCGCAGGCTGACGGGGGCGGGAGGGGAAAGGTTGGCGTTCTCGTGCATGGAGGCTGGCTGGCAAAGGTGGGGACGTAAAAAAGGGGAAGCCTGAGCTCCCCCTTTCATCATTGGCGGCTGGGCGAACCCGGCGCGCTTATGGACGTTGCGTGTTGACCTGGATCAACGGCTCATCCGATTGCGGCGGCAATGGCTTGCGTTCGCGCGGCTTGCGCACGGGAGCGACTGCCTTGGCGGCCGCTTCCTGCGCCAGGCGCAGTTTTTCCGGATCGGTGGCAGCCAGGGTCAGGCCGGCCGAACCGAGCACTGCGTCCAGGTCCAGCGGCGCAGGCACCGGCGATGGAGCCGGTGCGGAAGCTGGAGCAGCGACAGGTTCAGGTGCAGGTGCAGGAGCAGGAGCAGGAGCAGGAGCAGGAGCAGGAGCAGCTTCGGCAACTACCGGTGCGGCTTGCGCCACGGCCGGCGCCGCTTCGGCGACTGGCGCTGCTGCTGGAACTTCCTCAGTCACGATGACGGTTTCCGCGACAGCCGTTTCCACGACGGGTGCCGCTTCGACGATGACTTCCGCTGGAGCAGGCGCTGGCGCCGGTGCGGCTTCCGCTTTCACGGCAAAGCTGTACTCGGCAGCCGGTACCGGTTCGGCAGCGGCTGGTTCAGCTTGCGCTGCAGCCACTTCGACAGGGGCTTGCGCTACGAACGGTGCAGCAACTGGCGCGGCTTCAGCGGCAGGAGCGGCTTCCTCGACCTTGGCGATGTCGACCACCTTGGCCACTTCCACCACTTCCACCACTTCCACGACGGCAGCTTCCACCGGCGCAGCGACGGCGACGACTGCGGCGGCAGCCACGACGGCGACCGGCGCAGCATCCGTTGCGGCTTCCGGCGCCGGAGCGACCGTAAAGCTGATCACGGGCGTGTCCTGGCCTTCGTTTTCGCCGTTTGCCGATTCGATCAGCTCGCCCGTTTCGCGGTCGCGGCGGTTGCGGTTGCGGCCACCACGACGACGGCGGCGGCGCGGTTCTTCGCCTTCCACGTCGGTTTCCGTCTCTTCGCCTTCAGGGCCGGCATTTGCCGGTGCTTTCAGCAAGCTCGTTGGCGCGGCGTCGGATTCGGGGCCGTTTGACGCCACGACGACATTCACCGCGCTGGCGCTGGCGCCAACCAGGGCCAGTTCTTCAGCTTTCACTTCAGCAACAACAGCCTTGTCGGCGCGTGGTTCGCGGCCTTCGCGTGGCTGGCGTGGCGGACGCTCGGCGCGTTCCGGGCGCTCGGCGCGCTCGGGACGTTCCGCGCGTTCAGGACGCTCGCCCCGTTCGCGTGGTGCCGCTGCCGTATCGCCGTTCTCGCGCGCTTCACGCGGTTCGCGTGGCGGACGCGGTGGGCGTGGCGGACGGGCCGCCTTTTCCAGTGCTTCCGCTTCTTTCGCCGCATCGTCCTGGGCTGGGCGGCCCTGGCCAGGTTCGCGCTCTTCGCGGCCAGGCTTGCCGTTACGGCCACGGCCACGCGGGCCACGGCTGTTGCGGTCGCCGCGGTCCGTGCCGGCCGGCTTGGCCGGTGCGACAGGGGCAGGCGCTGGCGCCACCGGTGCCGGGGCGCCGGTGAAGAAGCTGATGATCTTGGCGATCAGGCCTTGCGGCGCGGCAGGCGCGGCCACCGGAGCTGGTTTTGCTTCGACGGGCTTGCGCTCGACCAGCGGTGCCGGCTGGTCAGGGGTGATCGTCTTGACGACGGCTTCCTGGCGCGGCTTTGCTTCTTCCTTCTGGCGCTTGCTGTACGCCATGTCGGTTTCAGCGCTTTCGGCCAGGTTGTAGCTGGCCTGGCTGTCTTCCAGACGCGGATCGTCGTGCTTGATGCGTTCCAGCTTGTAGTGCGGCGTTTCCAGATGCTTGTTCGGGATCAGGATCACGGCGATGCGGTGACGGTTCTCGATTTTGAGTACTTCGCCGCGCTTTTCGTTCAGCAGGAAGGCGCCCACGTCCACAGGCACCTGCACGTGGATGGTGGCCGAGTTTTCCTTCATCGCCTCTTCCTGGATGATGCGCAGCACCTGCAGGGCGGACGATTCCGTGTCGCGGATGTGGCCGGTGCCGGAGCAGCGCGGGCACGTCACGTGCGAGCCTTCGGACAGCGAAGGGCGCAGGCGCTGGCGCGACAGTTCCATCAGGCCGAAGCGGGAAATCTTGCCCATTTGTACACGGGCACGGTCATGGTGCAGCGCATCCTTGAGGCGCTGTTCCACTTCGCGTTGATTTTTCGCCACTTCCATGTCGATGAAGTCGATGACGATCAAGCCGCCCAAGTCGCGCAAACGCAGCTGGCGGGCCACTTCTTCGGCCGCTTCGCAGTTGGTGTTGAAGGCGGTCGTCTCGATGTCCGAGCCGCGCGTGGCGCGGGCCGAGTTGACGTCGACGGAGACCAGTGCTTCGGTGTGGTCGATGACGATGGCGCCGCCCGATGGCAGCGGCACGGTGCGGCTGTAGGCCGTTTCGATCTGATGTTCGATCTGGAAGCGCGAGAACAGCGGCACGTCGTCGCTGTAGCGTTTTACGCGGTGCACCATGTCGGGCATCACGTGGCTCATGAACTGGTGCGCCTGGTCGTAGATCTCGTCGGTGTCGATCAGGATCTCGCCGATGTCGGGC
Organism: Janthinobacterium sp. GW823-FHT06H09; assembly: GCF_058794735.1. Classification (NCBI taxonomy): domain Bacteria; kingdom Pseudomonadati; phylum Pseudomonadota; class Betaproteobacteria; order Burkholderiales; family Oxalobacteraceae; genus Janthinobacterium; species Janthinobacterium sp. GW823-FHT06H09. The sequence continues at coordinate 181,462 of NZ_JBXAHC010000011.1, read as the reverse complement.
TGGAAGTAGTCGCGGATGGCGCGGATGACGAGCGACGATTCCTGGTAGATCAGGAATGCGCCGTTGGCCGACTTGCCGGCGCCTTCGATGGCGCGCCACAGTTGCATCAGGTAATTCAAGTCCCACTGCAGTTCATCGACGTTGCGGCCGATGCCGGCGGTGCGGGCGATCACGGACATGCCAGCAGGCAAGTCCAGTTTATCCATGGTTTCGCGCAATTCCTGGCGCTCTTCCCCTTCCACGCGGCGCGATACGCCACCGCCACGCGGGTTGTTCGGCATCAATACCAGGTAACGGCCGGCCAGCGAGACGAACGAGGTCAGGGCGGCGCCCTTGTTGCCGCGCTCTTCCTTTTCCACTTGCACCATGATTTCCTGGCCTTCGCGCAGCGCTTCCTTGACGGAGGCGTTACGGACGTCGACGCCTTCGCGGAAATACGTGCGGGCAACTTCCTTGAAAGGCAGGAAGCCGTGGCGGTCTTCGCCATAGCTGACGAAGCACGCTTCGAGCGATGGCTCGATGCGCGTGATCACGCCCTTGTAGATGTTGGATTTGCGCTGTTCGCGCCCGGCTGTCTCGATATCGATGTCGATCAGTTTTTGTCCGTCGACAATCGCTACGCGCAGTTCTTCTTGCTGCGTGGCATTAAACAACATGCGTTTCATTTTTATAACTCCGCGACCCGTAGGCCATCTCAAAGCCGCTTCCGGGGAAGCGGCGAAGTACAGGGATATATGCGAGAACGGGAGTGCTGGCGGGGGAAATGCCCAGGCGTGCGGAGCAACAACGCGTACGAGGTATACGTTACGGCCGCAACAGGCGCGGTGAGGTCAATCGTCATGCCGAGTGCACGGGACACTTGCAACTCATCTGTAACAGCCCGGATGAGAATGAACTGCATCGGGGGCAGAGAATGCAAGTGGTCAGCAAATTCAGAGCCAAATCGTAAGCCGGCTCATTACAGGGATCGCGATGGCGAGGCTTGGCCTCAGCCTATTCATCGACAACCTCAGGTGACCGCATACGGGTTTGGCGAAAACGGCAAGCGTTATCAACTTCATCAACCCGCGAGCCCGACTCGATAAGTCGCGCTAACGGGTACTTATCCTTATAATCCCACACTCACTTCAGCATCTCCACGCGTTATCCGATTACAACTACGGTGCAACCTTGATTCGCGCAGGGATGGTGCATATACATTTTTTTCCACCGAATTTGCAATTTGGCGAGGCCGGTGGAGACGCCCCTGTGTAAAATGTGCTTTTATTCTTACACTCGCAGCAGCCAGGGCCGCAGCAAAAACAATTATATATTCAAAATGAAGGACTTAGAGAGATTTCTGGGAAGACATAGTAAATGAAGAGTCAAAATGATGTTGTTCCCCCTTCAACACCCCCGGTTCAGCCGCAAGCCCAATTCGTAACGATCGCCGAGGAAGAAGCAGGCCAGCGCATCGACAACTACTTATTAAGAGTGTGCAAGGGAGTGCCTAAAAGCCACATCTACCGGATCTTGCGATCGGGAGAGGTGCGCGTGAATAAAGGCCGTATCGATCAGCTGTACCGCCTCGCCGCCGGCGACGTGGTGCGCATTCCACCCGTGCGCGTGGCCGAAAAGGCGCCCACGGGCGCGCCGGCCGCCGAATTCAAGATCATCTTCGAAGATGCGCAGCTGCTCGTCATCGACAAGCCGGCCGGCGTGGCCGTGCATGGCGGCTCGGGCGTATCGTTCGGCGTGATCGAGCAATTGCGCGCCTCGCGCCCCGACGCCAAGTTCCTGGAACTGGTGCACCGCCTGGACCGCGACACGTCCGGCTTGCTGTTGCTGGCAAAGAAACGCACGGCGCTGACCAACCTGCACGAGCAGATGCGCGACGGCCTTACCGACAAGCGCTACCTGGTGCTGGTGGCCGGCGACTGGAAGAATGCGCGCCAGCATATCAAGTTGCCGCTGCATAAATATACGACGGCCGAAGGCGAGCGCCGGGTGGCCGTGCAGGCCGATGGCCTGGCGTCGCACACGGTGTTTTCACTGTTGCATAAATATCACAACTTCGCCTTGCTGGAAGCGGAATTGAAGACGGGACGCACGCACCAGATCCGCGTGCACCTGTCGTCGTCCGGTTTCCCCATCGCCGGCGACGATAAATATGGCGACTTTGCCCTCAACCGTGCCCTGTTGAAGGCCGACAGCACGCGCGGCGCCCTGAAACGCATGTTCCTGCACGCGCACCAGATCACGTTTACGCATCCGGAGACGGGCAAGACGATGACCCTGAACGCGCCGCTGGCTGCCGAATGCGAGCGTTTCTTGGTAAGCTTGGGCAAACCATTGGCCGTTGCCGCACGATAATTGGGAGTTACTTAACGATCCACCGCGTGCGCGCGACACTACTCACAAGGTAGTCAGTCGCCATCATTCATTCTCAAGGAGCCGGCGGCTATGCCGTCGGGAAACATGGCAAGAAAGCAATTTGATCTGATCGTCTTCGATTGGGACGGTACCCTGATAGACAGTACCTCGACCATCGTCAAGTGCATCCAGGCATCGGCCAAAGACCTGGGCTTGCCCATTCCCACCGAGTTGCTGGCCTCGCATGTGATCGGCCTGGGTTTGCAGGAAGCGATGCAGCTGGTGATGCCCGACGTGGAGCCGAAATACCATGCGCGCATGGCCGAGCGCTACCGCTATCACTATCTGTCTCGCGACCATGAGCTGACCCTGTTTCCCGGCGTACACGAGATGCTGCTGGAACTCTCGCAGCAAGCGTACTTTCTCGCCGTCGCCACGGGCAAGAGCCGTGTCGGCCTGAACCGCTCCTTGAATGCCGTCAAGCTGCTGTCGCTGTTCGATGCGACGCGCTGCGCCGATGAAACGTTTTCCAAGCCCCATCCGGCCATGCTGCAGGAGCTGACGCGCGAACTGGGCCAGGACATGCGCCGCACCGTGATGATCGGCGACACCAGCCATGATTTGTTGATGGCAAGCAATGCAGGTGCGGCGGGTATTGCCGTAGAGTATGGAGCGCATCCGGTGGCGCAGTTGCAGGCTTGCAATCCGCTGTATTCGGCCGCCACGGTGGCCGATCTGCACCAATGGCTGAGCGAGCACGCATGATGAGCGACGTTGTCGATGTGTTCATTTGTGCGGCCGACGCCGTGGCCGATGGCGGCACGGGCGTGCGCTTTCCCGTCTCGGCCGGCGGCGAGGCGACCACGGGCTTTGTCGTGCGCCACGGCGGCAAGGCGTATGGCTACCTGAACCGCTGCGCCCATGTGCCCATCGAGCTGGACTGGGCCGAGGGCGAGTTTTTCGAGTCCAGCGGCTTGTACCTGATGTGTTCGACGCATGGCGCCATCTATGTGCCGGAGAGCGGCTTGTGTGCTGGCGGCCCCTGCAAGGGCGGCCGCTTGCGTCCGATACCCGTGACCGAGCGCGACGGCCAGCTGTATTGGCAGCCCGACGAGTATGTCCAGCCGCTGCCGGCCTGAAGCCCGGTGCAGGCATTATTGCAATTTAAACAAAGTGAACCATGAGCGAAAACACGAATGACAAGCTGGACAGCAGCGCGCCAGCCGCCGGCCACGGCGCCCCTGCGGGCAACTGGGAGCGCGACGTGCTGGAAAAGCTGGTATTTGCCACTTTGCAAGAGCAGCGCGCGCACCGCCGCTGGAGCATCTTCTTCAAGGTCTTCGGCCTGCTGATCGTGCTGTTTGCGCTGTGGGTGTTTTATGACTACAACACGGCCGACGACAGCGAGACCCTGGGCCGCCATACGGCCCTGATCGACATCAGCGGCGCCATCGAGTCCGAAGGCAGCGGCTCGGCCGCCGTCGTCATCCCCGCGCTGGACAAGGCGTTTTCCGATAGCGGCTCGGTGGCCGTGGTGCTGCATATTAATAGTCCGGGCGGCAGTCCTGTGCAGGCGGGCATGATCGTCGACGAGATGCAGCGCTTGCGCAAGGGCTATCCGGACAAGCCCTTGTATGTGGTGGTCGATGAAATGTGCGCCTCGGGCGGCTATTACATCGCGGCCGCCGCCGACCGCATCTACGTCAACAAGGCCAGCGTGGTCGGCTCGATCGGCGTGCTGATGGATGGCTTCGGCTTTACGGGCGTGATGGAAAAGGTGGGCGTCGAGCGGCGTCTGCTGACGGCGGGCGAGAACAAGGGCTTCATGGACCCGTTCAGCCCCCTGACGGAAAAGCACAAGGCGTATGCGCAAGGTATGCTCAATGAAATCCACCAGCAATTCATCGAGGTGGTGCGGGCGGGACGGGGCAAGCGCCTGAAGGAAACGGCCGATACCTTCTCGGGCCTGTACTGGACGGGGGCGAAAGCCGTGGAAATGGGCCTGGCCGACGATTTCGGCACGGTCGACAGCGTGGCGCGCGACGTCGTCAAGGCGGAAGACATCGTCGACTACACGCAACATGAAGGCTTGCCGGAGCGCGTGCTCAAAAAGTTTGGCGCCGCCATGGGCGCGGGCGCCATGAAGGCGGCCGTGCAGCAGTCACAACCGGCGTTGCGCTGAGGACATCACTCTTGGCTGGCAGGCAAGCCAGTCGAGAATGATTTTCAATAAGGTGGTAAATTGGCTTGAAAATGGGGCTGCTTGGGCTATAGTGAAAGCGTAGTTCTTTTCAAGGAGGGGCGATATATCAACTATGTTGTCAGTACTAACTTGATTGGCAAGTCTTGGAACTACTCGCCGCATCGCAGATGTGGTTTTGAGTGAATTTACATTCCTCACTAAAGTCCCGATGGGGCTTGGGAACGGCGGCGCAATGCCGCCGTTTCCTTTTGTTCCTCTTTCGTGCCGGATGGACCGGTGTTGCCGGATGTGGTGTCTGGGCGTGCTGGCAAGGCAGGCATGCGAGGGCAGGGCATGGCTGGTTGAATGGGCCGGTTTCAGACGGCGCAGCCGTTGCAGTGCGCGGGCACGCTACTTGCCTGCCGGGCCGGCGTTGCGACGGTGCTGGCGTTGGCGCTGGAACTGATGTCAGGCGGCGTGTCCGCCGCCATGGCGGGCGTCGGCACGTTCTCGGTTTCCGCATCCGTTTGTGCAAAACCGCCCAGCTCCAGCCAGCACATGAAATGGCATTGGGCCTCGGCATGCCAGTGCGTCTGGCTTGCTGGTGACGGCGTTGCGTTCCCGTCCTGCTGCGCAGGGGTGTTGCTCCAGCGCGCCACGCCGAGTCTGACCTTGTGCATGGCCGCCTGTTCCGTAGCGATGCGCTGGCGCATGTCGGCGATGCTGCCTTCTAAGGCGATGGTATCGGTATGCTTCATACTATGTCCTTGTGAGTCGTTGCCTGGTTATTATTCCTAAAGCTCGTTAGGCGGATTCCTAACGAAGTTTCAGTCTATCAATGCGATATTCCAAGCGCTTGATATTTCTCAAAGGAATTGACCATTTATATCGAAATCTCACCTTGCACTTCAGCTCATCTGTGCCTGCGCAAGGCTGGTGCGACCTCGGCGGCCTGGTACAGGGCCGCTTCACGCTGCCAGCCGCTTCTGGTAAAGTCACGCCCATGAGTAAATTATCCCTAGACCGCATCCTGCAATCGCAGGGTTTTGGCACCCGTAAATATTGCCGTTCCCTTATCGAAGATGGCGATGTCGTCATCGATGGCGTCACCCAGACCAATTACCGCACCACCGTCGAGACCGACGGCCTGGTGCTGCACGTGTTCGAAGAAGAGTGGGTGTACCGCGCCCACCTGTATCTGGCGCTGAACAAGCCCGCCAACTTCGAATGCTCGCGCAAACCCAGCCATCATCCCGGCGTGCTGACCCTGCTGCCGGAACAGTTCACCTGGCGCGAAGTCCAGCCCGTCGGCCGGCTCGACCACGATACGACGGGCATGCTGCTGATGTCCGACGATGGACCCTTTATCCATGCACAATCGTCGCCGAAGCGTCACGTTCCGAAAATTTACCAGGCCACGACGCAAGAGCCCGTGACCGATGAGCTGGTGGCTCTGCTGCTGGCTGGCGTGCAATTGCACGACGAACCGGCCCCGCTGGCGGCCCTCGTCTGTCTCAAGCGCGGCGAGCACCAGCTGGAAATCGTGCTCGAGCAAGGCAAATACCACCAGGTCAAGCGCATGCTGGCCGCCGCCGGCAACCATTGCAGCGCGCTGCACCGTTCCGCCATCGGCAGCCTGACCCTGGAATCGCTGGGCATTGCGGAAGGCGAGTGGTGCTACCTGACGCCTGAGCAGATCGCTCTCCTCGCGTAAAACTCTTCTGACCGTCAAAGCCGGGAATATCCCGGCTTTTTGGCGTCTTTAGCCTTCAATTGCCTGCATTTGACGAAGTTTTCCCTACATGAAATTAGCAACCCTGAACGATGGCACGCGCGATGGCCAGCTGGCTGTCGTCTCGCGCGACCTGAAAACGGCCCATCTGGCCGACGGCATCGCCTCGACCCTGCAAAAGGCGCTCGACGACTGGAGCTTCATCGCGCCCCAGCTGGACTTGTTGTACCAGACCATCAATAGCGGCCGCGGCCATCGCGCCTTCGAGTTCGATCCCGCCAACTGCATGGCGCCTTTGCCGCGCAGCAGTTTGCGCGTGGCCGGCGCTTCTTATCTGCAGCAGATCGAACGGGCCTGCAAGGCGGCGGGAACTGAAGTGCCCGGGAATCTGCGCGAATCGCCGCGACTGTACCAGGGCGCCAGCGACGATTTTCTCGGCGCCCACGACGACATCATCCTGGCGCACGAGCAGTGGGGCATCGATTATGAAGCGGGCATCGCCGCCATCACGGACGACGTGGCCATGGGCTCGACGCCGGACCAGGCGCACCTGAACATCAAGCTGTTGATGCTGGTCAACGACATCACCTTGCGCAACCTGGCGCCCGACGAACAGGCGAGCGGCTACGGCTTCCTGCAGGCGAAGCCGGCCATGGCGTGTTCGCCCGTCGCCGTCACGCCAGACGAACTGGGCGACGCCTGGCGCGGCGGCAAAGTGCACTACGCCTTGCGTTGCAGCCTGAACGGCAAGTTGACGGGCCAGCCCCACGCGGGCGCCGACATGGCGTTCAATTACCCGCAAATGCTCGCCCATCTGTGCCAGACGCGCAACGCGCGCGCCGGCAGTGTGGTCAGCGCGGGCGGCGTCGCCAACAAGGAGATCAAGAAGGGATTTTCCAGCATCGTTGAGCGACGTAACCAGGAGATGATCGCCGATGGCGTCGCCAGCACGCCGTACTTGCTGTTTGGTGATGTTGTTCGTTTGGAAATGCTGGGCGATGACGGCAAGTCTCTGTTTGGCGCCATCGAGCAGACCGTGAAACAGGCCGAGGCGCGCAAGTCCCGCTAAGGTTACCGGAGAGTAAAGGAAATACAGGGGATTTGCCCCCCTGTTCCGCCGATGGCGCGCGCCCGCTTGAACCGATAATGCGTCATGCCCAGTCCGTATTGCGCCTAGCCAGGCTGCAGGACTTCACCGGAGTTGATTGATGTCGGAAGACAGCGACGCAGAAAAGACCGAAGCCGCGTCACCGAAGCGCCTCGAGCAGGCGCGTGAGGAAGGCGACGTTCCGCGATCGCGTGAAGTGGCCACGTTTACGGTGTTGATGGCGTCCGGCTGCTGTCTGTGGTTTGCCGGCGACGCCATCGTGCGGCGGCTGACGGCTGTCATGGTTTCCGGGCTGACCCTGGACCGGGAACAGATCCTCAATCCCGACGCGATGATGTTGCGCATCGGCTACGACGTGGGTTCCGTTCTGCTGACCTGCCTGCCGTACGCCGCGGCCATCATGCTCGTCGCCCTGGCGTCGCCCGTGCTGGTGGGCGGCTGGCTGTTCAGTTCCAAGGCGTTCACCCCCAATTTTGGCAAGCTCAACCCGATTCGCGGCCTGGGCAATATGTTTTCGAAGAATGCGCTGGTGGAGCTGCTCAAGGCCATCGCCAAGACCCTCGTCGTCGGCGTCGTCGCCTGGATGGTGATGCAGCATCAAAAGGATGCCGTGCTGGGCCTGTCGGTGGAATCCCTGCGCGCCGGTTCGGCCCATCTGATCAGCCTGCTGATCACGGCCTTCCTGCTGATCGTGGGCGCGCTGGGCCTGATCGCCGCCATCGATGGTCCGTACCAGATGTGGCATTACGCCAACAAGATGAAAATGTCCTTGCAGGAAGTCAAGCAAGAGGCGAAGGAGTCGGACGGCAATCCGCAGATCAAGGCGAAGATACGCCAGATGCAGCATGAAATGTCGCGCCGCCGCATGATGGCCGACGTGCCGACGGCCGACGTGGTGGTGACCAATCCTACCCACTACGCGGTGGCCTTGAAGTATGGCGAGAATTCGCGCGGCGCGCCGCAGGTGGTGGCCAAGGGTATCGACGAAGTGGCGGCGAAGATCCGCGAACTGGCGGGCGAACACAAGGTCGCCATCCTGGAAGCGCCAGCCCTGGCGCGCGCGCTGTACAAGCACACGGACATCGGCGACGAGATTCCCGAGGCGCTGTATGGCGCCGTGGCCGAAGTACTGGCCTACGTGTTCCAGCTGCGCAGCTACGGCAACGGCCATGGCGAGCGCCCCGACAAGCCGAAAAAACTCGACGTGCCGCCCGAGCTCGATCCGCTCGACCCCGCATCGCAGACCAAACCCGCGGCAGACGCGGCAGACAAGAATAAAGGAAGTACACCATGAACGGCCTGAGATTGCCAGCCTGGCTCAGCGGAATGGGCAACAATGCCAGCAAGGGTGTCGCCGCGCCGATCATCATCATCATGCTGCTGGCGATGATGGTGTTGCCGCTGCCGGCCTTCATCCTCGACATTTTCTTCAGCTTTAATATCGCGCTGTCCATCATCGTGCTGCTGACGGCGCTGTACACGGTCAAGCCGCTCGACTTCATGGCCTTCCCGACCATCCTGCTCGTGTCGACCATGCTGCGCCTGTCGCTGAACGTGGCGTCCACGCGCGTCGTGCTGACGGAAGGCCATACGGGCGCCGACGCGGCCGGTAAAGTGATCGAAGCGTTCGGTCACTTCTTGATTGGCGGCAACTACACGGTCGGTATCGTGGTGTTTATCATTTTGACGATCATCAACTTTACCGTCGTGACCAAGGGTGCGGGCCGTATCGCCGAGGTGGGCGCCCGCTTCGCGCTGGACGCCATGCCTGGTAAGCAGATGGCCATCGATGCCGACCTGAACGCCGGCCTGATCGGCGAAGACGAAGCGCGCCGCCGCCGCACGGAAGTGGCGCAGGAAGCGGAATTCTACGGCGCCATGGACGGCGCCAGCAAATACGTGCGCGGCGACGCCATCGCCGGCATCATGGTGACCGTCATCAATATCGTCGGCGGCCTGCTGGTGGGCTTGCTGCAGCATGACATGGGCTTTGCCGATGCGCTGAAGAACTACACGCTGCTGGCCATCGGTGACGGTCTGGTGGCGCAGATTCCTTCGCTGATCATTTCCACGGCGGCCGGTATCGTCGTCTCGCGCGTGGCCAGCGAACAGGACATCGGCACCCAGCTGGTGGGGCAATTGTTTGCGAAACCGCAAGTGCTGTACATTACCGCCGGCATCATCGGCGGCATGGGCCTGATTCCCGGCATGCCGAACATGGTCTTCATCCTGCTGGCGTCATTGCTGGCCGGCTCCGCCTATTTGATCAGCAAGAAACGCACGCAGGAAAAAGCGGCGGCCGAAAAGCCGGCCGAAGCGCCGCCAGCCACGGTGGCGCCCGAGCAGGAGGAAGCCAGCTGGCAAGACATCATGCCCGTCGACACCCTGGGCCTGGAAGTGGGCTACCGTTTGATCCCCCTGGTCGACAAGACGCAGGGCGGCGAATTGCTCAAGCGCATCAAAGGCATCCGCAAGAAATTTGCCCAGGAAGTGGGCTTTCTGGCGCCGCCCGTGCATATCCGCGACAATCTGGAATTGAAGCCGTCCGCCTACCGCATCACCCTCAAGGGCGTGGAAGTGGGCGTGGGCGAAGCGTTCAACGGCCAGTTCCTGGCGATCAATCCCGGCATGGCCAGCGGCACCTTGCCGGGCCTGGCCACGAGCGACCCCGCGTTCGGCTTGCCTGCCACCTGGATCGACGCCAGCCTGCGCGACCAGGCCCAATCGATGGGCTACACGGTCGTCGATGCGGGCACCGTGGTGGCCACGCACTTGAATCACCTGATCACCTCGCATGCGTCCGAGCTGCTGGGCCGCGCGGAAGTACAGTCGCTGCTCGACCACCTGGGCAAGGATGCGCCGCGCCTGGTCGAAGACCTGGTGCCGAAGATGCTGTCGCTGTCTACCCTGCAGAAAGTGCTGCAGAATCTGCTGGCCGAGGGCGTGCACATCCGCGACATGCGCACCATCATCGAAACCCTGGCCGAGCATACGGTCCATACGCAAGACCCGAACGACCTGACGGCGCTGGTGCGCGTCTCGCTGGGCCGCGCCATCGTGCAGCAGCTGTTCCCTGGCGCGGCCGAGTTGTCCGTGATGACCCTCGACAGCCGCCTGGAACGCCTGCTGATGCAAGCGATGGGCAATGGCGGCGACGGCGCCGGCATCGAGCCGGGCCTGGCCGACACCATCGCGCACCAGGCGGGCCTGGCCGCGCAGCAGCAGGAAGCGCTGGGCCTGACGCCCGTGCTGCTGGTGCCGGCGCCGCTGCGTGCTCTGCTGTCGCGCTTCCTGCGCCGCGCCTTGCCGCAGCTCAAAGTGCTGTCGCATGCGGAAGTGCCGGAAACCAAGACGATCCGCGTCACGGCGCTGGTGGGGGCGCAATAGTCGACAGCATTAGTACCGGGGTCAGACCCCCTCCAGCGTTAGCGCGGAGCTTTGCGTTAGCGTTAGTGGGGGTCTGACCCCAGCTTCTCGACCCTTGCTTTTGGTCAAATAAACATCAATTTCCTGCCGGCAAACTGAATAACGGGTACTTTCCCGTCCTGTTCCTTCGATCATTTCCTGCAAGCATCGCTAATAATAGAAACTGTCCGGGTGATCTGTGTCCATGTGGAAGACAGCACCCAAGCAACAGGAGTCGATGATGGTCACACAGTTCAGCCAATATTGCGCCACCCCCGCCTTGGGAGGCCGGTCATGAATGTGAAGAAATTTACGGGCGCCTCGTCGCGCGATGCGCTGCGCAAGGTGCGCGAAGCATTGGGTCCCGACGCCGTGATCCTGTCGAACCGCCAGACCGATGGCGTGGTGGAAATCCTCGCGCTGGCCAATGACGATGCCGCTTCGCTGGCGTCGCCGCCGGCCGCGTCCGAAATGGCCCAGCCCCGTCCCCAGTTGCAGACCCAGTTCGCCACGCCGCAACGTCCGGCCGCCCCGGCCCAGCGCCCGGCCGCGCCACGTCCTGCCGCGCCGCGCCAGGCAGCCGGCGAGCCAGTGGACATGGCCCGCATGCAGCAGATGATGGCCAGCGCGCTGGCGCACGTCAAGGAAAACGCCGCCGCCGAGATGAGCGGCATGATGAATGAAATCCGCGCCATGCGCGGCATGATGGAAACCCAGCTGGCGGAAATTTCGTGGGGTTCGACGCAGCAGCGCGAGCCGCAAAAAGCCGTCGTGCTGCGCGAAATGCTGGCGGCCGGCTTCTCGGCCAGCCTGGCGCGCTACCTGATCGACAAGCTGCCCGCCGGCCTCGACGGCGCGCAAAGCATGCGCTGGATCAAGACCGTCCTGAGCCGCAACCTGAACACGGTCGCCAATGAAGACGCCATGCTGGAGCAGGGCGGCGTGTTCGCGCTGGTCGGCCCGACCGGTGTCGGCAAGACCACCAGCACGGCCAAGCTGGCGGCCCGCTGCGTGATGCGCCACGGCCCGGAAAAGCTGGCCCTGATCACCACGGACGCCTACCGTATCGGCGCGCACGAACAGCTGCGCATCTACGGCAAGATCCTCGGCGTGATGGTGCATTCGGTGAAGGACGAAGCGGACTTGCGCATCGCCCTGAAGGAACTCAAGAACAAGCACACGGTGCTGATCGATACCGTGGGCGTGAGCCAGCGCGACCAGATGGTGACGGAACAGGTGGCCATGCTGTCGGGCGCCGGCGCCGACGTGAAGCGTTTGCTGTGCCTGAACTCCACGGCGACGCAGGAAACGTTGAACGAAGTAGTGCGCGCCTACCAGGGCAGCGGCCTGGCCGGCTGCATCATGACCAAGCTCGATGAAGCGGCGTCGATCGGCAACGTGCTCGACGTGGTGATCCGCCAGAAGCTGAACCTGTTTTATGTGTCGAACGGCCAGCGCGTGCCGGAAGACCTGTACCTGGCCGACCGCGGCTACCTGATCGACCGCGCCTTCAAGCTCAAGCGCGACTCGGCGGCCACGCAGTTTTCCGACGCCGAACTGCCGCTCCTGATGGCGCAGGCGGCCGCCCGCAACAATGAAGCGCGCGGGGTGCACCTTGGCTAATTTCGATTTCGACCAGGCCGAAGGCTTGCGCCGCATGCTGGCCGGCCCGCAGCCGCGCGTCATGACGTTCCTCTCGGCCACGCCGCAGGACGACAAGGGCGCCATGCTGGTCAACCTGGGCGCTTCGCTCGCCTATGGCGGCAATGACGTGCTGCTGCTTGACGCCAGCGGCGGCAGCGATGGCGTGGCTGCACGGCTGGGACTGGCGCACGGCGCCAGCCTGCGCGACGTGGCGCGCCAGCAGTGCGGCCTGAACCAGGTCATCCACCAGGTGCCGCAAGGCTTCGGCGTGGCCAGCCTGGGCGCGCGCAACCACCTGATGGACAGCATGGACTATGCGGGCGAGGACGAATTGCGCCGCCTGGGCAAGACTTTCGAGGTGCTGGCGCGCCAGAGCGGCATCGTGCTGGTCGACGGCGTCGTGGCCGACGAGGGCGATTGCTTCCCCGTGCCCTTGATGGCCTCGTCGGATATCGTGGTGCAAGTGTCGACCAGCGCCACCTCGATCAAGGCGGCGTACTGCCTGATCAAGCGCCTGAGCCAGGAACTGGGACGCCGTCCGTTCGGCATTCTCGTCACGGGCGCTTCCGAATCCGAGGCAAAAGTGGTATACGATAATATGGCACAGGCGGCGAGCCGCTACCTGGCCGTGAAGCTGACCTCGATGGGGTCGGTGCCTGCCGATGAATATCTGCACCGCGCGGCGCGCCTGGGCCGCAGCGTGGTCGATGCGTTTCCGCTGGCGGGCGCCTCGGTGGCGTTTCGCGGACTGGCCGAGCGGCTGGCCCGTTCGGCGGCGCCGGTGCTTGGCGGCACCTTGTACCAGACGGGGAGCCCGCACCAGTTCAGCGCCTGAATCGAACCGCAGCACCAGATAAGATGAGAAAACAATAAGCAGCCTATGTACACGGTCAAAGGGAAATCGAACAAGGACTATTTGCTGACGGAGCACATTCCGCTGGTGAAGCGTCTGGCGCACCATATGAAGGCGAAATTGCCGCCTTCGGTCGAGGTCGATGACCTGATCCAGGCCGGCATGATCGGCCTGCTCGATGCCATTAGCCGCTATGAAGAGACGCATGGCGCGCAGTTCGAGACGTATGCCGTGCTGCGCATCCGCGGCGCCATGCTCGACGAATTGCGCACCAGCGACTGGCTGCCGCGCAGCATGCGCCAGAACATGCGCAAGATCGAGGAGGCGATGAGCACCTTGCAGCAGCGCCTCGGCCATCCGCCGACGGAATCGGAAGTGGCGAAGCTGCTCAAGATGTCGCTGGCCGACTACCAGGAAATGCTGGGCGACGGCGGCGGCCACCAGCTCGTGTATTACGAAGACTTTCATGACCCGGACGGCAATGACAGCTTCCTCGACCGCCACTGCGTGGACGAGGACAGCGACCCCTTGCGTTCCCTGCTCGATACCGATTTCCGGCAATCCGTGATCGATGCCATCGACGCGCTGCCACCACGCGAGAAAATACTCATGGGCCTGTATTACGAAGAAGAGCTGAACCTGAAGGAGATCGGCGCGGTGATGGGCGTATCCGAATCGCGCGTCTCGCAGCTGCATACCCAGGCCGTCGCGCGCCTGCGCGCAACCTTGAGGGAGCAGGCGTGGACTGGTCCAGCGTAATCGGGCTGGCGCTGGCGCTGGCGGGCCTGCTGGTCGGCCAGGCACTGGAAGGCGGCAAGATGGCCTCCCTGCTGCAGCCGGCCGCCTTTGCCATCGTCATCATCGGCACCTTCGGCGCCGTGCTGCTGCAGACGCGGTTGCGCACTTTTGTCCGCGGCCTGGAAATGCTGCGCTGGGTCTTCCTGCCGCCCGCCGACACGCGCGCGGCGCTGGCGCGCGATATCGGGCAATGGAGCCTGACGGCGCGCCGCGACGGCCCGCTGGCGCTCGAGCGGCTGATGGAAAACACGGCCGACCGCTTCAACGCCAAGGGCTTGCGCATGATCGTCGACGGCATCGCGCCCGACAAGCTGCGCCAGCTGCTCGACGTGGAAATTTCCGCCTACGAAATGGCCGAGCGCCAGGCCGTCAAGGTGTGGGAATCGGCGGCCGGCTATTCGCCCACCATCGGCATCCTGGGCGCCGTGCTGGGCCTGATCCACGTGATGGAAAACCTCACCGACCCGAGCAAACTGGGCAGCGGCATCGCCGTGGCTTTTGTTTCCACGATTTATGGCGTGGGCCTGGCCAATCTGCTGTTCCTGCCGGTGGCGAACAAGCTCAAGGCCATCGTCTCGCGCCGCGTGCTGCAGTATGAAATCACGGCCGCCGTGCTGTACGACATCGCCACGGGCGACCATACGCGCATCATCGAAGAGCGCGTGTCCAGCCTGCTGCACGAGCACTGATCATGATGCGGCGTGCGCGCAGGAAGTATGACGAGGAACCGGACAACCAGGACCGCTGGCTGATCTCGTATGCCGACTTCATCACTTTGCTGTTCGCGTTCTTCGTCGTGATGTACGCGATTTCGCAAGTCAACGAAGGCAAGTACCGCGTCTTCCAGAACGCCATCGGCCAGGCCTTCAGCCTGGAAAAGGGCGCGCCGCCCATCATCATGGAAGCGCCGCAGGCGATCCCGTTGCCGAACCCCGCCCTGAAACGCCGCACGGAAGCCATCCGCCGCGAGCGCGAACACATGACGCGCCTGGCGCAGGACCTCACTTCCACCTTGGCGCCGCTGGTCAAGGAAGGCAAGGTGCGGGTCACGCAGACGAGCCGCGGCGTGAGCGTGGAAATCAATGCCAGCGTGCTGTTCGACCCGGGCGCGGCGCGCCTGACGGCGGAATCGGACCAGGCCCTGCGCGCCGTCGCCGTGCTGCTCAAGGATGACACGCACGACGTGCAGGTGGAAGGGCATACGGACGTGCAGCCGATCAGCAATTCCAATTTTGCCTCGAACTGGGAATTGTCGGCCGCGCGCGCCAGCGCCGTGGTGCGCCTGTTCATCGCCAGCGGCGTGCAGGCGTCGCGCCTGACGGCGGTGGGCCACGCCGACAATATCCCCGTGGCGCCCAATGAAACCCCGGAAGGGCGCGCGCGCAACCGCCGGGTCGCCGTGACGATCCTCTCGGGCATCCCGGAAACGGTGACGGAAGTGCCGACGGCGCCTGTGGCGCCGGCACCGGTTCCCGTCAACTGAACGCCGCCGCTTGCTACAAGCGCGGCCATCTTTCCCATCTTTCTTTTATTTCTCCCTATTATCTCTCCATCATGAAAAGCAGCTCCCTGGGCGGTCTCGTCTATTCCACTGAAACGGGCCGCATGTGTCCTGCCTGCCGCCAGCCGCTGGCGCAATGCGCGTGCAAGGCGCAAGCCAAGACGGCGCCGGCGGGCGATGGCGTGGTCCGCGTGTCGCGCCAGACCAAGGGCCGCGGCGGCAAGAGCGTGACCGTGGTCAAGGGCTTGGCGCTGGACGCCATCGCGCTGGCCCTGCTGGGCAAGCAGCTGCGCACGCAATGCGGCTCGGGCGGCACGGTCAAGGATGGCGTGATCGAAGTGCAGGGCGACCATGTCGAAACGGTGATGGCGGCGCTGGCCAAGCTGGGCCACCAGCCGAAAAAGGCCGGCGGCTGAGCGTGCGGAGGCGTGCGGCCTGCTGCCGTGCGCCTGTGGTAACGTGCATTTCCTTTTATGCGCGACCTCATATGAACAGCAAACTGAGCGGTATTGCCATCGCCGCTGCCATCGCGGCAGTGCTGGCGCTCGTGTACTGGCCCGCACCCGATGGCGGCGCGCCGGACGCTGGCGCCACCGCTGCCGCCAGCGCGCCGGCGGGACGCAGCCTGGCGTCGTATTTGAATATCGACGCCACCCCGGTCGCCGATGCCGCGCCCGTTGTCGTGTCCCTGGCACAGCGGCTCGAACGCCTGGGCGCCAGCGGCAAGCCGGAGGACGCGTATGCGGCCTACAACCTGATCGACGACTGCATCGTCTTCCAGCGCGAAAACCGCTTGCCGGGGATGGAATTCGAGTTGGGGCGCGAGATGACGGTGGAAGAAAAAACCGCCCAGCAGCAGCTGTGCGCGGGTCTGACGCAGCGCCAGCGCGAGGACCGCCTCGGCTACCTGGCCACTGCCGCGCAAGGCGGCGTACCGGGCGCGGCTACCCTGTTCCTGTCGGAAGGTCCGTTCGGCGACCGCAGCGCGCTGCGCAACCGTCCCGATGATCCGCTGGTGCAGGCATGGAAGCGGCAAGCCATCGCCCAGCTGACGGCGCAGGCGGATGAGGCGGAACTGACCAGCGTGTCGACCCTGATGATGGCCTACCTGCGCGATGGCGATGTGGTGCAGAAAGACGCGCCGCAAGCGTATGGCTACCTGCTGGCCCTGCGCATGGTCTACGACGACATCCTCACGCCCGGCACCACGAATCCCTACCAGGACAGCTACTGGCACTGGCTGCAAAACGAGTTGACACCCGAGCAGCAGGCCGCCGCCCTGATCAAGGCGAATGGCATCGCCGCGAAATTCCGTCAGCATACGGGCCGGCACACGCACGGTTGAGTGCGTAGACCAGCCCCTGCGCAGGCTGGCCCGTGCATAGGCCAGTCCGTGCATGGCGTCGCCGCACCGGCGCCAGGTCTGCCAGCTACGGCAGTGCTTGCAGGCGCCGGGTGCGGGTCAGGCAGCCGTCTTGCGGCGCCGTACGCTATACCCGATCAGACCCAGTCCCGCCAGCAGCATGCCGTAGGTTTCCGGTTCGGGCACGGCCGTGGTGATGGAAATGTCCAGCACGGAATCACGCACGCCGAGGCCGCTTGCTACGAGGGTATAGGTGCCAGGTCCCAGCAGGCCGTTGAAGGTGGAATGGGCGAAGCTGCCCAGTACGCCCGTGAACGTATCCGATTGCACCAGGTTGTTGCTGGAGTCGAACAAGTCAATGTTGACGCCAGTCAGGCGGGGACCGAATTCGCTGGCGCCCGTGACCAGCCAGGCGGCGTTGCCCGTGAACGATTGCACGCCGCTGCCGACCGTAAACGTGGTCGTTTGCAGCAGCGAGCCGCGCTCCGTCGTGAAGGTGTCGACGAACAAGGTGTCTTGCGCCAGCAGCGGCGTGGCCACCACGGCCGTCGATACGAGATGGTTGTAGAACACGGCTTGCGTCTCGGCCTGCGCGGCTGGCGCCAGCAGGGTGCAGCCGAGCAGCAGCGCCGCGCCAGCCTTGGTTACTGAGAGAGAGTTCATATCATGCTCCTGTGTACTTGCAGTTGAAGTGGTGTGCGTCATGGCGCAGCGCAAAAGCGCAAGCCGGACGCGTGCAATGGATTAGCTATGCCTGCGGGAATGATGTTCGTGTCGGCGAGGAAAGTCCCACCATGTATTGGTGCGGCGTATGCTAGGGATTAGCATATAGTCATCATTCCCCTCAAGTTTGAGCGTGCTCAAATGTGTGGGCGTGAAGGGGGGGGCGCTGTTGTTTCTGTGTGCGGCGTTGTGGCGGGAGTGCGGGCATGCCGGCTCCGCCGCAGCCTCCCTGGAGGGGCGGCGCGGCGGTGATGTGCAGGATGGTCGTGATATGGGGCCGCTGTTCGGGACGGCGTCAGGCGTGCAGCAATGGCTTATTGCTGTACTTGTCGCTGCTGTTGCCTGCGCTGGGGGAAGACGGGAGGCGCTTAGCCGATGACGACGCGCCGGCTGGCCGTGTTTGCCATCGGTTGGCCGCTGGGGCCGTAGAAATTGCCGCTTTGGGCAGTGGGGCGCATGGCGTTCAGGGCGCCTTGCGTGTGCAGCATGTGTTTGTTGACCAGCAGGCTGTTCAGCCGGTTCTGTTCCTTCGCTTCGCGCGTCGTCTCGAGCAGGGCTTTCCACAGGGGCGCCGCCTCGGCGTCGCTGGTGCTGACCAGCCAGTCTTCCATGCCCGCTTCGGCGGCCGTGAAGCCCGCCGCCGCCAGCGCCTGGTGGCGTTGCGCCGCCAGCTGGCTCAATTGTCCGACGAGCGCCGTCTTGCGGGCCGTGAGCTCCGTGATTGCATCGATGTCAGCCGCAACCAGATGCCGCTGTTCTTCTTTCATCAATGCCAGCAATGTGGTCATGAGCTGTTGCTCGTCGCGCAGGCTGGAAAACGGAGTCACTGATTGCATGAGGTAACCTATCTATTTCGTGAGTGCAGCAAGTCCTTGACCGTGTCGAGGAGACCGTCCGCCACTTTTTCAGAGTTGACCTGGAACTGGCCGTCGGCGATCGCCAGCTTGATGCGTTCGACTTTCTTCGTGTCGAACACGGCGCCGCTGCCGGCAGTTGCACTGGCCGCTAATGCCTGTCCTTGCGGCGACAGGCGTACATTGTCCGACGTTGTCGGTGTTGCCTGGGCTTTCTCGGCATTCCGGGCGCCCGAGGTATTCGCGGGCGCCACCGGCAGGCCGGGATTGCTTTTAATGGTGTTATCGGTAATTTTCACAGCGTGATCCTCGTCTGGTCGAAGTCAAAAAACTCCGGGATATGTGTCTTTATCGGCACCTTCTTCCGAAACTTTAGTGCGCAAGACCACAATATCGCTGTCCATCCGAGTTTAAAAGGCGACCTCCACCATGCCGCCAGCCCGCGCCACGCCGCTGATCTGCTGGCCGCTCTGCGTGCGCACCTGTACCGTCTGACCATCGCCGGCGCTGCCGATGGCGCGTCCTTCTGATGCCACTTGGAAACCGTTGCCGCTGGAAACGACGCGCACCAGCTGGCCCTGCATCACCACCGGCTTGCGGCGCAGGGTGTCGAGGCGCATCGGCGTGCCTGGCGGCAAGGAAATATTCGTGCTGGCGCCCACGACCTGGGCCATGTCTGTGGCGATGCCTGCCGGCAATGCTGCCAGGTCGCCCTGCATCGTCACCAGCTGGCTGGCATCGATGGCTTGCCCTTGTGCCAGCGGCACGGCGCTGGCCACATAGTCGCCCACGACGGCCACGTTCGCCTGCAGATAGATGGTCCAGTTGGAGGGGGCCGTGCAGCGCACGCCCACGGTCGTCTTGCCCCAGGCGCGCGCGCCTGGCGCCATGAAGGCTTGCGGCGCGGGGCAGGCGGCCAGGTTCAGGCGCGGATCGACGGCGCCGACGGTGACCGTCACCTTGCCCGGCAAGCCGTTGCTTTGCACTTGCAGGAATTGTTCCACACTGTTGCGCAGCGCTTCCGGCGTCTGCCGGCCGGCGTTTTGCGCCTGCGCCAGCAGTGGCAGGGCGGCAAGAGCGAAGAAGAAAGCAAGCGGTGTTTTCATGGTATAGGCCTCTGGAATAGTGCCATGATAGTGCGCGCCGCCCCGTTTGAAGCGACGATTAAGGGGTAAAAGTACGGTCTGATCCGGCGATGGTCTTGCCGGCGGGCGCCGTACTATGTTTCCTGTCATCACTATACCGCCATCCTTCCGCCATCTCAGGCGCCAGTGGCAGATCTTTCCGGAGCCTGACATGATAGGGAAACTCGACGATTACATGCGCTTCAACGAGACGGCGCTGAGCCTGCGCTCGACGCGCCAGGAATTGCTCGCCTCGAATATCGCCAATGCCGACACGCCCAACTACAAGGCGCGCGACGTCGATTTCGCCAGCGCGCTGAAGGGAGCGATGGCGCGCAAGGATGGCGTGCAGCCGGCCCTGAAGGGCACGGCGCCGCAGCATATGCCGGGCAAGGGCGTCGCCGCCGCCGTGGGTGGCAGCACGGGCGGCAAGGTCGAGACCCTGGCCGACGGCACGCCGCTGCTGTATCGCGCGCCGGCCCAGGGCGCCGTCGATGGCAACACGGTCGACATGGACCTCGAGCGCAATGCCTTTGCCGATAACGCCATCCGCTACGAGGCGGCCGTAACGTTCCTTAACTCGCAGATCAAGGGCATGCTGACGGCCATCCAGGGAGGACAATAATCATGTCGCTATTTAATATTTTCAATGTTTCCGGTTCGGCCATGAGCGCCCAGGCGCAGCGCCTGAACACGGTGGCCAGCAACCTGGCCAATGCCGACAGCGCCACCAGCGCCACGGGCGAAGCCTACCGCGCCAAGCAGGTGGTGTTCGAAGCCGTGCCCATGGCCAACGGCGCCACGGCCGTCAAGGTGCAGAAGGTGATCGAAGATCCGTCGCCAATGAAGCTGGTCTACGACCCGAAGAATCCGCTGGCCGACGAGAAGGGCTACGTCACCATGCCCAACGTGAACACGGTCGACGAGATGGTCAACATGCTGTCGGCCTCGCGCTCGTACCAGACCAACGTGGAAACCATGAACGCGGCCAAGTCGCTGCTCCTGAAAACCCTCACCATCGGCCAATAAGGCTGACTGACCATTATGGCAACCATCGATACGAGCAAAACCGTCACCACCGACCTGATGGCGACGATGAATCCGAAGAAGACCACGGCCGCGAAGGGCAGCGTCGAGGAAGAAACGAACAAATTCCTGACCCTGCTGGTGACCCAGCTGCAAAACCAGGATCCGATGAACCCGCTGGACAATGCGCAGCTGACCAGCCAGTTGGCCCAGCTGTCCACGGTGACGGGCGTCAACAAGCTCAATACCACGCTGGAAACGCTCAAGACCAGCTACCAGCAAGCCGAATCCATGCAGGCGGCCAATATCATCGGCCACGGCGTCTTGACTGCAGGCAAGAGCATTAACCTGAGTAAGAGCGCGGCCCTGCTGGGCGTGGATCTGGCGACGCCGGCCGACAGCGTCAAGGTCACCATCTACAACAGTACGGGCAAGGAAGTCCATTCCATCGACCTGGGCCCGCAGGATGCGGGTACCTTGCCGCTGGGCTGGAACGGCTCCACGGCCGAGCTCGACAAGGACGGCAAGAACATCGTGCTGCCTGACGGCGCCTATACGTTCTCGGTGGAAGCCAAGCGGGGCGGCGCCAAGCTGACCGATGCGGCGGCGCTGATGTTCGGTTCGGTCGCCAGCGTGTCGACGGGCGCCGGCGGCGTGAAGTTGAATGTGCCGGGCGTGGGCAGTATCACCATGGCCGATGTGAAACAGATTTTGTAAGCCGCTCATTTGTAGCGTAGACCCTCTACCCCTATTTTCTACCAGGAGAACACAATGTCTTTCCAACAAGGCCTGAGCGGCTTGAACGGCGCCGCCAAATCGCTGGACGTCATCGGTAACAACATCGCCAACTCGGCCACCGTGGGTTTCAAGCAATCGCAGGCGCAGTTCGCCGACATCTATGCCAACTCGCTGTATGGCGTGGGCGGCAACCAGCCCGGTATCGGCGTGTCCGTGTCGCAGGTGGCGCAGTTGTTCAACCAGGGTAACCTGGAAAGTTCGTCCAATCCGCTCGACATCGCCATCAACGGCGGCGGTTTCTTCCGCACCAGCGTGAACGGCGCCATCCAGTACTCGCGCAACGGCCAGTTCCAGGTCGACAAGAACGGTTTCATCGTCAATGCCCAGAAAGCCCAGCTGACGGGTTATCCGGCCGATGTGAACGGCAAGATCCTGGCCGGCGCCACCGTGCCGCTGCAGATCGACCCGTCCGACATGGCGCCGCAGGCGACCACCAAGGTCGATACCCAGGTCAACCTCGATTCCAATTCGGCCATGCCGACCGTGGTGCCGTTCACCGTGGGCGAGCAAAAGTCGTGGACCAAGCAATTCCCCGTGCCCGTCTACGATTCGCTGGGCAACTCCCACACCATGTCCAATTTCTACGTCAAGACGGGCACCAATACCTGGGATGTCTACACGGCCACTGACGGCAAGGAAATCACCAGCGCGAAAGTGGTCGCCGCGGCGCAAACCGATGCCGCCTCGCTGGCCGCGCGCGCCGCCTATCAGGCCGCCGTCACGGCCGTGCCGCTGGTGCCCGCCAATATCACGGCCGCCGCCGTTGCCTATGGCAATGCGGCCGGTGTCGCCATACGCACCGCCGCCGCCGCGGCCGGCGCCAGCCCGGCCCAGCTGGCCGCCATCAGCGCCACCTATGGCAGCGCCGTGCCCGATGGCGTCAATTCCAGCCTCACGCCGGACCAGATCGACAGCAGGATCTCCGCGGTGACGGAAGTGCCCGCCGTGAAGTCGGCGTCGCTGGTGTTCAACAGCGTCGGCAGCCTGGACAAGGCCGCCATGCTGGCGCTGACGCCGCCGCAAACCCTGCCGGTGACGGTCAACCTGCCCGTCTTCCCCGCCACCGGCGCGAACGCGAATCTGGCGATCAAGGTCGACTTCACCAATTCGACCCAGCTCAGTTCGTCCACCAGCGAAAAGCGCACCGTGGCCGATGGCTATGCGGCCGGCCAGCTGGACCGTTTCGTCGTGGGTTCCGATGGCGTGATCCAGGGCCAGTACAACAACGGCAAGACGCGCGACCTGGGCCAGGTGGTGCTGACCAAGTTTTCCAATCCGAATGGCCTTGAGCCGCTGGGCAACAATGCCTGGGCGGAAAGCTCGACCTCGGGCAGCCCGATGACGGGCGAGCCGAGCTCGGGCGGCCTGGGCGACTTGCGCGCCTCGGCCGTGGAAGTGTCGAACGTGGACCTGACGGCGGAACTGGTCAACATGATCACGGCCCAGCGTGCCTACCAGGCGAATGCGCAGACCATCAAGACGCAGGATTCCGTCTTGCAAACACTCGTCAACCTGCGTTAATAGTACCGGGGTCAGACCCGCCGGGTCTGACCCCAGCTTTCTGCCTTGGGTTGAAGGCAACAGGAGAAATAAAAAATGGACCGTCTCATCTACACCGCCGGCTCCGGCGCCAAGCACATCCTGGACAAGCAGGCGACCACGGCGAACAACCTGGCGAACGCCACCAGCACGGGTTTCCGCGCTCAGCTCGACTCGTTCCGCGCCGTGCCCGTGGTGGCCGACGGCATGATGCCGACGCGCGCCTTCGTCGTCGATTCGACGGTCGGTTCCGACTTCACGCAAGGCCCGATGCAGCACACGGGCCGCGCGCTCGACGTGGCCGTGGAAAACGGCGGCTGGATCGCGGTGCAGTCGGCCGATGGTTCCGAAGCCTACACGCGCAACGGCGCCCTGAAGCTCAATGAAAACGGCATGCTGCAGACGCAGTCGGGCCTGATGGTGCAGGGCGATACGGGCCCCATGGCCATTCCGCCCGGCGTGACGGTGGCCATCGCCAGCGACGGTACGGTGGGCACGATATCCACGGACGTGCCGCCAGGCCCGTCGACGGTGTTGGGACGCATCAAGCTGGTCAACCCGCCCGAGCAGCAACTGGTGCGCGGCGACGACGGCCTGTTCCGTCTGAAGGATGGCACGGTGGCGCAGGCCGACCAGGCCGTCAAGCTGACCACCGGTGCCCTGGAAGGCAGCAATGTCAGCCCTGTCGACTCCATGGTCAGCATGATCGCTCTGGCGCGCCAGTTCGAAACGCAAATGAGCTTGTTGAAGAATGCCGAGAATAACGCGGCGAAAGCCACCCAGATCCTCGCTTTGAATTGATGGGGACCACCGCATAATGGTCACATAGAAATAGTCTAGCGCTGTTATTGGAGAAAAATCATGATTCGTTCCCTTTGGATTGCCAAAACCGGCCTGGAAGCGCAGCAGACGCAGATGGACGTGATCGCCAATAACCTGGCCAACGTCAGCACCACGGGCTTCAAGAAGTCGCGCGCCGTGTTTGAAGACTTGCTGTATCAAAATGTGCGCCAGCCGGGCGCGCAATCGTCGCAGCAGACCCAGCTGCCATCGGGCCTGCAGATCGGCACGGGCGTACGCACCGTGGCTACCGAACGCATCCATACGCAGGGCAATCCCCAGGCGTCGGGCAATTCACGCGATGTGATGGTCAACGGCACCGGCTTTTTCCAGGTGCTGCTGCCGGACGGCGCCACCGCCTACACGCGTGACGGCTCCTTCCAGACCGATGCCAACGGCCAGCTCGTCACTTCCGAAGGTTTCGTCATCCAGCCCGCCATCACCGTGCCGACCAATGCGCTGAGCCTGACCGTGGCGCGCGACGGCACCGTCTCCGTCACCTTGCCCGACACTGTTGCACCATCGCAAATCGGCTCGCTGCAGCTGACCACCTTCGTCAATCCGGCCGGCCTGGAATCGAAGGGCGAAAACCTGTACATGGAAACGGGCGCCTCCGGCGTGGCGCAGACCAACACCCCGGGCACCAACGGCGCCGGCGTGCTGATGCAGGGCTATATCGAAACGTCGAACGTCAACGTGGCCGAGGAAATGGTCAACATGATCCAGACGCAGCGCGCTTACGAGATCAACAGCAAGGCCATCACCACGTCCGATCAAATGCTGCAGAAATTGTCGCAACTTTAATTTTCATAGTCGTCATGCCATCCGCCGCCGGATGGCAGCGGAGGTTCGTCATGCAATACCCCATCATCGCCCTGTTGTCCGCAGTCCTGCTGTCCGGCTGCGCCATCACGCCCACCTCGATCGTGCAGTACCCGACCACCACGCGCGCGCCGATGCCCGAACCCGTGGTCGTCAGCAACGGCTCCATCTACCAGCCGTCGACCTACCGTCCCGCCTTCGAAGACCGCCGCGCGCGCCACGTGGGCGACACCATGACGATCGCCATCACCGAGCGCACGAACGCCGTCAAGGCGGGCGCCAGTTCCGGCAACAAGTCGGGCAGCGTGGGCTTTTCCACGCCAGGCATGCTGCAGGGCCGTTTGGGCGGCACCGTCTCGGCGAATGGCGCCACCAAGTTTGCGGACGGCGACAACCAGTCCGCCAGCAACACCTTTTCCGGCACGATCGGCGTGACGGTGATTGAAGTGCTGCCGAACGGTAACCTGATCGTGGCCGGCGAGAAACAGATCGCCATGAACAAGGGCACGGAATTCATCCGCTTCTCGGGCATGGTCAATCCCGATACCATCGGCACGGGCAACGTCGTGCCATCGACCCAGGTGGCCGACGCGCGCGTCGAATACCGCACCAACAGCCAGATCGACCGCGCCGAAATGGCCTCGATGGCGTCGCGCTTCTTCCTCAGCCTGCTGCCGTTCTGATCATGGCCACTTTTACTTTCCCCCGCTTTGCCGCTGTTTTCGGCCTGGCCATCTCCCTGCTGGCGCCCGTGGCGCAGGCCGAGCGCATCAAGGACCTGGCCAGCATCGCCGGCGTGCGCCAGAATCAGCTGATGGGCTATGGCCTCGTCGTCGGCCTCGACGGCAGCGGCGACCAGACCACGCAAACGCCATTCACCATCCAGAGCGTGGCGGCGATGCTGCAGCAGCAGGGCATTAACTTGCCGCAAGGCACCAGTTTGCAGCTGAAAAACGTGGCCGCCGTGATGGTGACGACGGCCTTGCCCGCGTTTGCCCAACCGGGCCAGCTGCTCGACGTGACGGTCTCGTCGATGGGCAATGCGAAAAGTTTGCGCGGCGGCACTTTATTGATGACGCCATTGAAGGGCGCCGACGGCCAGGTGTACGGCATGGCGCAGGGCAACGTGCTGGTGGGCGGCGTGGGCGCGCAGGCGGCCGGCAGCTCCGTCGTCATCAATCACCTGAGCGTGGGCCGCATTTCGGGCGGCGCCACGGTCGAGCGTACCGTGCCTTCGGTGCTGGGCGCCAACAACACGATCCGCCTGGAATTGAACGCCACCGATTTCGCCACGGCCAGCCGCGTGGTCGACGCCATCAACAGCCGCTACGGCGCCGGCACGGCCGCCGCGCTGGACGGGCGCGTGATCCAGGTGCAGTCGCCGGGCGGCAGCGACCAGCGCGTGTCCTTCCTGGGCCAGCTGGAAAGCATCGAAGTCAATCCGGCCCGCCTGGCGGCCAAGGTCATCATGAATGCGCGCACCGGTTCCGTGGTGATGAACCAGTCCGTGACGCTGGAAACGTGCGCCATTTCGCATGGCAACCTGTCCGTCACCATCAATGTCGAGCCGCAGGTGAGCCAGCCGGCGCCGCTGTCGGGCGGACGCACGGTGGTCACGCAGACGGCGCAGATCGATATCAAGAAGGAACCGGGCAAGGTGATGCTGGTCAAGGGCGGCGCTTCGCTGTCCGACGTGGTCAAGGCCTTGAATGCCATCGGCGCCTCGCCGCAAGACTTGCTGGCCATCCTGCAGGCGATGAAGGCGGCAGGTTCGCTGCGCGCCGAACTCGAAATCATTTGATGGACACGCCATGATCAGCCAAACCGACCTCAGCAATACCGCCGCCTATGACGTCAAGGGCATGGATGGCTTGCGCCAGTCCGCCAAGGCGAAGGACCCCGCCGCCCTGAAAGAGGCGGCCACGCAATTCGAAGCCATGTTCATCAACATGATGATGAAAAGCATGCGCGAGGCCACGCCGCAGGACGGCATCATGGATAGCCAGCAGAGCAAGATGTACACCTCGATGCTGGACCAGCAGACGAGCCAGAACCTGGCCAAGCGGGGCACGGGCCTGGCGGACGTGCTGATCCGTCAATTGTCGTCGTCGAACCAGGCGCTGGCCGCCGACGGCGCCGAAGCGCCGTCGCCCCGTTCGTCGAGCATGGCGCAGGCCCTGGCCGCGTTCCGCCAGCAGCAGGGCGCGCTGACCGAGGGTGCAGGCAGCGCCGCCGCCACCGGCAAGACCCTGAGCGACAAGGCCAACGCCACGCAGGCGCCGCACGTGCGCGCCTTCCAGGAAAAGCTGGGCGTGCATGCGGAAGAAGCGAGCCGCGCCACCGGCATCCCGGCCAAGTTCATGCTGGGCCAGGCGGCGCTGGAAACGGGCTGGGGCAAGCGCGAAATCATCAGCCGCGACGGCAGCAGCAGCCACAACCTGTTCGGCATCAAGGCGTCGAGCGACTGGAAGGGCAAGGTCACGGAAGCCGTCACCACGGAATATGTAAATGGCAAGGCGCAGCGCAAGGTGGAAAAATTCCGCGCCTACGACAGCTACGCGGACAGCTTCAAGGATTATGCGCAGTTGATTACCAACAACAAGCGCTACGAAAAAGTGCTGGCCAGCGCGGGCGACGCCAGCACGTTTGCCCAGGGCTTGCAAAAGGCCGGCTACGCGACGGACCCGAATTACGCTGCCAAATTGACAAAAATTATTAAAAATTCGCTGGTCGGCTAATTCCCCGCCTGTCCCCTGCGCAAGCCGCGCGCTTCAAGTTTTCGCCGCGGCTGCCGTAAATACATTTGACGGTAACCAATAAGACACCATGACTTCGAATCTACTCAGCATCGGTAAGAGCGGTTTGCTTGCAGCGCAGGTGGGCCTGTCGACGACCGGGCATAACATCACCAACGCCAACGTGGCCGGCTACAGCCGCCAGGTGGTGCTGCAGCAGACGTCGCAGTCCAACTATGCCGGCTATGGCTTTGTCGGCACGGGCACGGAAGTGTCGCAGATCAAGCGCCAGTACGACAGCTTCATGGCCACTCAGGTCAATTCCGCGCAAAGCGCGACCAGTGCGCTCGACACGTATTACACGCAGATCAGCCAGATCGACAATCTGCTGGCCGATCCCACGGCCGGTCTGTCGCCCGCCATGCAGGATTTCTTCAAGGGCGTGCAGGATTTCAGCTCGAATCCCTCGTCGGTCGCGTCGCGCCAGGCGCTGCTGTCGAGCGCCGGCTCGCTCGCTTCGCGCTTTCAGGGTCTGAGCGCGCGCCTGACGGAGATCGGTGACGGCGTCAATTCGCAGATCACGTCGAATGTGACGGTGATCAATACCTATGCCAAGCAGCTCGCCGAGCTGAACAAGTCGATTTCCCAGTTGTCGGTCGATGCCAGCAACCAGCCCAACGATCTGCTGGACCAGCGCGACCAGCTGATCACGGAATTGAACAAATATGTGAAGGCGACGGTGCAGCCCGCCGCCAACAATACCGTCACCATTTCCATCGGCGCCGGCCAGCCCCTGGTGGTGGCGGACCGCAGCTTCGAACTGGCGGCCACGCCTTCGCGGACGGACCCGAACCGCATCGAGGTGGGCTATGTCACGGGCAGTACCGTCACCGTGCTGCCGGACAGTTCCCTGACCGGCGGTTCGCTGGGCGGCTTGCTGGAATTTCGCAGCGGTACGCTGGACAATGTCCAGAACTCGCTGGGCAAGGTCGCCATCGCGCTGGCCAGCACCTTCAACGACCAGCACAAGCTGGGCCAGGACTTGAATGGCGCCATGGGCGGCGATTTTTTCAAGATACCCGACCCCGTGATCGGTGCCGACCGCGGCAACAACGCCAGCAGCACCACGGTGCTGTCGGCCAAGGTCAGCGACCCGACCAAGCTGACGGCCAGCGATTACAGCCTGAAATACGACGGCAGCAACTATGTGGTAACGCGCGAATCCGACGGCACGCACACCATCATCAATCCGTATCCGCAAACGGGGCCGCAAACCATCGACGGCGTCGATTTCTCGATCTCGGGCACGGCCGCCCAAGGCGACAACTACGTCATCAAGCCGACGGCGAATGGCGCGGCCGGCTTGAACGTGCTGATCACCGACCGCAACAAGATCGCGGCCGCCGCGCCGATCGCCACCTCGGCGCCGGTGGCCAATACGGGTTCCGGCAAGCTCAGCGCCGGCTCCGTCGACAAGGCCTACCTGACGCCGGGCAATGCCCTGACCGGTCCACTGACCTTGACGTATGACAAGGCGACCACCTCGCTGACGGGTTTCCCGGCGGGCCAGGCGGTGACGGTCAAGGGCTTGAATGGCGCGACCACGACCTATCCGGCCGGCACGGCGAACATCCCCTACACGGAAGGCGACAACTTCAGCTTTGGCGGCATCAATGTCAGCATGACGGGCACGCCGGCGCAGGGCGATACCTTCGTCATCAAGCCCAATACGGGCGGCGTGGGCGACAACCGCAATGCCGCGCTGCTGGCGGGCTTGCAGACGAAGAATATCCTCGATGGCGGCAATGCCACGTTCCAGGGTTCGTATGCGCAAACCGTCAGCTTCGTGGGCAACAAGACGCGCGAAGTGCAGGTGAGCGGCCTGGCCAGCCTGGCCTTGCTGCAGCAGGTCAGCACCCAGCAGCAGGCCGTTTCCGGCGTCAACCTCGATGAAGAGGCGGCCAACCTGCTGCGTTACCAGCAGTCCTACCAGGCGTGCGGCAAGGTCATGCAGATCGCCAGCACCCTGTTCGACGTGGTCATCGGCCTGGGACGTTAATCAATTTTTGCCGCGACATAGCGCGCGGCGGCTTTCTGGAAGGGCAGCATCATGCGCATCAGCACACGAATGATTTATGACCAGGGCAGCTCGCAGCTGAACAATCTGCAGGGCGCCTTGAACCGTACGCAGATGCAGCTGTCGTCGAACCGCCGCAACCTGACGCCGGCCGACGATCCGATCGCCTCTGCGCGCGCGCTGGAAGTGACGCAGTCGCAATCGATCAACACCCAGTTCGTGACGAACCGTTCGAATGCGAAGAACTTCCTGTCGCAGGAAGAGCTGGCGCTGGCCAGCACCACCTCGCTGATCGCCGACGTGAAGGACCTGGTGCTCAAGGCCGGTAACCCTTCCCTGAAGGATGTCGACCGCGATACCCTGGCGAGGGAGCTGGAAGGCCGGCTGACCGACTTGCTGGGCATCGCGAATACGGCCGACGGCGCGGGCGGCTACCTGTTTTCCGGCTACAAATCCACGACCCAGCCATTCAGCCAGACGCCGACGGGCGCCAGCTATGTGGGCGACCAGGGACAGCGCGAATTGCAGGTGGGTTCGGCGCGCTACCTGGCCACCAGCGATTCCGGCGCCACCGTGTTTGAAAACAACCTGACGGGCAACGGCAAGTTCACGACGGCCGCCGCTACCGCCAACTTCACGCGCGGCGGCTCGGGCGTGATTTCGGGCGGCACGGTGACGGACCCGTCGGCATTGACGGGGCACAAGTACTCGATCGACTTCAAGGTCACGGGCACGGGAACGGACGCCGTCACCACCTATACCGTCACCGACGCCACCCTGGGCCAGACGGTGCCCAATCCTGCCGTGCCCATCCCCTACAAGGCGGGCGATGCCATCACCTTCGACGGCCAGCAAGTGAACATCACGGGCAAGCCGGCCGACCTGGACAGCTTTACCCTGGAGCCGAGCGCCAAGGA
Organism: Janthinobacterium sp. GW823-FHT06H09; assembly: GCF_058794735.1. Taxonomy (NCBI): domain Bacteria; kingdom Pseudomonadati; phylum Pseudomonadota; class Betaproteobacteria; order Burkholderiales; family Oxalobacteraceae; genus Janthinobacterium; species Janthinobacterium sp. GW823-FHT06H09. The sequence goes on along the minus strand of NZ_JBXAHC010000011.1, from coordinate 151,069 downwards.
ATCGTTGTTTACCACCGTGAAAAACCTGATCGGCGTGCTGCGCCAGCCTGGCAGCGGCGATGCGGGCCAGGCGCGCCTGACGAACGGCTTGAACGCCGCGCACAATATCCTCGATACGGCCTATGACAATGTGCTGTCCGTGCGCGCCGATGTCGGTTCCCGCATGAAGGAACTCGATTACCTCGACAGCGCCGGCGACGATCTCGACATCCAGTACGCCACCACCTTGTCGGACCTGCAAGACCTGGACATGGTGAAAGCCATTTCCACCTTCAGCCAGCAGCAAGTGACCCTGCAGGCGGCGCAAAAATCGTTCACTTCGATCTCGGGCTTGTCGCTGTTCAATTACATCAGCTGACGCACCGGCATCGCGGGATGGGCCGGCAAGCCGGGGCAGGGAGTGCATCTCCCGCCCCGGCTTTTTTGCGCGCGGAATCTGGCTGTTCTGGCAATATGTGCAGGCAAACTGTGCAGTCTAACTGCATATCTGTTATAGTGGAGTCTGTTGATACACCACACGGCCACCATGACCACCGCGCAAGAAGACCACGAACAAGTTCTGCAACTGGCCGGCGAATTGCGCATCCTGGTCGGCAAATTGCGCCGCCGCCTGCGCGAAGAGGCGCACCTGGGGGACGTCAGCATGTCGCAGGCGTCTGTGCTCAGCCGTCTCGAGCGCGACGGCCCCGCCACCGTCAGCAGCCTGGCGCGCGCCGAAGGCATGCGCCCCCAGTCGATGGCCGCCACCGTGCAAGCCTTGACGCAAGCGCGGATGGTGACGGGGTCGCCCGATCCGCTCGATGGCCGGCAGACGCTATTGACCCTGACGGACAGCTGCCGCGCCTGGATCGCGGCGAGCCGCGCCGCACGCGAAGACTGGCTGGCGCGCACCATCGAAACCCGGCTCACGCCGGCCGAAGTCACCGAGCTCGACAAGGCGGTGGCCTTACTCAAACGCTTGGCGGAGTGATCCGCTGAATTTTTCACCACGACCCCGGCAAGGAGCCCGCACGCCCAGATGAACAACACATTCCGTTCGCTACGCATTCCCAATTACCGTATCTGGGCCGGCGGCGCCCTCGTGTCGAATATCGGCACGTGGATGCAGCGCACGGCGCAGGATTGGCTGGTGCTGAGCGAATTGACGCAGCACAATGCCAGCGCCGTCGGCATCGTCATGGCCTTGCAATTCGGCCCGCAACTGCTGTTGCTGCCCCTGACGGGCATGGCGGCCGACCTGCTCGACCGCAGGAAATTGCTGCTGTGCACGCAGGCGGCCATGGGCTTGCTGGCGCTGGGACTCGGGATATTGTGCATCAGCGGCCTGGTAGAACTGTGGCATGTGTATGTGTTTGCTTTCCTGCTGGGCTGCGTGACGGCCTTCGATTCGCCCGTGCGCCAGACTTTCGTGGCTGAAATCGTCGGCGAGGAAGATCTGACCAATGCCGTGGCGCTCAACTCCACCTCGTTCAATGCGGCGCGCATGCTGGGCCCGGCCGTCGCCGGCTTGTTGATCAGCAGCGTCGGCAGCGGCTGGGTCTTCATCATCAACGCCGTCAGTTTTGCCGCCGTGATCGGTTCGCTGTTGCTGCTGCGCGTGGAACTGCTGCGCCATGCGCCGCGCGTCAAGGCCACGCGCGCCAGCCTGGGCGAGGGTTTCCGCTACGTGCGCCAGCGGCCCGACCTGATGGCCATCCTGCTGATGCTGTTTCTGATCGGCACCTTCGGCCTGAACTTCCCGATTTTCCTCTCGACCATGTCCGTGACGGCCTTCCATGCGGGCGCCGGCCAGTATGGCGTGCTCAGTTCCGTGATGGCTTGCGGCTCCGTGGCCGGCGCTTTGCTGGCGGCGGGGCGCGGCCAGCCCACCCTGGCCCTGCTGCTGGGCGCGGCCGCGCTGTTCGGCCTGGCCTGCGCGCTGGCCGCCGTGATGCCCAATTACTGGCTGTTCGGCATGATGCTGGTGGTCATCGGCATCGCCGCGCAAACGTTTACCACCAGCGTCAACAGCAGCGTGCAACTGTCGACGGCGCCCGCCATGCGGGGCCGCGTGATGGCCATCCTTTTGGCGATCTCGGCGGGCGGCACGCCGCTGGGCGCGCCCATCGTGGGCTGGGTGGCCGATACCTTCGGCCCGCGCTGGGCGCTGGGCATCGGTGCCCTGTCTGGCCTGGCGGCAGCCTTCGTCGGCGTGCGCTACCTGGTCAAACATCACCAGTTGCGCCTGAACGTCGACCTGCGGCGCCGGCGCTTCGCATTCAGCAGCGACCAGCATTGAGGCGGCCCGTCAGGGCGGCAGCAGGCCCGTGCGGGCGGCGGCCACGATGGCTGCGCTCAAGCCGTCGAGCAGGCCGGAGGCGGCGTGCGCCGTATGCCAGTACAGGGCGATATCGAGCGGGGTATCCGGCAGCAGTTCGACCAGGCTGCCATTGTCAAGATGCGGCTGGATCAGCGCCTGCGGGTGCAAGCCCCAGCCCATGCCGGCCAGGGCGGCCGTGACGAAGGCATGCGACGAAGGCAGGGCATGGCGCGGCAGTTCCACGTGCCGGTGGCACAGGCGCCGCACCCAGCGCGCCTGCAGTTCGTCCTTGGCATTGAAGACGAGGCTGGGTGCCAGCGCCAGGCTGGCGGCGCCGACGCCGTGGGCAAAATAGCGCTGCAGGAAGGCGGGACTGGCGGCGGCCAGGTAGCGCATGGCGCCCAGCGGGCGGCTGTTGCAGCCCGATGCGGGCCGGGCCGTGGCACTGACGGCGGCCAGCACGGCGCCGCTGCGCAGCCATTCGGCCGTATGGTCCTGGTCGTCGACGGCCACTTGCAGCAGCACCGGGTGCCCGGCCGCAAAGGCGGCGATGGCGGGCGCCAGCCAGGTGGCCAGGCTGTCGGCATTCACGGCGACGGGCACGCTGGCGCGCGACACGCCCAGTGCTGTCTGCGCCAGCGCCGGCAAGGTGCCCTGCAAATCCTGTTCGAGCAGCTGCACCTGGTCCACGTGCTGGCACAGGCGCCGTCCCGTTTCCGTGGCGCGGCAGGGCTGGTCGCGTATCACCAGCGCGCAGCCGACGCGCTCTTCCAGCAGGCGGATGCGCTGCGAAATGGCCGATGGCGTCACGTGCAAGGCGCGCGCGGCGCGCTCGAAACTGCCTTCGCGGAGGACGGCGGCCAGGGCGGCGAGGGCGGCATAATCGAGCATGAATGAAGTTTTCCTTAACTTACTGCAGTAAAGGTAGTTTGCCTTCATTGTGTGCGGCTGGCAAGATCGCTGCATGACACTTTCGACCGCCACCACCCCACTCGTTTTTTCCGTCTTTCTCCAGGGCTTGACCCTGGGCCTGGGACTCATCGTTGCCATCGGCTCGCAAAATGCCTTTGTCTTGCGGCAAGGCTTGCGCCGCGAACATGTGGGCGCCATCGTGCTGTTTTGCGCGCTGGCCGACGCGGCCCTGATTGCCGCCGGCGTGTTGGGCATGGCCCATGCGCTGGGGCAGCGCCCCTTGCTGGCCAGCGCGCTGGCATTGGGCGGCGCCGTTTTCCTGGCCGTCTACGGTTGGCAAGCGCTGCGGCGCGCGCGCCGGCCGCAGCAGCTGCGCGCGGCCGAAGGCGGTGCCGGGCTGGCGCTGGGCGCCATCCTGGCCCAGGCGGCCGCATTTACCTTGCTCAATCCCCATGTCTATCTCGATACGGTCTTGCTGGTGGGAAGCATCGGCGCCCAGCAACCGGGCGCGCTGCGTGGCTGCTTCATCGCCGGCGCCAGCGCGGCCAGCCTGCTGTGGTTTGCATCGTTGGGCTATGGCGCGCGCTGGCTGGCGCCGTGGTTTGCGCGGCCCCGGGCCTGGCAAGTGCTCGATGGCTTGATCGGCGTGACCATGTTCGTGTTGTCGGCGCTGCTGTTGCGCCACGCGCTGGGCTGGCAGCCCTGATCAGCGCGCGGGCGGCAGCGGCGTCGGCGCTGCCGGGCGCAGGGGATGCGGCGGCGCCGGCGGCGGCGGCCGGTCGCGCGTGGCAAAGCCGCGCGGCAGCAAGCGCGCCGTTTCTATGCCGCGCAGGAACATGTTCTGGAACGGCGTGGCCAGGTAGGGCAGGACCATGCCGATCACCAGCAAGCCCACGCCCAGGGTGACGGGGAAACCGATACCGAAAATGTTCAGCTGCGGCGCGGCCCGCGTCAAGATGCCCAGCGCCACGTTGGTCAGCAACAGGGCGGCGATGATGGGCAGCGAAATTTGCAGGCCGGAACGGAAGATTTCCCCGCCCCAGGCCGCCAATTGCTGGAAACCGCCGCCGCTGATGGGACTCGACGAAATCGGCAGGCTGACGAAGCTTTCCGCCAGCGCCGCCAGCAAGACCAGATGGCCGTTGACGGTCAAAAACATCAAGGTGGCCAGCATGACGAGGAACTGGCTGATGGCGGACGACCTGCCCTTGGTTTGCGGATCGAAGAACGAGGCGAAGCCCAGGCCCATGGTGAGGCTGCTGAGTTCACCGGCCATTTCGATGGCGGAAAACACGATGCGGATGGAAAAGCCCATGGCCAGCCCGACCAGCATCTCTTGCGTGAGGATCAGCAGGCCGGGCAGGGACATCGGGTTGATGGCAGGCAAGGCCGGCACGGTGGGGGCGATGATCATGGCCAGCAGCGCGCCCAGGGTCACCTTGACGGTGGCCGGCACGGCCGCGTTGCCGAACAGGGGGGCGGCCGCGATCAGGCCGAGGATGCGGCTAAGTGGCCACAGCAGTGCTGCGATCCACGTGTTCAGTTCGATGCTCGACAGGGTCAGCATGGCAACAATCGCTGCACTAGCCGACCAGGTTCGGGATGCCCGTGAACACCTGGCGCATGTAGTCGAGCATGACGGACAGCATCCACGGGCCGGCCACGACGATGGCGACGAAGATGCCGACCAGCTTGGGGATGAAGGACAGGGTCGCCTCGTTGATCTGCGTGGCCGCCTGGAAAATACTGACGATCAAGCCGATGATGAGGGCGACGAGCAGCATGGGCGCGGCCACCATCAGGGTGATTTCCATCGCATGGCGGCCCAGGGTCATGACGCTTTCGGGTGTCATCGTACTTCCCCTAGTAAAAACTCTGGGACAAGGAGCCCAGCAGCAACTGCCAGCCGTCGACGAGCACGAACAGCATCAGCTTGAACGGCAGCGAGATCGTCGCCGGCGACATCATCATCATCCCCATCGACATCAGCACGCTGGCGACCACCATGTCGATGATCAAAAACGGGATGAAGATGGCAAAGCCGATCTGGAACGCCGTCTTCAGTTCGCTGGTGACGAAGGCGGGCACGAGGATACGCAGCGGCACGTCTTCCGGGCCTTGCAGGGCCGCCGAGCGCGACATCTTGGCGAACAGGGCCAGGTCGGCCTGGCGCGTCTGCTTGAGCATGAAGGTTTTCAGGGGATCGACGCCTTTGTCCATCGCCTGCTGCATGCTGATCTTGTTTTCCTGATACGGTTGATACGCATCCGTATAGATCTTGTCGAACACGGGGCCCATGACGAACAGGGTCAAAAACAGGGCCAGCCCCACCAGCACCTGGTTCGGCGGCGCCGATTGCGTGCCGATGGCCTGGCGCAGCAGGGACAGCACGATGATGATGCGCGTAAAGCAGGTCATCATCAAGAGGGCCGCCGGCAGGAAGGTGAGCGACGTCATCAGGATGAGCGTCTGCACCGGCAGCGAGTAATTCTGGCCGCCGCCCGGCGCCGGCGTGCTGTTGAAGGCCGGGATGCCCGGTTCGGCCAGCGCCCACAGCGGCAGGGCCAGGGCGGCGGCCGCCAGCAGCCAGGTCAGGGGAGTCTTCAAGGTGGACCACGCCATCTGCTGCTTATTTCCCATTGCGTTTTTCGATGGTCTGTTTCAGCCACTCGGAAAAATTGGCGGCCGCGGGGCCGTTTTGCGCCGTCGCCAGTTGCGGCAACTCGCCTTCCTGGCGCGGCATGGTGGCCAGCGCGTTGATCCTGCCGGGCGAGGCGCCGACGACGATCCACTGGTCGGCCACTTCGACGAGGACGATGCGTTCGCGTCCGCCCAGGTTGAGCGAGCTGACGACGCGCATCTTGTTGTTGCCGCCCATGACCTTGGGGCCATAGCGTTTCATGAACCAGGCCAGGCCGATCAGCAGGGCCAGCACGAACATCAGCGCGAAGATGGTTTGCAGCAGGCTGCCGGCCGAGCTTGTCGGCGCCATCGTCATGGGCGCACCCGCCGGCATGGCGGGCAGGGCGGCGGCAGGCGAGGTGGCCGGCACCGTTGCTGCGGCAACGGGCGGTGTCCCGCTTGCGGCCGCGACGGAAGCGCTGACGGCGCTGGCCGCCGGCGCCGACGCGGCTGCCGGTTCCGCGTGGGCAATGCTGCATGCCGCCAGGAGCGGCAGCACGGTGGAAATCAACAGGCCAGGCTTCATTTATTCAATTTTCGGATACGTTCGGAAGGCGTGATGATGTCGGTCAGGCGGATGCCGAACTTGTCATTGACCACCACCACTTCACCCTGGGCGATCAGGCAGCCGTTGACCAGCACGTCCATCGGTTCGCCGGCCAGGCCGTCGAGCTCGACCACGGAACCCTGTGCCAGTTGCAGCAGGTTCTTGATGGCGATCTTGGTGCGGCCCAGTTCGACCGTCAGCTGCACGGGAATATCGAGGATGAAATCGATATCGTTGTGTGTTTCCGACTTCGATGCCTGCTTGGAAAAGTCCTTGAACACGGCGGCGCTCGCCGCGCTGGCCGTAGTGGCGGCCTGGTTCTGCAGCGCTTCGGCTTCCGCCTTGGCCTGCTCGGCAATGGCCGCGCCCCAATCGTCTTCCGCGCTTTGGTCGTCTTGGTTGTCAGACATGTGTTTCTCCTGTTGTACGGATACGGACCGCAGCGCGATCCGGGTATTTCTTAATGGTTATTCATATTGTCGGCATTCGCCAGCAACTTTTCGACTTTCAGCGCATATTGTCCGTTCAACACGCCATACGTGCAATCCATCACGGGCACGCCGTCGACGGTGGCGGCGATCAGTTCGGGAATATTCAGGGGGATGATGTCGCCCACCTTCATGTTCAAAATCTCGTCGAACGACACGCGCGCCGTGCCCAGCGAGGCCACCAGCTCGACTTCGGCGATCTGGATCTGCTGCGTCATCAGGCGGATCCAGCGCTTGTCCACTTCCAGCGCCTCGCCCTGCAGGCTCGAGGTCAGCGAATCGCGGATCGGCTCGATCATCGAATACGGCATGCAGAAGTGGATCTGTCCGGAAACGGAGCCCAGTTCCACCGTAAACGTGGACGCCACCACCACCTCGTTCGGCGTGGCGATGTTGGCGAACTGCGTGTTCATTTCTGAACGGATATATTCGAATTCGACGGGGAAGACCGGCTCCCACGACTTGGTATAGGCCTCGAAGACGATATCGAGGATGCGCAGGATGATGCGCTGCTCCGTCTGCGTAAAGTCGCGCCCTTCGACGCGTGTGTGGAAGCGTCCGTCGCCGCCGAACAGATTGTCGACCAGCAGGAAGACGAGGCCCGGATCGAAGACCATCAGGGCCGTGCCGCGCAGCGGCTTCATGTGCACCAGGTTCAGATTGGTCGGCACCACCAGATTACGGATGAACTCGCTGTACTTCGAGACGCGCACGGACCCGACCGACACCTCGGCGCTGCGGCGCAGGAAGTTGAACAGGCCTACGCGCAGCAGCCGGGCGAAACGCTCGTTGATAATTTCCAACGTCGGCATCCGGCCGCGCACGATGCGCTCCTGGGTTGCCAGGTTGTAGGTACGAACTCCCGTGACATCTTCCGGCGTCTGCGCGTCGTCCTGGTCTCCGTTGACGCCCTTCAGAAGGGCATCGACTTCTTCCTGGGAGAGGAAATTATCGGCCATGGCTGCTTATTGAATGATGAATGCGGTAAATAATACGTCCGTCACGTCCTGTTCCGGCCCTTTGTCCTCGAACGGCTGGTTCACCTGATTGATGATTTCGGCCGCCAGCTGCTGCTTGCCTTCCACGGTATTGAGTTCGGACGCCTTCTTGCCGGACAGCAGCAGCAACAAGCGGCTGCGCACTTTCGGCATGTTCAGCTTGATGCTATCCATTTCTTCCGGACTGCCCACCTGCAGGGTAAACGCGATCTGCAGATATTGCTCGCCATTTTCCGGCTGCAAGTTGACGGTGAAGGCATCGACGGGAACGAAAACGGGCGGACCTGCCTTGGAAGCGGCGTGTTTTTTCTTGCTCGGCGCCGCTTCTTCTTTATCGGCCTTGCCATGCAAGAAGTACCAGGCGGCACCGCCGCCGATGCCGCCGGCCACCAGCACCGAGGCCAGCACGATGATCAGAAGCTTCTTTTTCGAGGCGCCGGCGGGGGCCAGGCCTGCATCTGCTTTCGGATCTGCTTTCATTTTTGGATTTGCTTTCAATGGTACTCGGGTGCATGGAAGTGGATCACGACGCCATTATGTCATTATCGGCAAATTCTGCGCAGAAGGATGCAGTGAAAAGAGGGCGGAAGCGCCCTCAACTCGCTGTTTTTATACGAAAAGTTATGCCGAGGCGCGCGCCTGTGGCCTGCGGACGACGAATTGTCGTCAGGCAAAGGTATCCACGGCACTCAGGCTGGGTCGGCTGCGGCCGCCAGCTGCCGGCGCGATGGCGATCTCGCCGCCGGAGGTGCCGCCACCCTGACCATTGCCACGGCGTTCGCCCGAGGCGGCGCGCTCGCCGTTGTTTTGCTGTTCCGGCGTGCCGGCCGAGACGGTGGCGCTGCCGAAGGCGATGCCCGCTTCGCTCATCATTTCGCGCAGGCGCGGCATGGCCGCTTCCAGCGCCTGGCGTACTTCCGGCTGGGCCGACATGAAGGCGGCATCGGCCTGGTCATTGGTGACCGTCAGGACCACCTGCACGGGCCCCAGATCGGGCGGATTCAGGGTCAGGGTGGCGCTCTGGTCGCCGCCGGCCGCCATCCACACGACTTTCTGCCCCAGTTGCTGGTCCCAGGCCGGCGAGCCGACCCGGCCCGTCAGCTTGTCGGCCGGCACGGCCACGGCGGCCGCGGCCTGCTGCAGCGCGCCCGGCTGCAACTGGGCCGCAAGGCGGCTCAGGTCGGCAGGCGTTTCCTTGAGGATGGGTTCGGCTACGGCGGCGCCCGCCTTGGCGGTGGCCGCCAGCTGGGCGTCGATGGCCAGCTTGCCCGGCTCGGCCTTGCCTGCCGGCACGCTGGCGCCTGGTGTGGCGGCCGCCTTGCCCTGGGCCTGGCCCAGGCTGTCGGCAAAGTCGCCGCTGTCCGCTTGCGCGATGACGGTGGCGGCGGCCTTGCCGCTGCCCTGGCCGGCTGCCAGTAACGGCCCGGTTGCCAGGCCCTTGCCGTCGGCCTTGACGCTGGCGCGCGCCGGCAGTTCCGGCACGGCCTTGGCGGCTGGCGCCGGCGGTTGGATGGCCAGCTGGATGCTGCCCACGAGGGCCAGCATCTCGGCGGCCGGATCGGCTGGCGGCGTGACTGTCGTCGCGGGAACGGCGGGCACGCTGGCCTCTGCCGTGGCGCTGTCACTGTCGCCGTTGGCGGGGGGCGCCGCCTCGGTAGCTGGTGCGGGCGGCTGCTCGCTGCTGGCCGCCTGTTCGGTGCCCGCTTGCGCCGGCTTCGCTTCATTGGCGGGCGCCGGCGTCGCGGGTGCTGGCGCGGCCGCAGGGCTGGCGGGGCGTGCCGGCGCCGGCGCTGGTGCTTGCGCCATATTACGGCTGGCCTGGCGTTGCTCGATCTGGCGGTTCAGGGTGCGCTGGAAGTCGCCCGCCGCGCCGCTGGTGGAGGGCTGGCTGCGGTTGGCGGCACCGGGCGTGGCGTTTGGCGAGATGATCTGGGAAATCGGTGTTGGCTGGGTTTGCATGATGCTGCCTCAGTGTTGCTTAGCGTTTGTAATAGGCTTGTCTCGCCGCGTGCTCATCCATTGCTTTCTGGTCGCGCTTGTTTTCCAGCTTCAGCGCCTGTTCCTGCGCCCGGTTGTTCAGGGTGGTGTACGACATGCGCTTGCGTTCGGCCAGCTGCCAGCGCATCTTTTCATTCTCGCTGCGCGTCTGCGCATGCTCGACCACTTGCTGCTGGCCCAGGATGGCGCTGTCGAGCTTGACCATGAAGGCCTGGAAGTTGCGGTAAGCCATGGGCGTGATGCCGTTGCTCATGCTCGCCTCGAAGCGCTTGGCATAGTCGTCGCGGTAGCCGGACAGCATGTCGAGCTTCTGGCGGCAATCGTCGAGCGCTTTCAGGGCCGCGCCCAGGCGCTTGGCGCAATCGTCCGTTTCGCGCTGGGCAAGGTCGATCAGGGTAGCAAGTTGGAAAGGAGAAGCCATGGCTGATTATATTCCCGCTCTGCAAGTCCTAATCAGTCGAATAGAGCGGTAAGTTGCCCCAAGCTCTCATCCATGCTGACCCGCTCCGTGATTTGCTGTTGCAAAAACGCCTCGATCTTTTCATGCAGGGCGATGGCCTGGTCCAGCACGGGGTCGGTGCCGGCGCTGTAGGCGCCCACGCTGATGAGGTCGCGGCTGCGCTCGTAGCGCGAATACAGCTGTTTCAGCTTGCGCGCCTGCTGCTGGTGCTCGTGCGTGGTGATCGAGTGGGCGGCGCGCGAAATCGATTGCTCGATGTCGATGGCCGGATAATGGCCCGCTTCGGCCAGGCGGCGGTTGAGCACGATATGCCCGTCCAGGATGGCGCGCGCCGAGTCGGCGATCGGGTCCTGCTGGTCGTCGCCCTCGGTCAGCACGGTGTAGAAGGCCGTGATCGAGCCGCCGCCTTCCTCGCCATTGCCGGCCCGTTCCACCAGCACGGGCAGCTTGGCGAAGACGGATGGCGGATAGCCCTTGGTGGCGGGCGGCTCGCCGATGGCCAGCGCGATTTCGCGCTGCGCCATGGCATAGCGGGTCAGCGAATCCATGATCAACAGCACATTTTGCCCCTGATCGCGGAAATGTTCGGCAATCGCCGTCGCATACGCGGCCCCTTGCAGGCGCATCAGCGGCGGCGTGTCGGCCGGTGCGGCGACGACGACGGAACGGGCCAGGCCTTCGGGGCCGAGGATTTGCTCGATGAATTCCTTCACTTCGCGGCCCCGTTCGCCGATCAGGCCGACGACGATCACGTCCGCTTCCGTGTAGCGGGCCATCATGCCCAACAGCACGCTCTTGCCGACGCCGGAACCGGCGAACAGGCCCATGCGCTGGCCGCGGCCCACGGTCAGCATCGCGTTGATCGAGCGCACGCCCACGTCGAGCGTATCGACGATGGGCGCGCGGCCCAGGGGATTGGCGGGGCGTACGTTGATGGGGGCGCTGTCGGTCGTGTGCAGCGGGCCCAGCTGGTCGAGCGGACGGCCCGCGCCGTCGAGCACGCGGCCCAGCAGTTGCGGCCCCACGGGCAGGTGGCGCGCGCGGTCGCTGGGGCGGCGGCGCGGGTGTGCCACGCTGCCGGGGCGGGGGATGGCCGGCTCGACGGAAAACACGCGCGTGCCGGGCACGATGCCCTCGACGTCGCTTTGCGGCATTAAAAACAGGCGGTCGCCTTCAAAACCCACCACTTCCGCCTCGACCCGGCCGCCATTGGGCAGCGGCACGGTACAGGCGGCGCCGACGGCCAGGCGCAAGCCCACGGCTTCCATCACCAGGCCGGCCACGCGCGTGACGCGGCCTGAAATTTGCATCGGTTCGACAAAGCCGACCACGGCCGAACAATCGCTCAGGTAGGCGCGCCAGCGCGCCGCATGGGCAGTGGGGCCTTTGACGGGCTCGCTCACGGCGCCAGCCAGTCCAGGTCTTTGCCCAGCGCATGCGTCAGGCGCTGCCAGCGGGTGGATGCCTGCGCGTCGATCTGGTTGCTGGCCGTGTCGATCTTGCAACCGCCGCGTTCCACGGACGGGTCTTCGATGACGCGCCAGCCACCTTTGTCGAGTTCATCGCCGATACCGTCGCGTACTACTTGCGCGTCTTCCGGATTGAGCATCAGCAAGGCCGGTTGTTGCAGCACAGGCAAGTATTCGATGGCTTCGCGCACCATCGGCAGCATCAGTTCGGGGCGCACGGGCAAGGCGGTCTTGAGCATGCCCTTGGCCAGCTGCAGGGCCAGTTCCATCACGTCGTTGGCGATCAGTTCGTCGGCCTGGTGCACGGCCGTGCCGAAATCGACGGCGATGGTTTGCAAGTGCGCCAGTTCCACGGCCGAGGCAGCCTTGCCTTGTGCATACGATTCGGCATGGCCGTCGGCATGCCCGGCCGCGTGGCCTTCCGCATAGCCGGCAGCGCGGCCTTCCTCGAAGGCCGTGGCGCGCGCTTCCTCGCGGATGGCGTCGAGTTCTTCCTGCGTCGGGTATTCGAGCGGCGGGGCCGGCTCTTCCTCGTGCAGCTCGGCAAATGGATCGAATTCCGGTTCGGGATCGGGTTCGAGCAGCTTGCGCGCCGCCACCACGCTGGGGCGCTCGTCGCCAAACGAGGTCATTTCCCAGCGCTGGTAGGCGGTTTGCTGCTCTTTGGGAATCAAATTAGACAAACGAATCCTCGCCTTTTCCGCCTAAGACAATCTGTCCCTCGTCCGCCAGGCGGCGCACGATCTGCAGGATCTGTTTCTGCTGCGATTCCACTTCCGACAGGCGCACGGGGCCTTTCGACTCCAGGTCTTCGCGCATCATCTCGCCGGCGCGCTGCGACATGTTCTTGAAGATCTTGTCGCGCAGTTCCTGCGAGGCGCCCTTGAGGGCGATGATCAGCATTTCCGACTGCACTTCGCGCAGCAGCAGCTGGATGCCGCGGTCGTCGATATCGATCACGTTGTCGAACACGAACATTTCGTCCATGATCTTTTGCGCCATGTCGTTGTCGTAGTTCTTGATATTGTCCATGACGGAGCCTTCCTGCTCGCCGCTCATGAAGTTCAGGATTTCGGCTGCCGCGCGCACGCCGCCCAGCGACGATTTCTTGATGTTTTCGTTACCCGACAGCAGTTTCGTCAGCACGTCGTTGAGTTCGCGCAAGGCGGCCGGCTGCACGCCGTCCAGGGTGGCGATGCGCAAGACCACGTCGTTGCGCAGGCGGTCCGTGAAGTGGCCGAGGATTTCGCAGGCCTGGTCGCGTTCCAGGTGGACGAGGATGGTGGCGATGATCTGCGGGTGTTCGTTGCGGATCAGCTCGGACACGGATTGCGAGTCCATCCATTTCAGCGATTCGATGCCGGAGGCATCCTTGCCGCCCAGGATGCGCGACAGCAGCACGGACGCCTTGTCGTCGCCCAGCGCCTTGGTCAGCACTTGCCGGATATATTCGTCCGAATCGAGGCCGACGGTGGAATTGAGTTCCGTCTGCGCGCGGAAGTCGCCGAGCACCTCGACCACCTGCTCGTGCGCGATGCCCTTCATGGTGGCCATGGCGGCGCCCAGTTTCAGCACTTCGCGCGGGCCGAGGAATTTCATGACCTCGGCCGCTTCGCTCTCGCCCAGTGCCAGCATCAGGATCGATGCTTTTTGCAGTCCCGTTGTCTCAGTCATTATTGCCTATCCATGCTTTGATTACGTTGGCCACCACGCGCGGGTCTTCCTGCGCCAGTTTTCTGGCCATGGCCAGGTTTTCGCGATAACCGCGCGCCGTATCTTCTTCCAGTTCTTCCAGCTCCGCTTCGCTGAGCAGGACTTCGTTTTCTTCGCCCTCCTTGGCCAGTTCCGGCTCGATGACGGGCGGCGGAGCGCCGAAATCGTCGATCTTGCGCATCACGGGGCGCAGCATCGGGCGCACGATCTTGATGAAGATGTACAGCAGGATCAGGGCCGTGATGAGGAATTTCGCCAGTTCCTTGGCCAGCGGCAAGTTGGCCGGGTCGCGCCACCACTCGAGCTTGCCTTCCGGCGCGCGGTCGATGCCGTCGAACGGCGAGTTGGCCACGCTGAAGCTGTCGCCGCGCTCCTTGTTGTAGCCCATTGCTTCCTTGACCAGATTGTTGATCTGGACCATTTCGGCAGGGGAAATCGGCTTGACCGTGACCTTGCCATCCTTGTCGAAGCTGCGGCGGTAGTTGACGACGACGGCCACCGACAGGCGGCGCAGGCCGCCCATGGATTTCTGCTCGTAGCGCACAGTCTTGTCCACTTCATAATTGGTCGTCGATTCCTTCTGTGTCGGCGCCGTCGGCGCGCCAGCCGGGGCGCCCGGCGCCTCGGCCGTCAATGGCGCCGTCGCCACGCCTGGCGGCTGGTTCGACAGCGCGCCCGGCACGCCGGACGGGTTGGCATTGCCGGCGCCCGTCGATTCGCTCGTTTGCTGGCTGCGGATGGTGGACGCTTCCGGCGGCGAGTTCGGCTTGTAAGTTTCGGCCGCCTGTTCGCTTTGCGAGAAATCGACATCGGCCGTCGCTTCGGCGCGCACATTGCCTTCGCCGACGATGGGCAGCAAGATCGATTCGACCTGCTTGATCACGCTTTGCTGCAATTGCTGCACGTATTTCAGCTGGTTCGGGTCCAGGCTCTTGATGCCGTTGGCGCGGTCCTTGTCCTTTTCCTGGTTCGACAGCAGGGTGCCGGCCTGGTCGACCACGGTGACATTGATTGGCAGCAATTCCGGCACGCTCGACGCCACCAGGTGCACGATGGCGCTCACCTGCAGCTGGTCCAGGCCGCGGCCCGGGTGCAGGTTCAGCAGCACGGAAGCCGTCGGTTTTTGCTGTTCGCGCACGAAGACGGACGGTTTGGGCAGCGCCAGGTGGACACGCGCCGTATCGACGGCGGACACGGATTCGATCGATTTCGCCAGTTCGCCTTCGAGGGCGCGCTGGAAATTGACCTGTTCCAGGAATTGCGACACACCGAGCTTCTGGTTTTCCATCAGCTCGAAGCCCACGTTGCCGCCCTTCGGCAAGCCTTGCGCGGCCAGTTTCAGGCGCGCGTCATGGACTTGCTCGGACGGTACGAGAATGGCGCCGCCGCCTTCGGAAAACTTGTGCTTGATGCCCAGCTGGTCCAGCGATGCGGTGATGGCGCCGCCGTCGCGGTCCGTGTAGTTGGAAAACAGGACCTTGTACTCGGGCGGCTGGTTCCACATGTACAGGGCCACGCCGATGGCAACCAGTGCCGCCACGCCCAGACCGCGCAGGAAATTCTTGCCCATCGGCGTCTTGGCGAAAGCTTGCACGGACTCCACGGGCGAGCGGCCAGGCGCCGGTTCCGGTGGTATGCGGTTCACATCGATTTCTTCGGCTACAGCCATGATTGCCTTCCGGGGCGCGTATGTTGGGTAGTGAGTGGGGGCCGCTTCCACTGGAGGAGGGGGCGATATGCAGAATTATCCGCCACTGTCACGCGCTTCAATCGTCCAAATAGAAGGCGCTTTTGCCGCCTGCTCGGCCGAGCGGCTGGCGTTGGCGCTGGTATTGTGGAACCCTGGCAACATGTGACGGAAGTTATTGTACCCGTCGTTGCCTTGCAAGCCAGGGTTTTGTTCTCTGGGTGCAACAGGCATGGAACAGTTATGAAGCACACCAGAATCGGGAGGCGAAGTGAAAACAGGCGGTATCGATAGCAGCAGGATCGAGGCGATGATCGCGCAACTGAAGTCGGCGGCCACGCGGCCGGAGGCGAAAATACCGGCGATCCAGACCGAGATGCCGGCGGCGAAGGTGAATTTTGCCGATGCCTTCAAGAGCGCACTGGACTCCGTGAGCGGCGCGCAACAGGCTTCGTCGGCGCTGGGCCAGCGCTTTACCATGGGTGACGAAAAGGTCAGCCTGTCGGACGTGATGGTATCGATGCAAAAGTCGAGCATCGAATTCCAGGCGACGGTGCAGGTAAGGAATAAATTAGTTGCTGCATATCATGAGATCATGAATATGCAAGTTTAACGTATCGCCAAAGCTACTGCGCGGCGCGCTTTGCGGCCTGCGATGCTCGCTGTGCTATAGCACAGCTGCGCGTCTCGGCCGCAAATCATCGCCGCTCGCTACGCTTTTGCGAAACGTTAAGCTTTGACTCTGGATTGAATTAACCCAGCCCCGCCATGCGCGCATTGCGTTCTCGTTCAAGGCGCGTTATATAGCGCTGCACGTGCGCCAGCATGCTGCGCGGCAGGTCGACGAACTGGCAGCCGAGGCGGCGGTTCAGCTTGTTGTTCAGCAGGGTCATGTCCAGCGAATTGCGAATTTGCAAAGTCGCGGTGACGATGCCGACGTCGGGCAGGTCGATGCGGCAACCGGGATAGTCCCTGCCGATGGTCTCGCCCAGCATCAGTTTATTGTCGAGGATGGCGATGCCGCCGCAGCTGATGTCGGCCAGCGGAAACAGGGTGTCGGCGCCGCCCAGCGAGGGCGGCAGGGGAATCGAGACGCGCACGGGATTGCTCACGGGCGTCGTCATGCGGTAATACTCGCGCCGCTGCAGGCGGATCAGTGTTTCAGGTATGGCAATTTTCAGGGCGGGCGTGCCGCCATGGTTGCACTCTTCCACGAGGGCGCTGGCAAACAGGATGCGGATCTTGTCGAGCGAGGTTTCAAACGAAATGCCGGTGGCGGCCACCATGCGCCGGTTCTGGTCGGCGTTCACGGAACGGTCGAGGATGACGGTGTTGTGGTCGGCATCGACTTCCAGGATGGACGTGACGCACACATCGGACTCACCGTGGATCAGCATGCGGATCAGCTGGTTCTTTTCGCTGATGCCGCGCAGCAAGGCAATGATTTCCCGCCGCGATTCCACTTCAAAATCATGCCAGTTTTCGAGACCGGAATCCATAATATGTGCTTGCATTGATGCCTGTCTATGTATCGGTGAGGTTGACGCTGGTGTCGGGCGGCGGCGGAATCGGCCCGCCATTCGCAGATTCAATATGATATAACCAGGCCAGCAGTTCCGCAATCGCCCGATACAGGCCGGGCGGAATCTGGCGGTCCAGGTCGACATCCATCAGCAGCGCCACCAATTCCTTCGACTCATGCACGAACACGCCGTGTTCGCGCGCCGTGCTGATGATCTGGTCCGCGATCAGGCCGCTGCCCTTGGCCACCACCTTGGGTGCCGGCGTGCCACTCTGGTAAGCGAGGGCAACGGCTGTCTGCGGCACCTTGCGCTTGGTGTCGTCAAGCATCGTCTTCTCCAGCCGCCTGCGGCTTGCCGGCGATCGTCAACGATGACAATGGCCATCCGGCCGCGGCCAGCGACGCTTCCAGCCGCGCCGCATGCTGGCGCAAGGTATCGGCGCTGCCTTCGCTGCCCGCTTGCAGCTGGATGGCCACGCTGCCGCCCTGCAACACCACGTGCGCGGCCAGGTCGCCCAGCAGGGGGAACTGGAAGCGCACATTGCTGCGCCAGGCCGTCGCTTCCTCGTCTGCGTCACGGCTCTCGTGCTGCTGTCCTTCCGGCGCATCGCGGCTGATATCCCACTGCATCTTCTGGCCGGGCCAGGCTTCGCCCTGCCACTGCACGCGCGCCTGTTCGTGCGTATGCAGCTGCAAATTGATCAGTTGCGCCGATGCCAGGTCGGTGCCCGTCCTGACGACGTCGCCCTGTGCCGCCTTCTGCATTTGCGGTTCCAGCAACAGCGAGGCCAGCGGCCGCTTGCCCTCGGCCCATTCGGCCACATGCGATTCATAGAACAGGCCGCTGCTGCCGACGGCATCCTGCAGTTTCTGGGCCACCTGGGCCGGGGCGGCGTTTGGCGTGGCCATCAGCGGCGTCTTGCCGACCAGGGACAGGGGCGCGCCGGGCACGCTTTCCGCCTGGCTGAGCACTGTGCTGATGGCGCGCGCGGTGGTGCTCAGCTCCGGCGCAGGCGTGTCGCCGGCCAGGGCGGGCAGCAGATTGGCTGGCGTCAGCGGTGCGCGGCTGAGCAGGGTGGCCGCCGTGCTGCTGGCGCGCGTGCCGGCCTGGGCGGCGCCGGCTTGGGGGCCGCGCAGGTCGGCAGCCTCGGGCTCGGCTTCCGCGTCCGCATCCGCATAGGTCAGCAGGGCGCTGGCGGGCTGGTCGCGGTTATTGCCGATTTGAAAAGAAGGGCGGGGATTGATGCCAATCAAGGTCAGCGGGATTTCCGTGCCCGCCTGGGCGCCCGCGGGCAGCTGCATGCGGGCTGGCGTGCCGGCCACGCGCACGAGAAAGCTGCCGTCGCCCATGCGGGCCAGCACTTGTCCCTGCATGGATTTGCCGATCAGTCCCTGCAGCGAGCGCTGGAACTCGGCCTGGCGCGGGTCGGCGACGGCATCGGCAGCCCGCGTGGGCTTGACCGGGGTCAGGGGCGTCATGCCGATCGCATCCATCTTCGGCAACATGATAGCTCGCCTTGCCCCGTGGGCGTTTAGACGCCGTAGGCGTTGGCCAGGCGCCGCTCGGTGCCCGTGCTGTTGATCAGCTTGGACAATTGCGCCATCCACGGCATGGTCAGGTCGCGGATCTTGCGGTCGTCTTCCAGGATCTGCTTGATCAGGGCGACCTTGCGCTGGCGGCCGGCGCTTTCCAGCACGACTTTTTCTTCATTCGCCTTCAGCGCGGCCACATGCGCGCTGATGCGCTGTTCCAGCGCTTCGAGCTCGTCCCAGTCGGCGTTGGTGGCGGCGGTCACCATCCGGCCCGTCAGGGTCTGCATGGCTTCGTAGGTGGTCAGGACTTCTTGGTGGGTCATCATGGATCAGGCGCTCGCAAGGCTGGGCATACGTTTCAAATCGGCGCCGGGAATGGCGGCCGGCGTGGCGCCGATGGCGTTCCAGGTTTCGCGCAGGTCGGTCAGCAGGCGCTGCACTTCTTCCAGCAGGGTAATGTCGTTTTGCAGGTTGGCCGTCAGCAGACGCGCGCTCATGTATTCATACAGGGCGTCGAGGCCTTCGGCGATCTGGCCGCCCGCGTCCTTGTCCAGGCTGGCGCGCAAGCCATTGTCGATGATCTGGATGGCTTTCGAGATGGACTTGCCTTTTTCCGGCACATTGCCCGATTTCATGTGCATCTGCGCGCTGAGCACGGCCACCAGGGCGCCGTCGTACAGCATCACGATCAGCTTGTGCGGCGAGGCCGAGCCGATGCCCGTTTCCAGGCCGACCTTGGCATAGGCGTTGACGCCGCGTTGTTGGGTTCCAAACATATATTCTCCTGACGATTGGGCTTAACGGTTGGCGGCGATGGCGGCCAGCTGCTGGGTCAAATAGGTTTGCGTGGTTGCTAATTTGCTCAGCGTCACGTCCAGTCGTGAATACTGGGCTCGGTAGCGCGCCTCGATATTATTTAGCTTGTCCGAGAAACGCTGACGTTGCTCCGCCACCTGCGTGATGCTCTCGTTGAGGCCCTTGCTACGGCTGGTGATCATGCCGCCCGTGCCAAGAAAGGACGTGGCCAGATTGTTCAACTGATAAGCGTAGCCTTGGGAGAAACTGATATTACCGCGCGCACCGATGGTGCCACCGGTAATTTCCACTTTCAATCCTTCCGCTGGCGAGCCTGCGGCACCAGTCAGGCTCTGCCCGGAACCGACCACCGGTTGTCCGCCGATGGTGCCGGCCACGTCGGTGCCGACGGTTGGCGTGGCACCTCCGAACAGGCCGTCGATCGGGGTACCTGTGCCGTTGGAAATGGCGATATTGGAGACGGAACCATAGCGGGCTGATGCAACGCTGAGCTTGCCAGTGCCATCGATTGTGGCAGCCACCGAGGAGCCGGCATCGGAAAACGCCTTGATGCCATTGATTGACGATTGGATCAGGCTGGCTAGCTGGGTGGGGGTGTAACTGCCCGCAGGAATGATGACCTTTGCCGTATTTTTCGCCACCGCCGGCGTGCTGTCATTCAAGGTTACGTTCCATACGGTGTCACTGCCAATGACGGTGCTGGCGGGCAGGGCGGTATTGCCTTTCAGCGTCCCTTGGCTAGCCATGTTCGTCACGTTCAGTGCGTAGGTGCCTGGCTTGGTGGCCGAGGTAGAACTGGTAAAGGACACCGTGCTGTCGGTGGTTTTGCCGAGGGCTGCGAATAGGCCTGCCACATCGGAAAAATTTTCGCCGATAGCCTTGTCCAGCTTGGTGGTGTCCAGGCTCAGGCTGCCATCTTTTTGAAACGAAATACCAACCTGACTCAGGGCCTTCAGGTTGCCTGTCAGACCAGTAATTGGTGCACCCATCTGTTTGCGTAGCTGACTCTGGATGGACAGAGCAGTGGAATCTCCCAGTAGCAAGCCAGCTGCCTTGGTATCGGGATCGTACGAGGTCAGTTTCGCCATCGCCGTATTCAACTCGTTGTATGCCTTGATGAAGGTATTGATACTGGTCTTGACGGTAGAAATATCTTTTGATACCGACAGGTTGGTCGAACCGATTTTCGCCACGTTGATGGTTACGCCCTCGATGGCGCTGTCGATGCTGTTCGAACTGCTGGTAATGGGAATGCCATTGACGCTGAGCTGCGTATTTTGCGCGGCGCTGTTTTGTTTTAGGTTTTGCACGCCTGACGGGTCATAGGCCAGCAGCGATGTCAATGCGCTGTCGGCCGGCTGGCCGTCGCTACCGCTGAGCGTGATTTTCATCGCCGAGCTGATCCCCGTCTTGGTCGATGCCAGTACCAGATGGTAAGGCTTGTCCGTGCCGTCCGACACAATGCTGGCCGTTACGCCCAGTCCGGCATTGTTGATGGCGTCGCGAATACCTTGTAGGGTATTGTTGCTAGAATCGATCACCACCGATCCCGTGGACTGGTTGCCGTCCTGGGTGAAGTTGGTATTCATGTAAGCACCGCCGGAGCCGGCGGTTAAACCTGCGGCGGCAGGGTTGCTGCCGCCAATCATGATGGGGCTGGCGTTGCTCGACGCCAGCGTGACCGAACTGGCGACGGTGACATTGGAACCGTCATTGACGGCGCCAGTCGCAAGCCCGATACCGCCGCGTGTATCGCCCGTGACGATTTCTTCAATGTTCAGATTCGAACCGTCGGCTCGCGTGAATTTCAAGGTGCCGTCCGCAGCCTTGCCGGTGACCGTGATATTGGCTGCAGCCAAGGCGTTCGAGACGGCATTTGGTCCCTCCAATGTAGTGTCGAGGCTGCTAGCTGTCAGGCCGGCGCCTGCTGCGGTATTTTCACCTTGCGCGAAAATCTCGACGCCGCCAACAGACAGCGAGTAACTGCTGCCCGCGCCCGTGCTGACATTGCCAAAGCCGCTGAACATGGCGGGGTCGGACGATACCGGCTGCGCCGTGGCCGTGACCCCAGTAGTGCTGCTCTTGGCATTGATCGCTTCGGCCAGCGCACGCGCACTCTTGGTGGTGGCATCGGTGGGGATGGCCGTGCCGTTGATGCTCAGCGACCCATTGTTAACGCCCGTAAGCAAGGTATTGCCACCGAGCTTGGTACCGGCCAGGCCAAACGTACCGCCACCAACCGAGCCGAGCTGGAAGGAAATAGTCGTTTTGGCGCCGAGGCCGATATTCGACAGCTTGCTCGACATGCCACCTGTAGTCAGTGTCTGTGCCTGCGCCATCTGGCTGACGTTGATGTTGTAGCTGCCAGCGACGGCCTTGGCTCCGGCCGTTGCCGTCAGGATCAATGGATCGGTCGGCGTGGCCGACACGGCCCGGAAGTTATCCGTCTTGCTCAGAGAAGAAAGCGAATTCTGGAAGGTGCTGATCGTGCCGCTCAGGGTGCCGAGTGCGCTCAGCTTTGCTTGGTACGAGGCGGTTTTCTTGTCGTAGGTGCCCAGTGGCACAGCTTCCGCCGCCATCAGCTTCTCGATGATGGCATTCACATCCAGCGTGCTGTTGCCGATGCCTGGAGAGGATAAGGTTGGTGTGATGGCCACTACATGCTCCTAGGAAAACACTAATATAAGCTGTTATCGGCAGAATCGATCAGGACTTGAGAGGGGGATTTACCGCGCTGTTTTCAATTCGGGCAAGGAAGTGGCAGGAATTGTGTGGAAAATTATCGTTGGTACAATGAAAATACGGGGTCCGATAAGCAGCTTATCGGACCCCGGTGTCGTGTGGATGCTGGTGATACTGTCAGGCGTATATGGGCAGAGGCTCATCCCTCAGGCACTTTGGCTGATCAGGGAACCTTTGGCCGAGTCGAAGGCCTTGGCCAGCGCCAATGCTTCCTTTGTCGGGATCTGCCGCAAGACTTCCTTGGTTTCTTGATCAATTACCTTGACCACTGTGCGCTGACTATCTTCGTCGACGGCAAATTCCAGGCCTTGGGTCTTGATTTGCGATGACTGGTTTAGTTC
This sequence comes from Janthinobacterium sp. GW823-FHT06H09, assembly GCF_058794735.1. Lineage (NCBI taxonomy): Bacteria > Pseudomonadati > Pseudomonadota > Betaproteobacteria > Burkholderiales > Oxalobacteraceae > Janthinobacterium > Janthinobacterium sp. GW823-FHT06H09. The sequence goes on along the minus strand of NZ_JBXAHC010000011.1, from coordinate 128,862 downwards.
CGATACTGCCTGGTCCAGTTGCGCGCGACTGGGTTCCGGGTCATTTCTCTGTGCAGTTGGTACGCCAATGCTGTTGGCCGTTGCCGTGCGGGAGGGAGTAGTATCTGCCGGGGTGTAACTCTTGTCGATTCGGGACGCAGAGGCGGCCCCTATCGTCTCAATAGCCATGGTGTTCTCCTAGTGAAAATTCCCCTGCCGAAAAAATCCGGCAGGGGAACCTGAATCCTGCGATGTTACGAGGCTAATCGAAGATTAGCCGCGCAGCAGGCTCAGCACGCCGTTTGGCAGCGAGTTCGCTTGCGCCAGCATCGCGGTACCGGCTTGTTGCAGGATCTGGCCACGGGTCAGGCTGGCTGTTTCCGCAGCAAAGTCGGTATCGACGATGCGGCTGCGCGACGAGGACAGATTTTCCGTGGTCGATTGCAGGTTCGAAATCGCCGACGAGAAGCGCGATTGCAAAGCACCGTACTGGGCGCGTTGGCCGTTGACGCGGGCCAGGGCTGCATCAGCAACTTTCAGTGCCGATTGCGCGCCATCAAACGTGGTGACGTCGATGTCAGCAACGGAGCTCAGTTTCGATACACCCGTGGCACCCGTGCCGGTGGCAAATGCGGAAGCATCGGTCACGGCGAAGCTGCTATCCGAATCGTAGGTCACGTGGCCGTTGACGACTGCCGTGGCAGCGGCTGCCGTAGGCGTGACGCCAGCTACCACTGCGTTGGTCGTATGGTTGTAGCTGCCGACGGCGAACGTCGTATTGGCAACCGTGCCGGAGTTGGCCAAGTTGATGTCCGCGCCGGTGGCATGATTCAGCTTGATACCGCCGTTTTTGGCATCGTATTCGGCGGTAATGCCGGTTTTTGCCGATTGTGCATTAAAGGCGTTGATACCTGCGGCATAGTCCGAGGCCGTTTGACCGGCGCCAACCGAGAACGAAACGGTCACGGCGTTGGCGTTGTCGCCTTTTACATCGATCGAATACGCTTCGCTCGAACCCAGTGCCAGGTTGGCTTCGGTGGAGGCCGTTGCCGTCACGCCAGTGCTCGACGTCAGTTTGTTCACGCCGGCTGCGATGCCTTTGGCCGTTTCCGTGGCGGCAGTAGTTTTGTAGGTTGCCGAACCGAGCGCGCCGGAAATCTTGATATCCTTGGTGGCTGCATCGGCATTGGTGGTGGCCTTGACTACGGTCGAGTCGTTCGACACACGGTTGTTACCGTAGGTGTTCGTCAGGAAGTTCGCGCCGCTGGCCGAAATCAGCTGATTCGCATCTGCGCCGACTTGGAAGTTGGCCGTACCCATGGTGCCATCGAGCAGTGCCTGGCCGTTGAACGAGGTGGTTTGGGCGATACGGTTCAGTTCCGAGCTCAGTTGGCCAACCTCGGTTTGCAGCGCCTGACGGTCGCTCGACGAGTTGGTGGCGTTCGACGATTGCACGGCCAGTTCGCGGATGCGTTGCAGGATGTCGCCCGAACTCGACAGTGCGCCTTCGGCCGTTTGGGCCAGCGAGACGCCGTCATTTGCATTGCGGGTGGCTTGGGTCATGCCGCGGATTTGCGACGTCATGCGGTCGGAAATCGCCAGACCAGCAGCGTCATCCTTGGCGCTGTTGATGCGCAAGCCGGAAGACAGGCGTTGCAGCGAGGTGCTCAAGGCCGATTGCGAGGTCGACAGGTTGCGTTGCGAGTTCAGGGAAGCGATGTTGGTGTTAATTACTGCAGCCATGATAATTCTCCAGACAGGTACTACATTGCGCTATGTGCTAGTCACTTTGGCCTGCCCCGCTGTTCCGGGACAATCAAGCCGCTGTTGTTTAGGGTAACGGTTGCTCTGCGGGAAAATTTATGGCGAAAACAGCTTTAAATTTTAATTTTTAGCCCTTCAGTTTGTGCCTGACTGCGCGCTAGACGACGGCGTTTGAGAAAACTTGAGGGTAAAAATAATTTTATTTTGCTGGGCTGGCTAGGACTATGAGCAGATCGTATCTCCTGGAGTGTTGCAAATGTAGCCTCTTTGCATGTCCAGGTCGTTGACGGCAGCGTCTTGCTGTTACAGCTTACCTACTTCAGGATGTGGCAGGAATTGTTCTTGTTCAGGCTGCAGCTATCCTCCAATTTCTTGGCTCATCCATCTGAGTTTAATATTCTTGATTTTAATTATTTTCCAATGGTCTTTCCAGTGTTACAATTATTTTTTTATCATGTTTGATATTTTTTTCGTTTAAAGACGTCAAATATCATTGAGGTTTATTTTTAATTATATATGCGATGTGCTCGATATGTTCAAAGGAAGGAAGTTGGTATGAAATGTAAGAGGATTATTTTTTCTGTGCTGCTATTACTGGGGGAGGCATTATTTGCACAGCAAAGTTTTGCGAAAGCCGTTGTTATTGCGCCTATGGAAGATATTTCGGTCTACGGCAATGGGCGCAACGGTAATATCTATTTTTATAGTGGGATTTATGCGGGGAATGTTTTTAATGGAGGCGTAGCCAGAATGTATGAGAAGTTCAGCTTGCCTGCATATGTTGCCGGAAATTCCGTGACATCTGCACTGTTTGAAATATCGTACTCACCAGGGCAGAGCTATATGAATGGACCCCCCCTGCAAATATGGGCGATGTCAAATGACTGGGATGGCGGCACGCTGACCCGGGGTGGAACGCCAGTTATCGATTACACTACATTGCTGGGGAAAATCAAAACCGGCATTAATTCCACGATCTATATCGATATGACTGACTTCGCCAATCAGCAGTATCAAAAAAATGCCGGAGCGATGAGTTTTGTGATCATGTCGAAGAATGAGGGGCGGATAGCGGATGATTTTACTTATTTTAAAGAGAAGAAGTCACTGAATGTGACGTTGACTTCGGCGGTTCCGGAACCATCAACATATGCGATGATGTTGATCGGACTGTTAACACTGCTCTTGCAGAAAACTCTATTCTCTCAAGTACTTGGTTCTTGGCGTAGCCGTCAGCGCGGTTAGTTATTGTCAGCAAATGATGAGAAGGTGCCGCTGCCGCGGCACCAACGGAGGTAATTGACTCAATCCGCCACCACCACCCGATTCTTGCCCGTCTGCTTGGCCTGGTACATGGCGCGGTCGGCGCGTTTGACGAGTTCGGCCTGGTCTTCGTTGGGCAGGCGCAGGGCCACGCCGGCGGAGAAGGTGATCAGGACTTTTTCGTTGTCGTGCAGGAAGAAATGCCGGGTCAGTTCGCGCTGCAGGCGCGTCATCGTCGATGAGGCCGCTTCGACCGTGGTTTCCGGCAGCAGGATGAGGAATTCCTCGCCGCCGAAGCGGGCGATGACGTCCATCGAGCGCAGGGTTTCCTTGACGATTTTCACCAGGTGCTTCAGCGCGGCATCGCCGGCCAGGTGGCCATAGGTGTCGTTCAGGCGCTTGAAGTCGTCCAGGTCCAGCATGGCGATGCACAGCGGCGTGCCGCGGCGGTCCGAGCGGGCCGTCTCGCGCTCGAACACGTCGTCCAGGCCTCGGCGGTTCAGGCTGCCCGTCAGCTGGTCTTCCCGCACCAGTTCGCTCATATGCTGGAGCTTTGCTTCCAGCGTGTGGATGCGCTGTTCCGCATCCTGCACTTCTTGGCGCGCCAGCACCATCTTGTCGCGCGCGCGCAAGGCCTCGTTCTGCACCATGCGCGTTTCGCGCAAGACTTCGTCGAGAACGCTGTTCAACTCGCTGATATTTTCCGCCTGGCTGATCTTTTCCGAATAGCCGCCGATCTTTTCGTGGAAGTCGCCCGTGCTGGCCGCCACTTGCCCCAGGCGGTCGATGAAGGTCATCATCATGTTCTTGACCGTCAGCTTGACGTCGGACAGGCTGTGCTTGAGCTGGCTTTGCTTGTAGATGACTTCCTTCAGGCTGCGCGTGGCGTCTTCCAGCGCGCGCTGGTCGAGCGGACCGGCGATCAGGTTTTGCACGGCGTCGACCTGGCCGCGCAGCCAGCTGTCGTCGTCGAGCAACTGGCTGACGTTGTCCAGCAGCAGCTTGAACAGGCGCAGCAGCAATTCCTGCTGCTCGGCCGTGTCGCCGCTTTTCAGTTCGATCTGGTAGCACAGCTGTTTCAGGCGCAGGGCCGCTTCGTTCAGCGCTTCTTCCGTGTGGGCCAGCTTGATGGCGGCGCCCAGGGACTCTGCCTCTTCCACCAGCGCGGGCGTGCCCGTCAGCAAGGTGGCGACGGCAAAGCCCAGGGTGCGGCTGAGCAATTCACGCAGGGTGCGCGTCTGTTCGCCGTCCGGCAGGGGCGGCAATTCGATGCCGCCGCTTTTCTTGACCTGTTTCTCGGCCAGTTGCGCCAGGGTACGTGCATAGCCATCCCAGTCGCGCGCTTTCAGGGCGCGCTGGAAACGCTTGCCAAAGTCGCCCAGTTCGCCCGCCGATTCGCTCATCTTGGCGGCGAATTGCGTCAGGACGTTTTCCGCGCCGCTCTCCGTGGGTGCGCTGGCGGCCAGCACGGCTCCCGGCGTAGCCGGCGTCTCGGCCGCTTCGCTGATGCCCGCGATTTCATTGTAGATATCGCGGTAGGCGCTCGGCGTGGGGGCGATGCGGCGCGTGGCCAGGCGGCGAAACGCTTCGCGGGCGATATCGGCCGGGTTCATCGCCGCAGCGGCGGCGGTATTCGTGGCGCCAGCGGGAGCGCCTGCTGGTGAGGATGGCAATTTACTGGACATGTAGGCACAGCCTTTTTAGATATTTCTCATTATCCTCATGATATGCGAGTTGGCAAAGAACTTATTGTGCGAGAAGCAAGGAGAAGTCCTGTCAATTCGCCCGATGCCAGCGGGCATGCCACTTTGCCGTCAATCCACCAGCTGGTTGCGGATGGCGTAATGCGTCAGTTCCGCGCTATTCTTGAGCTTCATCTTGACCAGCAAGCGGGCGCGGTATTCGCTGACGGTTTTCACGGACAATTTGAGCTCTTCGGCGATGGCGCCCACCGCCTTGCCCGAGGCAATCATGACCAGCGTCTGGTACTCGCGGTCCGACAAGGTGTCGTGCAAGGCCGTTTCGTGGTCTTCGCCCACCGTGTTGGCCAGTTCCTGCGCCAGCGAGGCGCTGATGTATTTCAACCCTTGCGCCACTTGCCGGATGGCCGTGACCAGCTCGCGCGGCGCGCTCTGTTTCGTCAGGTAGCCGGCCGCGCCCGCCTTGAGCGAACGGATGGCGTACTGGTCTTCGCGGTGCATGGACAGCATCAGCACGGCCAGTTCCGGTTTTTCCTTCTTGATCTGCTTTAGTACCTCGATGCCGCTGCGGTCGGGCAGGGAGATGTCAAGCAACAACACCTGGCATTTCGAGCCGCGGAACAGTTTGATGGCGTCGTGGCCATTTTCAGCTTCGCCGGCCACGATGATGTCCTTCGTGTCGGCGAGGATTTGCTTCAAGCCTTCGCGCACGATCGCGTGATCGTCGGCGATGAATACCCGGATGGTGGCTTTTTCTTTCATGACTGCATTGTTTCCTATCTAATTCACCCACTAGGCCGCGTCTGGCGGCGGCCCGCTGTGCGCGGGCGCACTGGCTGCAGTCGCTATTATCGCCTCTCGCGGGGTGGTCAGACGGATTTTTATGCTCAGGATGGTGCCGCCGTCCGGCCCATCCATCAGGCTCAGGCTGCCGCCCAGCGCGCTGGCCCGTTCGGCCATGCCGCGGATGCCGAACGACTGCGGCTTGGCGCGGTCGGACAGGCGCATGCCGACGCCATTGTCGGCGATGGTCAGGCTGATATGCTGGCGCTGCCGGGCCAGGCGCACGCTGACCTTGCTCGCCTGCGCATGCTTGGCGATATTCGTCAGCGCCTCCTGGGCGATGCGGAACAGGCTGGTCGCCTGGTCCAGCTCGAGGTCGATGTGCTGGCGGTTCGAAATGAACTGGCACTCGATGCCGGCCTGGCGCGCGAATTCCTTGACTTGCCAGTCCAGCGCGGCGACCAGGCCCAGGTCCAGCATGGAGGGGCGCAAGTCCAGCGAAATGCGGTGCACGGCGTCGATGCTGCGGTCGACCAGGGCATCGACATAGTCGGCCTTTTCCTGCAGCAGCGGGTCGTCCGGCGGCAGGCGGCGCGCCAGCATGGCTAAGGCCATCTTGATCGCCGTCAAATTGCCGCCCAGGTCATCGTGCAGTTCGCGCGCTAGGCGCGTGCGTTCGTGTTCCTTGACCTTGTCGATATGCGCCGTCAGCTCGGCCAGGCGGGCGCGCGACTGGCGCACTTCGATCTGTTCGAGCCGGCTTTCCGTGATATTCGTCATGATGCCTTCCCACTGCACCGTGCCGTCGGCCAGCGCGCGCGGCGTCGAGCGCAGGTTGATCCATTTGACGTCCTTCCAGGCATCGATCCAGATCCGGCCTTCCCAGTTCCAGCTCCACAAGGCGCTTTTCGAGGCTTGCATCGATTCCAGATACGAGGCGCGGTCGTCGGCCAGGATCAACTGGTAAAACAGTTCCGGGCGCGCGTGCAGCAGCGCCGGGCTCAGGCCCAGAAGGGCCTGGCAGCCTTCGCTCAGGTAGGCAAAGGACGCCCGTCCATCCGCATGCAGGCAGAACTGGTACACGAGGCCCGGCGTATTCGAGACGATGGCGTTGAAGCGCGACTGCACCTGCGCCAGGGCGGCGGCCGTCGCCTGCGGCGTGCGCAAGTCTTCGCCCTCGGCCAGCAACAGGGGGCGCCCCTGGCGCTGGGCGCGCGACAGGTGCAGGCTGAGCGAATACAGGCTGCCATCGCGGCGCCGCTGCTGCACGTGCAGCCGGGCTTGCGCGCCGATGCTGTCGTCCAGAGTGGCCAGCACGGCGGCCAGTTGCTGCGCGTCGAGCTGCGGCGCCAGCGTGAAGGGCATCATCGCCAGCAATTCCTTGCGCGCATACTGCAAGTTGTCGCAGGCGGCATCGTTGGCGTCCAGCAATTGCAAGCTGGCCGCGTCGTACAGGTAGATTTCCGGCGCCGCCGCGCGCAGGGCGGGGGCCAGCCGGGGAGTGTCGTGCATGGAGTTGCCTTTCTTCATCAGCGGCGGGCGCGCCAGAAGGCGGCAAAGCGGCGCAGCACCCTGGCTGGGCGGGAATTATGACGCCCTGGCGTGCCCTTGCGCAAGCGCTGCCACCAGGCGCGGCGGGCGCGGCCCAGGGCGGCCGACAGGCGGCTGACACGGCGCCACGGGCGCGTGGCGCGCAGCCGGGCGATCCAGCGGTCCTTGGTTTCCATGAAGAGGCCATGCCAGCGCGCAAACCACGGCAAACTGAGCAGGGTAGGGCGCGTCAGCGAATACAGGCGCGCGACGGCGGCCGCGCCGCCCAGCTTGGCGATGACGATCACGCCGATGCCGGAAAACGCATGGCCGCGCGCGATCGCCAGCAGGGCCAGCAGCTTGACGGGAAACAGCAGCACGGCCGGCAGCACGAAGATGGCCAGCGCCCAGTACGGGGGCAGGCGCTTGATCCACGCTTCGAGCGCATGCAGGGGCGGAAATTGCGACACCACCTGCATGATGCGCGCGCCCGTCGCCCATAGCCATTCCTCGATCAGCAGGCAGATGGCGGCCAGGTAGACCAGCGGCGCGAACAGCCAGCGCCTGACTCTGTAGATTTTTTTCATCCGTCTCCGTGTGCGGCCCACGTTTGCCGCGATTGCCACGATGATACGTCAAAAAAGCCCGCCTGCGCCCGCATCCGGTGTGCCCATGGCTTCCTGGCGGGGCTACAATAGGCGGATGAATAAAGCCTTTGTAAAAGAATCGGACAACGACGACGATGAAGAAGCGGTCGCGCTGGCGCTGGCCATTCCCGCCGGCGCCAAGAACTACATCACGCCGGCCGGCTACCAGCGCATCAAGGAAGAACTGCTGCAGCTGATCGACGTCGACCGTCCGGAAGTGGTGCGCATCGTCCATTGGGCGGCGTCGAATGGCGACCGTTCGGAAAATGGCGACTATATCTACGGCAAGCGCCGGCTGCGCGAAATCGACCGCCGCATCCGCTTCCTCACCAAACGCATGGACCTGGCCGCCATCGTCGATCCCAGCGTGCACCATGGCAACGACCAGGTGTTTTTCGGCGCCACGGTAACCTACCGCACCAGCGACGGCGAAACGCACACCATTACCATCGTCGGCATCGACGAATTCGACCCCCTGAACGGCAAGATCAGCTGGGTCTCGCCCATGGCCCGCACCATTACCAAGGCGCGCGAAGGCGACGTGATCACCCTCAACACGCCGCTGGGCGAGCAGGAACTGGAGTTGCTGGAAGTGACGTATCCGGCGCCGGGGGAGGGGTAAGCTTGCGGTGACGCAGGACGCCAGAGGCGCGCGCTGGCACACTGACCATTCAGTTGGTATCAGGAGTTGCCATGCCCCGTCGTCTTCGGCTCGTCTTGCCCGGCGTTCCCTTACATGTGGTGCAACGTGGCGTGAATCGCCAAGCCTGCTTTCTTGATGGGCAAGACAAGCAGCGTTATCTGGATTATCTGCACAGTTGTTTGGCGCTTGCACCATGCCATCTGCATGCGTATGTGCTGATGAATAATCATGTGCATCTATTGCTTTCCACGCAAAGCACAACGTCCCTGTCGCTGCTGATGAAAATGCTGAACCAGCGTTATGTGCAGTATTTCAACTGGCGTTATGGCCGCACCGGCAGTTTGTGGGAGGGCCGCTACAAATCTTGCCTGGTACAGGGCGAGCGTTATTTATTGATTTGCCAGCGCTATATCGAACTTAACCCTGTCAGGGCCGGTATCGTGGCATTGCCTGGTCAATATTGCTGGTCCAGTTATCGAAGCAATGCGCAGGGCGTGCATGATGATCTGCTGTCTCCGCATTCTTTATATATGCAACTTGGATGTGATGTGCTTGAGCGGCAAAAGACATACCAATCGTTATTTCAGGATGAATTAGGCGATCACTGCATCGGACAACTGCGAGAAGCAGTCAATGCTGAATTTGCGGTGGGGGATCAGGCGTTTTTACGACGCGTTGCGGAACTGAACCGGTAGCCCGCAGCGGAGATCCGGGGTCAGTCGCTTCGCGATCGGAATACGTCCCATTGGGACGTATTCCCCCGGCGGGTCTGACCCCAGCTTTTTGCCGCGTGAATCAGTTACGCTCGCGCAGGATGCGGTTGACGCCGGCCACTCTGCGCACATTGCGCAGCAGGGCGGCCAGGTGGACCCTGTCCTTGACCTGCACGGTGAAGCGCAGCTGGTCGAGCACGTTGTCCTTGTCTTCGTCCATGCCGACATAGATGATGTTGGCGTCCGATTCGCCGATTTCGGCGGCCACGCGGGCGAGGATGCCCCGTTCACTGTTGATCAAGACCTTGATGCGGCAGTCGAAGCGGCGGTTCAGTTCGGTTCCCCAGCGCACGGCGATCCAGCGGTCCGGTTCCTTGGCGCGCTGGCGTTTCGCTTGCGAGCAGTCGCTCGTGTGCACGAGCAAGCCCTGGTCGCGGCGCAGCTGGCCGATGATCTGGTCGCCCGGAATCGGCAGGCAGCAGGGCGCCAGTTGCACCGAGACGCCTTCGCTGCCGCAGATGGTGACGGGGTCCAGTTCGCTGCCGCTATTGTGTTCCACGGGCATGCTGGCCGCTTCGCCGCCGATCAAGCCGAAGATGTGGCGCGCCACCAGGGTGGCCATGCGCTTGCCGATGCCGATGTCCGCGTACAGCTCGTCCATGGAATTGGCGCTCGATTCGTTGAGCAGGCGTTCGACCAATGGCGCTTGCAGGTCGGCGTCGATGTTCAGGGTGTGCAGCGCCTGTGACAGCAGTTGCTGGCCCAGGGCGATCGATTCGGGCAGGTTGATCGTGCGCAAGTGGTGGCGGATGGCCGAACGGGCCTTGCCGGTGCGCACGAACGACAGCCACGTCGGGCTGGGGCGCGACGAGGAATCGGTGATGATTTCCACGATGTCGCCATTGTGCAGCTCGGTGCGCAGGGGCGAGGTTTCGTTGTTGATTTTCACGGCCACGGTCTGGTCGCCGATGCCCGTGTGGATCGAGTAGGCGAAGTCGATGGCCGTGGCGCCGCGCGGCAGGGCGATGATCTTCGATTTCGGCGTAAACACGTAGACGGAATCGGGGAACAGGTCGACCTTGACGTGTTCGAGGAATTCGGCCGAGTCGCCCGTCTGCTGCTGGATGTCGAGCAGCGATTGCAGCCACGCATGGGTGCGCTGCTGCAGGTCGGACGGGTTCGATTCGCCGCTCTTGTACAGCCAGTGCGCCGCCACGCCGGACTCGGCCGTGCGGTGCATTTCCTGCGTGCGGATCTGGAATTCCACGGGCGTGCCGTACGGGCCGATGACGGTCGTGTGCAGCGACTGGTAGCCGTTCAGCTTGCGGATCGCGATGTAATCCTTGAACTTGCCCGGCATGGGCTTGTACAGGCTGTGCAGGGTGCCCAGGGTCACGTAACAGTCGGCAAAGCTGCCCACCACCACGCGGAAACCGTACACGTCCAGCACTTGCGAGAACGACAAATGCTTGCTGCGCATCTTTTTATAGATGTCGTACAGGGTCTTTTCGCGGCCCGTGACGTCGGCTTCGAGCTCGGCCATGGACAAGGTGCTTTTCACCGCTTCCATGATCTTGTTGACCACCTCGCGCCGGTTGCCGCGCGCCGCCTTGACGGCTTTCGCCAGGGTGCGGTAGCGCATCGGATACAGGTGCGAGAACGACAGGTCCTGCAGCTCGTGGTAGATGTTGTTCAGGCCGAGACGGTGCGCGATCGGCACGTACACTTCCATGGTCTCGCTGGCGATGCGGCGTTTTTTCGCCGCCGTCATGAAGTCCAGGGTGCGCATATTGTGCAGGCGGTCGGCCAGCTTGATCAGGATCACGCGCACGTCGGATGCCATGGCCAGCAGCATCTTGCGGAAGTTTTCCGCCTGTGCTTCGATCTGGCTCTGGAATTCGATCTTTTCCAGCTTCGACAGGCCGTCGACCAGGTGCGCCACCGGAGCGCCGAAGCGCTCGATCAATTCTTCCTTCTTGACGTCCTGGTCTTCCATGACGTCATGCAGCAGGGCGGCCATGATGGCTTGCGCGTCGAGCTTCCAGTCGGCGCAGATTTCGGCGACGGCGATCGGATGCGAGATATACGGCTCGCCCGAGCGGCGCATCTGGCCCAGGTGCATTTCGTCGGAGAAGCGGTAGGCTTCCTTGACTTTTTTCAGGTCGGCGGGAGACAGGTATTCGGCCAGCTTGTCGGCCAGATGGCTGACGGAAGCCACGCCGAGGGCGGGCGCTGGCGGTACTGCGGGGGTGTTGCTGCCGGACGTGCCGGCGCCGGGCGCGGAAGCGCCCTGCGATTTTGCCGCCTGGCGCGAGGCCAGGGGCGGCAGTGCTGCGGAAGTCGTGTCGGCTGGGGTCAGACTCATAAAACGTCGCGTTGCTTCACAGTGTGAATAAAGGATACGGTAGAACCAGGGGTCAGCACTGTTCCGGCACGCGGGTTCCCACTTACATCGGGACCTTTTTCAGCATTTCGATGCCGACTTTACCGGCAGCGATTTCACGCAGTGCGACGACGGTAGGCTTGTCCTTGGCTTCCACCTTTGGGGTGTGGCCTTGCAACAACTGACGTGCGCGATAGGTCGCAGCCAGGGTCAGCTGGAAACGGTTAGGGATCTGCTTCAGGCAATCTTCGATTGTGATACGGGCCATAGTAACTCCTAAAATTTTTGCGTGGTGCTGTGTGAACTGGCGTGCCGTTGCAGCGTTTTTACTCTGCGTGCAGGCCCAGCTGGGCGAATAGCGATGCGTTGCGGGCCGCTTGTTGCGCAAACCGGCAACGGGCCGCTCTCACGATCGCGCTCAGTTCGGACAAAGCGACCGTAAACTCTTCATTGATAATAACATACTCGAACTCGGGAGCGTGTGCGATTTCGCCGCCGGCCGCCAGCAGGCGGCGCGTGATCACGTGCGGCTCGTCCTGGCCGCGCTTGTTCAGGCGTTCTTCCAGCGCATCGATCGATGGCGGCAGGATGAAAATGCCGGCCGCGCGGGGAAATTGCTTGCGCACCTGGCGCGCGCCCTGCCAGTCGATTTCCAGCAGGATATCGGTGCCGGCGGCCATTTGCTGTTCCACCATGATGCGCGAAGTGCCGTAGTAATTGCCATGCACTTCCGCCCATTCCAGGAATTCGCCCTGGTCGGCGCGCGCGACAAAGTCTTCCGCCGTGGTGAAATAGTACTCGCGGCCATGCTGCTCGCCCGGACGCGGGGCGCGCGTGGTGGTCGAGATCGACAATTTGATGCCGGGCTCTTGCGCCAGCAATGCATTGACCAGTGTCGATTTGCCGGCGCCCGATGGCGCGGCGACCACGAACAGGCTGCCGGAGAAGGCGGTAGGGTGGCTCATGCGGATCTTTCCATTTGCGTGTGATGGCGGCGTGTGCGCTTGCATGGGCGCCGCCCAATTCGGTATTTTACCAAGAGGCAAGGCGGCGAGCCAGCCCTGCGATGCGCCTGGCCGCCGCGCCTGCGCATTTTTTGCTTGTTATCCTGAAGAAATAGTTATCTAATTTGGAATATTTTTTCTTTATCGACAGGATGTGCGCATGAAAAATTTCCCGTTTCTCAGTATTGCCCAGGCCATGCTGTTGCTGCGCGTGGCCATCGCCGTGATGTTCATGGCGCACGCCATCACGCGCATCGCCAACGGCACCATTCCCCGCTTTGCCGGTTTTCTGGAAGACAAGGGATTTATCTATGGCCTGGCTGTCGTGTGGGCGATTACCATCGTCGAGATCGTTTGCGGCAGTTTGCTCATCGCCGGCAAATACATGCGCTGGGCGGCGGCCGGCCTGATGGTGATCTGCCTTGGCGGCATCGTCATCGTGCATGCGGCCAAGGGCTGGTTCGTGGGCGAGCATGGCGCCGGCGGCGTGGAGTACAGCATCGTGCTGTTTGTCGCCTGCGTCGTCATCGCCGCCAGCGACAGGGCGCGCACCGGAGCGCGCCTGGCGTAAGTTGCATGCCCTGTCTCAGCGGGGCAGCCGGCCCAGGGCGATTTCGCCGCTATTGAGCACGATGGCCCGTCCATTCACATCGGTGCAGTCGCGGTTGCTGATGCGCACGATGGCGCTGTCGACCGAGACTTCCGCACCCAGGTTGCTGCGCGAGCAGATGCGGTAGGAGGCGGCGTCTGCGCCCGTGTAGATGGCGGCGCCGCGTTCCTTGAGAGCGAAACACCCGGAGGCGCAGCCTTCAACCGCATACGGCGACGGCTGCTGCGCAGGTTGCGCTTGCGCGCCTGCCGCCAGCAGCGCCAGGGTGACGCTGGCGAGCGTCAGGATGCGTGGTGCGGTCATGGTTTATTCCAGGTTCTGCACCTGTTCGCGCATCTGCTCGATCAGCAGCTTCAAGTCCATCGAGGCGTCGGCCAGTTCCTTGACGGAGGCCTTGGCGCCCAGCGTATTGGCTTCGCGGTTGAGTTCCTGCATCATGAAGTCGAGGCGCTTGCCCACTTGCCCGCCCTTGGTGAGGATGTGGCGCGTTTCGCCCAGGTGGGCCGACAGGCGTGCCAGTTCTTCGGACACATCGATGCGGATGCCGTACAGGATCACTTCCTGGCGGATGCGTTCCATGGCGTCCTGGCGCGACAGGGCCGAATTCGAGCCCTGGCTGGCCAGGCCCAGCGCATCCTGCATGCGCTCGATGGCTTTTTGCTGGAAGGCCGCCACCACTTGCGGAATCAAGGGCGTGATGCGCTTGACGATGGCTTCCATCGCTTCGATGCGCGACACCAGCACCGCTTCGAGCGCCGCGCCTTCGCGCTTGCGGCTGTCGACGAAGGCGGCCACGGTGCGGCGGGTCAGCGCGCCCACGTCCGCCTGCAGGGACTCCTGTCCCACTTGCGCTTCTTCGATGACGCCAGGCCAGCGCAGCAGTTCTGCCACCGTCATGACGGGGGCGGAGACAAAATGCTGGCCCACTTCGTTTTGCAGGCGCGCCAGTTCGGTCAGCAGGGGCACGTTCAGCGCCTGCGTGCCGGCGGTCGCAGCCTTGCGGCCAAAGCTCAGGCGTACCTCGACTTTGCCGCGCGTGATGGCGGACATGACGGCGGCGCGCAAGTCAGGTTCCAGGGCCCGCAGATCGTCGTTGATCCGGAATTGCAGGTCGAGAAAGCGTGAGTTGACGCTCTTGATTTCAATTGTCAGTGTGCCTGCAGCACCTTCGCTGGTGGCAACCGCGTAGCCTGTCATGCTTGAAATGCTCAAAGGATTCCCCGATTTGATCTTGTATACAGTCACTTATACACTTAATCAGCCAGCGCAGGCAATACTGCCCGCGCCGCGAAACAGGACCGAAGTGCCCGATGGCCTGAAAATTGCTGAATAGTGTGCGTTTTACGGCATTGTAAAGAAAATTGTGTTTGGCGGGGCAGGATTGTAGGGATCATGTGTGCGCCGCCCGCCATTGCGCCCTGCGCTGTTGCATGGCTGCAAATGGGCGCGCGCGCGGTGGTAGAATCGCTGCCGCAACCCCAATCACACAGGACATCCCCATGACATTCGAATCCCGCCCGAGCGGCCGCGCCGTCGATGCGCTGCGCGCCATCCGCATCACCCGCCAGTACACCAAACATGCCGAAGGGTCGGTGCTGATCGAGTGCGGCGACACCAAGGTCATCTGTACCGCCAGCATCGAAGACAAGGTGCCGGGCTTCCTGAAGGGCAAGGGCCAGGGCTGGTTGACGGCCGAGTACGGCATGCTGCCGCGCTCGACGCACACGCGCATGGACCGCGAAGCGGCGCGCGGCAAGCAGTCGGGCCGCACGCAGGAAATCCAGCGCCTGATCGGCCGCTCGCTGCGCGCCGCCTTCGATTTGCAGGCGTTCGGCGAACGCACCCTGCACCTCGATTGCGACGTGATCCAGGCCGACGGCGGCACGCGCACGGCCTCGATCACGGGTGCCATGGTGGCCGCGTATGACGCGTTTTCCCAGCTGCAGGCGCGCGGCGCGATCGCCGCCATCCCCGTGAAAAGCTTCGTCGCCGCCATCTCGGTGGGCGTCTACAAGGGCATGCCGGTGCTGGACCTCGACTACGTGGAAGACTCGGGCTGCGACACGGACATGAATGTGGTGATGACGGAAGCGGGCCACTTCATCGAAGTGCAGGGCACGGCCGAAGGCGCCGCCTTTGACCGCGCCGGCATGAACCGCCTGCTGGACCTGGCGCAGGGCGGCATCGCCGACCTGATCGCCCTGCAAAAGCAAGCTCTCGGCATGTAATCTTTACATAAATTTACATGTCTTCGCCCGCTGCGTCGGCCAAAAAGCCCGCACCTGCCGTTTTTTTTCGGCAGCGGCGTGCCAGGGTGAGGGGAGCGCAAAAGGTTTACAATGTCGGCACTTCAACCGGACTACTGACATGACCCAACGCCTCATCCTCGCCTCCAACAACGCCGGCAAGCTCAAGGAATTCAACGAGCTGCTCTCGACCATCGGTTTTTCCGTCCACGCCCAGGGCGAATACGATGTGCCGGAAAGCGACGAACCGTTCCACACCTTCGTTGAAAACGCCCTGCAAAAGGCGCGCCACGCATCTCGCCTGACGGGCTTGCCGGCGCTGGCCGACGATTCGGGCGTGTGCGTCAATGCGCTCGGCGGCGCGCCCGGCGTGTACTCGGCCCGCTATGCGGGCGAGCCGAAATCGGATGCGGCCAACAGCGCCAGGCTGATCGCCGACCTCGAGGCGCATGCCGACAAGTCCGCGTATTACTACTGCGTGCTGGTGTATGTGCGCCATGCGGACGACCCGCAGCCCGTGATCGCCGACGGCCGCTGGAACGGCGAGATGATCGCCACGCCACGCGGCAACGGCGGCTTCGGCTACGATCCGCATTTCTTCATTCCCGCGCTGGGCAAGTGCGCGGCCGAACTGACGTCCGATGAAAAGAACGCGCTGTCGCACCGCGGCCAGGCCCTGCGCGCGCTGGTGGAAAAGCTGCGATGATCCCGATCAAACTGGTGGGCGCCGTTGCCCAATCGGCCGCCAGGTCGGCAGCCAGGCCCGCGCCGCAGGAAGGCATTTCCGGCGCGGCCGGGGCGGCCCTGAAGTACCTGCAGCCGGGCGCGCTCAACCTGACGGCCCTGCCGCCGCTGTCGCTGTACATTCACTTTCCGTGGTGCGTGAAAAAATGCCCGTATTGCGACTTCAATTCGCACGAGGTGCGCGGCGACCTGCCGGAAGCCGAATACCTGGCGGCCCTGCGGCTGGACCTGGAGATGGCGCTGCCGCTGATCTGGGGCCGCAAGATCCACACCATCTTCATCGGCGGCGGCACGCCCAGCCTGATGTCGGCGGCGGGCCTGGACCGGCTGATGTCGGACGTGCGCACCCTGCTGCCATTGGAGCCCGATTGCGAAATCACCATGGAAGCCAATCCGGGCACCTTTGAAGCGGAAAAATTCAAGTCTTACCGGGCCAGCGGCATCAACCGGCTGTCGGTCGGCATCCAGAGCTTCAATGGCCGCCATCTGCAGGCGCTGGGGCGCATCCATGACGACAACGAGGCGCGCCGCGCGGTGGAGATCGCGCATGCCAACTTCGACAATTTCAACCTCGACCTGATGTACGCGCTGCCCACGCAGACGCTGGACGAAGCGCGGCAGGACCTGGAGACGGCGCTGTCGTTCGCGCCGCCGCACCTGTCGCTGTACCACCTGACCCTGGAACCGAACACCCTGTTCGCCAAGTATCCGCCCGCGCTGCCGGACGACGACGAGAGCGCCGATATCGCCGACATGGTGGCCGCGCGCGCCGCGCAGGCCGGCTATGGCCGCTACGAAGTGTCGGCCTATGCGCAGCCGGGCCGCCAGGCACGCCACAACCGCAATTACTGGGAATTTGGCGACTATCTCGGCATCGGCGCGGGCGCGCACTCGAAGATTTCGTTCCCGCACCGCGTGCTGCGCCAGGCCCGCTACAAGCAGCCGCGCGCCTACATGGACGCGGTACTGGCCGGTAATCCGGTGCAGGAAGAGCGCGAACTGGCGCGCGAGGAAATGGGCTTCGAATTCATGTTGAATACCCTGCGCCTGACGCAGGGCTTTGCGCCGAACCTGTTCGCCGAGCGTACGGGCCTGGCCCTCAACGCCATCGAGCAGCCGCTCAATGCGGCCGAAGCGAAAGGCTTGCTGTACCGCGACCACCAGGTCATCCGTCCGACGGAACGGGGATTGTGCTTCCTGAATGACCTGC
Source organism: Janthinobacterium sp. GW823-FHT06H09 (assembly GCF_058794735.1). Lineage (NCBI taxonomy): Bacteria > Pseudomonadati > Pseudomonadota > Betaproteobacteria > Burkholderiales > Oxalobacteraceae > Janthinobacterium > Janthinobacterium sp. GW823-FHT06H09. The sequence goes on along the minus strand of NZ_JBXAHC010000011.1, from coordinate 111,643 downwards.
AGCAGATGTTCCTGGAGGATTAATGCGTGGTGACGGCGCGCAGGCGCTGCAGCTTGGCCGCATACAGAGTATGGTCGCTGCGCGTGGTGCTGTTGTTCATCGCCAGTTCCAGCTGCTTGCCGGCCTGCTCCATCTGGCCCAGGCGCGCATAGGCTTGCGCCAGCCAGAAGTGAAATTCGTGGTAGTACGGGTCGCGCGCGATTTCACGTGAAAACAGCTGTATCGCCCGCACGTAATCGTTTTGCTGCATGGCCGCCTTGCCCAGGTTGAAGTAGTGGAAAGGCGGCTGCGGCTGCAGCGCCAGCAGGCGCCGGCGCAGCGGCAGCGCTTCTTCGGGCAGGCCGGACGCTTCCAGCACCTGCGCCAGGTTCGACAGCAGCACCGTGTTGTCCGGCGTGCGCGTCAGCGCATGGGCGAAAGTGCGCCGCGCTTGCGCCAGGTCGCCATGGCGGAACTGGATCACGCCCAGGGTGTTGTAGGCGCCGCTGAACGAGGGGTCTTGCAGCAGCGCTGCCCGGGCCCACCAGTATGCCTGATTCAGCTGGCCCTCGCTCATGGTTTCGGCGGCGCGGTTGTTCATGTACATGGCGAGCACGGTCGCTTCGTCGAGTTCTCGCGTGCGGTAGCCGCCTATCTCCGCGGACGGCAGGAAATCGATCACCATCATGCCCTTGGCATCGTACCTGCCGGATTTGTCGTCCAGCCGCTGGCCCAGTACCAGGTTGACGTGGCCGGCGACAAAATACATGTCGCCGCTGCGGCTCCAGCTTTCTTCGCCGAGCACCTCCTGGTAGCGCACCTGCAAGCCCATTTCATGTGCCAGCGCCGCCGTCATGATCACCAGCGACAGGCAGTTGCCCTGGCGCGCGGCGAACGTTTCGCGCGCATTGCGGGTCATGGCCGCATCGTACTCGAGTTTCAGCCTGCTCTTGTCGTACAGGGCGTCATACAGGGCCGCGCGGTCATTCTTGTTGCGCGCTTCGCGCCGCACTTGCGTGCGCACATACTGGCGCATGGTCTCGTCGATGGCAAAGACCTGGCTGGCGTCGATGGCGGCGGCCGGCGCGAAATCGCCGTCGTTGAAGATGGGGGGCAGGCTGGCTGGCGGTGCTACGCTGCAGGCCGCCAAAGCGCCGCAGAGCAGGGCGGCGCCCAGGCGCTTGAAGCAAGCGGCGAAAACAAGATAGGGGCGCATGGTCTCTCCCTGGAGGCGCCGGCTGTCTCATGTCGCGGTGGCGCGCCAGTCCCACCTGAAACCAGTATCGGCGCGCCTGGCGCCGCTGTCAAATGGTTTCAAGCGCCTTGCCGCCGCCTGTACGGTGCTGGAAAGCGGGTGTAACGCCAGACTTAAAACCTCGGGCTTAAAACTCTTCCCAGTCCTGCTCGCCGGCGATGTGCGATGGCGTTTTGCGCGCCGCGGCGCCGGCCGCCTTGGGTGCTGCGGGTTTGCCGGCCCTGGCCTGGGGCGGGCGTGGCGCGAGTTTTTGCGTGGTGGCGATGGCGGCCCTGGCCGGCCGCGCGGCGCGCACCGGCGCCGCCGTGGCCACGTGCTCGAGCTGGAAGCCGGCCGCCACCTGCGCCAGGCGCGCCGCCTGGTCCTGCATGCTTTCGGCTGCCGCCGCCGCTTCTTCCACCAGCGCCGCATTTTGCTGCGTCACCTGGTCCATCTGCGCGATGGCCTGGTTGACCTGGTCGATGCCCATGCTTTGCTCTGCGCTGGCGGCAGTGATCTCGGCCATGATGTCGGTGACCCTGCGCACGCTGTCGACCACTTCGCCCATGGTGCTGCCGGCCTGCTGCACCAGCCGCGTGCCGTTGTTGACTTGCTCCACAGAGTCGCCGATCAGGGTCTTGATTTCGCGCGCCGCGGCGGCCGAGCGCTGCGCCAGGCTGCGCACTTCCGTGGCGACGACGGCAAAGCCGCGCCCCTGCTCGCCGGCGCGCGCCGCTTCGACGGCCGCGTTCAGGGCCAGGATATTCGTTTGGAAGGCGATGCCGTCGATGACGCCGATGATGTCGACGATTTTCGTCGAGGCCGTATCGATGGCGCCCATGGTGTCGACCACCTGGCTGACGATGCCGCCGCCCCGTTCGGCCACGCCGGAGGCGGCCACCGCCATCTGGTTGGCCTGGCGCGCGTTGTCCGCATTCTGCTTGACGGTGCTGGTCAATTCTTCCATCGACGACGCCGTCTCTTCCAGCGAACTGGCCTGCTGTTCCGTGCGCGCCGACAGATCCTGGTTGCCGGCGGCGATTTCGCCCGACGCCGTGGCGATCGCATTGGTGCCCGTCTGCACTTCCGACACCACCTTGCGCAGCGCCTCGTTCATGCCGTGCAGCGCGCGCATCAGGTCGCCGATTTCATCGCTGGCAGGCGTGCCGAAATGCGTGCGCAAGTCGCCGTCGGCCACCGTTTCGGCCACCTTCACGGCGGCCTTCAACGGCTGCGTGATCGAACGCGTGATCAGCCAGGCGCAGACGCTGCCCAGCGCCACCACCAGCGCGCACAAGGTCAGCAGCAGGGTGAAGCTGCGCCCGTTGGCCGCCTCAATGGCGTGCGCCGTGGCGTCGATGGCCTGGCGCTGCTGCGACAGCAGGGCCTTGACGTTGTTCTGGTACTTGGCGGCGGCCGGCGCGAAGCTGTCGCGGTAGACGCTTTCCGCCTGCGCCGCATTGCCGCCCTTGCGCGCATTCATCACCAGGGTCTTGGCATCCTGGTACTTGACGCGTTCGGCAATGGACGCCTTGAAAATGGCCTTTTCCTCGTCGCTGACGAGCAGGGTTTCGATTTGCTTCAGCAGCTCGCCGCCCTGCTTGGTGCTGTCGGCGATGGTGTCGGCAAACACGTTCGACAGGGTTTCATCCGTGCTCCTGGCGATCATCGAAGTGCGCGCGATGGCCGAGTAAATCAGTACGTACCAGTCCGATACGAGGCGTTCCTTGGCCAGCGGCTTTTCCATCATTTGCCGCGTCGCTTCGGCATTCACGCTGGCGCTGTACAGCGCGTACGAGGTGGAGATCACGGACAGCAGCAGCACCAGCGCGAAGCCTGCAGCCAGGCGCGTGCCGATACGGAGGTGGGAGAGGGCGTGCATGGTTGGAACTCCTGTCGCAGAGAGATTAAAGGTTGCCTGTGCGACATAGTATGCACTGATAAGTGACCAAGAGGCGAGGGAAAAGCGCGCTTGTCTTTGCGCCTGTTGCAGCCACGCCCGTGCTACAGATCGCCCGCCTGGCGCAAGTCCGGCTGCTCGGCCCAGCGGGCGAAGGCGGCCGCCATGCGCTCGCTTTCCGCGATGGCGCGGCGCCAGTCGCGCATGCGCGCCGCGTGGTCCTGGCCGTAATGGGGGAAGTCGCGCCGGTCCGGCAATTTGCCGTTGGGCAGGCTGGCCACGAAGGCGGGCGAGGGCGAGACGAGGATCATGTTGTCGAGTGCGCCATCGCCGCGGCGCGCGCGGCGCCAGGGCATGGTCTTGTCCAGCCAGCCCGGCACGATATGGTCGGCAAAATGCGGGTACAGCACCAGGTCCGGTTCGCGCTGGTAGGGCAGGTGCAAATGATAGTCGACCAGGCCGCCGTCCCAGTAGCGCCCTGGCGGCGCGCCGGCGATGTCCGTGACCGCGTCGAGCACCAGCGGGATGGAGCCGGAAGCGAGCAGCGCGTCGCGCAGGTTGTCCTGCGCCAGCGGCACGAAATGCGAATGAAAGGCGTCGAAGCGCGAGCGCAGCCAGCTGGCGCCGTCCGGTCCGGCATGGAACACGGTGCGTTCCAGCGAGGCGGCCAGCCGCGCGCGCGCCACGGCGTTGCCGGCGGCCGCCAGCAGGAAGCCGCGCCGGTCGCGCCATTTGCCAGGTTGCGCCAGCGCGCCGATGCCGCGCACGGCCAGCACCGACAGGCTATGGCGCTCGTGCCGCAGCAGTTGCGCATCCTGGCCGTCGAGGACGGCGTCGAGCAGGGCGCGGCACGTGCGGCTCACGTGCGCCGCATCGGGTTTGTCGGGATAGCGCTGGCCCACGTATTCGCGCACCAGGCGCCGCTGCGCGGCCACCGGGTCGGGGAACACGGCGGCGGCCATGCGCCAGGCGCCGATCGAGGCGCCGACGAACTGGCGCGGGCGCGGCGCCTGCGCCAGGAAGTCGCCGAACAGCCAGCAATCGAGCTGGTGCAGGATCAAGCCTTTCGGCCCGCCCGCGGCGGCGGGAACGATGGCGATGTCGCTGGCGCGCACCCCCTTTTCGGCGATGCGCGCCCGGGCGCGGCGGCCCAGGCGGATGGTGATCGGTGATTGCATGAGTAGTCGCTGGCGGCCTGAGCCAGGTATTTTACCGCCAGCGCGGCGACACGGCACAGACGCGCTCGGTATAGTCACATTGTTAGTATTAATAAATTTCTTTAAGGCAACCATTCTATTGAGAAATGTTGCATAATATTAGACGTTGAATTTTTGGCATGTGCCAAGGATTCCTTATGTCTTGCTTTTTTTTATTGGAATCGTATGCAACTGAATCACGCTTTTGTTCTGACCCTGATCGCCGCTTCGCTCGCCGCTTGCGGTGGCGGCGGTTCGTCTTCCCCATCCGACACGACGGCTGTCGTGAATACGGCCAAGCCTGCCGATCCGGTGGCGCCCGTCGTTCCCGTCGTTCCAACGGCCACCGGCGAAAACACGGGTGCCGTCAGCGCCCGTTTCGCCAATGGCGACAACAGCCGCTACATCTTTACGTCGATCGGCTTGCAGAGCAGTGGCAAGGCCAGCCCGCTGGTACAGGATGCCTCCGGCGCCCTGAGCACGATCAGCGGCATCGTCTTCACCGGCAACCCGGCCGTGACGCGCGAAATCAGCGGCGACGCGGCCTTTGCGCAGGGACGCTGGTTCAAGGGCGCGTTCAGCAATAGTACGGGCGCCACTACGTTGAGCGGCAACAATGCCAGTGGGCATTACGTCGCCTATAACGTGCTCGCCGCGCTGCCAGCGACCGGCACCTTCACCTGCGATGCGGGCACGTTCACGGCGCCTAGCTATACGGGCGGCAGCAGCGTCTCGTCGACCGCCAACTTCGGCACGGCCAGCGGCACTGCCAGCATGTCCTTCGATGCCTCGGGCGCCAAGGTCGTGCTGGCCATCGACGCCAGCGCCGGCGGCAGCACGGGCAAGGTATCGGCTTCGACGACCATGGCGTCGGCCGCGTCGAGCAGCATCACCGGTGGTTACCTGTCGAATGGCACGGGCGCGCAGCTGATGCTGGGCGACGGCGGCGCTGGCCGCTATCTGCTGATCGCCGCCTACAAGGCGCAGCTGGCGAATGGCGCCAACTACCAGGGCGTGGCCACCTTCCGTTGCTCTTGATGACGCCTGACGGCACCTGCTGCGCGTCGTGATTTGCGGCCGCTCGCAATGGTGCCGTCAGTCGCCCTGAGGCCAACGAGGACGACTAGAATAAAAAAAGCGGCGTCCGTGCAATGCACGGCGCCGCTTTTTTTCGCCCGTCGTAATGATGCGATTACCGCAGCGCCGCGATCATCTGTTTCAGCTTGCCGGAATCGACGCAGAAGGCGCGGATGCCTTCGGCCAGTTTTTCCGTCGCCATCGCGTCCTCATTCATCATGAAGCGGAAGGCTTCTTCGTTCAGCGACATTTGCACGATATTGGTCGATGGCGCCGCTTCGGCGCTCAGCTTGCGCTCCACCGGCGCATCGCTGTCGGCCAGCTTTTGCAGCAGGTCGGGGCTGATGGTGAGCAGGTCGCAGCCGGCCAGTTCGAGGATTTGCGACGTGTTGCGGAAGCTCGCGCCCATCACCTCGGTCTTGTAGCCGAACTTGCGGTAGTAATTGTAGATGCGGCGCACCGATTGCACGCCCGGGTCTTCCGCGCCCATGTAGTCGATGCCCGTCGATTTCTTGTACCAGTCGTAGATGCGGCCGACGAACGGGGAAATGAGCTGGGCGCCCGCTTCGGCGCAGGCAATCGCCTGGGCCAGCGAGAACAGCAGGGTCATGTTGCAGCGGATGCCTTCCTTTTCCAGGATGGCGGCGGCGCGGATGCCTTCCCAGGTGGAGGCGATCTTGATCAGCACGCGCTCGCGTGGTATGCCCGCGTTCGAATACAGGGCGATCAGGTCGCGGCCCTTGGCCACCGTGCCCTGCGTGTCGAACGACAGGCGCGCATCGACCTCGGTGGAGACGCGGCCGGGGATGGTTTGCAGGATTTCCACGCCAAAGGCGATCAGCAGGCGGTCGATGATCTCGGTGGTCGAGGCGTTCGGATGGTCGCGCACGGCCTTTTCCAGCAGCGGCTTGTATTCATCCTTCTGCACGGCCTTCAGGATCAGCGACGGATTCGTCGTCGCATCGCGCGGCGTGTAGGCCTGGATCGATTGGAAGTCGCCGGTGTCGGCCACCACGGTAGTAAATTGCTTCAGTTGTTCGAGTTGGTTCATGGCTGCACGGGAAAGAGTGAAGGGGCTTGCCGAAGTATTGTACCGAATCCATCGCAGGTGGGACCCACTATTGTCTTGTCTGTGCATTACTTGTTCAATTGAATCTTGCTTTTTTAAGAACTCGCGCATAATTGCCTGGACTTGTTTAATTTGCACATTGTTTTTATAAGCAATATGCGATGCCACACTCCAGATGAAGAGCATCTTTTGACACAAGATATCGTTAGCGCATTGGCCGCCTTCAACGGCGCGACACGCCTGTATACATTGTCCATCGGCAAGGATGACCAGGACAGCGGCCTGCTGGTCGAGGCCTTTGCCAGCGATGATCGGCTGCAGGAAGTCGGCGCGCGCGACATCATCGCCCTGTCCACCAGCGCCCATGTGCCGCTGGCATCCCTGCTGGGCCAGCCTGCCAGCTTGCATGTCAGCCTGGCCGACGGCACGCGCACGCCATTTTCCGGCTACATCAGCGCAGCGGCCATGCTGGGCAGCAATGGCGGCCTGGCGCGCTACCGGCTGCGCATCACGCCTTGGCTGTGGCGGCTGGGCCAGGTGCGTAACAGCCGCGTCTGGCAAGACAAGACCGTGATCGAGATCGTCGAGTCCGTGTTCCAGTCTTATGCCCCGGCGGCGCGTTGGCGCTGGAGCGACGAGGTCGTGTCGTTCATGCAGGAAGCGGGCGAACGCAGCTATTGTTGCCAGTACCGCGAATCGGATTTCGATTTTATTCGTCGCCTGCTGACGGAAGAGGGGCTGGCCTGGCGGTTTGACGGTCAGACCCTGATCGTTTTTGCCGATAGCAGCCAGGCTTGCGCCACGCCCGAGGACGCCAGCAGCGCGCAAGGCGGCGGGCTGCGCTTTCATGGCGCGCGCGTGGGCGAGCCGGGCGACAGCGTGCAGGCCTTGCGCGCGCGGCGCAGCCTGCAGGTGGGGCTGAGCAGCGTGCTCAGCTACGATTACAAGGCGAAAAAGGCGGTCGCCGCCAGCGTGCCGACGAATATGATGCTTGGCGGCAAGAACGCGCCGCTGCTGGAAAGCTACGATACGCCGGGCCAGTACTGGTATGCGAATGGTGCCCAGGCGCAGCGCTACGCCCGCTTGCAGATGCAGGCCCACGAAGCGCGCGCCCAGCTGTGGCAAGCCCGCTCGACCGTGCGCACCCTGCGCGCCGGCACGCGTTTTACCCTGACGCAGGGACCATTGCAGCCAGCCGACGGTGCCGCGCCCGAGTATGTCGTGCTGCGCGTGGCCAGCATCAGCGTCAACAACCTGCCGCTGCCGGCGCTGGAAGGACTGGCGGAACTGTTCGGCCCGATACCGGAATTGCTGGAAGAAACCGTGGCGCAGTGGGGCGCAGGGTTTCCCGATGTCGCCGCCGCGATCGCCCAGGCGCAAGCCAGCGGCTACGCCAACTGCATCGAGATGATCGAGGCAAGCATGCCGTGGCGTCCGGCGCACGATGACGGCGATGCGCGCCAGCACGCCACGCCGACCGCCCTGGGCAGCCAGAGCGCCATCGTGGTGGGCGCCGACGGCAATGACGCGGCCAGCGGCGCCGATGAGATTTACTGCGACAAGCTGGGCCGGGTGCGCATCCGCTTTCACTGGCAGCAAGAGACTGGCGCGACGTGCTGGGTGCGGGTAGCGCAGCGCGCCGCCGGCGGCGGCATGGGCAGCCAGTTTTTGCCGCGCATCGGCCAGGAAGTGCTGGTGCAATTTCTGGAAAACGATATCGACCGGCCCGTCATCGTCGGCGCCCTGTACAACGGCCAGGGCGAGGGCGGCACGCTACCCACGCCGGGCGGCATGGCGCGCGATCAGAGCGACGCCGGCGTGTTCCAGCCGGCGCACGACCACGCCATCGCGGGCCAGGGCAATGTGGCGGGCGGCAACAGTCCGCTGTGGCATGGCGCCGCAGGCAGCAGCGCGGCGCACCGCAATGGCGCAGCGCAATGGGGCATCCGCAGCAAGGAATTCGGCAAGGCGGGCAGCGCGGCCGGTTACAACCAGTTGCTGTTCGACGACACCGACCAGCAGGGACGCATCCAGCTGAAAAGCAGCCATGCGGCCAGCGAACTGAACCTGGGCCACCTGATCCACGGCGCCGACAATTACCGTGGCAGCCTGCGCGGCGCCGGCGCCGAGCTGCGCACCGACGCGTATGGCGCGGTGCGCGCCAGGGCCGGCCTGCTGGTAAGCAGCTATGTGCTCCGGCACGAGGCCGCGCAACGCGATCCGGCCGGCGACAATGCGGGCGGGATCGCATTGTTGAAACAGGCGGTGATGCTGGGCGAAACCTTCAGCGCTGCCGCCAAGACGCATCAAACGGTGGCCTACGCCAGCCATGTCGGCGCCAGCGCAGCAAACGCCAGCGCGCTCGACGGTCAGGCGGCGCCCTTGAAAGCGCTGCTGGCCAGCGTTTTCGGCATGCATGAACAGTTGCCGCACACAAAGGACGCCATCATCGCGATCGCGGCCCGGGCCGGGCTGGGCGTTGTCGCGGGGCAGGACATGCAACTGGCCAGCGGCGAAACCGTCACCGTGATGAGCGGGCAGGACACGCAATGGACCAGCGGCGGCAAGCTGCGCCTGCACGCGGGCCAGGCCATCGGCGTGCTGGGCGGCGTGGTCAAGGCGGGCGAGAACGATATCGGCCTGCAGATGATTGCAGCCAGTCAATCTATCGACGTGCAGGCGCAGGCCGACGTGATCAACGTGCAGGCGCGCGAGGAGGTCAATGTCGTCAGCGCCAACGCGCATGTGGACTGGGCGGCGGCGAAAAGCATCCGCCTGTCGACGGCGGGCGGCGCGAATATCACCATCGAGGGCGGCAATATCACGATCCAGTGCCCGGGCAAGATTACGGTGCATGCGGGCAGGAAGAGTTTTATCGGGCCGACACGGCTCGCTTATCCATTGCCCGCGCTGCCTGCCAGCGTGTGCAAGGCTTGTCTGCTGGCCGCGTTGCGTAGCGGTAGTCCGTTTATCGCGCCCACGGCGGCCTAGAAAAGGAATCCTGATGTACTTTGCCATCGATGTTCACGACCCGGAAGTTCCAGCGCTGATCGCGCAGCAACTGCAGGCCTTGCGCGCGGAGGCGGCGGTGGCGAACGGCAGCCAGCCCCTGTATCTGCTGGCGCTGCTCGACGGCGCCTGCGACGAGGAGTTTTTCACCAAGCGCTACCCGAGCCGGCTGCGGCGCCAGTCGCTGTATGCGCACACCTCGCTGCAAAACTTCAAGAGCGCCGCACCGCATTTAATGGCGGCGCCATCGACAAGCAGCGAGCAGGCTGCGTGGCTGCAGCGCCTGTTTTCGCTGTGCGCAGGCAAGCCCATGCTCAGCATCATCGCCAGCACGCTCGATATCGGCCAGCTGGAGCAGCATCTGCGCCCCTATTTGATTGCCATCACGCCAGACACTGTCGAATGGCCCGTGCGCTGGGCCGATACGCGCATATTGCCGGCCCTGCTGGCAGCCTTGACTGAAACGCAGTCCGCGCATTTGCTGAGCCCCATCTACCGCTGGTGGTCGCTGCGGCGCGATGGTTCGTTGGTCAGTTGGCAGGGCACGGCAGAGGCCAAGCCCGCCCCTGCGGAATTTGATAAATTCCCCCTCGGCGACACCGCCTTTGCCGCCCTGGTGGATATCGCCGAAGCCGATGCCATCCTGGCCAATCTGCATGATGTGCAGCCGGACCTGTTTCATTCCGGCACCCCGGCCGAGTGTCACGCGCGCGTGGCGCGTCATTTGCTTGTGGCAAACGCCAGCGGCATCGAGGCGGCGGGCCAGCGTCAGCATTTCAGCGCCCTGGCCTTGATGCTGGCCGACGATTTTACCTTGCATCCTGCAATGGCCAGCCTGTTGCTGCGCACGCGCCAGGGAGCGAATTACCTGTCCGAGCTCGACACGCTGCCCGACGATTTCTGGCAGGCGCGTTCGGCTGCCTAGCCTCGTTTCTTCGACTGCTTACTTTTATAAAAGGAAAAATGATGAAATGGATTATGTATCTTGGCACGGCCTTGCTGCTGAGCGGCTGCGCCCTCAAGGCCAGGCAGGTTGAGGAAGCCGGTCCAAGGACTACCGCGACGGCGCAGGTGGGTATTGTCAACCATACGGGGAAGTATATTTATTCCGCATCGGTTGATGGTGCCGGAGGGGGGAATATGGCCAGATGGGGGGCGGGCGGGGCAAATATTTGCTGTACATCGATTCCCCGCGTATGGCATCCAGGAATGAATGTCTTGGTGCGGTGGAATATGCCTGAAGGGCACACTGATGTCATTAAGGAAAAAATGGTCGAAATTGAAAAATATGATAGGCCAGGAGATATTTATATGCATTTTTTTGAGAATGATGAGGTGAGAGTTGTTGTGTCGAATGATGCAGGATATGGAAAAGATCACCCGATTCAACACACGGGTAAACCATTACTTAAAAAATGATTCATCATGATTAATGTTCCGCCTCCCAAAGCTCCCGTTCCTGTCGATGTCTTCTTAAATCCAGGCACGAGTGAACAGTCAAAAATCGCTCAAGTTGCATGCGGCGCGGCATCAGATGCACCATGCAGCATAGCTGTACATGTGGGACTATTTTTTGACGGCACGAACAATAATCTGGAACGGGATCGCAACGGCTTGCGTACAGGTGTAATTGATGCAAAAACGAAAGTCCCCATTGCTATTACTAAGATTCCACTTAGGCCAGAAGATGCCAGTCACAGTAATGTGGCGCGCCTTTTTTTAACATATCCAAATGACAAGCAACAGAGTGGATATTTTTCAAACTATATTCCAGGCGTAGGTACTCCGTTCAAAGAAATCGGAGAGCTAACCGAATCGGATGAAGGCAAGGCATTTGCCAAAGGCGGGCAACCCCGGATTATATGGGGCTTGCTGCAAGTCGTGAATGCCGTTCATCGGACTATTAGCGGCAAGTTATTGTACGAATCAGATGAGGCTGGCCGACTTGCCCGCATCTATGATAATGCCGTAGGCCACGATAAAGCACCTCACCCCCTAACCGGAAGAGAGCGTTTCATGACCCACTCTGACTGGTTCGTTCCCCATATAGAAAAACTCAAAGCGGCGATGGCGGCACAAGCGAAACCGCATATTCCATCGCTGACCCTGTCCGTGTTCGGTTTTTCGCGTGGCGCCGCCGAGGCGGTGGCGTTTTGCCAGCTGTTTGCCGATTTGCTCACGCCACGCGAAGGTGAGGTGCAGAAGTTTGCCGGCATCCCTGCTAGCATCAATTTTCTTGGCGTCTTCGACACGGTGGCAACCGTGGGCAGCTCGGCGTCTGTAGCGAAAACCACGATCGCACCTGGCGCGATGTTCGATGGCCATTGGGCCTGGGCCAATGAATTGCTCAAGCCGCTGCCTCGCTGCGTCAAGGCCGGCCTGCATTGCATTGCCACGCATGAGCAGCGCATGAATTTCCCCGTCACGCGCCTGGAAGGGAAAATCGAGGAAGTATATTTTCCTGGCGTGCACTCCGACGTCGGAGGCGGCTATGGTCCGGGCGAGCAGGGAAAGGGACGCGGCGGACAAGCAGCCTTGCTGTCGCAAATTCCGTTGGCGCACATGTTCAAGGAAGCGCGCCTCAAGGGGGTGCCCCTGATACCGTTCAGCGAACTGGAACTTCGCGATCAGGATGACTTTCAGATCAATCAGCAGCTTGCCAGCGCCTGGGAAGCATATACCGCCGAGCTGGGAGAGCAAGGTGCTTTGCTGAGCAAGCATATGCAACTGTATTACCGCTGGCGCGCCGTGCGCGTCAAGACACTGGAAGCCACGACCAGCTTCAAGGCGGCCAACGCGCAAGAGCGGGAGGATCTGGGGTCCTACAACCGCTTGCTGGCAGGCGATCTGGAAGCGCTGCGCGCGCGCAAAGCCTTCCGTCATGGCGATGAGGGCCAGCCGTTCAGCGCCCGGGATATTGCGCGCATCAACCACTGGCAATATTATCGGGCTCAAAACCACACGCCCTTGGACAAATGGGAAGAATTTGCGCTCGACATATTCGATCACCCCAAACCGCTGCCGCCCGAAGTGATGCGTTTTTTTGACGACTATGTGCATGATTCCCTGGCCGGATTTTATATGGCTGGCGAAGTGACGGAATACGACAAGCGGGCCAGGATCGCCTCGTTCGCCAATAAACCGCCTAAAGACGGCTTTTATAAACGCGTATATGAGCTCAGCCGAAAGACCGAAGCTGCGCAACTGAAACAGAAGAATGGCGAAGCATTGACGCCGGAAGAGGAAGCGCTGGTCAAGGAAGCGCAGTATGGCACTCCCTATCCTATCCGTACGGATGCCGACAGCGCCGACATGCGTAGCAGGCTGATCACCACGCAAACCTATACACGGCGCGAGGGTGGCGGCTATATCTTGCGCCGAGGCTATTACCCGCAAAGCGGCTTCTTCCGGAAAAGCGTGCACGAAAACGAACTGCAGCGCATGCCGACGGCCGGCATCCAGGCGAAAGATGCACCCGAAGAATTGGTGTGGAGCGAAAACTTAACACAGGATATTGCGCAAGCCAAACTCGATGAAGAGATTTACCTGGCGCAGCAGCGCTCTGCAGAGCGGATCAATGCGCTCGCATAGGGCGTGACTTCATCGCGGTTGAAGCAGGGTGGACTGATCCGCCGGTTTTATGGATAGCGATGAAATCATGATGATGTTACTCAAGCAACAATTATGGCGATGCCTCTTGCTGGCCGCATGTTTACCCGGTGTCGCCATGGCCGCGAGCATTCAGGCGCTGAATTATTCTTCGCGCGAAGTCAATTACATCGCGGTTGAAAATCCGGGAAATACCAACAGCGGCGGCGGTGGCGATGCGATCGATCCTTATGGCCAAGGCGGCACGATATGCTGCTTCAGCGTGCCGGAAAAGTGGCATGCGGATTTGAAGGTGGTGGTGGTCTATCAGCTGTCCCCGGACCCGACCTTTCATCGCGAGACGGTCAGTGTTCCCCCGTATCCGGATGGGAAGGCGGGCGATATCTGGCTGATCGTCTATGAAGATGGCAGCGTGGGGGTCGTGGTGTCACATTACGGACCGAGCCGACCGGAGTGGCCTGGGAAAATCAAGGGGTATCCGGTGCCGACGAAGGAGTATCGGGACGAGCGCCGTAGGCAGAAATTGAAGAGGGAAAAAGCGACATTACTTACGCTGGAAAGGACATTGTTGCGTGACGTCAATGTTATGTCAGTTGATGACATAAAGGAGACTCAAGAAATAATTGAATTCCAAAGAAAGCTCATCCAAAGTCTGGAAGGAAATCCATGACTGCCTTCTTGTCAAAAATTTATTCCATTGAAAAAATTGACCCGTCTCATCATGACCGTTTTTTTGACGGAATTGGTGAGATGAAAGAAATTGTTAAATCTGCCAAAGCTCGTGAATGCCCTGACCCAGGCTTTCCCCCTCATGCGATGCGAATCTGTTTTTCGGTTTCTTCTTCGACGGCACCAACAATAATATGAAGCGGGATGTGTCGTTTCACTCGCACAGCAATGTGGCGCGTTTGGATCGTGCATTTCCGGACGCTAAAGATTGCGTGATCGGCTGCATGCGCTTGCACCTTCAACTGCTTGCTTTTATAGAAAATAAAATTATGAAATGGATTATGTATCTTGGCACTGTCTTGCTGCTGAGCGGCTGCGCCCTCAAGGCCAGGCAGGTTGAGGAAGCCGGTCCAAGGTCTACCGCGACGGCGCAGGTGGGTATTGTCAACCATACGGGAAACTATATTTATTCCGCATCGGTGGATGGGGCGGGAGGCGCCAATATGGCCAGATGGGGAGCTGGAGGAGCCGAAGTTTGCTGCGCATCCATCCCGCGGGTATGGTATCCGGGAATGATGGTCCGGGTGCGATGGGATATGCCAGAAGAACATACGCATATTGTCAAAGAAAAAATGGTGGAAGTGGAAAAATATGATAGGCCCGGAGATATCTATATGCACTTTTTCCCCAACGACGAGGTGAGAGTGGTTGTGTCAAATGTGGACGGCGATAGTAAAAATCATCCTATTCTTCATTCCGGAAAATCTGCGAATATTCCTTGATATGATCATCGGGAAAAATCCCTTTTCGCGCCTTTGCCTGTTGATTTTTTCTTCAGCCGTCGACGCTTGATCAATTAAATTGGCTATTAATTTATAAAATGGAAATTATGAAATGGATTATGTATCTTGGCACGGCCTTGCTGCTGAGCGGCTGCGCCCTCAAGGCCAGGCAGGTTGAGCAAGCCGGCCCAAGGACTACCGCGACGGCGCAGGTGGGTATTGTGAACCATACGGGGAAGTATATTTATTCCGCATCGGTTGATGGGGCGGGAGGGGCCAATATGGCCAGGTGGGGAGCGGGGGGAGCCGAAGTTTGCTGCGCATCCATCCCGCGGGTATGGTATCCGGGAATGATGGTCCGGGTGCGATGGGATATGCCGGAAGAACATACGCATATTGTCAAAGAAAAAATGGTGGAAGTGGAAAAATACGATGAGCCGGGAGATATCTATATGCACTTTTTCCCCAACGACGAGGTGAGAGTGGTTGTGTCCAATGCAGGAGGAGGTAGCAAAACTCATCCGATACGTCACCATGGGAAACCAAAGGATCCCAATTCTTAGAGACACGGATGATGGGACGGTCTTGCGATGCAAAGGCTGCCGCGTGTACCGGTTCCCCATGTGAGATCAAGGAAGAGACATCCTGGTCCAATGGAGATGTTCGGATAAGGAGCGGCTCCAGCGTGGCTGGCGCCCATGGAGGATCAGCCGATGAAGGAATCGAATTGCATGTCGAATTCCTGCAGCGCCTTTTGCGCATTCTGCATCTTCTTGCGGAATTCCGGTCCCCGTTGCAGGGCCAGGCCCACGGCCAGCACGTCGATCACCACCAGGTAGGCCAGGCGCGCTGAAATGGGCGTGTAGGGGTCGGTGTTGAAGACCAGGTCGATCGGGATCAGCACGGTGGCCAGGTCGGCCAGCGGCGTGCCCGATGGGGCCAGCACGACAACGTCGGCGCCGCCGCGGCGCGCCA
This sequence comes from Janthinobacterium sp. GW823-FHT06H09, assembly GCF_058794735.1. Classification (NCBI taxonomy): domain Bacteria; kingdom Pseudomonadati; phylum Pseudomonadota; class Betaproteobacteria; order Burkholderiales; family Oxalobacteraceae; genus Janthinobacterium; species Janthinobacterium sp. GW823-FHT06H09. The sequence goes on along the minus strand of NZ_JBXAHC010000011.1, from coordinate 96,144 downwards.
GTTTCACGGAGCGCACCAGGGCGGGGCTGTTGCCGCGCTGCGAGATGGCCACCAGGCAGTCGCCGCCGCGCAGCAGGGCCGCCGCGATGCTGTGGATGTTCGGGTCGCTGTAGGCGACCGTCGGTACGCCCGAACGGAAGAACTTGTGCTGCGCGTCGGCCGCCACGATGCCCGACGTGCCCTGGCCATAGAATTCGATCTTGCTGGCGCGCGACAGGATGTCGAGCGCGCGCTGGATCGCTTCCGGATTCAGGTTGTTGCGCAGGTCGAGCAGGGTATTGATCGAGCGGCTGCAGATTTTATTCACCAGGTCGGCTGCCAGATCGTCCTGCGCCGGCTGCTCGTTCGCGCCCGGCATGGCCAGCGCCAGGCCCTGCGCCAGTTTCAGCTTGAATTCATGCCAGCCGTCATAGCCCAGCGTGCGGCAAAAGCGCACCACGGTCGGTTCCGACACCTGCGCGCTTTTCGCCAGCGCCGTGATGTTCTGGCTGACCGTCTGGTTGGGCTGGTCTAGCACGGCCAGCGCGACTTTTTTCTCCGACTTGGAGAGCGAATCGAGCTGGGTGCGGATGGAATCGAGTAGCATTGATTGATCTTCTGGCAGTAATGCCGTAAGTTTGCGTCCTTTTCACCCCAAAAGCAAAGTTCCGGGGTCGGACCCTCAGGGTCCGACCCCAGTATTTCGCCGTTCAGGGTTAAGCCAAATCTTAACGGCTTCAGTCCTCTGGCAAGGCCTCTTCACGCCACTGCAAGCCATCGCGGCCGATCAGGGCGCTGGCGGCCGCCGGGCCCCAGGTGCCGGCCGTGTACGGAATCGGCGCGCTGTCGTTCTGTTCCCAGCTGTCGAGAATCGGCTCGACCCATTCCCAGGCCGCTTCCAGTTCGTCGCCGCGCATGAACAGGGTCAGCTGGCCGCGCAGGACGTCGAGCAGCAAACGCTCGTAGGCGTCCATGCGCGGGGTCTTGAACGATTCGCGGAAATCGAGTTCCAGTTCCGCCGGTTTCAAACGCATGCCGTCGCCCGGGGTTTTCGCCATCAAATTCATGCGCAAGCCTTCGTCCGGCTGCAAGCGGATCACCAGGCAGTTCGGCTGGAAGCTCGACGTCGGCTGGTTGAAGATCGAATGCGGAATTTGCTTGAAGCGCACGACGATCTCGGCCAGGCTGTCGGCCATGCGCTTGCCCGTGCGCAGGTAGAACGGCACGCCGGCCCAGCGCCAGGTGTCGATTTCCGCCTTCAGCGCGACGAAGGTTTCGGTGCGCGAATGTTCCGGCGCATCGGGTTCGTCGCGGTAGCTCGGCACGGTGGCGCCGTCGACGTGGCCGGCGCGGTACTGGCCGCGCACGATGTTTTGCGCCAGGGTGGTCGGTGTGAATTTTTTCAGCGAGCGCAGCACTTGCAGCTTTTCATCGCGTACGGCGTCCGGCGCGATCGAGGTCGGCGGTTCCATGGCGACGATGCACAGCAGTTGCAGCAAGTGGTTTTGCAGCATGTCGCGCAGCGCGCCCGAGGTGTCGTAGTAACCCATGCGGTTGCCCACGCCCAGCTTTTCGGCGATGGTGATCTGCACGTCGGAAATCCATTCGCGGCGCCACAGCGGCTCGAACAGGATGTTGCCGAAGCGCAGGGCCAGCAAGTTCTGCACGGTTTCCTTGCCCAGGTAATGGTCGATACGGTAGATCTGCGATTCCTGGAAGACCTTGCCCACTTCGGCATTGATCTGCTTGGCGCTGGCCAGGTCGCGGCCCAGCGGCTTTTCCAGCACCACGCGCGAATTCGGCGTGACCAGGCCGTTGTCTTCGAGGTTGTCGCAGATGAGGGCGAACAGGTGCGGCGGCGTGGCCAGGTAGTACACGCGCGTCAGGTCGGCGTCGCCGCGCAGCGCTTCGACCAGCGGCGCGTACGTGGCCGCATCGCTGGCGTTGAGCGACACATACACGATGCGCGCGCAAAACTTGCTCCAGGTGGCGGCGTTCAGGGTGCTGGCCTTGATGTGGGGACGCGAATTGGTCTCCACCATTTTCAGGAAGGCATCCTGGCCGCTGTCCTGGCGGCCCACACAGATGATGCGCGCCGTCGGCGGCAAATCGTTCGCGACGTCGCGCGCATACATTGCAGGCAACAACTTGCGCATTGCTAAATCGCCGCTGCCGCCAAACAGGACCAGGTCAAAATCGGTAAGTGCCATAAGTGAGTGTCGTCGCAAAAGTAAAAGGGCCGGAGCGGGGAGAAAGCCGACCGGAAGTGCCAGTCTGTCGCTACTATAATCGATGGTGTAAATTTACTACGTAGAACAGGCAATTGCAAGAAATTTTACTACATTCCATCCGCTGCCGTCGCCATTTTGCCCGGTATGCCTGCCTGCGATGCCGGCATGGCCATTATATGCCGTTCGCCGGCGCCGGCGCAGCGTCATGCTGGTTATCGGCTTTGCAAAGCAACCATGGTTGCCAGGGAAATTTTCGATTCTCTCCGTCATCATTTGCGCTGTAGCAACAAGGAAATCAAGAAATGCTGTCAGGATCGCCGTTGGCAGCGTAAAGTAGCTTTGAAGAAAGTAAAAAAACGTATAATTCAAGCTCGAATCGATAGCAACTATTGGTTGTATGAAGTTGTACGATATACACTGCACCGTTAGCGCCGGCCATGCCCCAAACCCGCCGTCCGGCGTCCATGCGACGTGCAGTCCGCACTGTCCGCAGCATCAGGGGCGGGCGACTTAACTTTACAAGACGGCTCAAGGGGACACAATGAATTCAATGCAGCAAGATGTCGATGAACGCACCAGCCTGACAGGCAATAACAAATTCGAACTGTTCCTGTTCAAGCTGGGGACCAGTGATCACTCGGCCAGCCGCGAACTGTTCGGCATCAATGTGTTCAAAGTCCGTGAAATCATGGAAATGCCGGCCATCACGGCGGTGGCTGGTTCGCACCCGCACATGCTGGGCGTGGTCAATATCCGTGGTCAGATCGTTCCCGTGATCGACTTGCCGATGGCGGTCGGTTGCAAGAGCAGCGGCTTGAAGATCCTGATGGTGACGGAATTTGCCCGCTCGACACAGGCGTTTGCCGTGGAAGAGGTCGATGAAATCGTGCGCCTCGAGTGGAATCAGGTCTTGTCGGCCGAATCGAGCGTCGGCGGCGGCCTCGTCACCAGCATCGCCCGCCTCGATGGCGACACGGACAAGACCCGCCTGGCGCAAGTGCTGGACGTGGAGCAAATCCTGCGCAACGTGCTGCCGTCGGGCGACCCGGACGTGGACGAAAACAGCATCGGCCCGCAAGTGCGCTTGCCGGCCGGCGCCGTGATTCTCGCGGCCGACGATTCCTCGCTGGCCCGCTCGTTGATCGAAAAGGGCCTCGAAGCGATGGGCGTGCCTTTCATCATGACCAAGACGGGCAAGGAAGCGTGGGAGCGCCTGCAAGCGATCTCGGCCCAGGCGGCCACGGAAGGCAAGACGGCGAAAGACAAGGTCGCGCTGGTGCTGACCGACCTGGAAATGCCGGAAATGGACGGCTTTACCCTGACGCGCAACATCAAGAACGATGGCCGCTTCTCCAACATTCCCGTGGTGATCCACTCGTCGCTGACGGGCTCGACCAACGAAGACCACGTCAAGGGCGTGGGCGCCGATGGATATGTGGCCAAGTTCGTGGCGGCTGAATTGGCGGAAACCATCCGCAAGGTGCTGTCGCGGTAATCCGACGGCACCATGGCCAACACTGTTGTCGGATTACGCGGGGCCTTGCCCCGCTAATCCGACCTACGTGAGCGTTAAAAAAGCGCCGGACCCTCGCGGGTGCCGGCGCTTTTTCATACCTGACCGTGTTACGCCTGGTAAGGCGTTTCCGGCTGGCCTGCCACGTCCACGCGCACGGACAGCACGTGACCCGTCAACGGGTAGTCGGCGATTTCTGCTGCCGAGCGGTTGTGGCTGGCGCTGGTGATGTACAGGGTGCGCAGGTCGGGGCCGCCGAACGTCACCATGGTGGGGCAGCGCACGGGCACGGTAATTTCGCCCAGCAAATGGCCATCGGGGGCGAAGCGCAAGATCTTGCCGCCTTCAAACATGGCCGACCAGTAATTGCCTTCGCTGTCGACGGCCGCGCCATCGGGACGCCCGCCGTAATCGAACGCTTTCTTGTCCATGGAAAAGCGCTGGAACGGTTGTGGCGCGGAAATGGCTCCCGTGGCCGCATCGAAGTCGAAACGGTCGATGCGGTGCGTGGTGGTATCCGAGTGATACATGGTGCGCCCGTCGGGACTGAAGCCCAGGCCGTTCGACACGGTCATGCCGCCCGACCAGACCTTGCGCACTTGTCCCTTTTCCAGCACGAACATTTCTGCTGCGTCAGTGTTGCGCGGCTCGAAAATCGTGCCGACCCAGAAGCGGCCGGCCGGGTCAACCTTGCCGTCGTTGAAGCGCGTGGTGGCCATGTCGAACGGCGCCGGCGCGATGTGCGCCAGGCTGCCCGTCTTCGTGTCGAGGTGGGCAAAGCCGCTGCGCAGGGCGACGATCAGGCCGTCGCCGGCGTTGATGGCCAGCGCCGACGGTTCCGTCGGCATGGTCCACTGCGCATGCTTGCCGCTGGCCGGGTGCAGCCGGTGCACGGCGCGGCCATCGATGTCGACCCAGTACAGGGCCGCTTCCTTGCCATGCCAGAGCGGGCATTCGCCCACTTGCATGGCCTTGTCGCTGACTACTTTGATTTCGTAAATATTCATAAACCTCAATTAAGTTAATACGCCGCCTTGGCGGCTTTCGCCAAGGCAATCAAGCCATTGGTCGAGCTGTCGTGGTGGTCGGGACGGGCTTCGCCCGTCAGTTCGGTCTGGATTTTCTTGGCCAGCACCTTGCCCAGTTCCACGCCCCACTGGTCGAAACTGTTGACGTTCCACAAGACGCCCTGCACGAAGGTCTTGTGTTCGTACAAGGCGATCAGGGCGCCCAGGGTGGTCGGGGTCAGTTGGTCCATCAAAATGGTGTTGCTGGGGCGGTTGCCGGGGAAAGTCTTGTGCGGCACCAGCGCTTCGATTTCGCTTTCCGGCAAGCCCTGCGCCTGCAGGTCAAGGCGCACTTCCTCGGCCGTCTTGCCCGTCATGAAGGCTTCCGACTGGGCGAAGCAGTTGGCCAGCAGGGCATCGTGGTGGCCCGGCAAATCGTGCGTGGCGCGCAGGGCGGCGATGAAGTCGATGGGTGTGATGTCCGTGCCCTGGTGCAGCAGCTGGAAATACGCGTGCTGGGCATTCGTGCCGCAATCGCCCCAGATGACGGGGCCGGTCGGCACGTCGACGGGCACGCCATCCTTGGTGACGCGCTTGCCGTTGCTTTCCATGTCCAGCTGTTGCAGGTAGGCGGCGAAGCGGCTCAGGTCCTGGTGATACGGTGCGATGGAAACGGAGCCGCAATCGAGGAACTGACGGTTCCAGAAGCCGACCATGGCCAGCACGACGGGCATGTTGTCTTCGAGGGGCGCCTGGCGGAAATGCTGATCCATCGCATGCGCACCGGCGAGGAAATCGCTGAAATATTCAAAACCGACGGACAGGGCCACGGCCAGGCCGATCGAGGACCAGACGGAATAACGGCCGCCGACCCAGTCCCAGAACGGGAACATATTGTCCGGCGAAATGCCGAAGTCGACGATGGCTTGCGTGTTGGTCGAGACGGCCACAAAGTGTTGCGCCAGATCCTTTTCTTCGCCTTCGAGCAGGAACCAGGCGCGCGCCGTGTTGGCGTTGAGCATGGTTTCAGCGGTAACAAAGGTTTTCGAGGCAACAATGAACAGGGTGGTTTCCGGATCGACTTTCGACAGGGTCGCTTCCATGTCGTGACCGTCGACGTTGGAAACAAAGTGCATTTCCAGTCCCGGGTTGGCATACGAGCGCAGCGCCAGGCACGCCATTTTCGGCCCCAGGTCCGAGCCGCCGATGCCGATATTGACGATGTCGCAAATCGGCTTGCCCGTGTAGCCGAGCCAGCTGCCATTGCGGACCTTGTCCGTAAATGCCTTGACGCGCTGCAGTACATCTTGCACGTCGGTATCGATATCCTGTCCATCGACCATCAGCCTGGTGCCGCGCGGCGCGCGCAAGGCGGTATGCAGAACGGCCCGATGTTCGGTAAGATTGATTTTCTCGCCGGTGAACATGGCTTCGCGCTGCGCTTCCACGCCGCGCTCGCGGGCCAGGTCCATCAGCAGCGCCATGGCGGTGGCGTCGACCCGGTTCTTCGAGTAATCGAGCAGCAGGCCGGCCGCATCGACCGTCATCGTCGAGAAACGTGCGGGGTCGGCGGCGAACAGCTGGCGCAGATGCACTTCGCGCAGGCTGGCGCTATGCGCTTGCAGGGACTGGAAACTGGCGGTGGCGGTGATGGCAGGAGTAGGTGCTGGCTGGCGCATGGCGGTCGGCTTGGGTGCTTGTCTCGGTTGAAAGGAGCGCGGCGCGTTCGTGGTGGCGAACAGCGGGTCCGGCATTGGTATGAGAATAATACATCAGAAAAACGTAATTTCACTACAGTTTGTGACGTGAGGCCGATTTTTGTTGTGCTTTTTTTAGTGATTGCACCCGTGCCATATAAGAGCTATGTTGACAGCTGCCGATACGCGATATTTGCCGGGCTTGCCTTGATACGCCGCAATCCGTGGCTTATTTGTGTGGTCGGCCCATGCAAGAGTGCTTCTTCTTCACCGTTTTGTAGTAAAATTTCACGAAATACTCATTTTTAAGGAAATCCATATGGCGCTGCATCCAGTAGTCGAATCCGTAACAGCGCGCATCATCGCGCGCAGCCGGCCATCGCGCGGCGCCTATCTGGCGCATCTGGATGCGGCCCGCATCCAGGGCGTGCAGCGCGGCGCCCTGTCGTGCACCAACCTGGCGCACGGCTTTGCCGCCTTTCCCGCCAACGACAAGCTGTCGCTGAAGGAGTACAAGAAGCCGTCCGTGGCCATCGTGTCCTCGTACAACGACATGCTGTCGGCGCACCAGCCCTTCGAAGGCTTCCCGCAGATCATCAAGCAAGCCGTGCGCGAAGTGGGCGCCGTCGCCCAGTTCGCCGGCGGCGTGCCCGCCATGTGCGATGGCGTGACGCAAGGCCAGCCGGGCATGGAATTGTCGCTGTTCTCGCGCGACACCATCGCCATGTCGACGGCCGTGGCGCTGTCGCACAATATGTTCGACGCGGCCCTGTACCTGGGTGTATGCGACAAGATCGTGCCGGGCCTGTTGATCGGCGCGCTGCACTTCGGCCACTTGCCGGCCGTTTTCGTGCCGGCCGGTCCGATGACGTCGGGCCTGTCGAACCAGGAAAAAGCCAAGGTGCGCCAGCTGTATGCACAAGGCAAGGCCACGCGCGAAGACTTGCTCGAAGGCGAGTCGAAAGCCTACCATGGCGCCGGCACCTGTACCTTCTACGGTACGGCGAACAGCAACCAGATGCTGATGGAAGTGATGGGCCTGCATTTGCCGGGCGCCGCCTTCATCACGCCGAACACGCCGCTGCGCGATGCGCTGACCAGGGCCGCCGCCCAGCGCGCGGCCGTCATCACGGCGCAAAGCGCCAGCTACTTGCCAGTCGGCCATATCGTCGACGAGAAATGTATCGTCAACGCCGTCGTGGGCTTGCTGGCCACGGGCGGCTCGACCAATCACACCCTGCACCTGGTGGCGATCGCCAAGGCGGCCGGCATCGTCATCGACTGGAACGATTTCAATGAACTGTCGGCCATCGTGCCGATGCTTACGCGCATCTACCCGAACGGCGACGCCGACGTGAACCATTTCCACGCGGCCGGCGGCACCGGTTATCTGATCCGCGAATTGCTGGACGCGGGGCTGCTGCACGACGACGTCAACACCATCCTGGGCCACGGCTTGCGCGCGCACTGCATGGAGCCGTTCCTCGGCGAAGACGGCAAGGTCTTCTGGAAAGATGCACCGGCCGCCAGCGCCGACGAAAACGTGCTGCGCCCGGCCAGCAATCCTTTCGCGCCGGACGGCGGCATGGTCCTGGTGGCGGGCAACCTGGGCCGCGCCGTGATGAAGGTGTCGGCCGTCAAGCCGCAGCACCGCACGGTCGAAGCGCCGGCCCTGGTATTCAATTCGCAGGAAGACTTCATGGCCGCCTACAAGGCCGGCACGCTGGACCGCGATTTCGTCGCCGTGCTGCGCTTCCAGGGTCCGCGCGCCAACGGCATGCCGGAACTGCATGCGCTGACCCCGGCGCTGGCCAACCTGCAGGATGCGGGCCGCCACGTGGCGCTGGTCACCGATGGCCGCATGTCGGGCGCGTCGGGCAAGGTGCCGGCCGCCATCCACGTCTCGCCTGAAATCCTCGCCGGCGGCCCCCTGGGCCTCGTGCGCGACGGCGACATCATCCGCCTCGACGCCTTTACGGGCGTACTGGAGGCGCTGGTGCCGGCCGACGTCTGGCACGCGCGTGCGCTGGTCACGGCCGACCTGTCGCCGAACCACGTCGGCATGGGCCGCGAGCTGTTTTCCATGTTCCGTTCCACCGTCAGCGCGGCGGAAGAAGGTGCCACCACCTTCGGCCTGCCGTCGCCGATTCCCACCACCGTCGCCTTGCACGACGCCGACAATGTCGGCGATACCGTACCGGGTTCCGATGAAGACTTTTTGGCTAGGAAATAAGAGATGACCATGACACTACTGGAAATTATGCGCACCTCGAGCGTGATCCCCGTGATTGCGATCGACGATCCTGAACACGCCGTACCGCTGGCGCGCGCGCTGGTGGCGGGCGGCATCCGCGTGCTGGAAGTGACGCTGCGCACCAAGCACGGCCTCGAAGCGATCCGCGCCATGTCGGCCGTGCCGGGCGCCATCGTCGGCGTCGGCACCTTGACCCGTCCCGAGGAATTCGCCCAGGCACGTGATGCGGGCGCCGTCTTCGGCGTTTCGCCGGGCCTGACCAGCGCCCTGGTGGCGGCGGCGAAAAGCAGCGGCCTGCCCTTGCTGCCAGGCGTGATGACGCCAGGCGAAGTGATGGCGGCGCGTGAAAACGGCTTCCAGCAGCTGAAACTGTTCCCGGCCGTGCCGGCGGGCGGCATCGGCATGCTCAACGCCATCTACGGCCCGCTGCCGGACATCACGTTCTGCCCGACGGGCGGCATCTCGCAAGAGACGGCGTCGCAGTTCCTGGCGTGCAAGAACGTCGCCTGTGTGGGCGGCTCGTGGCTGACGCCGAAAGACGCGATTGCGGCCGGTAACTGGGACCGCATCACGGAAATCGCCAAGGCTGCCAGCGGTCTTCGATTGGCTTAAGCGGTACTGGCGCGGCAGGCTTTACGCTTGCCGCGCTTTCTTCTCTTCTTCTTATGCGAGTCTTGCGCCGCCCCCTCACCATCGGCGAAACCGCCATGGCCCGCAGCGTCTTCCAGGGCGCCATCGACTACGCGCGCGTGCGCGTCGTGCGCGGCTCCTTCCTGCCGTTCGGCTTGCAGGACCAGAACACGGCGATGACGCCGCGCGGCAGCCTGCACTTCATGCCGGCCCAGTACCGCGACGATTTTTCCCGCGAAGGCAACAGCGGCAAGCTGTTCTTCATCCACGAGATGGTGCACGTGTGGCAGTACCAGCTCGGCTACGGCGTGCTGCTGCATGGCGTGCTGCTGGCGCTGCGCGGCGGCTACATCGCCCAGCGCGCCTACCGCTACGATGCGCAGGCAGGCGGCGTCCTGTCCGACTTCAACATGGAGCAGCAGGGCGACATCATTGCCCACTACTTCGGCGCGCGCCAGCTGGGCATTCCCGCCTACGTGGCGAAACTGCCGCAGCTGCAGGATATCCTGCAGGGCTTCCTGATCGACCCCGCCGACCGCCGCCTGCTGCCACGCTGACGCCACTCCTACGGTGCCGTGTTCGATGCCAGGCGCACGTCCGGTGCGCGCAGGCTGGCCGCCGCATCCTTGCCCAGCAATAAACGCAGGTCGGCGCCCGCGCCGATGCCGCTGTCGCCGGCCGCCTGCAGTTGCGGCATGCCGCCCAAGGCCAGCGCCAGGGCGGCGGCCGCCTGCGCATGGCCGGGACGGTAGACGATGCTGCTGGCCTGGATGCCGTACGGCCGCTGGTTGCCCAGCCGCAGCACGCTGATGCCCATGCCGCCCAGCATGCCGCGCATGCGCGCCGCCATCCCCGTTTCTCCATTGCCGTTGATGACTTCCAGCCGTGGCAGGGGCGTCGCCTGCTTCGCCAGGGCGGGCACGGCGGCCGGCGCGGCGCGTGGCGCCACGGGCGTGTCGCGCCAGCTCAGCGTGAAGATATTCGGCTGCGACTGCGTCAGCTGCAGGCGGCTGGCCGGTGCCGCCGGCTTGGGCGCCGGCGCCAGATCGGGCGCGACGGCGTCCGCGGTGGCATCGGCCGCATCGACCGTCGCTATGCTGCGCGCCAGCGCCGCGATGGTGAGATCCAGGTTGGCGCGCGCCGGCTGCTGGCCATTGTCGAGCTGCAGCGACTGGCGCAGCACGCTGGCCGCCTGGGCGTAATCGCCCTGCAGGTACAGCACGTAGCCGAGGTTGTTGTAGGTCCGGGCCGTCGGCGCTTCTTGCGCCAGCGCCTGCAGCATGGTGCGCGCCGTGTCCAGCTGGCCCAGCTGCGCGTGCAGCACGGCGGCGCCATTGCGTGCATCGGCCGAGTCGGGCTCAAGCAGCAGCGCTTCGCGGTAGGCGGCCATCGCCGCGCGCGGATCGCCCAGTTCCTGCATGCGCTTGCCCAGCTTGCAGAACGCGGCGCTGCGGGCGGCGGGGCTGTCATCGCCGCGCGCCCGGGGCGGGGCGGCGTGATTGGCCTGGCTGTGCTGGCTGGCGGGACCGGGCAGGTGGCCGCAGGCGGGCAGCAGGCCGGCGCAGGCAAGCATGAGCATCAGGGTGGTGTGCTGTGGCATGGCGGTTCTCCGGTCAGCTGCCGCTGCCCATGCTGGGCAGGAGCACGCGGTAAATTTGCAGGAAGGCTGGCCCCATCAGGACGACCAGCAGCGAAGGGAAGATGAAAAAGATCAGCGGGAACAGCAGCTTGAGGGCGATCTTCGCCGCTTCTTCCTCGGCCATCTGGCGGCGCTTGGTGCGCAGCTGGTCCGACTGCACGCGCAGCGAGGCGGCGATGCTGGTGCCGAAGCGCTCGGCCTGGATCAGCATGGCCACCAGCGCGTCGACATCCTCGACGCCCGTGCGCAGGGCCAGGTTGCGCAGCGCCCGTTCCTTGGTGTTGCCGGCGCGCAGTTCCAGCATCACCAGGTGCAATTCCTCGGCCAGCACGGCGCTTTTCAGGGCGATCTCGGCCGCCACCCGGGCCAGCGCCGCATCCATGGCCAGGCCCGCTTCCACGCATACCGTCATCAGGTCCAGCGCGTCGGGAAAGCTTTCGAAGATATCGCGCTGGCGCCGCTTGATCATTTGCGCCAGCACGATATTGGGCAGGTAGTAGCCGATGGCGGCCACGATCAGCAGCCAGAACAGCAGCGCCTTGCCCGCCATCTGGCTGCCCGAGGCGCTCAGCCCCAGGAACAGCAGCAGGGGCAGGCCGATGGCCAGCATGGTCTTGGCGGAAAAGAACAGGATGGGCGCCGACGCCTGGCGCAGGCCGGCATTCATGAAGCGCCGGCGCATCACGGAGCCTTCCCAGCCCTGCTCGGGCAGCGACAGTTTGGCCAGGGGGCCGCTCAGGCGCACCATGCGCGCCAGCCAGGGGCTGGGCGCCGATGCGCCGGGCGCCGCCGCGCTCTTGCCGGTGGCGTTGTCCATGCGCTGGCGCAAGGGATCGGGCGCAAAGCTGCGCATGGCCACCAGCACGGTGCCGAAGACGGCAATGAAGAGCAGGGCGAGAAAGGCGATATGCACGGGATTCATGAGGGTTCTCCTTGCGGGCTCAGACGCGGATGCGGATGATATTGCGCATGACCAGGATGCCGCACACCATCATCACCAGGGCGCCGGCGAGCATCTTGCGTCCGCCCGGGTCGACGAACAGCATTTCCAGGAACTGCGGATTGGTCAGGTGGATCATGGCCGCCGCGCCGAAGGGCAGCAGCGACAGGATCCAGGCCGACAGCTTGCCTTCGGCCGACAGCACGCGCACCTGTCCCAGCAGCTTGATGCGCTCGCGGATGATGCGGCTGATGCTGTCGAGCAGTTCGGCCAGGTTGCCGCCCGTTTCGCGCTGGATCAGCACGGCGATGACGAAGTAGCGCAAGTCCGTGCTGGGCACGCGCGTGGCCAGGTTCATCAGGGCGTCCTGCATGGCGATGCCGAAATTGACTTCGTCGAAGGTGGCGCGAAATTCCACGGCCAGCGGCGCGTTCATTTCATCGCCGACCATTTTCAGGGCCGTGGGGAAGGCGTGGCCGGCGCGCAGCGCGCGCGCCATCAGATCCAGCGCGTCGGGCAATTGCTGCTCGATGCGCTGCAGGCGCTTGGCCTTGGCGCGCAAGACCACCAGCAGCGGCAGCAGGGCCGCGCCCGCCACCAGCGGCAGGAGCAGCAGCCACGGCACACTGAGGTAGCTGAGCAGCAAAAATGCGGCGCCGGCCGTGGCCAGCATCACGCCGGCGAAGCTGGCCACGCTCCAGCTCAGGCCCGACTGCTCGAGCAGGCGGTCGAGCGCATGCACGCGGGGCACGCTGAGCAGCACGCGCTGCAGGGCGGGGGTGTCGCTCAGCAGGCGCTTCTTGATCATCGAGCTGCTCGTGTCGCCATGCGCGCCGGCCGACATGATGCGCAGGCGGCGCGCGACCCTTTCCGCTTCCGGGCCGCGCGAGGTGTTCCATGCCAGGTACACGCCCTCGATCAGCAGCACCACGGCGATGAAGGTGAGGATGGCGAATACGTAATAGAGATAGTCCATGATGCTCCCCTTAATGGTACTGGCGGGCGGGATCGAACAGGGTTTCCGGCAGGCTGATGCCGAAGGCGCGCAGGCGTTCCAGGAAGCGCGGCCGCACGCCGCTGGCATGGAAATGCCCCTGCACCGTGCCGTCCTCGCCGATGCCCGTCTGGCGGAAGGTGAAGATTTCCTGCATGGTGATCATCTCGCCTTCCATGCCCGTGATTTCCTGGATCGACGTGACCTTGCGCTTGCCGTCCGTCAGGCGCGATACCTGCACCACCACGCTGATGGCTGAACTGATCTGCTGGCGCATGGCTTTCACGGGCAGGGCCGCGGAGGCCATGCTGATCATGTTTTCCAGCCGCGTCAGCGCGTCGCGCGGCGTGTTGGCGTGGATGGTGGCCATCGAGCCTTCGTGGCCCGTGTTCATCGCGCCCAGCATGTCGAGCGCCTCGGCGCCGCGCACCTCGCCCAGGATGATGCGGTCGGGGCGCATGCGCAGCGCGTTGCGCACCAGCGCCCTTTGCGTTACCTCGCCCTTGCCCTCGATGTTCGCGGGCCGCGTTTCCAGGCGTACCACGTGCGGCTGCTGCATCTGCAGTTCGGCCGCGTCCTCGATGGTGACGATGCGTTCGGCCGTGCTGATGAAACCGGAAATCGCATTGAGCATGGTGGTCTTGCCGCTGCCCGTGCCGCCCGAGATCAGGATGTTGACCTTGGCCTTGCCCAGCGCCTGCAGGGTGGTGCTCATTTCCTCCGTCAGGCTGTGCTTGAGCAGCAGGTCGGCCAGGCGCAGCGGCTGGGCCGAGAAGCGCCGGATCGACATCACGGGGCCGTCGATGGCCAGCGGCGGGATGATGGCGTTCACGCGCGAACCGTCGGGCAGGCGCGCATCGACCATGGGACTCGATTCGTCGATGCGCCGGCCCACGCGCGAGACGATCTTGTCGATGATCTTCATCAGGTGGGCGTCGTCGGTGAAGCAGACGTCGCTCAGCTCCAGGCGGCCATGGCGCTCGACATACACCTGGCGGTAGGTGTTGACGAGGATATCGGACACGCCGGGGTCGGCCAGCAGCGGTTCGAGCGGGCCGAAGCCGAGCACCTCGTCCTGGATGTCGCGGATCAGCGAGCGCCGTTCCAGCTCGTTGATCACCACATTGTCTTCCGTGAGCACGTCGCTGACGAGGATTTTCAGCTCTTCGCGGATCTGCTCGCGCGACAGGCGCTGCATGCCCTCCAGGTCAACGCGGTCGAGCAGCGCCTGGTGGGTGCGGTGCTTGAGCTGCTGGTAGCTGTGGCTCGCTGCGCCCTGGTGCGCGGCATCGTCATTCAGGCTGGCGTCATCCTGGGCATAGCCCAGGCGGTCCCGCAGGGTGAGTTTTTCGGCAGTCATGGTCGGTCTCCGGTGAGTGGGGCGGTATCAGGCTCGAGGATCAGGCTGGAGCCTCAGGCGCGCGCGAGCAGCCGCGAAACCCAGCTTTGCGCGGCGGGCGGGGTTTCGCCTGCCAGGCTGGCGGCCAGTTCCTGCAGGGCGCGCGAGACGGCGTTGTGCGGCGTCAGCTTCAGAATGGGCACGCCCTGGCTGACGGAGGCCGCCACCGCTTCATAGTGGTTGGGGATGGATTTGTAGACGTGCTTGCCATACGCCGCTTCCAGGTCGGCCACGCGGATGCTGTCGCTGCTGGCATAGCGGTTCAGGATCAGGCGGACCTTGTCTTCGCGGTAGCCGAGGCTGCGGAACACGTCGAGCAGGCGCTTGCCGTCGCGCACATACGGCAAGGTTGCCTGCAGCACGGGGAAGATCAGGTCGGCCCGGTCCAGCGCGCGCACGCTGACGGGGTCGAGTCCGCGTCCCACGTCGAGCAGGATGTAGTCGTACTGGCTGCGCGCCAGGGTCAGCAGCCGGTCGATATGGTCGGCCTCGACGTCGGCCGCATGGGCCGGGTCGTCGGCGGCGGCCAGCACGCTGTAGGCGGGCGTGATCTGGATCATGCTGGCGCTGAGCAGCGACGCATCGAGGCGCACGATCTGCTGCGACAGCTGCGACAGGGTGGTGGCCGGCTTGTGGTCCGAGACGAACAGGGCGGCGTCGCCGAACTGCAGGTTCAGGTCGAACAGCGCCACCTTGCGCTGTTCGCCGGCGGCCAGCGCGTAGCCGAGGTTGGCGGCGATGAAGGTGGCGCCGCTGCCGCCCTTGCACGAGACGAAGGCCAGCACCTGGCCCTTGCGCGTGACCTGTTTCTGCAGCTTGTCCTCGATGCGGCGCAAGGCGGCGCACAGGGCCGCGTCGTCGTCGGGCTGCAGCACTTCGCGCACGCCGGCGCGCATCGAGCGCAGCAGGAATTGCGGACTTTGCTGCGGACATTGCACGATGATGGCCAGGTTCGGATGGCGCCCGCCCAGCAGTTCGAGCCGCTCCAGTTCCGCCTCGCCCGTCTGCTCCTGCTCCAGCAGCAGCAAGTCCGGCGTGACGCCGTTGTCGAACACATCCGGTATGCTCGCCAGCAGCGAGACGCGGTCGGCCGCGCTGCGTTCGCGCAGCAAACGGGTCAGCCGCTTGAGCTGGGCTTCATTCTTCGAGACGATGACGATATTCACTTGGTACTCCCCGGTAAAGGCATTCGGTAAAGGCGTTCAGTTGATCTGGAAGCCCAGGCTTTCGGCGTGCATGACCACCACCGAGGCGGGCACGGCGATATTCAGAAAGCCGAACAGGCTGACCATCGGCGTGTAGCTGACGTTGTCGATCGATACGCGCACGCTGTCGATGCAGCTGGCCGTGCGCGTGATGTCGCCGCAGGCCGACAGGTTGTCGCCCGGGTCAGTCGGCGGCAAGGTCACTTCGGCGCCGCTCTTGTTCAGGTAGCGGATGGTGATGTTGGCAGCCGTCAGTTCGGGCGCGGCCGGCAGGGCCGTGCCGCCGAACAGGGCCAGGGTTTTGACGGCGTCCGTCTGGTCGATCCAGCGCACCACCGCTTCGCGCGCGGCGCGGCGGCTCACTTCCTGCACCGTGTTGTACAGGTACAGCATGCGGCCGAATTCGAGGATGCCGAACAGCAGGGTGAAAAACAGCAGCGACACCAGGGCGAATTCGACGGCGGCGGCGCCGCGCTGGCGCCCGGCTGGAGGAGACGATGAAGGGCGGTGGCGCATGGCGTTCTCCTTACAGCATGTAGCGCATGGTGGTGCGCGGTGCGAGCGGCGTGGCATAGGTGCTGGCCGCGCCGATCACGAAGGGCAGGTACTGGCCCACCGACAGCGTGTAGTTGACGACTTCGACGCGGATGCCGCCCGGCGCCGTGCCGTCGGTGCAGTTGCTGTCGTTGAATGCCGCGTCCAGGCAGGTGACCGTCACGTTGGCCGTGGTGAAGTCGCTGATGCCGGCGCTGACGGCCGCATCGGCCACCGTCTGTTTGGCCGCCGGCACGCCCTGCGAGGCGATGCCGGCCTTGGCCTTGACGGACATGTTGCGCGCCGCGTCGCGCGTGGCCTTGTTCAGCGCGTCGTAGTACCAAAAAGCGCGGCCGAAGCCGAAGATGCCGGCCAGCAGGGTGATCAGCAGTGCCAGCACGATGCCGAATTCGACGGCGGCGCCGCCGCGCTGTTTGAGTGGGGAAAGGTGGATGCGCATGGCCGCCTCACTTGTAGAGTTTGATTTCGGAATTCGGCACGGGCTCGATCAGGCCCGCGAACTCGACGTCGAGGCGCTTGGTGCCGCCGCTGAAATCGGCTTTCATCGTCATGAAGAATTTGCCGATGCCCACCGCGTTCATGGTGCCGCACGAAGCCGGCCCGACGGGCGCCGTGCGGCAGTCGACCAGCACCACGTTGAGGATGCGGCGGTTGCGCTGGCCCGGATGGGCCACCGATGGCGCCTGGAACGTGGGGCCGCTGGTCTGGTTGTATGGCGCAGGCGGCGTGCCGGCAGGAAAGCCGGCGCCGGCGCTGACGGGGTAGCTGGCCGTGTCGAAGTAATTCGCCTTGGCCGTGCTGTACATGGGGTTGGCGTTGCCGTCCGCGACGCTGTAGGCCGTGCCGGCCTTGGCCGGGGTGGCGCCATTGCTTTGGTAGGCGGGGCCGTAGGACCACAGCACGCCGTAGCCGGCGAACTGCGCGAACGTGGCCGACGGTGCCGGGACGGGACCGGCCGACGGCAGCTGGTAATTCGGCTTGTTGCCGGCCAGGCTGACCGGCTGCTGGCTGGGCAAGGTGCTGGCGCCCGGCTGCATCCAGCCGGTGGGCGGCGAGTTGGCGGCAGTGGCGGCGCAGGGCGAGGCGGCGCCCACGCACGGATATTCCTTGATGTTGGTGTCGGGCGGCGCCGTCGCGGGGTCGCACACGGATGGCCCGCCGTAGTCGTCGAAACGCGAATTGAGCGAGGCGGCCAGCGAGGCCGTCAGCCCCGTGTTCGTGTAGACCTGGCCCGTGCCGCTGGTGATGACGGCGCTGCTGCCCGTGCACATGAAGGGCGCGGTGGAGGCGGCGCTCGCGTGCGAGGCGCTGCAGCTGCCGGGCGGCGCGTCGACGGGGTTGATCAGGTAGGGATCGGACGGGCCGCCCAGCGGATTGAGGCCGAACAGGTTGTAGGTGACGCCGCGGCGAAAGCCGAATTCGACCAGTTCCGTCAGGCCCGTGCCGGCCGGCGCGGCCGGATACGTGTATTGCGCCGTCTTGTTGGCCGGATCGACGGCGCACACGCCGATCGGCGTGACGTCGTTGACGAAGCGGCCCGCCACGGCCACGCCCGAGGTGCTGGTGCTGGCGATGCCGGCGATGCCCATCAGGTAGGTGGCGAAGGTCTTGCTGCCCGTGTCGACCTGGATGAAGGTCATTCCTTGCGGGCTGGTGCGGGCGCTGGCGCCGGACGACCAGGGACCGTCCGGGCTGGGGCCGAAGCTGATGTTGGCGGCCGTGATGGTCAGCGCGGTGGAAAAATCGTAGCGGTTCTTTTGCGCGATGGCGATGGCCTTCGTCTGCGCGTTGTCGATGCCGGCGGCGCTTTGATTGAGTTCCACGGCGCCCGCCAGGGCGGCGCTGTCGGCGCCGTTCTGCAGTTCCGTCTTGGCGATGTACAGGTGGCCCAGGTCCAGCACCAGGCCGCCCATGGCGAACAGCACCACCAGGGTCAGCCCCAGCACGATGGCGATCGCGCCGTGCTGCTTGTCGTGCCTGCGAAATGCGGTCTTCATGGCTGTCTCCTGGTGGCCTGGGGGGAGTGCGTCGCGAAACTGGCGCCTACTGGCGTCCGCCCACGCCGATGGTGAAGACATTCGGCTGCGGTTCCGGCGCGGCGAACGATTTCTGGTAGCGCTGGTAGGCGCTCGCGCCGGCCTTGCCGTCGATGCCGCTGACGGGGTCCATGTTGCGGTAGGCGTCCGGATACATGATCTGCTGTGCCTTGAGCAGGGCCACCGATTCGCCGAAGTGCGAATCGAGCACGGGCGTGGTGGTGGCGGCGCAGCCGGCTAACAGCAATAGCGACAGCAGGGTGGCGCAAGGCAGGCAATGTGCGGTTTTCATGGTGTTCTCCTATTTGAGGTCGAAGCCGGCGGCGGACTGGGGCGCGGCCGCTTGCGGCTGCATGGGCGCTGCCGGCGCTGCGGGGGCGGCAGCAGGAGTGGGCGCGCTGCCTTCCATTTTTCCCTGCATGAACATGTCGCCGCGCGTCGGCTGGATGTAGCCGTCGGTGGGCAGCTTGTAGTCGGCCGGCAGCGGCTTGACCAGGTGCGGCGTGATGATGAAGACCAGTTCCGAACGGTCCGTCTGGAAGTCCGTGCTGCGGAACAGGGCGCCCAGCACGGGCACTTCGCCCAGGCCTGGCAGGGCCTTGATATTGCTGGTCACGTTGTTCTTGATCAGGCCGCCGATGGCGAAGCTCTGGCCGTCGAACAGCTGCACCGTGGTGGTGGCGCGCCGCGTCGTGAACGAGGGCAGGATGGCCGTGGCCGAGATGCCGGTGGCGGTGATGCCGATGCCGTCCTTGTTCAGGTCCGACACTTCCGGCGCCACCTTCAGGTTGATGCGCCCCCCATCGAGCACGGTGGGCGTGAATTTCACGGCCACTCCGAATTCCTTCTCTTCCAGCGTGATGGTGGGCACGCCGTTATTGTTGCTCTGGCTGACGGGGATGAAGATTTTGCCGCCGGCCAGGAAGCTGGCCTCCTGGCCGCTGATGGCCATGATGTTCGGTTCGGCCAGCACCTTGATCAGGCCATCGCGTTTTTGCGCGTCGAGGTTGAAGAAGTTGTTCTTGCTGGCGCCGCTCAAGCCGCTGGGATTGTTGCTGAGAAGGCTGGACAGCAGCGAATACGACCAGCTGCCGATGGTCTTGTTGATGCCCAGACTGGCGCCCAGCTGGTCGACCAGCACCTTCGACACTTCGGCCACCTTCACTTCCAGCATCACCTGCTGCGGCGCGGCGATCGACAGCAGGTTGATCACGCGCGGTGCGGCCGCATCGGGCGTGGCGGCGGGAGCGGCAGCGGCGGCGCCCGCGCCTGCGGCTGGCGCGGCGCCGGAGCTGGCCGCGCCGCTGCGGGCGCTGCGCTGCACATAGGCGTTGGCCAGCGACAGGGCCTGGTCGGCCTTGACGACGTCGCTGACCATGCCCGACAGGATCAGGGTGTCGCCCGCCACCGTGACGTGGATCTTTTCGTTCGGCAACAGTTCGGCCATGCGTGCCTGCAGGCTGCTGCTGTCGATGCCGACGGCCAGGTCGATGATGGTGGCGTCATTGCTCTTGTTCCACAGGATCAGGTTGGTGGTGCCGACGGAACGCCCCAGCAGGTACACCTCGTTGGGATTGAGCAGGATGACGTCGGCGATGCGCGGGTCGCCGACGGACATGCGGCTGGCGGCGAACGGCAGGCGCATCAGGGTCGACTTGCCTTCGGCCAGGCTCATTTGCGGCGCCATTTCGGTGCGGCCGGCGCGCGATTCGCTTTGCGGCGGCGTGGCCCTGGGCCGGGCGGCGGCCCGGCTGCTCCTGGCGGCGCCCGTGTCGGTGCCGGCGGCGGTGGCGGCAGCGGCGACGGGTTCGCCGCGTGCCTGGGGCGCCAGGGCGCCGATCATGGCGAGGGCAAGCGCCAGGCTCAGTACCCGGCTTCCGCTTGCTGTGCAATATGTGCTCATGGCGTGACTCCTCTGGTGCAGGTTAGAATTGTTGGGAGCTGCGTTCCAGCCCCTTGATGACATCGACGCGTGGACCGGCCTGAGGCGCGGGTGCGGCGGCGGGACGGCGGCGTGGCAGCGGCTTGGCTTGCACCATGGCGGCGGGGGCGGCCATGGCGACCTTTTCATCGAGCAAGCTGGACTTGGTGGCGCCTTCCGTGTTGACGGGCTTGTCCTCGATCTGATTGCGCAGCACCAGCGACAGGGTGCCCACGCTGCGCGCCAGGTCGAGTTTTTCAGCCTGGTCCGGCGTCAGCTCCAGGGTCACGGCGTTGACCACCTTGGGCTTGGTGTCGTCGCGGCTCGATTCCTGGGCGATGGCCAGCACGAGGATGCGTTCGAGCACGATCTTGGAAATGTTCGGATCGCGGTCCGGCGTCTTGCGGGCCCCTTCGCCCTGGGTGTTGACGAGGATGTCGACGAAGTTGCCGGGCAGGGCGAAGCCGGCCACGCCCACCACGTCGTTGACGCGCACGGTCATGGCGCGCTTGCCCTCGGCGACGACGGCCGACAGGCCGCCTTGCGTGCCGGGAGGCGCCAGCTTGCCTTCCATGATCGGTTCGCCGTGCTGGATGCTGGTGCGCGTGACGCGCGTTTCCAGCAGTTTCGGATCGTTGATGGCACCGGGCGGCAGCGCGTTCGATGGCCAGTCGACCATGCGCACCATGTCGGGCGTGAGACGCGCCCCCAGGCTGATGTCGACCTGGGCCACGGCCACCTTGTTGATGTTGCCCGAGGCTTGGGCATTGATCCAGCGCGCGGCCACGATGACCGCGGCGAACGCCAGGATGACCGCAATGGCCATCATCGTCAGAGCGCGTGCGTTTCTCATTTTGCTTCCCCTTTGTGCTGGACCGCTGCCGGTCCGGTGTGTGTGCTTGCGAGGTCGTTATCGCTGCCGAAATAGTTTTGCCATGCCCAGAACAGGACTTCCGGAGACAGTTGTGCCGGGTGGTCTTCATAACGCGCCTGGTCGCAGACCTGCGCGAGGATGTCGCGCGGATAGCAGGCGAGCAAGGGCCGCTTGTAGAGGCTATGCAGGTGCAGCAGGTAGGTGTAGGAGGCTTCGTCGAAATTGATGCCCAGCTGGGCGCAGGTGCTGCGGAACACGGCCAGGTAGTGGTAGGCGCTCAGGGGGCCCACATGGATCTTGTAGCCGATGCGGCGCAGAAAGGAATCGTCGGCCAGCTGCTGCGGCGCCAGGTTCGACGAGAACACGACGATGACGTCGAAGGGCACGGGGAATTTGTAGCCCGTGTGCAGCGACAGGTAATCGATGTGGCGCGCCATCGGCACGATCCAGCGGTTCATCAGTTCCACGGGCGAGCAGCGCTGGCGGCCCAGGTCGTCGATGATGAAGATGCCGTTGTTGGCCTTCAGGTGCGGCGGCGCCTGGTAAAGGCGGGTGCCCTGGTCGAATTGCAGGTCCAGCATGTCGAGCGTCAGCTCGCCGCCCGTCAGCACGGCGGGGCGTTCGGCGCGCACCCAGCGCGGGTCGGATGGCACGCGGCCTTTGTTTGACAGGGTGTGCAGCATGGGGTCGAGGAAGGGCAGCACTTCGCCGTCGACCATCACGGCATGGGGCAGAGCGATGGCGCCGCTGAGCAAGCCGTTCAGGCGCTCGGCCAGGTAGCTCTTGCCGCTGCCGGCGGGGCCGTGAAAGAACAGGGCGCGTCCGGAATTCATGGCTGCGCCCAGCTGGTCGAGCACGGCCGAACTGGCCACCACGTCGCGAAATTCGCGCTGCACGTCGTCGCGCGTGACATGCATGTCGGCCACGCTTTGCGCCAGCACCTGGTTGCTGTAATCGGCCAGGGTGACGGGGGCGGGACCGCTGTAGGCGTTGCGGCGCATGTATTCGGCGGCGCGCAGGCGGCCCTGGTCGCCCAGCAGGTAATACAGGTCGGCGTCGGTGCCGCTGCCGCCGTTGCGGCGCGCTTCGCACAGCTTTTCGGCGCGCATGAAGGTGAGCAGCGGTTCGAGCACGCCGGCGCCCAGTTTCACGTGCGTCGACAGGGCGGGCAGGCCGATCTGGCCGCGCAGGAAGAGTATCTTGACCAGCAGTTCGACCAGGAACAGGAAGGGCAATCCCGTTTCCTCGACCGTGCGTGGCGCGCGCTTGGCCGCCGGTTCGGCGCCGCCGCCGTCGCTGCGTTCTGGATAGGTGTCAGGCATGATGGATACTCCTCGCTCGGATGGCCGGATATCAGAAGATGAAGGGCAGCAGGCGGTACTTCACCTGGCGCATGTAGACGCGGTAGCGCACGTCGGCGGACAGGAAACGCTCTTCGCGCAGCAGGCGCATCACCATCATGCCCATCGTCGCGACATAGATGACGGTGTTGGCGGGCGAAGTGTTGGCCAGCAGGTAGCCGCTCAGGGAAATCAGGTAGCTGGCATACAGCGGATGGCGTATCACGCGGTAGACGCCGCCCGTCTTGATCTCGCGCTGCGCCGCCACCAGGCCGAAGCTGCGGTTCAGCGACAGCAGGCCGGCGATCTGCAGCAGGCTGCCGACGGCCAGCAGGTAGCGCGCGCCGGGCCAGATGGCCATGTCGGCGGGGGACAGAAGGAAGGGCGCGAAGGTGGCGCCGATGGCCAGCAGCCAGTCGCCCGCATCGGTGGAGACGCTGACGGGGGCCGAACGCACGATGAAGAACAGGGCGGCCAGGGTTTCGGCGGCGCAGAACAGCAGATAGCTCCAGTCGCCGCTGTGCAGGAATCCCACCACGTGGGCGCTGGCAAAGAACGTCCACAGGCAAGCCATGGCGATGCTGGTGAACAGGCTGGCGTGGCGCGAGTGGCAGAGGGTGGCGAGGGTGTCCATGGTCGGGTCCTATGGTGGCTGGTCGTCGGAGCGGCGCGTTTCAGCGCAGGCTCCACAGGTGGGTGTATTGCAGGAAGACCTGCAAGCCGGTGCCGCTGGCAATGGCGAAGGCGTAGGCCAGCTTGCCGGTGGCCGGCGGCGGTTCGGCGATCGTGGCGGCGCCGCCGGCCAGGCTGTGCAGCAGCGCGCCCAGCATCATGTGCCAGGTATTTTTCAGCACCTGGCGCAGGCGCTGGCCGGCCAGCGCGGCGGCCAGGGCCAGCACGCCGCCGCACAGGAAGGTCAGCAGGGCCGCTTCGAGCACGGCGTCGGGACCGAGGAAGGCGCCGCACATGGCCATCAGCTTGACGTCGCCGGCGCCCAGGGCGCGCAGCAGATACATGGGCAGCAACAGGGCCAGTCCGGCGGCGGCGCCGGCCAGCGCCTGCAGCAGTCCCAGGCCGCCGAAGGAGGCGTCGAACAGGCCGGCGCCCGATGGCACGAAGCCGTTGAGGATCAGCCCCGTCAGCGTGCCCCACAGCACCAGCCGGTTCGGGATGCGGCGCGTGCGCAGGTCGTGCCACAGGGCGCTGGCGAGCAGGGTGGCCAGCATGGCCAGGCACAGCAGCATGGGCAGGTGGGCGTTCATGACGTCAGTCCTTCCTTGCTCATGCAGGGCGCCGTGGCCATGTGCATGGCCGGTGCCGCGGCCTGGCTGCCCAGCAGCCGTCCCACCAGGCGCCACACCAGCGCCGCGCCGGCCGCACCCACATAGCCGTCGAGCGCATAGTGCCAGCCCAGGTGGATGGAGCCGAGCAGGATCAGCACGGCGAAGGCGGACAGGGCGATCCCTGCGGCGCGGCTGACCTTCCAGCCCATGATGGCCATCAGCACGGCGGTGGCCACATGCATGCTGGGCATGGCGGAGATGCCCAGTTCACCGTTCGCGCCCTTGCTTTGATAGCCTTGCCACAGCATGTCCTGCACCTGCAGGGCCCAGACGGGAACGTGCTGGTTGGCGTCATGCAGGTAGGCCATCAGCGGCGCATACGGATCGCTGGCGTGCAGGTGGCCGTAGTAGCAGGGACCGACCGAGGCAAACAGCACGGCCAGGATGCTGCCCAGGGCGATCCAGGTCAGCGCAAAGCTGAGCAGGAACTGCATGCGCAGCAGCGGGCGGCGCGTGTCGAGGATCAGCCAGTACAGGATGGCGTAGAACAGGAAGAACCAGAAGTGGTAGCTGAAGTTGAGCAAGCCCGTGACGAGCGGGTGGCCCAGCAGCGGCTGCAGCCTTTCCCATGGGGCCATGCCGCCATGCAGCGCCATGTCCCAGGCGGACAGGGTGGCATCCCAGGTGTAGGGATGCAGGCGCGGAATGGCGCCCTTGAAGACGGTGAAGCTGGAGGCGAAGACGGGAATCAGCAGCATGGCCGGCAGCGCGTGCAGCAGGCGTTCGTTGCTCAGGTAGCGGCGCAGATCGTGGTACAGATAGTGGCACAGGCGGTGCGGGCGTTTCATCACCATGACGTGGATGGTGTAACCGCACAGGATGAAGACGGGACCCGTGAGGATGGCCACGAAGAAGCCGGCCAGCACGTTGAGGATCTCCGATGCGCTGGGCAGGCCGCCGGCCAGCAAGGTCGTGGCGGCGGCGTACAGCAGCACGATCACCAGCAGGGCGCGGTGGGTGCGCAGCGAGGCGCGCAGGGTGTTCATGACAGGGCCAGGACCACTTGGTCCTTGACGTAGACAAACAGCAGCTTGACCTGGTCACCCAGCACGGTGATCGTGACCACCAGCACTGCCGCGATCAGGCCCGCCAGCAACGCGTATTCGATCGCTGTAACGGCGGACTCGTCGGATAAACGGCTGAAGAAAGATTTCACGATGGGCCTCGCTAGGCGGTATCAAGGTGGGCGTGCCGGGAGTATGGGGAAGCGTAGTCCGGGCTGGCGCTGGGCCGGCCCGGACGGCACCGCGTCAGGCATTGGCGGTGGTCAGCTTGGTGCCGATGGTGCTGAAGGTTTTTTTCAGCTGCGTGCCGACGATGGTGATGGCGGCGATGATCACCACGGCGATCAGGGCGGCGATCAGGCCATATTCGATTGCGGTGACGCCATCTTCTTCGCGGATAAAGTTTTTGATGAGGTTCATGACAACTCCTGGTGGTGGTTAAGCTACGGCGGTGGGTAAAACGGCATGGCGGTGTTGCTTCCTGTTGCTACGCTCTCATGGGCTTTCGCCCAGTGCGAGCAGTCCGATGATGCACACCACCGCCATGAGGGCCGCCACCAGGGCATAGCGGTAGAACGCAGCCTTTTCCTTGCCCTGCAAATAGGTGATCAGGGCTGTCGGAAGAAACTTGTCAAGGCGCATGCTGTGCTCCGTGTCGTGGTGGGCCGCGCGGTGATTTGCACTCCGGTAAAACCACTATAGAAGTTGGCACCTTGATCTACATCAGAAGAACATCCTTTTATTGCAAGGAGGAATTGCTTGTTTTTTTCGTGACAATTGTCATGGTCGAGTCTGGCGTGCGAGCGCGCGGGCGCAGGCCGGGCCGGTGGCTGGCGAAGGGGGCGGCGGAGGGAGTGCGCGGCCGGGCCGTGGCCGTGCCGGGGGACGGCGGCGTCAGGCGCCGGGCGGCAATTGGCCCAGCTGGTGCTTGGTGGCGTAGGCGTACAGTTCCAGGCGGTTGTATACGCCCAGCTTGCGGTAGATCGACGTCAGGTGGTTGCGCAGGGTGTGTTCGGAGATGAAAAGCTGGTCCGCCAGCAGCTTGGCCGGCGTGCCGCTGCCGTGCACCAGCGCGGCGATGATCTTTCTTTCCTTGAGGGTCAGGCTGGCGATGGCGATGGCTTGCGCCGAGCCGCCGCCGGGCTGGGTCAGCTGCGTCAGCATGCGTCCCAGCATCGCGTGTTCCAGCCACAGCTCGCCCTGGTATACCTTTTCGATGGCCTTCAGCACCATCTCCGCCGGCGCATCCTTGCTGACGATGCCGCGCGCGCCTTTCAGCACCGTCTGGTCCAGGACGGCCTGGTCGTGGCTGGCCGTCAGCACCAGCACGCGCGTGCTGCCGCACTGCGCCAGCGCGGGCAGGATGGCCAGCGAGCTGATGCCGCCCAGGTCCAGGTCCAGCACGATCACATCCGGTTGCAGCGCCTTCGCCTGCTCCAGCGCCTCGGCGCTGTCGGACGCCGTGGCGACCACGCGCATGCCCGAGTGCTCGCCGCCGATCAGCCGCTCCAGGCCCCACAGCATGGTCTTGTGATCGTCCACCAGCATGACGCTGATGACATGGCTGGCCGGGGGCGTGTAGCGTAAGTCGTTCATATGGGGATCTCGATCTGCACGGAGGTGTTGCCCAGCATGCCATGCGTGACGCGGGCGGTGCCACCCAGGGCAGCTGCCCGTTCGGCCAGCGAGTCGGGCAGAAAATCGGGGACGTGCGCGGCGGCGCATTCGTTGTCGATGCTGATGTGCAGCGCGCCCTGCACGCAGGTCAGCTTGACGGCGCCGTGGCGCGCCGACGTATGCTTGCGGATATTGCTCATGCCTTCGTTGACGATCTGGAACACCTCGGCCGCCAGGCGGTCGTTGATGTGCAGGTCGCCTTCGATTTGCAGGGCGATGTCGATGCCATAGAATTCGCGGATCTGCGTGGCCTGGCGGCGCAGCGCGACCAGCAGTTCCGGCTCGCTTTGCACCTGGCCGTTCTTGAACGTGCGCGCGTAGCTGCGCAGGTCGGCGATCACCTGGCCCGACATGATGATCAGTTTTTCCAGTTCGGGCAGCAGCGGGTTGCCGGGCGTGGCTTCGTTGCGCAGGGCGGCCAGGCCGTGGCGCAGGCCGATATACGGCTGCACGGCCGTGTCATGCAGGTCGCGGGCGATCTTTTCGCGCTCGCGCGAGGCCGCCTGCGACGCCAGGCGGTCGAGCAGGTCGATGTTTTCAATGACGGGAAACGCCTGCGCGCCGATATGACTGAGAAACAGGGCGTCCGTCTTGCTCATGCTGGTGGCGGAGACGATGAAGATGCGGCCCTTGCCATTGCGCAGGGGCAGCGGTGCGCTGATGAAGGCGTGCGCTTCGAGCAGCTCGGCCAGGCGGTCGCCTGCCGCGTCGTCGTGCCGCAGCCAGCGTCCGCTGTCGGGATCGAGCATGCGCGCGCCGCCTGTCCACGGCAGCCAGCGGCCGGCGGGCTGGTTGTACAAGGCGATTTTATCGTGCGGGAAAGCGAGCAGGGGACTGGCCGCGTCATCGCTGAGGAGCGAGCTGGTGTGCACGACGCCCGTTGCCGTTTGCAGCACGCTGCGCAGCGACCAGACCCGCGTGCCCTTGTCCTGCATGATCAGCAGGCAGCTGCGGCCGTTGAAATAACTGCGGGTTTTTTCCAGCACGGAGGTAATGGTCTGGTCGACGCCAAAGCGCGGATTGGACAGCTGGCTGACATCGCGCAGCAGCGCCAGGTGGCTGCGCTGCGTGATGGCCGAACCGCCCCAGTAGGCGATCATGTAGCCGAGCGCCAGCAGGAAGGTGGTACGCAGCAGCAGGCGCGACAGCTCCGCATCCGATTCGCCGAACAGGGCCGTGGCGGCGAACAGGCCGGCCGAGGCCAGGGTCACGCGCGCGCCTTCCTCGAAGCCCCGCTGGAACGACGAGGTCAGGATGGCAAAGAAAAAAAACAGGAAGAATAAATTGTTGTGGCTGCTGGTGGAAAACACGATCAGCGCATACCAGGCCACGTCGAGCCAGTACAGCAAGATGTCCTGGGGCAGGCTGAAGCCCAGCACGGCCAGCACATAGAGCAGCAGGCTGTGCATGGTGTAGGCGGAAAAGATCAGCCAGGTAATCTTGCTCAGCTTGCCGGCGCTTTCGGGGTCGATGAACAGGGTCAGCAAGGTGGCGCTCGACAGCAGCAGGCGCATGCCGTTGACCATGGTCGTATCCATGCCGGCACCCGGCAAGCCGGATCTGAGGGGAGGATCGAGATTCACAAGCGCTCCTGGCCGTGTCCCGCATGGTGAGCCATGCGCAGGGATAGATACCACAGATAAATTCTTGTTATTGTTGCTGCAATCAATGACGAGTCTACGCACACGCCATAAAGATGTCTACTGGAATCCTTTGCCCTGCGTTGCTTTTTTTACAGCGGCTGCACCATCACGCGGTTGCGCCCGGCGCCCTTGGCCAGGTACAGGGCGCGGTCGGCGGCGCCGATCAGGGCGGAGATGGTCGGCTGCTGCTGCGGGTGCTGGGTGGCGATGCCGATGCTGACCGTGATGTGCTTGACCTCATTGCCCGTCTTGGCATGCGGAATGCGCAGTCCGGCCGCGTGCTGGCGGATTACCTCGGCCATGCGCAGCGCCTGCGCCGCGTCCGTGTCGGGCAGGATGGCGGCAAATTCCTCGCCGCCATAGCGCGCCAGCAAGTCTGTGGGGCGCTGCAGCATGGCGGCCAGTTCGGCCGCGACGCGGATCAGGCAATCATCACCTTGCTGGTGGCCGTAATGGTCGTTGTAGTCCTTGAAGTGATCGATATCGATCATCAGCAGCGACAGGGGGCTGCCCGTGCGCATGGCGCGCCGCATTTCCTTCTCGATCGCCACGTCGAAGTGGCGGCGGTTGGCGATGCCCGTCAAGCCGTCGGCAAAGGTTTGCGAACGCAAGACCATGGTCTGTTCGCGCAGCAGCTTTTCGCGGCCCACGGCGATGGTGACATCATTGATCTGGATCAGGCAGTGGCGCGGCGAATCGGGCAAATTGATCGGCGTGACGGCGATCGCCTGCTGCATGCGCTCCCGGCCTTCGGCCGCGCCATGCGTGTACAGGGGAAACGGCGCCTTGTGCAGGGTTTGCGACAGCAGCGACTGGAAATTGTCGCGCAGGGCCTGGGTGATGGCCGAATCGATGCGCTTGTGGCGCAGTTCCGGATAGACGGTGAAGAAATCCTGGCCCAGCACGGCGTCGGCCTGGCATGCCGAGTGGCGCGCCATCCAGTGGTTCCACAGCACGATGCGGTGCTGCTCGTCGAGCACGATGGCGCCCAGGTTGACGGCGCCGAGTATGCTCTCGAGCAGGGCGAGTCGGTGTAAGGCATCGGGCATGATCGTCACGCCTGTCCCAGGACCTTGGCCAGATAGTGGCTGACCTGCTGCTTCAGGTCGTGCAGGGCGGACAGGTCGAGCACGAATGCCACATAACCGTGGATCTGGTGCTTGGACAGCACGAAGTCGATATGCAGCATCAGTACGACGGCCTCGTCATCGTGGCCGCCGAACGAAGACAGGATTTCCGCGCTGGTACCCACGTGGTACAGGGGCAGCGAGCCATGCAGTTCGCTGTCGAACAGGTTGGCCAAAGTCCCTACGCAGGAATTGAGGATGATGTTGCCGATTTCGCTCATCGCTTCCTGTTCCATCTCCGTCAGTTCCTGCAGCGGCATGGCGTCGCCCACCATCAGGCGCACGATTTCCAGGCTTTTATCTTCGGGAAACATCAGGATGGCTTCGGTGGCGAAGGCGCCATCGTAATGCTGGCTGACGCCGCAGATGCGTTCGCCATCCTTCTTGCTGCCCAGCAATGCAGCCGCATCGGCACGGTTCAGGAAAGTGATCGACGGCACCGACATGGTGACTTCTTCATTGACGATCTCGCTCATCGCGGCGGCCGCATGGCCCACCCCGATGTTGAATATCTCCACGAGGGCATCGTTTTCCAGTTCGGAGAGATTGACCATGCTCACAGTCCCAGTGACTCGATCAGCTGGTGGATGCGGGTTTCCGTGATCGGTTTTTCCATGAAGCCGACACGAAGTTCGATGGCGCGGTTGCGGATGGCGTTTTGCACGTTCGCCGTGACGAGAACGATGTGCGTTTGGGGGCACAGCGCGCGCAATTGTTCCGCCGCCGCCACACCGCCCATGCCGGGCATGTTGACATCCAGTAATATCAGCACAGGGCTGACAGTCTTGACTTTTTCCAGGGCTTCCTCACCCGTCGCCGCCTCAATCACTTGCCAGTCGGCATGTTTGCTGAGGATGAACTGATGCGACATCAGACGTGAAACCCGGCTGTCATCGACAACAAGTACCTGCTTACTGTGATTCATGTGCTATTCCTGAAACGTCATATCGGTCAATCGTTCCATTTTCGCATATTTTAGAGGGCATAGAGAGTAATTGGCTGGGCAATTGCCTTGGGGCAAGTCTTTTCCACTTGCCTGTTGTATCCCGTCGCCAGGTCCGTCATCATGGCCGGCTGGCCGGGCCGGCAATCCGTTAAAATAGCGGCATTCCTCACTTTAGCCTTTTTTTGCCATGACCCAAGACGAATTGAAGCAAGCCGTAGCCCGCGCCGCCATTAACTATGTGGTGGACGGTGAAATCATCGGTGTCGGCACCGGTTCCACCGCCAACTTTTTCATCGATGAACTGGCCAAGATCAAGGACCGCATCAAGGGGGCGGTCGCGTCGTCCGAAGCGACGGCCGCGCGCCTGGCCGGTCATGGCATTTCCGTCTTCGACCTGAACGACGTCGAGTCGATCGCCGTCTACATCGACGGCGCCGACGAGATCACGGCCAGCGGCGCCATGATCAAGGGCGGCGGCGCGGCATTGACGCGCGAAAAGATCGTCGCGTCCGTCGCGAAACAGTTCGTCTGCATCGCCGACGGCTCCAAGCTCGTCGAGACCCTCGGTGCCTTCCCGCTGCCGGTGGAAGTGGTGCCGATGGCGCGCGCCGCCGTCTCGCGCCAGCTGGCCGCGCTGGGCGGCACGCCCCGCTTGCGCCTGAAGCCTGGCAGCACGGAAGCATTCATCACCGACAACGGCGGCGAGATCATCGACGTGCTGGGCTTGCAGATCGCCGACCCGGTGGCGCTGGAACAGCAGATCAACCAGATCGTCGGCGTCATCGCCGTTGGCCTGTTCGCTGTGCGCGGTGCCAACGTTTGCTTGCTGGGCATGCCGGAAGGCGTGCGTACTTTGGCGTACTAAGGTGATAGCCGGCGTTCGCCGGCATTTGCACTTGTCTTACACGGCGGCCCCTTGCGGGCCGCTTGTCATGTGTGCCTGGCGGTACACGGCCACGGTGCGCAGCAAGCCGCCAAGGAAGATGCCGCTGAAGCAGCCGTAGGCGAGGCAGACGGGCACGATGAAGCCGGTCGCATGGGCGTAGGCCGGCGCGATGGCCAGGGTCACGGCCACCGCATACTTCATGCAAAAGATACTCATCATCAGCATCAACGGCACCCAGCTGCCGGGGTGCTGCACGCTGGCCCGCTCGGGTATGGCGACGATCTTGCGCGCATCGCTCAGCGTCCATGCCAGCGCCGCGCCGGCCAGGGCGCCGGCGGCCCAGGCGAACGGCGCCACGCCGGCCAGGCCGAAACTGCCCTGCACGCCGCTCAGGGACAGGGCCAGCATGACCAGGGGAATGATGCACAGCTTGCGCAAGGTCACTTCGCGTGCGCGGCTGGCCAGCACGCCCCGGTAGACGAGGAAGCCCAGGATGGCCCAGACGTAGAGGGGAGTGTGGCTGAAGATGTGCTGCAACATGGTGTCCGCCTTTGGAGTGAGGTTGTCGATGGACGTACTGTGCCAGCGGGCGGCATGGGCGGCGAGCGGTGTGCGACGAAACGGGGAGGCGGTGCCGTGAAACGGCGGAGGAGGGCGTGAAACGCAGGTGAAACTGCCCGTGACGCGGCGGCCACGGGCAAGCGATAAAACTTATTCCGTTGGCGGCACGTAGCCCATGGCGGCATCGGCGCCATCGCCGAAGAAATGCTTTTCCATCTGCGTGGCCAGGTATTTGCGGGCGCGCGCGTCGGCCAGGTTCAAACGGTTTTCATTGACCAGCATGGTCTGGTGCTTGAGCCAGGCGGCCCATGCTTCCTTCGACACGGATTCGTAAATCTTCTTGCCCAGTTCGCCCGGGTACGGCGGGAAATCCAGTCCTTCGGCTTCCTTGTTGAGTTTGATGCAGTGGATCGTGCGGGCCATCTGTGCTCCTGAATCAGTGTAGAGATAAAGCGTGATTATAAGGCACTTTGCGCCTGCCCTCGCGGGGCCGTCGCGGCCTGGCGACACGCCGTTTGCCGTGCCCTTGCGCATGATCAAATTTGATCTGCGCCGCCCTAGCTAGTAAGATGCCTTATCGCGCCAGCCGCTGGCTGCGCCTCTTCCAAGCAAGTAGTAACAATTAACCAATATGGAATCCCTATGACCTCAGTGAAAGTCCATGGCATCGATGTCAGCAATACCGGCAGCTTCGCGCTGTTTGGCGGCATCAACGTGCTCGAATCGCGTGATCTTGCCATGCGCGCCTGCGAAGAATATGTGCGCGTCACGCAAAAACTGGGCATTCCCTATGTGTTCAAGGCCAGCTTCGACAAGGCCAACCGTTCCTCGATCCATTCCTACCGGGGACCGGGCCTGGAAGAAGGCATGCGCATCTTCCAGGACGTCAAGGCGGCGTTCGGCGTACCCGTGATTACCGACGTGCATGAGCCATGGCAGGCGCAGCAGGTGGCCGAAGTGGTCGACGTGCTGCAACTGCCCGCCTTCCTGGCGCGTCAGACGGACCTCGTCGTGGCGCTGGCGAAAACGGGTAAAGTGATCAACATCAAGAAGCCGCAATTTTTGAGCCCAGGCCAGATGGCCAATATCGTCGAGAAATTCAAGGAAGCGGGCAACGACCAATTGATCCTGTGCGACCGCGGCACTTGCCTCGGCTACGACAATCTGGTGGTCGACATGCTGGGTTTTGGCGTCATGAAAAAGACCTGCGACGACCTGCCCATCATCTTTGACGTCACCCACGCCCTGCAGCAGCGCGATCCCGGCGGCGCCGCTTCGGGCGGCCGCCGCCAGCAGGTGGCCGACCTGGCCCGCGCCGGCCTGGCCGTCGGCATCGCCGGCCTGTTCCTGGAAGCCCATCCGGACCCGGACAATGCCCGCTGCGACGGCCCCAGCGCCTTGCCGCTGGACCAGCTGGAGCCGTTCCTGGCGCAGTTGAAGGCGCTCGACGATCTGGTCAAGTCGTTTGCGCCGCTGAATATCAAATAACGATCCCAATGTGAAAAAGCCCGGCATGCCGGGCTTTTTCAGTTTTACAGTGTCTTGATCAACACCTGCGACTTGCGCTGCCAGTTATACATATGCTGGCGGTCCTTCGGCAAATCGTCGACGGTGGCCGGCACGAAGCCCCGTTTCTTGAACCAGTGCGAGGTGCGCGTGGTCAGCACGAACAGTTTGTTCAGGCCGGCGGCGCGCGCGCGGTTTTCCATGTGTTTCAGGATGCGCTCGCCGTCGCCCTGGGCTTGCACTTCCGGGTTGACCGTCAAGCAGGCCATTTCCGCCATCTTTTGCGCGGGGAACGGGTACAGGGCGGCGCAGCCGAAGATCACGCCATCATGCTCGATGACGGAGAAATAATCGATTTCGCGCTCGATCAGCTCGCGGCCCCGCTTGACCAAAGTGCCGTCCGCTTCCAGCGGTTCGATCAGTTTGATGATGCCGCCCACGTCTTCGATGGTGGCCTGGCGCAGGCTTTCCAGGTTTTCATGGCTGATCATCGTGCCCACGCCATCATGGGTAAACAATTCCAGCAGGGCCGAACCGTCCATCGAGAACGGCACGATGTGCGAGCGCTCGACGCCGTTGTGGCAAGCCTTGACGCAATGCTTCAGGTAGAACGCCGTGGCGTCGGGCAGGAAGCCCGCCATCAGCACGGCTTCGGCCTGGTGCGACGACAGTTCGCGGATTTCCACGCCCGTGGCGTCTTCCATCATCGGCGTTTCGGTAATAAAGATCAGCTTGTCCGCGTGCAGGGCGATGGCGGCGCTGCACGCCACGTCTTCCATGGTGAGATTAAACGCTTCGCCCGTGGGCGAGAAGCCCAGCGGCGAGAGCAGCACCAGGCCGTCCGAACCGAGGATGGAATGGATGGTTTCGGCGTCGACCTTGCGCGTGATGCCCGTCAGTTCCAGGTCCACGCCATCGATCACGCCCAGCGGGCGCGCCGTGATGAAGTTGCCTGAAATGATACGGATGGCCGCATGCGACATGGGCGTGTTCGGCAAGCCCTGGCTGAACGCGGCCTCGATATCGAGGCGCAGCTCGCCGGCCGCTTCCTTTGCGCATTCCAGCGCGGCGATATCCGTGATGCGCACGCCGTTGTGGAAGCGGCCTTCGACGTTACGCAAGGCCAGTTGTTCCGCCACCTGCGGCCGCGAGCCGTAGACGACGGTGACATTGATGTCCAGCGCATGCAGTAGGGACAAATCATGGGCCAGCACCTGCAGCGCCCCGGCGCTGACGAGTTCACCGGGGAAGGCGACCACGAAGGTCTTGCCGCGAAAGGCGTGGATGTAGGGCGCGACGGAGCGCAGCCATTGGACGAATTGGGTAGGGTTTTCCATTAAGCGCATTATAATTCGCTGCGCGATGTGCGCGCTTAAAATACCTGTAAAAAAACAATGTCTTCAGCCAGCAATAAGTCTTCCCCTCCTTCCAACGTTGCAAATGCGCCCGCCAGCGGGGGTGTTGCCACGCCTGCCGCCGCGCCCGCGCCCGCGCAGGGCCGCCAGCGCCCGCCCGTGAGCCAGCAAAGGCCGCAAGCGCCGCGCGCGGAACAGCAGAAACAGCAACAGCAGCAGCGCGCGCCGCGTCCGCCGCGCGAGGGGCAGGCGCCGCGCAATGACCAGGCCAGCCGCGAAGAGCGCGAGAGCCGCGAGAGCCGTGACGCAGCGCGCGCCGCGCGCGAGGCGGAAAAGGCCTTCCGCAATCCGCTGCCACCGATTACCTATCCGGAAGACTTGCCCGTTTCGGGCCGGCGCGAAGAAATCGCCAAGGCGCTGATGGAAAACCAGGTCATCATCGTCTCGGGCGAGACGGGTTCCGGCAAGACGACGCAGTTGCCGAAGATTTGCCTGGAACTGGGACGGGGACAGAAGGGCATGATCGGCCACACGCAGCCGCGCCGCATCGCCGCCTCGTCGACGGCCAAGCGCATCGCGCAGGAACTGGGCACGCCGCTGGGCGAAACCGTGGGTTTCAAGGTGCGCTTTACCGATACCCTGAGCCGTGGCGCGTCCGTCAAGCTGATGACGGACGGTATCCTGCTGGCCGAGACGCAGACCGATCCGTTGTTGAAAAACTACGACACCATCATCATCGATGAAGCGCACGAACGCAGCCTGAACATCGACTTCCTGCTTGGTTATCTGAAGCAGCTGCTGCCGCGCCGGCCCGACCTGAAGATCATCATCACCTCGGCCACCATCGATGCCGAGCGCTTCTCACGCCATTTCGGCACGCCGGAAAAACCGGCGCCCGTGATCGAAGTGTCGGGCCGCTTGTACCAGGTGGAAGTGCGCTACCGTCCCGTGGAGCGCGAACAGGTGGCCATGCCGGGTGCCGGCGCGAACGCCGACAAGCCGGGCCAGCGTACCGCCGCCGCGCGCGAAAAGCGCGATCTGATGGATGCCGTCGTCGATGGCGTGGAAGAACTGTGCCGCATCGGCTCCGGCGACGTGCTGGTGTTCCTGCCCGGTGAGCGCGAAATCCGCGACTGCGCCGAAGCGCTGCGCAAGCACCATCCGCCGCACGTGGAGATTTTGCCCCTGTTCGCCCGCCTGTCGGCCGAGGAGCAGGAGCGGGTCTTCAAGACCAGCAATGCGCGCCGCATCGTGCTGGCCACCAACGTGGCGGAAACCTCGCTGACCGTGCCCGGCATCCGCTACGTGGTCGACGCGGGCCTGGCGCGCGTGAAACGCTACAGTTACCGCAACAAGGTCGAGCAGCTGCAGGTCGAGCCGATCGCCCAGTCGGCCGCCAACCAGCGCGCCGGCCGCTGCGGCCGCGTGGCCGATGGCGTCTGCATCCGCCTGTATGAAGAGCAGGATTATCTGCTGCGGCCGAAATTCACGGAGCCGGAAATCCTGCGCTCCTCGCTGGCCGCCGTCATCCTGCGCATGAAGTCCCTGCACCTGACGGACGTGGAAACCTTCCCCTTCATCGAGCCGCCGCTGGCGCGCGCGGTGGCCGACGGCTACCAGCTGCTGCAGGAACTCGGTGCCGTCGATGAAGTCAATAAACTGACGCCGCTGGGCAACAAGCTGGCCAAGCTGCCGCTGGACCCGCGCGTGGGCCGCATGATTTTGGCCGCGCTCGATAACGCGTGTCTGACGGAAGTGCTGATCGTCGCCTCGGCCCTGTCCGTGCAAGACCCGCGCGACCGCCCGATGGAGCACCAGCAGGCGGCCGACGAGGCGCACAAGAAGTTTGCCGATGAAAAGTCGGAGTTCCTCAGCTACCTGAAGATCTGGCGCTGGTTCGAGTCCGCCATCGAGCACAAGAAAACCAACCGCCAGTTGCAGGACAATTGCCGCACGAATTTCCTGTCGCAGATGCGCTTGCGCGAATGGCGCGACGTGCACTCGCAGCTGCTGACCATCGTCAAGGAGCAGGGCTGGCGCCTGAACGAAGCGCCCGCCACCTACGACAACCTGCACATGGCCTTGCTGACTGGCTTGCTGGGCAATATCGGTTTCAAGGGCGAGGACGAGCCGGGCGCCGGCTACCTGGGCGCGCGCGGCATCAAGTTCCATATCTGGCCCGGTTCCTCGCTGCTGAAAAAGCCGGGCAAGTGGATCATGGCGGCCGAACTGGTCGACACGACGCGGCTGTATGCGCGCTGCGTGGCGCAGATCCAGCCCGAGTGGCTGGAAAAAGTGGGCGAGCACCTGCTGAAGAAATCGTGGGGCGAGCCACGCTGGGAAAAACGCTCGGCGCAGGTGACGGCGTCCGAACGCGCTACCTTGTACGGGCTGGTGGTGTACAGCCAGCGCCGCATCAACTACGGCAATTTCAACTTGCCAGAAGCGCGCGAAATCTTCATCCGCGACGCGCTCGTCGGCGGCGACTTCGACACGCGCGCGCCATTCTTTGCGCATAACCATAAACTGATCAAGGATATCGAAAACCTCGAACACAAATCGCGCCGGCTGGACGTGCTGGTCGACGATGAACTGATCGCCGCCTTCTACGACAAGCTGCTGCCGGCGGACGTGTGCAATGGCGCCGGTTTCGAGAAGTGGCATAAAGAGGCCACGCGCGAGAACCCGAAGCTGCTGTATTTGAACCGCGAAGAGCTGATGCGCCACGAGGCGGCCGGCGTGACGACGGACCTGTTCCCGAAAACCATGTCCGTGACGGGCCTGGAAATGGGCCTGACGTACCACTTCGAGCCGGGCAGCGTGCGCGATGGCGTGACCTTGAGCGTGCCCCTGTACGCGCTGAACCAGTTGCCGCGCGAGCGCTGCGAATGGCTGGTGCCGGGCATGCTGAAGGAAAAAGTGCATCTGTTATTAAAATCCCTGCCGCAAAAGCTGCGCCGCCACTGCGTGCCGCTGCCTGACTATGCGGCGAAATTCTGCGAGCGCGTGCATGAAGCGGGCGTGTTCGGCCGCGGTGATTTGATCGATGCCATCATCCTCGATATCCGCACGCAGATCACGATCAATGTGCTGACGACGGACTTCAAGCCGGAAACCCTGCCGGCCCATCACTTCATGAATTTCAAGGTGATCGACGAGCATGGCCGCCAACTGGACATGGGCCGCAACCTGGCCACCCTGCAGGCGGAATTCGGCGGCCAGGCGCGCCAGAGTTTCCAGAAGCTGGCCGAAGTGTCGGGCGTTTCCGGCACGGGCACGCCCGGTGCCAAGGTGGCGGGCGCGCAAGTGGCGTCGCGGCTGCAGGCGCAAGCCCAGGGCGCCGCTGCGGGCAAGGGGGCGGCTACTGCCGCTGCGGCCGCGCCGGCGTCAGGCAATGCCACCGTCTCGCAGCACATGGGCTTGACGGCCTGGACCTTCGGCGAATTGCCGGAACTGCTCGAAATCGTGCAGGGCAAGCTGACCCTGATCGGCTTCCCCGCCCTCGTCGACAAGGGCACGCATTGCGACCTGGAAGTGTTTGACGACCCGACCGTGGCCGCGCGTACGCACAAGATCGGTTTGCGCCGTTTATTTGCGCTGCAAATGAAGGAGCAGATCAAGTACGTCGAGAAAAGCATTCCCGGCTTGCAGCAGATGGGCATGCAATTCATGGCCCTGGGTTCGCAGGAAGAGTTGCGCGAGCAAATCATCAACAAGGCGCTCGACATCGCCTGCCTGCAAGATCCGCTGCCGCTGGACGCCGCCTCGTTTGCCAAGCGACAGGCGGAAGGCAAGTCGCGCCTGGTCTTGCTGGTCAATGAAATCGCCCGTTTGCTGTCGCAAGTGCTGACGGAATTTCACGGCTTGCCCAAGCGGCTGCAAAATATTCCCGCAGCGGCGGCCAGCGATATCCAGTCGCAGCTGCAGGGCCTCGTGCATAAACGTTTCCTGACGGAAAACGAGTACACGCAGCTCGCGCATTTCCCCCGCTATTTGAAAGCGATCAATGTACGCCTGGAAAAACTGCGCGCCGACCCCGCACGCGACACCAAGTTGATGGCCGAATGGCAATCGGCCGCCGCGCCGTACTTGCGCCAGGCCAAGGACCGCCAGGCCGGCAAGAACACGGATCCGAAACTGGTCGAGTTCCGCTGGATGCTGGAAGAGCTGCGCGTGTCGCTGTTTGCGCAGGAATTGCGCACGCCGATGCCCGTGTCTGCCAAGCGTTTGCAGAAGGTGTGGGAATCGATGCAGCGGTAGGTCGGATTAGCGCGTCCGCAGGGCGCGCGTAAT